>NZ_JBLVTK010000001.1:1089768-1093075 GCF_048285865.1 Christiangramia marina | reverse complement strand
ATCCTGTTTGGATAATCCGGCAAAAGTATCAGAGAAGATCTTATTGGATCTGCTTACCACATTAGAAATATTATCAGCGCTTTCGAGGATAATCCCTTGAACGGTCTTACTTTCAGATTTCTTCAAGCCAGATTTATCAGCTTTGGCAGTTTCCTTATTCTTATGTGAGATATAATTTCTGGCAAGTAGTCCTATAGCTGCGATTAATAGAATGGCAATTGCAGGTCCTTTTCCGAGGAAAATAATATAGGTCAAAATTCCTGCAGCCGAGAAGGCGCTAAATGCAGTGAAGAACCAACCTCCAATTACTTTCAAAACTCCGGCAACACGATATACAGCACTTTCTCTACCCCAGGCTTTATCTGCCAGTGAAGTTCCCATAGCCACCATAAAAGTTACATAAGTAGTAGATAATGGTAACTTATAGGAAGTAGCGATAGAGATCAATACACCGGCTACAGTAAGGTTGATTGCTGCACGGATCATATCAAAAGCAGGTTGTTCTTCAGCTTTATCCCCTATAAGTATATCATCGGGTTTGTTGAAACTGCGACCAATCTTTCTACGCATTCCCCCAGGAATAATCACTCTAAAAGTATCAGCAAGCTTTGTAGTTCCTGTTACTAGAGCACGGGAAAGCATATTTGGATCGAACTTTTCGGTTCCATGTCCCTGTCTGGAAAGTCCAATTTCGGTTTCAGCTACAGTTTTTGCTTTCTTCGAAAACCAGAGTGTAAGCACCATAATGGCTCCAGAAATAAATAGTAAAATTGGTTCTGCTGGTACTTTATCACGTAATACCTCCATTGAGAATTCCGTAGAGATCTGGCCAGACGCCGCCCAGGCTTCATAAGAGTGGTAAGCCGCCATTGGAACCCCAATAAAGTTCACCAGGTCATTTCCAGAGAATGCAAGCGCAAGACCAAATGTTCCTACTGCAATCACGAAGATCAGGATACTTTTCTTAAAGATCTTCATAAATAAATAGCTGAAAATTGTCCAGAACAGGAAACTAACCGCCATCACAGCATAAACCTGTGTAGAAAGTATATCTTTAAAACTATCGTAATAAGGAGTTCCTTTCATCCCTTTGAAAATGATAAAATAACTGATAGCTGCAAGACAAATTCCGCCGAAAATAGAACCAAAATTCTTGATTTTCTTTTCGTATTCAAACGTGAATACTAAGCGGGACAACCACTGCACCAATGCTCCTATAGTAAATGCGATGACTACAGATAGAAATATTCCGGATATGATCTCGGTTGCTTTATCTGTATTGATGTAAGAGGAAAGATCTGCCAGCGTTTGAGTATCTGAAGCTCCAATTTTGATAAGCGCCATTACTACCGCTGCTCCAAGTAATTCGAATACAATGGATACTGTTGTTGAAGTTGGCATTCCCAGTGTGTTGAAAAAATCCAGCAGGAGAATGTCTGTGATCATAACGGCCATAAATATGATCATGATCTCATCAAAATAGAACTGACCGGGCATAAAAATACCTTTTCTGGCTACCTCCATCATTCCGCTGGAAAAAACAGCACCAATAAAGATACCTACACTGGCCACGATCATGATCGTTTTGAATGAGATCGCTTTGGAACCAATTGCAGAGTTCAGGAAGTTTACGGCGTCATTACTAACTCCAACCACCAAATCGGCAATGGCAAGAACCACTAATGCAACCAGCATCAACAAGTAAATATTTTCCATTTTATTGTGTTTAAAAAGCGGTGCAAGTATCCAACCAAATCGTGGATTTACTGTTACCTAATTGTTAATTTTAAAAGTGAAATTCGAAGCCTGTTCTAAATGATATAAAATCCTCTATTCCAGCTTGTTTCGAATAATTGATATCTGCCTGTATCTTTAGTTTATGTCCTACAATATATTTGGATCCTCCCAGAGTGTATTGCTCGACATCATCCACTTCGATAATATCGGAATAGTCGTTTCTTGAGTATCTAGCTGCAATTTCATAATTACTTTTGAAAAGGTACGCAGTTTGAAAGTTTATTCCCTGCCCTTCCAGCACCCTGTATTCAGCTGGCTGATTTTCTCCCTGAATCCTGGCAATGGGATCTTCTGCATCGCGATAGGCATATTCTGCCATTACAGAAAGTCCGCGGTATTTAAAAACAGCATCCAGGAAAAACGTTTGGATATCGGTTTCGTAAAGTGTCCCATCTTCCAGCAACATAAAACTTCCCAGGTTACTTCTCGTTCTTACGGCATCATTATTAATATCGTAAACTGCTCCCAGCATTAGTTTAGGAGAGGGCTCTCGTTCAAGATCTGCCTGAAAATAATCTCCTTTTTCAAGAAATTCTCCAAAAGGCAGAAGCTCAATTCTTCCTGTGTATTCCATTCCTCCCTGGCTACCGCTGGTTATATTTCGTCCTTCTCCCTGCGAAAACGCCAGCTTCTCTTTGATCACGAATTTTTTTCCCAGTTTGAATTTATGATGTAGCTGTAGTCCAATATCTCTATCTAGATTGAACCTGCTGTTTACAATAGATCGGTCTATAAGCTGTAAACTCGCTGAAGAAATAACCCTTTCCACATTTCCAGGAAGTTTGGTCTGCCCCGCCCATAGTTCGAAGTTCTTATGAAAATGCCATTTAAGAACTGCGTCGAGAATATACCGTGGAGAATTAGATGTAAACTGATTGGCTCCGGAAATGTCATTATTCGAAAGACCAAGTTCAATCTTATAAACCAGTTTTGGCGTAAGAGCGAATCCATCAAATTTTAGTCTTGCTCTTCTAATCAGGAAATTTTGCTCTGGATCCATGTACTCTTCTCCATCGTGATTCCAGGTTGTAAAAGATCTAAACTGAAACCTTGGTGCAAATTTCACGCTAAAGGAACTATCCTTTGCGGTGAAATTAAGCAGGCCTTTTCCAAATTTTGTGTCACTTATTTCCTGAGCTTCAAGTCCCAGTGCGACGAATAGGCACAAAACAAGTGTGCTGAATCTAGTCTTCATTAAATCGTATTATAAGTTTTTGTCGGCGACAAAGAAACAGACTTTATGTTAACTGAATGTTTCCCAAGAGTTAAACCTGAGGTTGATCTAAGTTAATAAAAAAAGGCTGCCCTGTTTTTACAGGACAGCCTCGCACACTATTATGTAGAGTCGACAAAAACTAATACGATTTTCGTGTGCTTTTGTACGCACAAAGAAAGTACAGCGATGTCTCTTTAAGGTCACGCTTATATTAAATTAAGTTTAAAAATGGGATTAGAGAGGAAAGTACTAAAAACAAGAAAGCCACTCGAAAAACGAATGGCTTTGTTGCTC
>NZ_JBLVTK010000001.1:1026336-1089699 GCF_048285865.1 Christiangramia marina | reverse complement strand
GAATGTTTTGCTTTGAAAGCGGTTGCAAATATAAATCAATTTTTAAATGCTGTCAAAACAAATTTCAGATTTTTTTCGAAGAATTTTACTTCGATTACGAATCCTTCAGAAAGTCAATTAATTACAGATCGATAAAATTTTCAGTAATGATAGATTTTATATTTCTACAGATACTAATAAACAAAAAAAAACAGCCAAAAAGGACTGTTTTGTATCTATAAATTCTTCCGCAGAGATTATTCAAATAACCAGCGGTAGATATCATTTCCATTTGCATAAAGCACCAGCGCTATCAATAAGAAGAAACCAGCCATCTGGGCGATCTCCATAAACTTATCATTTGGCTTTCTACCTGTAACCATCTCATACAATAGAAACATCACATGTCCACCATCCAGTGCAGGAATTGGCAGGATATTCATAAATGCAAGGATAATTGAAAGTAAGGCCGTGGTATTCCAGAACCCGAACCAGTTCCAGGAATCCGGGAACAAACCTCCAATAGCCCCGAATCCTCCAAGTTGCGTAGCTCCCTTTTTTGTAAATACATATTTAAATTGGTACACATAATCTCTTAATGTCCAGTATCCGTAATCAAATCCTTTGCTTATGCTTTCGCTAAGACCGTACTTATTGCGTTTTATCTCAATCTCTGAGGCTGGCCCAACACCCAGGTATCCATCCTCATCTGGAGTGACCTCTGTGCTCATGATTTCCCCATTTCGTTCAAAAATAACTTCTATAGTCTTTTCCTTGTTTTCAAAGGAAGCAGGAGCGATTTCGTGCCAATAACCAATTTCAACATCATTCAGACTAATAATACTATCGCCTTTTTTAAGACCTGCCTTTGATGCTGCATGCTCTGCAATGACCGTATCAATGACTGCAGACTGAATTGGAACAAATGGCTGCATTACTCCTTTTTCGAACATCTGTGTCCCTATTTCTTCCGGAACCTCAATAGTTTCTTCTGAACCATCCTGATGTAATACTGTAATATTCTGAACATCTCTCATAAAAAGATGCTTATTGATATCCAGGCTATTCTGGAACTCATTTCCATTTACCTCAAGAATCCTGTCTCCATCCTCGAAACCATATTCCTTGAAATCATCGATCACTGCAAATCCATCTGGCATTTCATCTGGCCCTACGTAAGCAGATCCCCAAACGAACATGATCATCATGTAAATAAGAAAACCAAGAACAAGATTTACAGTTACACCACCCAGCATAATAATCAATCGCTGCCATGCCGGTTTGCTTCTAAATTCCCAGGGTTGTGGAGGTTTGGACATTTGTTCCTTGTCCATACTCTCATCGATCATCCCCGCGATCTTCACATATCCACCAAGCGGTAACCAACCAATTCCATAGGTCGTTTCCCCGAATTTCTTTTTAAACAAAGAAAATTTCACATCAAAGAAGAGATAGAATTTTTCAACTCTGGTTTTAAATATTTTGGCCGGAATAAAATGACCTAATTCGTGGAGAACAATAAGTAAGGAAAGGCTTAATATTAATTGTATGGCTTTTACTAAAAATGGATCCATCAGCTAACTTCAAATTTTAAATCGCACAAAAGTAAGTTTTTAAAAGCTTCTAGGAAAGTTTAGTTTGATCTAGTAATCAACCCTGAAAAATTCCGCAGAAGAAATTGGACTAATTGAAGCTCAGGCCATAACTTTGTAAAAAATTGCGCCAATGCTTAAGTTCTTTGCCCGCTATAAACCGTTCGCCATCGTACTGGCTGTTCTCTCGGTCATCATCATGTATTTTATTTATACTTTACTAAAACCTGAGGAGCGATTACCCGTTTTTCAACCAGATATGGTGAATGCTGAACTGGTGGATACCACCGTTCAGTATGTTAGAAAATATCATAAGATCGCAGATTTTAAACTCGTAAACCAAAATGGGGATACGATCACTGAAGAATTTTATGACGATAAGATCTATGTAGCCGACTTCTTTTTTACCACCTGCCTTACCATTTGCCCGATCATGACAGATCATATGATCGAGATCCAGGAAACAATCAAAGATGATGAGGACATTTTACTACTTTCCCATACTGTATTTCCTGTAACCGACAGCGTTCCTGTCCTAAAAGAATATGCCGTAGAAAAAGGTGTGCTCGATGAAAAATGGAACCTGGTGACGGGTGATAAAAAGCAGATCTATGATCTGGCCCGTAAATCTTACCTGGCTACTAAATCCACCGGCGATGGTGGAAAATACGATATGATTCATACTGAAAATTTCGTGCTGGTAGATAAAAAGAAACAAATTAGAGGTTTTTACGACGGTACGCAGCCGGAAGCTATAGAAGATCTCATGCACGATATTGAAATACTGAAGAAAGAGGATCGCTAATTATTTAAGGCTAATCTTTTGTATTGGGCCAAATTCCATTACTTTTGCCTTGTTTAAAATCAATCTAAATAAAAATGAAGGTGACGGTTGCAAATCTTAGGCGAGGCCAACGCGGAATCATTAAAGAATTCTCTGCAGATATGGTCCCCCTGAAATTGCTCGAAATGGGTTGCCTTCCTGGAAATGAAGTAGAACTTGTTCAAACTGCGCCATTCCATGACCCTATGTATTTAAACATAAATGGAAGTCATCTGGCCATAAGAAAAGAAACCGCTTTGCTTATAGAAATCGAATTAATAGGCTAATATGGGAAAGCAAATTAATGTTGCTTTAATAGGAAATCCCAATACTGGAAAGACCTCTGTTTTCAATCAGCTTACCGGACTCAACCAGAAGGTAGGGAATTATCCCGGGATCACCGTTGAGAAAAAGGAAGGGATCTGCAAACTTCCACGTGGATTAAAAGCTCATATTCTTGACCTTCCAGGTACTTATAGTTTAAACGCCAGTTCTGTAGATGAAAATGTCGTCATAGAACTGCTTCTCAATAAAAACGATAAAGATTATCCAGATGTTGCAGTTGTAGTGAGTGACGTCGAAAATCTTAAGCGGAATTTACTGTTGTTCACCCAGATCAAAGACCTTGGAATTCCTACCATTCTTGCGATTAACATGGCAGACAGGATGGATCGTAAGGGGATTAGCCTGGACATTAAATTACTGGAAGAACGCTTAAAGACCAGGATCGCGCTTGTAAGTGCCCGTAAAAATATGGGTATTGAAGAGCTAAAGGAATTAATCATCAACTATCGTCATATGACGGTAGATCCCTGTGTAAATGCATCTGTGATCGATCCGGAATACTTCGGAAACTTACGCAAAACCTTTCCTAATCAATCTTTATACAAACTCTGGCTGGTAATCACTCAGGATGTCAACTTCGGAAATATAAACCGTGGTGAGATCAACCGAAGTTCAGATTTTAATACAAAATCTGTTAGTGACCTGAAGAGACTTCAGCAAAAAGAAACAATTTTAAGATACCAGTTCATCAACGGTGTGCTGAAGGAGACGATGACCGTAGACAAGAATGCAGCTACAGATCTTCGATCTCGTTTTGACCGTATTCTAACGCATAAAGTCTGGGGATATGTTATTTTCTTCGGAATCTTACTTCTAATATTCCAGGCGATCTACAGCTGGTCGAGCTATCCAATGGATATGATCGATGCCGCATTTGCTTCGCTAAGCGAGTGGACCAAAAACACCCTGCCGGCAGGATCCTTTACCAATTTAATTTCAGAAGGGATCGTTCCTGGGCTTGGAGGGATCGTCATATTTATTCCGCAGATCGCTTTTCTGTTCTTCTTTATCTCCATTCTGGAAGAATCGGGCTATATGAGCCGCGTGGTCTTTTTAATGGATCGCATCATGAGACGTTTTGGTCTTAGCGGGAAAAGTGTGGTGCCACTAGTATCAGGAACGGCTTGTGCAATACCCGCGGTAATGGCTACCAGGAATATTGAAAACTGGAAAGAAAGACTGATCACTATTTTGGTAGTTCCGTTTACAACCTGCTCTGCTCGTTTACCGGTTTATCTAATCATTATCGCGCTGGTAATTCCAAATGAGAGTTTCTTTGGTTTCAATTACCAGGGATTAACCTTGATGATCCTTTATTTGCTCGGCTTCGGAATGGCTATTTTTTCCTCGTGGCTACTAAACAAAATATTAAAGACCAGTTCAAAATCTTACTTCGTCATAGAAATGCCTAATTATAAGCTTCCTATGGCCAAGAATGTTGCGATCAATGTGGTTGAAAAAACGAAATCTTTTGTTTTTGGCGCCGGAAAGATCATATTAGCTATTTCTGTAATTCTATGGGTGCTGGCCAGTTACGGTCCCGGAGATGATTTTAACAATGCTAAAGAGATTGTCACCGCTCAGTATGAGAACAACGAGAATGTAGAGGATGAAAGTGTAGAAGAAGCAATCGCTTCCTATAAACTGAAGAATTCCTATATAGGTATTATGGGACGTGGAATAGAGCCTGCCGTTGCTCCGTTAGGTTACGACTGGAAAATAGGGATCGCGATCATAAGTTCCTTCGCTGCAAGAGAGGTTTTCGTAGGAACCCTGGCAACTATCTATAGTGTGGGAAGTGACGAAGAGGAAACCATCAAAAACCGAATGGCCGCAGAAACCAACCCTGTCCTGGGCGGACCATTATTTACATTTGCCAGTGGTATAAGCTTATTGCTTTTTTATGCCTTTGCAATGCAATGTATGAGTACGCTGGCCATAGTAAAACGAGAAACAAATACCTGGAAATGGCCTGTTTTACAATTAGTAATCATGACTGCATTTGCTTATGTAGTCGCACTTATTGCATTCCAGGTACTGAAATAATAGTAAGTTTAGAATTATAAAACGACTGAATTGATATGGAAATACTTCAGGAAATATTGGTTTTAATTACCTTTTTGATAGCTCTGGGTTACGTGGTTACGCGCTTTATATGGAAGCCTTCCTTTGTTGGCGGTTCCAAAAAGAAAGATAGCGCTGCTGCTTGCGGAGTTTCCGGTTGTGGCTGTAGTGATTAATCACATCGCTTCGGTAAGCCGAAAACTTACCATATAATCTTCCGCAGGAATTTTACCAGGATTCACTGGATAAGGTTTGACATTTACCAGACTTATCTTTAATTCTTTCGAAACAGCAAAAAGATGGTCTATTGACTGAGTACCTGAAAATTCTACACTTCCAACAAACTCCCGCTTTTCATAGACATCCACTTTTACTCGCACCTGTCCTGCCCAGATGCACATAACGATAGGATTACTGGGACACCTTGAATCTGAAATGATCTCCCTGAATTTTATTCGGCGATCTCCAAAATTGAGCTCATCTCCAAGGCATAAGGATGCCGAAAAGACATTCAATTCTACTTCCGGTTTTTGTTCCTTAGTTTCTGAAGTTGTCTCTTCTTTTTCCTTTTCAGTAGATTGAAAAGAAATGTATAATGCCATAAGAATGATGAGAAATCGCATATTGTCTTTTTAAAAAAGACGATCGCAAATTACTCCTGTTGCAAAATACTACCCGAGACCTACGTCCAGCGTCATCATGACCATGAAACCTCCAATAAATCCAAGGGTTGAAATATCGGTAAAGTCACCCTGCTGTGCTTCCGGGACCACCTCCTCTACCACTACAAATATCATCGCACCCGCAGCAAAACATAGTGCGTATGGTAATATAGGTTCAAAGGTCATCACTGCCCAGGCCCCAAGCACTGCCGCAAAAGGCTCAACAATCGCAGAAAGTTGCCCATAATTAAAACTTTTCCATCTGCTTAATCCCTGTCTTCTTAAAGGCATGGCTACTGCAAATCCTTCCGGGAAGTTTTGCAGTCCAATACCAATGGCCAGAGCTACCGCACCACCAATACTGGCACCCTCAAAACCGGCCGCAACACCACCAAACAGCACACCTACGGCAAGACCTTCGGGAATATTGTGCAGGGTGATCGCCAGCGTTAATAATACAGATTTATGCCACGGAGTTTTAACCCCTTCAGCTTCACTCATTTTGAAATTTACGTGCAAATGCGGCAGAACCTTGTCAAGTCCAAAGATGAACAGTGCTCCCAGCCCAAATCCAACCAAGGCCGGGATCGTTTTTTCGAATCCTTCGCCAGGACTCATCTCTATTCCGGGAGCCAGCAAACTCCAGAAACTTGCCGCTACCATAACGCCACCGGTAAAACCCAGCATTCCATCAAAGAAAGCTCGGTTCATTCCTTTAAACAAGAAAACCAGCGATGCTCCCAATGCTGTAAGTCCCCAGGTAAAAAGGGTTGCATATAATGCTGCAAGTACCGGATCCAATTGTTCGAAATAGCTAATTAATGCTTCCATTCTAAGTTGTTTTTATATATAAGTTGGCTGAGATCTGGTTTGAGATCATCAATTCATTATCATCCATTTCGATCAACATTGATTGATCAAAATCCTCCTTTTGCTTCACCTTTACGGTCGCTCCCAGGGAAATATTATTCTTGTCCAGGTATTGTAGAAATTCGGTAGAGGAATCTTTTACACCCACACAAATCCCGGTTTCATCAGTTTTAAGTTCAGATAGTAAGACGCGGTTAGCTACTGAAAAGTTCCCTTCTGAATCTGGAATTGGGTCTCCATGTGGATCTCGCTGTGGGAATCCCAGAAACCTGTCCAGTTCTGCAGTTAGCTTTTCAGACTTAATATGCTCCAGCTGCTCGGCCACTTCATGCACCTCATCCCAGTTAAAATTGAGTTTTTCCACGAGAAATACTTCCCATAATCGATGTTTTCGAATCACTTCTATCGCGGCAGCCCGACCCGCTTCACTAAGTTTTACCCCCTGATATTTCTTGTAATTCACCAGGCTCTTTTCTGAAAGTCTCTTGATCATATCGGTCACCGAGGAGGCTTTGGTTTGCATTTCCTCGGCAAGCGCGTTCGTACTCACCCCATTTTTATAGGAATTCTGTAGATGAAATATGGCTTTGAGATAATTCTCTTCAGATAAGCTAAACATAAAATACATTTTAATAGCACCAAAAATACATTTTTTATTCAATAAATACATTTTTTAGACTCATCTAAATATATTTTATATCTTCGTAAAAAAAATAATGCGGTTTATATCTTTTTTCCTCTTCGGAATTATATCAATTTCCAGTTTTGCCCAGGGTTCTGAAATTACCGGAACTATTAGTTCTTCTGAAGGTACCGTAGCATTTGCCAGTATCTATACTGAAGATGAAGCTTATGGTACAAGTGCTGATGAAAATGGTGCTTATAGCCTGAAGCTTCCTGCTGGTGAGTATAAAATGATTGTGAAGTCCCAGGGCTTCAGGACAGTTTACAGCAACATAAGGCTCGAACAAGGCAAAAAGACTCTAAATTTCGAAATGGAAATAGATCCAAACGGACTGGACGAAATTGTGGTTACCGGGACCAGAACTGCCAAAAGAAGAACAGATTCTCCGGTGATCGTAAATCTTATCAACAGTGAAACCCTGGAACAGGTGGTAGCGACAGATCTTTCAGACGGGTTGCGCTTTCAGCCGGGATTAAGAATCGAAAAAGATTGCCAGACCTGTAATTACACCCAGCTAAGAATGAATGGCCTGCAAGGTGGATATTCACAGATCCTTGTGAACGGTCGTCCAATTTTTAGTCCGTTAACCGGGTTGTATGGTCTGGAACAAATTCCGGTGAACATGATCGAGCGTATAGAGGTTGTTCGTGGTGGAGTTTCAGCTTTGTATGGTTCCAGTGCCATTGGTGGGACAGTAAATGTGATCACCAAAATTCCGAAGAAAAATTCATACAGTCTTAGCTATACTTTCGAGAACATTGATGGCGATGCAAATCAGGACATTTTAAACGGGAACGCTACGGTAGTCTCCAAAGATTATAAAGCAGGAGCAAATTTCTTCGTTAATCGCAGAACCCGGGAATTGTACGATGCGAATGGCGACAACTATTCTGAATTACCCGAACTTAAAGACAATGCTTTTGGGGTGAACGCCTTTTACCTGCTCACACAAGATTCCAAGATCAATTTAAGCCTGAGTAGTCTGTATGAGTACCGATATGGCGGAGAAATGGTGGAAGGCCCCGCCTATCTGGCTCAACAGAGTGAAGAGAGAACTCATAATGTTCTTATGGGAAGCCTGGATTACCAGGTAAATTTTAATGATGACAAGAGTTCAATTATTCTTTATTACGGTGGTCAATCCACCAAGCGTGACCATTATACCGGGATCATTCCCGATGATGAAAACGAAAAACAGCAATTTTTTGCCAATCCCCCTTACGGAACTTCAGAAGTGGAAACGCATCAGGGAGGCGGTCAATTTAATCAGCGAATCGATAATTTTTTGGGTGGAACCACGACACTTACCACGGGAGCAGAATTCGTATATGATGATGTGTACGATATTATCCCTTCTTACAACTACCTCATCGACCAGACTACCAGAAATTTTGGAGCGTTCTTTCAAAATGACTGGGATATCAATGAGAACCTGAATTTTCTTTCAGGTTTTAGAGTCGATAAACACAATCTGGTAGATGATGCAATTGTGAGTCCGCGTCTTTCTTTGTTGTACAAACTAAAAGAAACCACGCAGTTTAGATTGGGTTGGGGAACAGGTTTCCGTGCTCCGCAGGCTTTTGACACAGATCTGCATATCGCATTTGCCGGCGGCGGAATTTCAAGAATTTCCCTCGCAGAAGACCTGTTCGAAGAACGAAGTAACAGTTTTACGGCCTCCATCAATTATGACCGGGCTACCGAGCATTTTATCTGGGGATACACGTTGGAAGGTTTTTATACAAAACTGAACGATGCTTTTTATTTATTCCCCCTAGAAGAGGATCAATTTGGAGAACGTTTTGAAAAACGCAATGGATCTGGAGCTACGGTAAAAGGATTTACGCTGGAAACTAGGGCAAATTTTGACTATTTATTTGAACTGGAAGCCGGATTTACCTTACAATCCAGCAAGTTTGAAGAACCTGTTAAAAACATTGAAGGCCTGGAAGCAAAAAGAGATTTTCTACGCACTCCAAACGATTATGGCTACGCAACGCTTACTTACACACCAGGTAAACGATTCAGTGCAAGTGCTAACCTCGTCTATACAGGAGAGATGGATATTGTACATTTTGCGGGTGAAGGAACAGGTCAGGACGTGGATGAATATGATGTGACACCGAGTTTTGCTGAATTAAGTTTGCGATTGGGGTATAACATTCCGCTGTCGAGAGTCAATTCCAATATGGAGATCTTTGGTGGCGTAAAGAACGTCACCAATGCTTACCAGGACGATTTTGATATCGGTAAGAACCGTGACAGTAACTACATCTACGGTCCAGGGAATCCGCGTTCTGTTTTTGTAGGTCTCAAAATAGAATCTTTATAATATGAAGTTTTCGGTAATCTTTGTTGCTCTCCTCTTTGTTCTTTCTACGGAAACTTCCGCACAAAAGAAGTCTGAAGTAGAATGGCTCACTTTTGAACAATTGTATGATTCCCTTCAGCAGAAACCGAAAAAGGTTTTTATAGACTTTTATGCCGACTGGTGTGCGCCATGCAAAAGAATGGATAAAGAAGTTTTTTCTTCCGAAGTGGTTCAGAAGCGATTAAAGAAAGATTATTACGCAGTAAAATTTGATGTGGAAAGCGAGGATAGTGTCCGTTTTGGGAATCAGGTATTTATCAATGAACGGCTAAACCGAAGAAATCCGGTTCACCAGATCGCCCTCCTCATGGCCAGACGAAAAAACAGACCATTTTCGCTGCCGGCAATGGTCTTTCTGGATCAGGATTTTAAAGCCAAAGCAAGGTATTTTCAATATCTCAATAAGGAGCAGATTCTGGAAATACTGGAGAATTAAAGTCCGCGTTCCTTCTGAATCTGTTCATAGGCGTCCTGAACTTTTCTAAATTTCTCTTCAGCTCCTTTTTTATAGGCTTCATCCATATCTCCTAATTTATCTGGATGGTATTTTTTCGCCATGGTGCGGTAAGCCTTTTTAACTTCAGCGTCTGTTGCAGATTTCTCGATCTCCAGGATTGTGTAAGCGCTGGTGGTGCTCTTAAAGAACATCGCCTTGATACTTTCGAAATCCCTGGCTCCAATTTGAAGATGACCGGCAATTTCCCTGATGACGTTTGCTTCAGCTTCACTCACATGACCATCGGCCTGGGCTATTCCGAAGAGAAAATGGATGATTTGCAACCTGGTAGGATATTTTGTTCGTGCAGCTAGATACCTGGAAATATTATAAGCCGAAACCTGACGGTTCTTAACTACTTCGTTGAAAGTGCGAAACGTGGCATTCGCACGCTCTTTTCCGTAGGCCTGAATAAAATACGCGCGAACATAATCAAGTTCCTGCTGGGAGACATTCCCATCTGCCTTGATCACAATGGAACTTAATGATAATAAATTAAGTTCAAAATCTCCGGGTGAAACTGTTTGCTTCTGTCCCCCAGCCATGGATTTAAACAGACCACCTGAGGTGCGTATGTAATTATCCAGCAGGGAACCTACTATAAATCCAAGAATAGCACCGGGAAACCTGAAGTACATGTATCCCAGAACTGCGGCAAGCCATTTGATCATTGGGCAATTTTCTTTAGCCGCAAAGATAACATTTTAGTGTTGTAATCTATAATTGGCTTTAGGAGTTCGCAAGGAACTGGTCATAAACTGAACCTATTAGTACATAGTAATTTGAGATATGTAAGCTGAACTTAATTTGGTACCTTTGTGCCTCAATAAAGTTTAATAAAAAGAATTGATATATGTATCCAGCAGATTTAGTAAAACCAATGAGAGAGGATCTTACTAGTATTGGTTTTGAAGAATTACACACAGTAGAAGATGTTGAGCAGGCTATGGAAAAGAAGGGAACTACTCTGGTAGTAGTGAATTCTGTTTGTGGTTGTGCAGCAGCGAACGCAAGACCGGGAGCTAGAATGTCTTTACAGAATAGCAAAAAACCAGATAATCTGGTAACTGTTTTTGCAGGTGTAGATAAGGAAGCAACAGACAAAGCGAGAGATCTTATGGTACCTTTCCCTCCTTCTTCGCCATCTATGGCATTGTTTAAGGACGGTGAATTAGTACACATGCTAGAGCGTCATCATATTGAAGGTCGCCCTGCAGATATGATCGCTGAAAATCTTATTGGAGCTTATAATGAGTTCTGCTAAGAATAACCTAACATAATTTAAGACCACGCAGTTTCCTGCGTGGTTTTTTTATACCTCAGTTCTAGATTTCGCTATTTTTGGTATTTTTATAGCCTATGGAAAAAATTCTTGCTTACCCGCTTTCGGTAATTTTCTATTTCTTCTTTTTTCTGAATTTACTCCTTTTTCATCCTATCCAATGGGTATGCCTGAAACTTGGAGGATATGAAGCACATAAAAAGAGTGTGGATATCTTCAATCTCTTCCTCTTACGTTGCCTGAATCTTCTGGGAACTACTTTTGATATTCAGAAACCTGCAAATATACCTACAGATCGCACGGTGATCTTTGTTTCCAACCACCAGGGAATGTATGATATTCCGCCCCTCATCTGGTATTTCAGGAAACATCATCCCAAATTTGTTAGTAAAAAAGAATTAGGTCACGGTATTCCAAGTATTTCCTTCAATTTGAGACATGGTGGTTCAGTATTGATAGATCGCAAGAACAGAAGAGAGTCGCTTCAAAAAATGTCGGCTTTTGGAGATTATCTTAAAACCACCAAACGTTCTGCTGTCATATTTCCTGAAGGAACGCGCAGTAGAACTGGCGAACCCAAGGAATTTCGAAGAAACGGGATGTTGATGCTTTTCAAAAAGAATCCGGAAACACTCGTAGTTCCAATTACCATCAATAACTCCTGGAAACTATTCAAATACGGAAATTTCCCAATGGGAATTGGCGTAAATATGACCTTAAAAGCACATGATCCAATAGAGATATCTTCTATGGATGCTGAAAGTCTTATTGCTAAAATTGAAAGAACCATTATCGCAGATATCAAATAACTATGACCGAAGAATTGCTGATCGACCAAACGATCGCTTATGTAAAGGAAACATTACAGAATGCTGAAGGAGGTCACGACTGGTTTCATATAGAAAGAGTTTATAAGAATAGTCTGAATATTGCAGCTTCTGAAGAAGCAGATCTTCTGGTCGTAAAATTAGGCGCTTTGCTACATGATATTGCCGACTCTAAATTTCAAGGAGGAGATGATACGGTAGGCCCGGCGAAGGCTAGAGAATTTCTAAAGACTCAAAAAGTTTCAGAAGAGATCATAGATCACGTGGTAATGATCATTGAGAACATTTCTTTTAAAGGGGGAAATGTACAGCAGCAATTTCGATCTATGGAACTTGATATTGTTCAGGATGCCGACAGGCTGGATGCGCTTGGTGCCATTGGAATCGCCAGAACTTTCAATTATGGTGGCTTTAAAAACAGACCACTTTACGATCCAGAGATCAAGCCAAACCTTAATATGAGCAAGGAAGAATATAAAGCTTCCATGGCTCCTACCATCAATCATTTTTATGAGAAACTGCTTTTGCTGAAAGAGCGCATGAATACAACTACTGCTAAAAAGATCGCAGAACAGCGTCATGCTTTTATGGAAAGTTTCCTGGACCAGTTTTATGCTGAATGGGAAGGTAAAAAATAAAGGCCGACACATTTCTGTATCGACCTTTAATAAATTAATTTCCTTCAGTATTATCCTTTTAGCGGACTAGCTCCTTTATCTTTTAAATGTTCAGCAAAGAAGCCCATCATGGCTTTATAAAGATCGAGTCGGTTTTCCTCTTTCCCAAATCCGTGGCCTTCGTCATACTTTACCATATAAGGCACCTCAACTCCGCGTGCTCTCAAGCTTTCCACGATCTGGTCTGCTTCATCGATATTCACCCGGGGATCATTTGCTCCCTGCACTACAAATAGCGGCCTCTTGATTTTATCCACGTGCAGCGCAGGTGAAATTTCGTTCATGATCGCCTGTTCTTCAGCATTGTCTGGATTATACCAGATCTTGTACATGATCTCCCTGTATTTTTCCCAGTATGGAGGGATGGTTTGCATAAATGTGTTGAGATTGCTTACTCCAACATAATCCACACCACAGGCATATTTTTCCGGAGTTTTTGTCATTCCGCGAAGCACCGCATAACCACCATGACTTCCGCCGTAAATAGCAACTTTATCTTTATCTACCCAACCCTGATCGATCACGAAATCTATTCCGTCTTCAACATCATCCATTGCTTTGCGGCCTATTTCGCCAAAACCAGCTTTTAAAAATTCTTTTCCGTATCCACCCGAAATTCTAAAATTTACATGAAGGGTGGCATAACCGCGACTGGCGAAAAGCTGAGCTTCAGGATTAAAACCCCAGGAATCTCTAATTCCCTGCGGCCCGCCATGAGGATTCACGATAAGTGGTAATTGCTGTCCCGCTTTGTAATCTTGTGGAAGCGTGATGTATCCATAAATGGTTTTGCCGTCCCGGCTTTTAAAGGTGATTGGATTCATAGAGGCCATTTCTTCCGCCTTTAATTGTGGTAATAACTTGTATAGCAGTCTTACCTCATCTTTCTCTACATCATAGAGGTAATACTCACCAACGATCTTATCACTGGTCACTGCGATCATATATTTGCTCTCATCATCTGTTCTGCCAGCGGTATAGAATTGTTTGTCTCCAAACTCCTCTTTTAGTCTCCCGTAAATCTTTTTATAGGTTTCACTTACAGGAACCACTACGGTTTTTTCACCTGTGTAGCTGAAATAATCTATTTCGTAATCGCGTTTTCTCGACAGCGTTAAGCCGGAAACATCAAATGTTTCACTACTAAAGATCGTTTCAATCTTCTTATTCAGCTTTAGATCATATATCTGAATTTCGGTCTTATCACCATCCAGATTGGAAACTACGTACGCATGATCAGGATTTTCAGAAGTTACACTCAGGGAAGCTATACTGAAGGAATCGCTGAAATCTGTATATTTTATCTGTTTGAATTCCCCATCGATCTTATATAGAAGTTCGGTATTCACTCCGTCGACGATTCTTGTGATTGCGCGCAGATTCCCTTCCCGATCAAAATCATAGCCCGCTACCGGATCATCCCCTTCGTTTACAGTATAAAGCTTCGTGATCTTTCCGCTGTTTACGTTCAGGCGATAGGGTTCTTCCTGTTGCAGATTGTCCTTGTTCATCTGTACGATCACATGGTCCTTATCTTCTTTCAGAGAGGCGATAATATTTGTTCTAACACCTTCGAATGGTGTAAGGTCAAGGTTATTTTCTCCGGAAATATCTACTCCATAAACATGGTAATTTTCATCACCACCCTTGTCCTGCATATAGACAATACGATCTTTACTCGCCCAGGCAAATCCACGAATAAGGTCTTCTTCCTGTTTCTTAAGCAATGTTTCCTTTTCTGAAGCAACTTCTTTCAGGTAAAGGTCCCGTTCTCCTGAAGCTCTTCGTTTCATATATCCAATATATTTTCCATCTGGAGATAATTTAAACGAGAATGCTTCCGGAGTTTTGAAGTAGTCTTCGACTGAATATTTGTAGTTCCCGGATTCCAGAGCGGCCAGTCTGGCCAGCTCCTCCCTACTTGATGGTAATGTGGTATTTCCTGGTTTTTCTTTCACGATCTTATGTAATTTTAGTGCGCGTTCCTGTTCCGCTTGTTTGTAGTTTCCCTCCATATTTTCGCCAATTACAGTTCCGGTATGAGTCATTTGCAGTTTACCGGAATTAATGGTTAGGGTTTCGTTCTGCAAAACTACCAAATCGAGTTCGGAAGCCCTTTAGTACTAATAAAACATTAGGATTTTGATCTACTGGCAGCTTATTAGACCAATGTTCGATAATAAGGTAAGTTATCTTATTTCCTGACAGTCGGGACAGAAGTAAGTGCTTCTGCCTCCAATTTTAATCATTTCGATCTTTCCCTTCCCGTTAGGACAGTCTGCACCCGCATCACGGTGACTTCTAAGGTAAGAATCAGGAATCTGCTCACCTTCGGTTTTGCTTTTAGTCACCGTTTCAAGTATGATGTTCATTTTATTGAACATTGCCTTTAGGTCCTTGTCACTGAGATTCTCGCATTTAGATTTTGGATGAATTCCTGTTTGAAACAGCATCTCGTCAACATAAAGGTTCCCTAACCCGGCGATAAAAGCCTGGTCCATTAATGCAGTTTTCACATTGCCTTTTTTATTGCTGAAAAGATCTATAAATTCTTCTTCTGAAACTTCAGTGGCGTGCGGTCCAAGTTTCTTCTCTTTTCTGAAGTTTTCAATATCATCAGTAAGAAATAGTTTGCCAAATTTCCGCGGACAGATAAAAGACAGTTTGCCGCCATTGTCGAAAGTAAGCGTTAGCTGAGCATGTTTATGGAAATCATCGTGCTGGAAGAAGTCCATTCTGCCGGTCATTCCGAAGTGAACTACCAGAAAACCATCCTTCACTAGTTCCAGAAAAAGATATTTACCAATTTGAGAAACCGCTTTGATCTCATTCCCTTGAAGTCTATCCTTAAACTCTTTTTTAGGGGATTGGAAGATCTTGTCTGCACCCGTATCCACCTTTACGATCTTCTGATGAAGGCTGGTGGAATCAATATATAATTTTTGATAGGCGACTTCTGGTAATTCTGGCATAGCTTTTTGTTTTCAAGTTAGTATAAATAGAAATTTCATAAAAATTAAAAAAGCTTTGTCTGCCCATCTTTATATTCCTCATGCAACTTACAGTTTAGACTGGGTTTTTTACGATCCTGCAGATACATTTTACGAGCGATTTTAAACTGCTGCTTTACCTGTTCAGCAAACTGCCCTTCTCCTTTCATACGGGTACCAAACCTACTATCGTTAAGGCTGCCTCCATGAATATCTGCAATCTGATTTAAAACTTTATCGGCTCTATCTGGCATAGATTTTTTGATCCAGTCTGTAAAGATCTCTCCAATACTCCCATTCAATCGCACGATCGTATAACCCACACCCAGCGCACCTCTATTAGCCACTTCCCGAACCAACGGCATAATTTCATGATTATTGATCGAGGGAATGATAGGTGCCATCATCACACTCACCGGAATATTGGCCGCAGAAAGTTTCTCTACAGTTTCCAGTCTTTTTTTAATACTGGCAGTTCTTGGTTCAAGGATTCTTCGAGTATGTTCTTGCAGTGTGGTGATACTTATATTTACGTGTACGAGCCTGTCCTGAGCCAGTTCTCTTAGAATATCCATATCTCGTAAAATGAGGGAGTTCTTGGTGATCATTCCAACAGGATGTCGGTATTTTAAAAAGGTTTGAAGTAAACCTCTGGTGATCTTCAGTTCCTTTTCAATAGGTTGGTAACAATCGGTATTTCCAGATAGAACAATGGGTCTTGCCTGCCAGGCTTTACTTTTCAATTTTTTCTCTAAAAGTTCAACAGAATTCCTTTTTACCAGGATTTTTTGTTCGAAATCCAGACCGGCGCTATAACCCCAGAATTCATGACTGTTGCGGGCGTAGCAGTAAATACAGCCATGTTCACAGCCCTGGTAGGGATTCAAGGAAAAATCCATTCCCACATCGGGACTGGTCACTTTATTTACAATCGTCTTCGGAAAAGTTTCTATAGTGGTCGTCTTAAAATTGACTGCTTCTTCCCCTTCAGCATTGCAATAGTTTAAAAAGTCGTCCCTGGTTTCATGACTATGCGCATCAAACTTATTACTGCTGTTTTTCTGGGCTCCCCTACCCTTGATAAAATCCTCATAACTCATGTTTCAAAATTATGGAATTATTCCTTTTTAATGGATTTTATCCTAGTTAAAATTTAAAGAATTGGCTCCTTCGTCAAATCATGATTTTCAAAAAGGAGCCAGTATTTTATTTATTAGGGAATTCGGCTTTACGCTTGTTTAGAAATGCTGAAGTTCCTTCTTTAAAATCTTCAGTTCCAAAACTATCTCCGAAACCTTTTACTTCCACTTCATAACCATCAACACCATCTTCATAGTTAGCATTGATCGCTTTGATTGCTGTAGATATGGCAACCATGGAGTTTTTCATGATCTTTTGAGCCAGGCTCATAGCCAGTTCCATCAATTCTTCCTGAGAGGTTACGTGGTTCACCAGGTTGTATTGCAAAGCCTGGTTGGCATCGATCATTCCCGCGGTCATGATCATCTCCATTGCGCGACCTTTACCTACCAGTTGTGGTAATCTTTGAGTTCCACCATATCCCGGGATCACTCCAAGAGACACTTCCGGTAATCCCATTTTGGCATTATCACTGGCAATTCTAAAATGAGCTGCCATCGCAAGTTCCAGTCCGCCACCAAGAGCAAATCCATTCACAGCTGCAATAACAGGTTTAGGGAAATTAGCTACATAATCAAAAAGCTTTTCCTGGCCATCTGCTGAAAGCTTCTTCCCCTCTTTTGGTGAATAGTCGGCAAATTCACTAATATCTGCTCCAGCTACAAAAGCCTTCTCTCCACTTCCCGTAATAATTACGACTTTGACCTCGTCATTATCCTTCGCCGCTTTGAAAGCCCGGTGAAGCTCAAGAATCGTCTCTCTATTAAGAGCATTTAGCTTCTTTGGTCGATCTATCGTGATCGTTAATATTTCGTTTTCAATCTCTTCTAAAATGTTCTGATAACTCATAATCTTTATTTTGGAAATCGTACGTTAAAGATAGTGCCTTTATTTTGTTTGGAAACGAAGCTAATCGTCCCGTTATAAGTTTCCACGATATTTTTTACCATGGCTAGACCTAATCCCATTCCGCTTGATTTCGTGGTGAATTTAGGTTCAAATACCTTTGTTTTATTTTCTTCGGAAATACCCATTCCATTATCGGAAACCGAAATAAGAACGGTATTCTCCTCTTCTTCGACCGCCACCATAATTCGAGGATCTTCTACATCCTGAAGTGCCTGAGTAGCATTTTTAACCAGGTTGGTCACTACCCGAATTAATTGGGTACGGTCAAATTTCGCCAGGATCTCATCCTGGTCACATTGAAATTCAATGTATTTCTCATTAAAAATATCCAGTGCCAGCTTTACGATCTTAGGCACATTCAAGGTTTCATTCTGTTGAGCCGGCATTTTTGCAAAATTCGAAAATGCCGAAGCAATGGAACTCATTGTATCGATCTGGTTGATGAGCGTTTCGCTGTATTCATCGACCTTATGATGAATTTCGGGATCTTCCGGATCAAAATTACGCTGAAAACTTTGTACGCTCAATCGCATAGGAGTCAGCGGATTCTTGATCTCATGCGCTACCTGCTTGGCCATTTCCCGCCAGGCTTGTTCACGTTCATTAGTGGCCAATTTAACAGCACTCTCCTCCAGCTCATCGATCATGCTGTTATATGCCGAAACCAGCGCGTAGATCTCTTCTGTTGCATTGGAGAGTTCGATCTTCTGGTTTCGTTTGTCCAGTCTGGTTTGGTTGATCTTTTCAGAAATGATCTTAAGCGATTTGGTGATATATTTTGAAAGAAAGAAGGACAGAATAATGGCTATCAACAGCATAAAAAGATAGACCTCTGCCATGCGCACCAGGAAATTGTTCAAATCCCTGTTCAGCAGACTATCATCCTGTACATATGGTAAATACAGGATCGCCAGTGGCTTGAATTTTCCATCGGTAATATAACTGTATGACGACTGGTATTTTTGCCCGTTGACTTCAGTTTTCTTTAAATAATGCTTGGTAGTGGTCGCGTCCAGCTTACTGAGCACACTTTCTGGAATACTTACAGTAGTTGAATCTTTAAAGAAGGATTCGTTGGACTTGATAATAAGGCTTCCGTCGAGATCATAAATATGGATCTGCATTTCATGGACTTCGGCCATTTCATCGATCTTATCCCTTTCAGTAAAAATAGGTCCAAGATTCTCTGTATCTACAACATAAGTTGTACTGGCAAGTACAAATTTAATATTCTCAAGGATCGCTCTTTGCTTACGCTCCAGCCGTTCTTCGTGATAACTTTCAGCTTCCTGCTTATATTGATATACTGTCACCCCAAAAATTAGAATAGATGCCCCCAGAACCAGCAGGATCATAGAGATAAAAATTCTAGTTCGTAAGGATAGTTTAAGCATCTTCATAAGGCAGGCTTCGCTTCAAGGCAACAATTATCGAACCATTTCAGGCATTGGGATTTCTGGATCGAATTCTTTTATATAATTTGATCCCCAGCATTAACATGATCCCCAGTAGAAAAATTCCCAGAACTCCGTAGATCCAGTTAATAGCATCCCGCACGATAACCAGGAAAATTACTGAAAACAGGATAAGTGTGCTTCCCTCATTCCAGATTCGCATTCCGTTTGAAGTCCAGTTAATGATCCCTTTCTGCAGTTCTTTGAAAATTAGATGGGTCTTAAAATGATAGGCAAATAATAGCACAACAAAACCAAGTTTCACGTGCATCCAGGGTTGCTCAAGCCAGCCCGGAACCATCGCCAGTAACGTAAAAGCAAAAGCGCTCGCCAGGATCGCAGATGGCCAGGTAATAATGAACCAGAGCCTTTTCGCCATTAGTTTTAGTTGATCTCCAAGAATTGTTCTATCCGGTTCCGGCTTTTCAGCAGCTTCGATCTGGTATACGAATAAGCGCGGAATATAAAAAAGCCCGGCAAACCACGTGATTACGAAAATAAGGTGCAGGGCTTTGATATAATTATAGTACTCCATTTAGTCTTCAGTCTCCACGAATAGATAATTAAGATCCATCGCATTAAAATCCTTATTAAATGCTTTTACTTCTTCTTCTAAAAGCTGGTCAAATTTATTCAATTCTTCGTTGATACTGGCAGTAAGTTGGTCTTTAACTGCAATATCCTGCTGCGTTGGTGGAAAATCGTCCATTCCTACGAGACTGTTCAGATGCGCCAGTTTATTGGTGAGTTTTATCGGGAAATTAAGCGGATCCTGGTTACTGCGATTCCTGGTCTGGTAAAGCGCATTTTCTATTTCTGAAAGTTCCTCACTAAGGGTTTTTGCTTTTTCCAGCAAGGGTTTTACCTGCTCATTGTTTTTATACTGCTTCTGAAAATCCTGCAATTGCGCATCGACCTTTCTCATCTTTTTGATGGATTGGTGAGCTTTGTCTACGGTTTCATTCACGCTGGTAATGAAGTCATATTGTTTTTGCATACCTGCCTGGTCGGTTTCGGCATTCGCATCTGCCAGAATCTCGAAATATTGAGTCATCACCTCATCTTCCACTTCCAGAACTACCTTGTAATTTCCGGGAACCGCTTGCGGAGCGTCTGTACTTGCCCACCAAAGGATCATTCCGTCAAGTCGTTCAGCGCCTTTGCCACGCATATCCCAAACATGCTGGTTGGCTCCTTTACTTACTTCCAGTTTGTTCTTTTCTGCTTCAGAAGAGAAGCTCTGAATCGTATCATTATCAGCATTTAAATAGCTTAACTTCACTTTTTTACCTTCAGGATCCTTCAGGAAAAAATAGGTCATTACTCCGGCAGGATGGTTCGTCCCGCTTGTGGCACTTTTTCGAGATCTGCCATCCATTCGATAGGAAGCTTTCGGTTTAAACAAATGATCCTGATCCTTTTCAACTGAATTCAACTGGTGTAACAGACTAAGATCATCAATGATCCAGAGACTTCTTCCCTGCGTAGCCACGATCAAATTATTTTCTTTAATGGCAAGATCGGTAATTGGGACAATTGGCAGGTTTAACTGGAAAGATTTCCAGTTTTCTCCATTATCAAATGAAATATACATCCCGGTTTCAGTCCCTGCATAAAGCAAGCCTTGCTTTGCAGGATCTTCACGAACCACCCTGGTAAAATGTTCCGAAGAAATTCCAGAAGTGATCTTTTTCCAGGACTTCCCGTAGTTGGTCGTTTTATATAAATAAGGAGCAAAATCTCCCAGTTTGTACCTGGTTCCAGCGATATATGCCGTGCCTTCATCAAAAACAGAAGGTTCAATGCTATTGATCATCATCCACTCCGGCATTCCTTTAGGTGTTACATTTTCCCAGTTTTTTCCACCATCCCTGGAAACATGTACCAGGCCGTCATCACTACCCGTCCAGAGCAAACCTTCCTTTAAAGGCGACTCTGCAGCAGCGAAAATAGTACTGTAATATTCTACGGAAGTATTGTCCTGGGTAATAGGTCCTCCGGAAGACTTTTGTTTCGACTTGTCGTTTCTCGTAAGATCAGGACTAATTTCCTCCCAGCTTTCCCCTTCATTCGTGGTCATATGCAAATGATTGGATGCGGTATACAATTTATCAGGATCATGCGGAGAGAAGAAAATAGGGAAGTTCCACTGGAAACGATATTTGAGATTTTCGGCTCCATGACCCATTGGGTTATCTGGCCAGACACTAATACTCCGTACAGTCCCGGTTTCATGATTGTACCTGGTTAGGAATCCATCATAACTTCCACCATACACGATCTCAGGATTTTCAGGATCTACGGCAATATGTGCGCTCTCACCTCCCGCTGTAGATTCCCAGTCGCCTTCTCCAATACTTCCTCCTTCTGTTCTATGCGTGATTCTAACCGTAGAATTATCTTGTTGTGCCGCATATATCCTATACGGAAATGAATTATCTGTAGTTACTCTGTAAAACTGTGAAGTTGCCTGATTGTGGTATGTACTCCAGGTTTCCCCACCATCATAAGTAATTTGTGCTCCACCATCGTCGCCCATGATCATACGCTGAGGATCTTCTGGAGCGATCCATAGATCATGGTGATCGCCGTGTGGTGCGTTGGCAGAACTGTAAGTCTTACCGCCATCGGTACTTGTATGATAATTTACATTGAGCACATATACCTTGTCTTGATCTTCTGAGTCGGCATAGATTCGTGTATAATACCAGGCGCGTTGTCTCAGGCTACGATCGTCATTGATCAAATTCCAGGTTTCACCGGCATCGTCACTGCGATAAACACCTCCTTTATCTTTATTTTCAACAATAGCCCAGACTCTTTCGCTATTTGCAGGAGAAACGGTCACGCCAATGATTCCTAGAGTATCCTTCGGAAAACCTTTGTTTTCTGAAATTTCCTTCCAGGTTTCCCCGCTATCCGTACTTTTCCATAAAGCTGATCCCTCTCCTCCACTACTCAGACTATAAGGTGTACGCTGAACATTCCAGGTACTGGCATATAAAACTCGCGGATTGTTGGGATCCATAATAAGATCTACTGCACCGGCATCTGCATTTGAAAAAAGTACTTTTTTCCAGTTCTTACCTCCATCGGTAGATTTATAAACGCCACGTTCTTCAGTAGGTTTGTAGATATTGCCAAGAACCGCTGCATATACAGTATTGTAATCCTTCGGATGAATTACGATTCTGGGAACATGCCGACTGTTTTTCAATCCAGCGGAAGTCCATGTTTTCCCGGCATCTTCGGTTTTCCAGATTCCGTAGCCAGAAGAAACATTTCCACGAACCGTTTTTTCTCCACCTCCTACATACATCACATTTGGATCGCTCTTAGCAACCTCAATGGCGCCAATGGATCCTCCAAAATAACCATCAGATATATTGCTCCAGCTGCGACCTCCATTCGTCGTTTTCCATACACCGCCACCTGCAGCTCCAAAATAGAAAAGATTTGGCTTACCGGGAACACCGGTTACTGCAGCACTTCGTCCACCTCGAAACGGACCAATTAGACGATATTCCAGAGCGCCGTAAAGTTCTTCGGAAATTTCCTGTGCAAAATGTTTTTGTGAATTGAAAAGAGTGGCGATCAGTAAAAGAACTGACAGCCTGAGTAGTGATTGGTTCATAGAAAATCGTTTAGTCTGCTTTAAAGATAAGGATTTACTATAATTTTCAAGCTTCTGAAGTTTACCTGAGCGTATGCCGAATCTCACGATTCAAGAAATAGGCGGTGATGATCGTAGAAAGTACATCTGCAATTGGAAATGAGATCCACACGCCAAGCTCTCCATAGTACTTCGGAAGAATTAAGACAAGTGGAATAAAGATAAATCCCTGTCGCGATAGAGTAAGCAAAAATGCTGGCACAGCTTTTCCAATTGCCTGGAAATAAGCGGCGCCAATTAGCTGAATAGTTACAATTGGAATCGCTGCAAAAACCCAGCGCATTGCTGAAGGTGTTTGCTCCAGAATACTTGGTTCCGTAGTAAATATTGCAACAATATCTGGCGCGAAAATCATGATTCCGGCAAAGATTAGCAGCCCCATCAGGAAAGAATATAAAATAGCAGTATTGATACTTTTTCGAACCCTGCTGAAGTTCTCTGCCCCATAATTAAACCCAGCAATCGGCAAAAATCCCTGGGTGACTCCAAGTACCGGGAAAAGTGCGAACATAAGCATACGAGCGATAATGGCGTATACGGTGATCGACTCTTCTCCGCCAAGATCAAAAAGTATATTATTCATTAAAAGATAGGTCACGCTTACTACAGCCTGCCTGGCCAGAGTGACCACTCCCAATGCTGAAATTTCCTTCAGAATAGGAAAATCCATATTGAAATGAGAAAAACTGATCTTTAATTCTGAGTTCTTCGATAGAAAAAACCAGATAATATAAGCCATGCAGAAGAAATAGGATGCGGTTGTTGCCAGGGCGGCGCCTTCCATTCCCATATTCAGCTTATTAATAAGGATATAATCCAGAATAAGATTGACCACAGAAGGAATGATCATCGCGATCATGGCAAAACGAGGTTTTCCCTCAGCACGAATTACGTTGTTCCCCATCATAGCCAGCGCCAGCATAGGTACGCCGCAGAGTACGATGATATAATAGATCTTAGCAGGATCGAAAATTTCGCCCATTCCTCCAAATGCAGGGATGAGATCATCAACAAATATCAATCCCGGAATGACCAGACCAATAGATAAAACCAAGGTAAGGGTGATCTGGTTTCCAAAGGTTCGTAAGGCTTTGGAATCTTCATTTGCGCCAAGCGCCCGGGAAATGATCGAACTTCCACCAATCCCTATAGCCATTCCTAAAGCCGCTATAAAAAAAGAGACAGGCAACACAACATTGATGGCCGCAATTGCGATCGAGCCTATCCAGTTTCCAACAAATATAGTATCTACCAGGATGTTTAAGGACATCACCAATATCCCTACAGATGCCGGTAATGCCTGCTGAATAAGTAACTTACCAATAGGTTTATCACCCAGTGCTTTGGAGTTTCGCACGGCCATTAAGCCTCCACCGTAGTTGGCTGGGTTGCCCACTCATCGATCCATCTGGATAATACTTTTACCCAATCCTCGCGATCGTTCAAACAGGGAACTACAGAGAAATCTTTTCCTCCAACTTCATGGAAAATCTCTTCGCCTTCCATGGCAATTTCTTCCAGTGTTTCCAGACAATCTGAAACGAAAGCAGGAGTCACAATGGCTAATTTCTTCATTCCCTGTTTTCCAAATCTTTCAATGGTTCTATCTGTATAAGGCTTTAGCCATGGGTCGAATCCCAATCTTGACTGGAAGGAAACGCTATAAGTATTAGGTTTCATTCCTAAATGTTCCGTAACCAACCTGGTGGTTTCAAAGCATTGATGACGGTAACAGAACTGGTGAGCGGTGGATGCCGTCTGGCAACAGGAGCCGTCTATCTTACAATGTGAACTGGTCACATCGCTTTTGCGAATATGCCTTTCGGGAACACCATGATATGAGAATAGCAAATGTTCATATTCCTTACCTTCAAGATTTTCAGCAATGCTGTTTGCCAAAGTTCTTACATAATCTGGATGATTATAAAATGGTGGCACCGTGGTAAAGCTCATTTCCGGAAAGAATTCTTTACGCAATTCTTCAGCAAGGACCAGAATGGTTTCGGTAGTGGCCATAGCGAATTGTGGATACAATGGGAAAAGCAGCACTTCGTCCACTCCCTTATCCTTCAATTCCTGTAAACCCTGTTTGATATTCGGTGTTCCATACCTCATAGCCAGTGCAATTGGTACAGAGGTTTTTTCATCGATCTTGCTCTGGAGTCTTTCAGAAAGTACAATGAGCGGGGAACCTTCATCCCACCAAATCTTCTGGTAAGCTTCAGCAGATTTTTTAGGACGGGTGTTCAATACAATTCCTTTTACCAGCAGTGTCCTTGCCCAGTATGGCACATCGATCACTCGCTCATCCATAAGGAATTCACCTAAATATTTCTTGACATCTTTGGGGTCGGTACTGTCTGGAGAACCCAGATTTACCAGCAATACGCCTTTACTCATAATTTTTCTTTTTCAGCTCAAAAATAATACTAACTGGTCTATTGAAATACCCTTTATAATTAGTGTTCTCTATGATTCAATAATCGTTTAGCTAACCGACAATGTATATTTCTTCGGCGTGGTTCCAAATTTCTTTTTAAAACCGGCAATAAAGTGACTCGCCGTACTGTAACCAACTTTCAGTCCTACTTCATTTACGTTATATTCACCTGTCTCCAGAAGCTTGCGTGCATATTCCATTTTATAATCGAACAGAAAGCTATAAACCGAATCGCCATAAATTTGCTTAAAACCTTCTTTTAGCTTTTTAAGACTAAGTCCAATTTCATCTGAAAGTTCCTGCAGGGATGGCGGCTCTGCCATTCTTGCGATCACGATATCTTTTGCTCTTCTTATCTTCTTGATATTCTCTTCGTCACTCAAAAACGGACATTGTTCCAGATCTGGATTCTCTGCTTTATTAAAGTACAGACTTAATAATTCGAAAGCTTTCGCTTTAAAATAAAGATTTTTGATACTGGGAGTTAGATTAAAATTCATGATCTGGTTTAACACTACCGCGGTTGAAGGCGAGACCTGAGCATCCTTATAGTATTTCTTATCCTTATTGTCACCACTTAAAAAAGTGATATAATCTGCTTCCTGCGAAAACAGAGCGTGAAATTTCTTAATGGAAATTACCAAAGAAATTAACCAACTCTCTTTTTCCATGGATAAATGTAGTGGCAGATCGCGCTGGGGATTGTATAATAAAAGTGAATTCTCTTCAGGAAGTGGTAATTCATAACTCCCGCTATTGAAAAGAAACTTACTGTTCCCCTTTACATTGAAGTGAAATTGAATGAAACTATTATCAATTTCGCGGGACATGATCTTATTCTCATCTGTATCATTCTGAAACTTCAGAATATAGAAACCATCTTCGATCTTGATTTCTTCTGAAATACTTACAGCGTTATTTTTTTTGCTTTCATCCATCCTCGGAAATTTTATTTATTTAGAATCAGTCTAAACAAATCTATTCACAACAGCTTTGTTTACTACAAAAATAGCGCATTTTGAAGTTTCGGACTTTAAAAAGCTGATAAATATCATCTATCGACACATTTAGTGCCTCTAGCGTTATTTTTTGAAATACTCTTCTGCTATTTTTGCAAGCGTATTTCCAAATCGATACATGGAAGATTATCACATTTCAAGAGGTAAGCATTTTTATACGATAGGTTTAAGCTACAAAAAGGCTGATGCCGAGATCCGTGGACACTTCAGTCTTACGGAACAGTCGAAAGAAAATTTGTTGCAACAGGCCGGCCGCGAAGGTATCGATGGTATTCTTTTAACTTCCACCTGTAATCGTACTGAAATTTACGGTTTCGCAGAACATCCTTTCCAGTTGATCAAATTGCTTTGTGAACATACTCATGGAACAGTAGAGGAATTTGAGAAAGTAGCTTACGTTTATAAGAACAAACAGGCGATTGCTCATATGTTCAGGGTTGGAACAGGACTGGACAGCCAGATCCTGGGTGATTTTGAAATTATAAGTCAGTTAAAGGTTGCTTTCGTACGTTCCAAAAAGCTCGGTCTGGTAAATGCATTTCTGGAAAGATTGGTTAATGCTGTGATCCAGGCCAGTAAAAGAATTAAGAACGAGACAGAGATCTCAAGTGGAGCGACTTCAGTTTCATTTGCCTCTGTACAGTATATATTAAAGAATATAGAGAATGTTTCAGATAAGAACATTCTTCTCTTCGGAACAGGAAAAATAGGACGTAATACCTGCGAAAATCTGGTAAAGCACACCCGGAATAACCATATCACCTTAATCAACAGAACAAAGGATAAGGCTGAAAAAGTTGCTGGTAAATTTGATCTTATCGTTAAGGATTATGCAGATCTCCAGGCAGAGATCAGGAATAGTGATATTTTGATCGTTGCTACCGGAGCTCAGAATCCTACGGTTTCCAAAGAACTTATCTATTCTAAAAAAGATCTTTTGATACTTGATCTTTCTATTCCGAAGAACGTTTCAGAAGATGTTGAAGAATTGCCGAACGTGCAATTGATTCACCTTGATCATTTATCGCAAATGACCGATGAAACCCTGGAACGAAGAAAACAATTCATTCCGCAGGCAAAAGAGATCATTGCTGAAGTTGAAAACGACTTCAATCAATGGCTGGAAACAAGAAAGTTTGCTCCAACGATCAAAGCTTTAAAGAAAAAGCTGAGGTCTATGAAGGATGATGAACTGGATTTCCAGCGCAAAAAAATGTCTGACTTCAATGATGAACATGCTGAAATTGTAAGCAATCGTATCATACAGAAGATCATGAAACATTTTGCCAATCACCTCAAAGAAGATACAGAAACTACGAATGAAAGCCTGGAATTGATTCACAAAGTCTTTCAACTCGAAGAAGTTAGCAAATGAGTAAAGTAATTCGAATTGGCACTCGCGATAGTGAACTAGCGATGTGGCAGGCCCGCACCGTACAGAACGCACTGGAACGAACCGGTCATCAAAGTGAGCTGGTGCCTGTAAAATCTACTGGCGACCTCAATTTAGATCAACCTTTATATGAAATGGGAATCACCGGGATTTTCACGAAAACCCTGGATGTTGCCATGATCAAAGGTGAAGTAGATATTGCAGTTCACTCCATGAAAGATGTACCTACGGCCCTTCCAAAAGGGATCGTTGAAGCTGCAGTGATGAAGCGTGCCAGCAATAAGGATATTCTGGTTCATAAAGGAATCGATTTCCTGGAAAATAAGTCAGGAAAGATCGCTACTGGTAGCCTGCGACGTAAAGCACAATGGCTGCACAGATACCCTGAACATGAAGTCGTGGATCTTCGCGGAAACGTGAACACGAGAATGCAGAAATTACAGGATAACGACTGGAATGGCGCCATTTTCGCCGCGGCCGGACTGGAACGTATCGAGATCAAACCAGATAATTATATAGATCTTAACTGGATGATCCCGGCACCAGCTCAGGGTGCGATGCTTATCGTAGCCATGGAAAAAGACGAAGAAAGCCGTAAAGCACTGGCTCTTTTAAAGCACCAGGAATCGCAAATTTGTGTCCATGTAGAACGTGAATTTCTTAAAGTTCTGGAAGGTGGTTGTACTGCTCCCATTGGAGCACTGGCTAAAATTCAGGATGATCATATTCATTTTCACGGAGCACTTTTCAGCCTTGACGGAACCAGAAAAATTGAAGTGGAAAAAAGCGTTCCGGTTGCACAGGCAGAGAATTTAGGAAAGTTCTGCGCTCAGGAAGTTTTAAATAACGGAGGCCGTGAATTGATGCAGCATATTAAAACTGCCTTAAATAACTAATGAATGCCTACCGTACTTTCCACGAAAAAACTAGCACTCAACCAGAAGGAACTACTTTTAAATAGTGGGATTGGATTCGCGGAGTATAATGCTATCAACATAGAGTTTCTGAATTTTGATCTGCCTGAACAAACTATCCAGAATGCCATTTTTACCAGCAAGAATTCATTAAAAGCAATCACATCAAAGAAAATTGATATCACAAATTGCTTTTGTGTGGGAGAGAAAACTGCAATAATGGCTAGGCAGATGGGTTATAATGTTCTGGAAACTACAGCCTATGCTCATGATTTGGCAAATATCATCATCCAGAATTATCGCAACCGGGAATTTCAGTTTTTCTGTGGTTATTCGAGACTTGATGAACTTCCGGAAATGCTTCGGCAGCAAAATATAGCTCTTGAGGAAATTAAGGTCTATAAAACCACGTTGAACATTCAGCAATTTAATTCAGATTACGACGGAATTCTCTTTTACAGCCCAAGCGGCGTGAAAAGCTATACCAGTAAAAATACGATTGATTCCATTGCATTTTGCATTGGAGACACTACTGCTTCCGAAGCAAAAAAACATACTACCAGCATCGTAACTCCGGGAACTCCCGGTATTGAAAACCTGATCGCCGTGGTAGCAAAAACATTTAGAAAAGACTTAAAACATCAGCAATGATCAAGAATGACCTTTTTTTAAAAGCACTTAGAGGTGAAAGCGTAGAACGTCCACCCGTTTGGATGATGAGACAGGCAGGAAGATATCTTCCTGATTTTATGAAGCTTAAAGAGAAATACGACTTTTTCACCCGCTGTCGTACCCCTGAACTTGCTACTGAAATTACGGTAATGCCTATTCGCCAGATAGGACCAGATGCTGCGATACTTTTTAGCGACATTCTTGTAGTCCCACAGGCAATGAACATCGAGGTGGAGATGAAGCCAGGTGTTGGCCCGTGGTTGCCAAATCCAGTAGATACTCCCGCAAAAGTAGAACAGGTGATCGTACCAGATGTGAATGAGACACTTGGCTATGTTTTTGATGCGATCAAGCTTACAAAACAGGAATTAAATGATGAGGTACCGCTCATAGGATTCGCCGGTTCTCCTTGGACCATTCTATGTTACTGTGTACAGGGACAGGGATCTAAAACCTTTGATAAGGCGAAAAGATTCTGTTTCATGGAACCTTTCGCTGCGCATAAATTACTTCAGAAAATTACTGATACTACCATCGCTTACCTGAAAGAAAAAGTAAAAGCCGGTGTAGATGCCGTACAGCTTTTCGATTCCTGGGGAGGATTGCTGGAGCCTAATGACTACAAAGAATTCTCATGGCAGTATATGCAACAGATCATCGATGCTTTGAAAGATGAAGTTCCTGTAATTGCTTACGGAAAAGGGTGTTGGTTTGCCTTAAAAGATATGTCACAATCTGGAGCAGCTGCTCTTGGAGTAGACTGGACTTGTGATGCTCGAAATGCACGTTATTTAAGTGGTGGACAGATCACTTTGCAGGGGAATTTTGATCCTGCCAGGCTTTACTCTAAACCAATCGAAATTAAATATATGGTGAACGATATGATCAAAGCCTTTGGAAAAGATCGTTATATCGCTAACCTTGGTCATGGTATTTTGCCAAATATTCCTGTAGATAATGCGAAAGCTTTCGTAGACGCTGTCAAGGAATACAGAGAATAAGCCAATACTAAAAATTACAAGAACCGAACCTAAGCTGAAAAGTCTTCATGAGCATGAAAGAACAATTTTACAGATATATTGAACAATTGCAGGATTCGATCACTTCAAAACTCGAGGAGATCGATGGCGGCGCCAAATTCAAAGAAGATATCTGGAAAAGAAATGAAGGCGGTGGCGGTAGAACGCGTGTGATCGAAAATGGAAATGTATTCGAAAAGGGAGGTGTGAACATCTCTGCTGTTCACGGTCCACTGGCTCCGGCCATGCAAAGCTATTTTAAAGTAGGTGATGTGGACTTTTTCGCCTGCGGACTCAGCCTTGTGCTTCATCCTAAAAATCCAATGGTTCCAACGGTTCATGCCAACTGGCGCTATTTTGAAATGTATGAGAAAGACGGTACTGTGATCGACCAGTGGTTTGGTGGTGGTCAGGATCTTACTCCTTATTATCTTTTCGAGGAAGATGCAAAACACTTTCACTATACCTGTAAAAAAGCATGTAATCCTCATGGGTTTTCTTTCTATTCAGATTTTAAGAAGAAGTGTGATGAATATTTCTGGAATGCACACAGGAATGAAGCCAGGGGAATCGGCGGACTTTTCTTCGATTATTTAAAAGAGAATGATCGTATGAAGATTGCCGACTGGTATGATTTTGTGACCGATGTTGGTGATTCATTTTTACAGGCTTATATCCCGATCGTGGAGAAACGCAAGAATGTGCCTTATTCTGAAGAGAATAGAAAATGGCAGGAAATTCGACGTGGACGCTACGTAGAGTTTAATCTTGTACATGATAAGGGAACTTTGTTCGGTCTAAAGACCAACGGAAGAATAGAAAGTATCCTCATGAGCCTTCCACCTCACGTACAATGGGTTTATGATCATCATCCTGAACCTGGAAGTGAAGAAGAAAAACTCATACAGGTGCTTGAAAGACCTGTGAATTGGGTTTAAAATATACTGCGCCTGCAGCAATACTAAAAAATTGAAACAATGCTTAGAAGAAACCGAAGACTACGTACGAACGAATCTGTAAGATCACTGGTTAGAGAAACCTTTATCTCTCCAAACGATTTCCTGGTGCCAATTTTTGTGGTAGAAGGAAAACAGGTTAAGGAAGAGATCGCTTCCATGCCCGGTTATTATAGATATAGCCTTGATCTTCTAAAGCAGGAAATAAAAGAATTATGGAGCCTTGGTCTAAAGTCGGTTTTGCTTTTTGTAAAGGTCCCGGATGAACTAAAAGACAATGCTGGTACTGAAGCTATAAATCCTGATGGATTGATGCAAAGAGCCGTGAAGACTGTGAAAGATGTCGCGCCTGAGATGGTCATCATGACAGATGTTGCCCTTGATCCTTATTCCTCTTACGGTCACGATGGGATCGTAAATGATGGTAAGATCCTTAACGATGATACCAACGCGATCCTGGCAGAGATGGCTTTATCTCATGCTAAGGCAGGTGCAGATTTTGTAGCGCCCAGTGATATGATGGATGGTAGGATCTTCGAGATGAGAACTTTACTCGAGGATGAAGGTTTTCATGATACCGGCATTATGAGCTATTCCGCGAAGTACGCTTCCGCGTTTTATGGTCCGTTTAGAGATGCTCTGGATTCTGCTCCAGGCTTTGGTGATAAGAAAACCTACCAGATGGACCCTGCCAATCGGGATGAAGCTATCAAGGAAACTTTGATGGACATTGAAGAAGGTGCAGATATCGTGATGGTGAAACCAGGTCTTTGTTATCTGGACATTGTGCGTGATATCAAAAATGCTGTAAATGTGCCTGTTGCGGTCTACCAGGTAAGTGGTGAATATGCGATGATCAAAGCTGCAGCTGAGAAAGGATGGCTGGACCACGACGCTGTAATACTGGAACAGTTAACAGCTATAAAGCGGGCCGGGGCTAATATGATCGCCTCGTATTTCGCAAAAGATGCGGTGAAATTAATTTCCTGATTTTTAGAAAAATATAAGACTGCTTCTGTTTTTACAATCAGTTTTTGGCTTAACATTGTTGTATGAAATTCAGTAATTTTTTATGGATAAACTTGCTACTGCTTCAGGTATTTCTACTTGGTGGTACGAATGTTTATGCTACTGAAGTTTCTACGGAAATAAAGCCTACTGATGAATTTCAGTTTAATCAGGCGCATAGTAACAAGAATGCTTATCTGCCTGATGAAGCTTTTTCTTTTTCTGAAAAAGTAAATGCTGAAGAGTCCGATTTTTCAAAAGTCTTCGGAAGTCTTGATAGTATTGAAGCGGTAATTTCAGAAGAAAAAGTAGGTCTACAGATCTTTACAAATTTCAGGTTTCATTTTCACCTGAAGAAAATCCTCTTTCCATTCCATAGTTTCTGGTAAATAGAATGAATTACATCAAGCTGATTAAGGTTTAAATACCTGAAAAGCACCATTTATTTCATTTTAAATACTAAATCAATATGGATACTATATCTCTAATTTTAGGGCTGGTACTTCTGGCTCTTTTCGCAATACCTATTATATATCTTATTTTAAAAAGCAATGCTCAAACTTCAAAAGTGAAGCAACAAGCTTATGATTTTGCTACCCAGAATAAACTCAAAATAGACGAGTTTGAACAGGTTGGCACTACGATCATAGCACTGGACGTGAGCAATAAAAAAATCATTTTCAGCAATGCTGAAGGTGAGGATCAATTTGAGATCATTGATCTTACTCAATATGCCACAATACAGTTGCAACATGATCTACAGGCTAGAAATTCAGAAAAAATTCAGTTTCTGGCCTTAAATTTCGCCGCTAAGCAAATGCAAAGTGCTAAGTCTATTTGCTTCTACGATGAAGCCGGTAGTGACATTACTGCTCCTGAAATAAGATTGCAGCAGGCACGAAAATGGGAAACTAAAATAACTCCTTTGATCGCTGCTTAACCTTCAGCAAAAATCGAGAAAGGTCTTTCGAACATGAAAGACCTTTTTTGTTTTATAATTTCTTTTTAAATATTTGAATTGAGAATACATAAATTAGCCAGTCTAACTTATTTAAGTGCATGGGATTACTGATCATTTTTGCCGTATTATCAATATTTTTTTCTTTTATGTGCTCCATTCTGGAAGCTACATTACTGAGTATAACACCATCCTATATCAAGATCAGGAAAAAGGAAGGAAAGAGCTATGCTAAAGATCTGGCAAATCTAAAGAAGGATATAGACAAGCCGCTTATCGCAATTCTTACCATAAACACTATTGCTCATACCGTGGGAGCTATTCTTGTGGGTGTTCAGGCTGAAAAGACCTTCGGTGATGGGGGAAATTCTGTGATGATCGTGTCAGCCATCATGACTTTAGCGATCCTCGTACTTTCAGAAATTATTCCGAAGACCATTGGAGCTACCTACTGGCAGTCGTTAGGTAATTTTACTGCCAAAACTCTTAATATCATGATCTTCCCGCTTAAGTATACGGGAATTCTATGGCTAATGATGCTTACTACAAAACTGATCGGGAAATCTGCCCATGTAAGTACGATGAGCCGAGAAGAATTCGCTGCGATCACTGATGCTGCGGAAGAAGAGGGTGTTTTCGAAGAAAGCGAAACTACGGTTATCAAGAACTTACTCGTTTTCAAATCTATCGAAGCTAAAGACGTGATGACCCCATTTTCAGTAGCGATCGTAGAAGACGAAAGTATGAGTCTGAGCGATTTCTATTCCAACCATAAGAATCTGAAATTCTCAAGAATCCCTGTTTATAAAGAGAAATCAAACAATGTCTCAGGATTTATTCTGAAAGATGATGTTCTGGAAGCTATGATCGATGAACATGGTGAGCAACCTCTAAGTAACATTAAAAGAGATATCCTGGTGACGAACGACAATACTCCTATTCCTGAATTGTTCGAGATCTTCGTTGAAAAACGCGCTCATATTTCCATGATCGTGGATCAATTTGGTAATACCACCGGGATCGTTACCATGGAAGACATTATCGAAACATTATTAGGGCTGGAGATCATGGATGAAAGCGATAGTGTGGAAGACATGCAGGTACTTGCCAGAAAGAACTGGGAACGCCGCGCAAAACGCCTCGGACTCATCCAGAGAAAACAGGACCAGGAAACTACTTCTACTTTAGATAATAGTGATGAACCTGATGTAGATGAAACAGGTAAACATTAGAACACCACTTGGGGTCGCAACGATCCTTGGAGACGAAAACGGAATTCTGGAGATAAAAGTTGATGATTCTACCAAGGAATCTTCAGAAATACCTGAGATTCTTCAGACAGCAGTTTTGGAACTACAGGAGTATTTTTCAGAAAAGAGACAGAATTTTGATCTACAATTGAATCCGAAGGGAACCGACTTTCAGAAGAGAGTCTGGGAAGAACTTGGAAAGATCCCTTATGGAACTACAGTTTCATATCTTGATCTATCGCGTAAACTTGGCGATGAGAAGGCAATTAGAGCCGTAGCTTCTGCCAATGGAAAGAATCCGCTCTGGATCGTTGTTCCCTGTCATCGTGTAATTGGAAGTGATGGTTCTCTTACTGGTTATGCTGGCGGTTTGCATCGCAACAAATGGTTGCTGGATCTGGAAAACCCACCTTTACAGCAAAGTCTATTCTAAATTTGCTAATTTCAGAGTATGAAAAAGATTTTCAAGCTCCTCCTATATATTGCATTATTTATCGTTGTTCTATCCATAGGTCTTTATTTAACAGGTTATGGATATATTTTGCGTGCAGTACAAACCACTTATTTAAACGGACACAAAACTGCTTTTATCGATGATCATCCCTACTTTGATAACGCCATTATTGAGAATGGAGAAAACATTCAGGAATGGCCGCTGGCAAAAGATTATAATAGTATCAAAGCAACCAGAAGTATCGATAGTCTGCATAACGAACTGGAGACCGCTGCTTTTTTAATCATTCAGAACGACAGCCTGGTCTATGAAAATTACTACCAGGAATACGGTGTTGCGAGCCAGACGAATTCCTTTTCCATGGCTAAAAGTGTGGTTACATTACTTATGTACAAAGCAATTCAGGATGGATACCTTGAAAATATCCAGCAGCCTGTAGAAAACTTTTTCCCTCAGTTCGACAAAAAACTTAAAATCGGAGATCTTTCCTCGATGGCTTCAGGGCTTAACTGGAATGAAAATTATTACAATCCATTTGCATCAACTGCCCGCGCCTACTTTGGAAAAGATATTCGGGAGCAGGTGCTGGATTTGAAAGTGATCAAAACTCCAGGAGAGGAATTTGAATACCTTAGCGGAAATACACAATTGCTCGCTATGGTCATTCAAAAGGCTACCGGTAAAAGCCTGAGTGACTACCTGAGCGAAAGTTTCTGGAAACCAATGGGAATGAACGATAGTGCGCTCTGGCAACTGGATAGTAAAGAATCTGGCATGGAGAAAGCGTACTGTTGTATCGCTACCAATGCGAGAAACTTTGGGAAATTTGGAAAATTATTACTTAATAACGGCCAGTGGAACGGCGAGCAACTATTGGATGCTGCCTATATCGAACAGCTTTCAAAACCTAGATTTGAAGATTCACCATACTATGGTTACGGCTTCTGGCTAAGCGATTATAAAGATAAAGAGATCTATTATATGCGAGGTATTTTAGGTCAATACGTGATCATAATTCCTGAAGATGAGCTCGTGATCGTAAGGCTTGGTGAAAAACTCATTCGGAAAGATGATGATAAACATTACGAAGATTTCTATCGTTATATTGACGAAACCTACAAAATGATCGGGAATCGTAAACAGTGATATCCAAGATTAGAACATAAAAAAAGCCGGAATAAATCCGGCTTTAAAATTATAATTGCATTTCAGGAATATCGCCTTCGACGATGAGTTTTCCTTCCGTAGCATTTTGAACGTCTTCCACACTTACACCCGGTGCCGTTTCAAGCAATTTAAAGCCATTATCGGTTACTTCTATCACCGCAAGGTTAGTTACGATCTTAGTCACGCAGCCAACGCCTGTAAGCGGCAGAGAACATCTTTTCAGCAATTTGGACTCTCCAGCCTTATTAGTATGCATCATGGCCACAATAATATTTTCTGCTGAAGCTACCAGGTCCATGGCTCCACCCATTCCTTTCACCATTTTCCCTGGGATCTTCCAGTTGGCAATATCTCCATTTTCAGCTACTTCCATAGCTCCAAGGATCGTAAGATCCACGTGCTTCCCTCGTATCATCCCAAAACTTGTGGCAGAATCAAAAAAACTTGCTCCGGGTCTGGCAGTGATCGTTTGTTTCCCGGCATTTATAAGATCTGCATCCTCCTCTCCATCCAGGGGAAAACGACCCATTCCCAGAATTCCATTTTCACTCTGGAACTCTACCTGAATATCATCCCGAACAAAGTTTGCTACTAATGTTGGAATCCCTATTCCAAGATTTACATAATATCCGTCCTTTACTTCTTTAGCAATTCGTTGTGCTATTCCGTTTTTATCTAGTGCCATCGCTTAATCTTTTTGTCTAACCGTACGTTGTTCAATTCTCTTCTCGTAATCCTTTCCCTGGAAAATTCTTTGTACGAAAATTCCCGGAACGTGAATATGGTTAGGATCCAGTTCACCAGGCTCTACGAGTTCTTCCACCTCGGCTACCGTGATTTTCGCTGCACCACACATGACCGGATTAAAGTTTCTGGCTGTTCCTTTAAAAATAAGGTTCCCAGCTCTATCCCCTTTCCAGGCTTTTACAAAAGCAAAATCTGCCTTGAAAGCTTCTTCAAGTACGTACATTTTTCCGTCAAACTCTCTGGTTTCCTTGCCTTCTGCAACTTCAGTTCCATAACCTGCTGGTGTATAGATCGCAGGAAAACCTTGTTGTGCTGCCTGGCATCTTGCTGCTAGCGTTCCCTGCGGAATCAATTCCACGTCAAGTTCACCGCTAAGCATTTGTTTCTCGAAAATGGCATTTTCACCTACATATGAGGAAACCATTTTATCGATCTGTTTCTTGTGAAGTAATTGCCCAAGTCCAAAATCATCTACACCTGCATTATTAGAAATACAGGTAAGATTTTTAATATTAAGGCGTACCAGTTCAGAAATGGCGTTCTCCGGAATTCCGCAGAGTCCAAAACCACCTAGCATAAAAGTCATTCCGTCTTTTACACCTTCTGTAGCCTTCTGTACGCTATCAACCGTTTTTATGATCATTTTTTCAGAATTTAATCCGAAAATACAAAATTTAAAAGGTCAATACAACGACAGAAGTTGGCTTAATTAATTAATTCAGAATTATTATACCGAATTACTGAAGATTATTTAAAAATCAAGCTCGTCTGGAACCGAATCGTCATTTGAACTATTCGAGTTATAGCTTGCACAATCTATCGCAATGCTCAAATTCTCCGGTCTTTCAAAAGCTTCTTTGGACACATTGAGATCTGGATTTGCATACACATCTTTCATATACATCCCCCAGATTGGCAGTGCCATGGTAGCTCCCTGACCATACTGTATTCCTGGAAAATGTACTGCACGATCTTCAGCTCCTACCCATACTCCGGTTACAAGATCTGGCACCATTCCCATAAACCAACCATCACTTTGATTCTGCGTAGTCCCTGTTTTACCTGCTATCGGATTTTTAAAATCGTACGGATAACCGGTCATTACATCCTTGTAAAATGCATTAGTGGTTCCCCAGGTATTACGCAGCCTGGTTCCTGAACCTCCCTGAGTTACGCCCTCTAGTAAGTTTACAGTTACGTAAGCTGCTTCTTTGCTAAGAACATCCCTGGTTTCTGGAACGTTTTGATAAAGTACAGTCCCATTCTTATCTTCAATACGATTCACCATTACCGGTTTGATATAAACTCCCTGGTTCGCAAAAGTGCTGTATGCTGAAACCATCTCAAAAAGACTGATATCTGCTGTTCCCAGTGCGATCGAAGGCACTGCAGGCACGTTTTCAGTATCAATACCCAGTTTACCAAGTAGATCGATCACAGGTCCCGGACCTGTTTTATCGATCAATCGCGCAGTAATGGTATTTACAGATCTCGCCAGCGCCTGTTTAAGCGAAAGCATTCCTGAATATTCATTATCACTGTTTCTAGGCGCCCAGTCTTTCATATTTCCATGTTTGCCGGCTTCGATCGTAAATTTAGATCTTGGCAAGGTATCACAAGGTGAAAATTTAAGCTGGTCTATCGCAGTTGCGTACACAAAGGGTTTAAAGGTTGAACCTACCTGTCTTTTCCCCTGCTTAACGTGCTCGTATTTGAAATGCTTAAAGTCAATTCCTCCAACCCAGGCTTTCACTTCGCCGGTTTGAGGAACCATAGACATCATTCCTGCTTGCAAAAATGCCTTATAATAAAGAATAGAATCACGCGGAGTCATCACTGTATCAATAGTTCCTTTCCAGCTGAAAACTCTCATTTCCGCTTTCTCTTTAAAGGATTTCTTGATCTCAGCATCAGATTTTCCCTGTGCTTTCATTTGCTTCCAGCGGGCAGAGACTCTCATCGCATTCTGTATACTGGACTCAACTTCCTCTTCAGTAATATCGCGGAAAGGGGCCGTTGGATTTTTCTCGTTCTGGCGATCAAATGATTTCTGAAGATTGGCGATATGACTGGTGACTGCATTTTCTGCATATTCCTGCATTTTTGAATCAATGCTGGTGTAAATCTTGAGTCCGTCGCGATATAGACTATATTCAGATCCATCAGGCTTCGGATTTTCTTCGATCCATTCTTTCATAAAGCCCTGAAGGTAAGCTCTAAAATAAGTCGCCATTCCCTCATCATGCCCTTCCGGAGTGAATTCAATTTTCATAGGTAACTTCTGAAGAGAATCTGTTTCCTGTTCAGAAATAAAACCATTACGATTCATTTGCTCAAAAACCTGGTTTCTTCTGGATTCCACCAGTTCTGGTCTTCGCATTGGGTTGTAGAGCGCCGAGTTCTTCAGCATTCCTACCAGAACTGCCGACTCTTCTATTTTCAATTCTGAAGGTTCCTTATCGAAATAGATCTTGGAAGCAGAACGAATTCCCACCGCCTGGTAGATAAAATCGTATTTATTGAAGTACATGGTAATGATCTCTTCCTTGGTGTACTGGCGTTCCAGTCTTGTTGAAATCACCCATTCCTTCACTTTCTGAAATACCCGTTCCACATCGTTTTGTGCGACATCTTCAGTAAATAATTGTTTTGCTAATTGTTGGGTAATGGTACTCGCACCACCTCTTGTTCCCAGGTAAACTGCAGCTCTGGCGGTTCCTTTTGCATCGATCCCCGAGTGTTGATAAAAACGTTCATCTTCAGTAGCGATTAAAGCCTGTACCAGGTGATCTGGCAGATCTTCATATTTGATCGGGGTTCTGTTCTCACTGTAATATTTTCCAAGGGTTTCTCCATCTGCGGAAAAGATTTCGGTAGCAAGGTTGTTTTCAGGGTTTTCGAGTTCATCGAAAGAAGGCATCTTTCCGAAAAATCCCCAACCTGCAAAAAGAAAAATTAGAATTCCGGCTAGAATCCCAATTCCAAATAATGTCCAGAAACCCACGATATACTTGCGATTGCTATGCGCTGGTTTCTTTGTTTTCTTGTTAGTAGCGGCCATTTATATGCTAAAAATTAATTGTCGTTCTTTTCAATTCTGAATCCTATATCGGTTATTCCTTCCAGTTCTTCGATACCGTCCACATCACCATTCTTACGCATCGCCTGTTGTATGCTCACTTTGTAATTGCCCGATTCTTCAAATTTCACGTCTTCCTTATACCAGAGTTTGCTTTCCTTGATATCTCCAAAGCCTTCCCCAAGCCATTTCCCATCTGGTCGAGCCATTTCATACTCGAGAGTATCGCTAATCACCTTTCCCTGCGGGAATCTGATTTCGGTTATTAAAAACAAATTACTGTAAGCGTACTGGTTATTGTTCCGCACATTAATAAACAGGTCATATACCTTTGTTGAGTCCAGTTCCTCCAGTTCAAAAGTGACCACTGAATCTTTATGCCAATGCTGTACCGCCTGGTATTCATCAAAAACCCGTTTTTCATCACAGCCAACTGTAAGCGCTGAAACAAAAATTAATAGGCAAAAAACTTTACGCATTCTTAGACTTTGTAGGGTTTGGTTTGCGTTTCTTTCTTTTCTTATTTCGTTTCTTACTTTGTTGCTGTTTTGGTTTATCAAAACGCGTAAGACTATCTTCACCGCCAGAATTATTAAATCCTTTTGTTTTTTCTTCGCTTAGGATCACTTCTGTTTCATATTCTTCCAGGCTAGTAGCCGCTTCACCCTTTTTATTCAGGGCTACGATCTTATTCGCCTGTTCCGGACTCAACTGGTGCCAGTTCATCCATTCTCCTTCATAAGCATACCAGAGCGCACCTTTAAAAATGTCTATTTTTTGACATACGGCAGTTCCTTTCTTGGTCTTTAACTTAACGTCGGTTTTTGGAAAAGATTTTAATGCTTCCAGATAAGTATCCAATTCATAGTTCAGGCAGCACTTTAGTTTCCCACATTGTCCTGCAAGTTTCTGAGGATTAAGGGATAATTGCTGATATCTAGCTGCTGAAGTGCTAACAGATCTAAAGTCTGTAAGCCAGGTAGAACAGCAAAGTTCTCGACCACAGGAACCAATTCCTCCAAGCCTGGCCGCTTCCTGTCGAAGTCCGATCTGTTTCATTTCAATACGGGTATTGAATTCCCGTGCGAACTCCTTAATTAATTGTCGAAAATCCACACGATCTTCTGCAGTGTAGTAAAAAGTAGCTTTAGAACCATCTCCCTGAAACTCGATATCGCTTATTTTCATGCTTAGATTAAGCCTGATCGCAATCTGTCTTGATCTTTGTTTGATCTTCTCCTCGCGCTCTCTTCCTTCCTGCCAGATATCGATATCTCTTTGAGAAGCTTTACGGTAGATCTTCAGAACTTCTTCGGAATCCTGCGCAACTTTTTTCTTCTTCATCTGTACGCGAACGAGCTCACCGGTAAGACTAACCTGTCCTACATCGTGACCTGGGCTGGCTTCCGTAGCAACTACATCGCCAATACTAAGACTTAGATTTTCAGTATTTCTATAGAAGTGTTTACGGCCGTTTTTAAAACGTACTTCTACGATATTAAAAGGTTCCACGCCTCCCGGAAGAGACATGTTGGAAAGCCAGTCGAAAACGCTTAGTTTATTACAACTGTCTGTTCCACAGGTTCCGTTGTTCTTACATCCTTTCGGCTGACCGTCTTTGCCGGTCGAGCAACTTGTGCAAGCCATATGTTATATATATTGAGGGCGTAGCTTTAGATAGCCTGTAAAACATCATCCTGTCTAAGCGCTTTGCTTTCTGGTGCAGGATCTCCTTCATCTTCACAGCCCTAATACCGGGCATTCGGCATTCCCTAAAGTACCTCCTTGAGGTTCATAAAAATTTTCAACAGTAAATATACCAATATTAATTGGCTCCACCATTTAGAAGAAACTATTGCTTATAACGCAAAACTTCAGATCTTCCTTTTTTAAAGATCTTGTTGCTGGCTCCTTTTCCTTTTCTCAATGCTTTCTGTTCTTCATAAGGTAAGGCATGGATCTCTTTACAATCTGTAGAACAACAATTATCCATTTTTTCCGCACATTCCTCACACTGAATGAATAACAGATGACAAGCTTCGTTCGCACAATTTACATGCGTATCACAAGCTTTTCCGCATTGATGACACTGTGCGATCACATCTTCTGAAATTCGCTCGGCGCGTCGATGATCAAAAACAAAGTTCTTTCCTATAAATTTGTTTTCCAGTTGCTGATTTTCGACCTGACGGGTATATTCAATAATTCCGCCTTCAAGTTGATAAACATTCTGAAATCCTTTGTGTTTGTAATAAGCACTAGCTTTTTCGCATCGAATCCCGCCAGTACAATACATCACCAGGTTCTTATCTTCTTTATGATCTTTCAGATCCTCTTCGATAATATCAAGTGAATCCCGGAAGGTATCCACATCTGGTGTGATCGCTCCCTGAAAATGACCAATTTCGCTCTCATAGTGGTTTCTCATATCCACCAGAATTGTGTTTGGATCATTTATTAGTTCATTGAACCGGTTGGCATCCACGTGAATTCCCTTATTGGTTACATCAAAAGTATCATCATTAAGACCATCTGCTACGATCTTCTTACGCACTTTCACCTTCAGCTTCAGAAAGGACTTGATATCATGCTCTATGGCGATATTCAATCGAACATTTTCCAGGAAATAGATTTCGTCAATAAATTTCTTGAATTCATTGAACCGCCTGGCAGGAACTGAAAGCTGGGCATTAATACCTTCGTGCGCTACATAGATCCTCCCGAGAACATCCATCTGGTCCCAGGCAATAAAAAGATGATTTCTGAAAAGTTCGGGATTTCCGATTTTTGCGTAAGCATAGAAAGAGAGCGTAAGCCTGTCTTCACCGGCTTCTTCTAATAGTGCTTCCCTTTCCTTAGCGCTCAATTTATTGTACAGTTGCATGCTATACTAATATTTTAAGGGTTAAGAAAAATTTCGGCAAAGATACATTTTTAACTGAGGTGAGAAAATTTGAGAGTATTTCCAAAGCTTATCCAAATATTTGGAATAATTCCATAATTGTAGCTACATTTTTATTGTATTGCAACAAAACTTATATTATTTTAGCACACCTTAATTGGATATATTTTAAAACATATACATGAGCAACGATAAAGAGAAAGAAGCGAAATTAAAAGCCTTAAAGCTTACCCTTGACAAAATGGATAAAACCTACGGAAAGGGTACCGTGATGAAAATGAGCGACCAGGTGGTCGTGGATGTAGACGCAATTTCTACAGGTTCACTTGGATTGGACCTTGCTTTGGGAGTTGGTGGATACCCAAGAGGAAGAGTGATCGAGATTTATGGTCCTGAATCTTCTGGTAAAACCACACTTACTTTACATGCGATTGCTGAAGCTCAGAAAAAAGGCGGTATTGCTGCTTTTATTGATGCAGAACATGCTTTTGATCGTTTTTATGCTGAAAAACTTGATGTTGACATTGATAACCTGATCATCTCTCAGCCAGATAACGGTGAACAGGCGCTTGAAATAACAGATAATCTTATTCGCTCTGGTGCGATCGATATTATTGTGATTGACTCCGTTGCGGCACTTACACCAAAGAGCGAGATAGAAGGTGAAATGGGTGATTCTAAAATGGGACTTCATGCGAGATTAATGTCGCAGGCACTTAGAAAACTTACTTCTTCAATTAGCAAAACAAATTGTACGGTGATCTTTATCAACCAGCTAAGAGAGAAGATCGGGGTAATGTTCGGGAATCCGGAAACTACTACCGGTGGTAATGCATTAAAATTCTACGCTTCCGTTCGTTTGGATATTAGAAGATCTACCCAAATCAAGGATAGTGCAAATAACGTAATGGGTAATAAGACCAGGGTTAAAGTAGTGAAGAACAAAGTTGCTCCACCATTTAAAACTGCCGAATTCGATATCATGTACGGTGAGGGTGTTTCCAAGATCGGTGAGATCATTGATATTGGTGTGGATTACGAGATTGTCAAGAAAAGTGGATCATGGTTTAGCTATGAAGACACCAAACTTGGACAGGGTCGTGATGCAGTCAAAACCTTATTAAAGGATAATCCAGATCTTATGGAAGAACTGGAAGTCAAAATTAAAGAAGCTATCAAGGTCGCCAAAGAAGCTTAATTAAAAATCCCCTCCCGGGGATTTTTTTTGATACCTACGCAACCATTTCTCAATTATTGCATCTACTATAAAAGCAATAAGAATATGAGAAAATTGGTTGTAATAGCCCTGACATTACTGCTAATAAGTTGTTCAGTAGACAATGATTCCCAAATCACCTCCTACGAATTAGCAAGTATTACCAGTCATGATCTGCCAGACGAATTTGTATTAGGTAAAACTTACGATGTAAGAGTAGATTTCGTCTTTCCATCAGATTGTAATAACTTTCAGGCGCTAGACGCTCGAAGAGCAGGCACAACTTCAGAAGAAAGAAGCCAGATCTACATTTCGGTTGTTACCGCTGTTGTCGAAAATAGTTCCTGTACCAGAGATGTTATTGGAGCATCTTCAAGCACAAAGTTTGTAGTGACCATCGACGAAGAAAGAGATTACACTTTTAGATTCTGGAAGGGACAGGAAGGAGATGAAGCAATCTATGAAGAAGTTATCGTACCTGTTGTAATGGAGCAGTCATAAGCACTAACCTAAAATAAATACGTGGGTTCCAAAGACCTCATCTATCGTTGCAAACAACATGAAAGGAAAGCTCAGGAAGAGCTTTACAAACTCTATTCTCCCAAGTTGTTTGGGGTATGCCTGAAATATTCTGATAACTATCAACAGGCAGAGGATAATTTACAGGATGGGTTCGTGACTATTTTCGAAAAGATTGGTCAGTTTCAGGATAAGGGATCTATTGAAGGATGGATGAAACGCATTCTAATTAATACTTCACTTCAAAAACACAGGCAACAGAAAGTTTACGGCATTACCAACGAAGAGGATCTGCAGGAAGAAGAAGTAGAAGTTGAAACAGATAATATTTCCGTAGACTTCCTCCTACAATGCGTACAGGAATTACCAGATAGATATAGACAGGTATTCAACCTTTATGTGCTGGATGGGTATTCTCATAAAGAAATTTCAGATTTATTAAGTATCACTGAGGGAACTTCGAAATCAAACCTGGCCAGAGCCAGAACTTCTCTAAAGGAGAAAATTGAATTGGTACAGAACTCAAAAGCGGTGAAATCATCATGAAAGAGAAAAAGAACATAGACAGGATCTTTCAGGAGAAGTTCAAGGACTTCGAGAAAGAACCTTCCCCTGGAAACTGGGAGCAAATATCGGCGCGACTAGATGCCGGAACACCACCAGTTGCTAAAAAGCCGGTCATTCCACTCTGGCTTAAATTTACTGCTGCGGCTGCAATTTTAGCCTTAGTTGCTACGGGAATCTGGAAAATGAATGTTTCTTCTACGGAAGTTTCAGAACCGGGATTTGTGAATGAGTCTGTAGAAAAGGGAGCTAAAAGCCATGATAATGTGAATCAGGATTCTACTTCAGAAGAAAGAATTGCGAACCAGGATGTGATCATTGAAGAGGAACAATCTGGAGACGCGGCGCAAAATAGTCAAGGAGATAAAAACAATTCTGAAGAAGCAGGCAGCTCTAATGCTGCTATTACTGATCGAATTAATAATACTGAAAATGAAAAAGATTTAAATGATTCGGGAAGCAATAGATCCCAGACCAATCAACGATCAAAAGAAGACTCCCGTTATGCTCATCAGGAAAAGGCTGGTAAAAAAAATTCAGAAGAAAACATTTTAAATAATCAGTATCGTACCTCAGCAACTACATCTGCCAGCAACGAAGTTATGGCCTCGAAAGATGAAGCAGAGAAAAGAAATGCCATTCCAAGTATATTCGAAAACTACTGGAAGGACCGAAATCCTGAACTTTCAAATGAACTGTTAAGTACTGCTCTTTTAGAGGATACTTCTTTAAATCAACTGGACGAATTGTTAGCCGCAAAAGCTTCCGAAGAAAATAAAGAAAACCATGAGGATGACAACCTCAACCAGAAAAATCTTCGTCTGTCAACTTTTGCCGCACCGGTTTTCTATGCGAACCTTGGTGATGGTAATGAATTGTCCAACCAATTTTCAAACAATTCCACCAACGCCGAAGTAACTTTCTCATACGGTGTGAAACTAGCTTATGATATCGCTAAAAATATCAAGATTAGAACTGGTATTAGCAAGGTGAACATGAGTCAGAACATAGCCAATGTATCTTATAGCCCAACGGCGATGAATCCAGGCTTTGGAAATATAAATTCTACAGAAGATAATATTGAAATTAGGGTTGAATCTCCTAATGATAGTGGTCTACCTAGTTTTGGCGGCAATAGTGATGGTAGCAACGGGAGTATTATCTCTCCAACTGTGTTCACTCCCGGCGAGATCAATCAGCAATTTGGATTTATCGAAGTTCCCCTGGAATTGGAATACGCTTTGGTCGATGAGCGTTTTGGACTAAATCTAATTGGGGGTGCAAGCGGACTTTTCCTTGACAAGAACAGTGTGGATCTTGTTACGGCTGACTCCAGGACCAAACTTGGAACAGCTTCCAATATTAATAAAACAAGTTTTAGTACGAATGTTGGGATTGGGGTGGACTACGAAATTAGCAATAAAATAAGCCTGAGCGTAGAACCAATGATGAAATATCAGGTCAACACTTTTAATAATGTTGATAATGTACGTCCAGTTAATTTCGGGCTTTACTCAGGGATTAGCTATACTTTCTAATGAACCGAAGGATCTACCAGCTCCTCATGAATAATATTGAAGGTCGAGTTCTTAATCTCTTTTCTATCGGCCATTTCCAGGCCACGCGTAGGAATAAAATGATGGATCTTAACTCTTAACTTTCCGGGACTGCCCGAAAGAAATCTATATGAAAATCTTCTTTTCGAATCGTGAAATGTGATGGGTACAATTGGAATCTGATGTTCAATGGCCAGTCTAAAAGCTCCTTCTTTAAATTGATCCAGCACGACCGAATAATCATCTGGCACTCCGCCTTCAGGAAATATACATATTGAATTTCCTTGTTTTAATCTTCTTTGTGCTTCCAGAAATGCAGCTTTCCTGCTTTGCTGATTCTTGCGATCCACCAGAATACAGGTTCGTTTGTAGAAGAACCCGAAAACAGGGATTTTACTGAGTTCCTTTTTTCCAATAAAAACGAAGGGTTGCTTCATAATGACCAGCATCTGCATAATATCAAGCATACTGGTATGATTTGCCACCAGCATATAACTTTTATGCTTTTCAGGAATTTCTTCAGCTTTAACTTTAACCCAGAAACCCATTCCGTAGAGGATACATTTCGCCCATATACGGGAGCAAACGAAATACTGAGGATAAAACTTTTCAGAAGTGGTAAAAACGATCAAAACGGGAAGCATTATAACAATAGGTACGATCAGGAGAATATAAAACCAGATTCTCCATAGAAGGATGCCTGCCATTTTGATGTATCGCATGCCTCAAAAGTAGTAAAATGAAAGGAAGGAGTTCTATAAAAAATTTACCTTTGCAGGAAAATTCGAAAAGTCCATGTCAAGAATACTTACAGGAGTACAGAGTACAGGAACCCCTCATTTGGGGAATTTACTAGGAGCCATCATACCTGCCATTAATATGGCGAACGATCCTAAGAATGATTCCTTTATTTTTATTGCAGATCTGCATTCCCTTACCCAGATCAAAGATGCTGAGACGCTACGTCAAAACACTTATTCTGTAGCGGCGACCTGGCTTGCTTGTGGACTTGATATTGAAAGAAGTGTATTTTATCGCCAGTCTGATATTCCGCAGGTTGCTGAACTTTCGTGGTATCTAAGTTGTTTCTTTCCATTCCAGAGGCTAACACTTGCGCATTCTTTTAAGGATAAGGCAGATCGTCTTGAAGACGTAAATAGCGGATTGTTTACCTATCCTATGCTTATGGCGGCCGATATTCTTCTTTATGATGCTGAAATTGTTCCGGTGGGGAAAGATCAATTGCAGCATATCGAGATGACCCGGGATGTTGCTTCCCGTTTCCACGCGAAAATGGGCGATGTATTTGTAATTCCTGAAGGTAATGTGCAGGAAGAAACCATGTACATTCCAGGAACTGATGGTGCGAAAATGAGCAAATCGAAAGAAAATACGATCAATATTTTCCAGACCGATAAGAAGCTAAGAAAGCAGATCATGGGAATTGCTACCGACAGTACTCCGCTGGAAGAACCAAAAGATCCTGATACCTGCAATGTATTTGCGCTTTATAAGATCATGGCTTCGGAAAGGCAAATTACTGAAATGAGAAAGAACTACGAAGCAGGTGGTTATGGCTACGGTCATGCCAAACAGGCATTGTTCGAACTTGTTCGGGATAAATTCGCTGGGCCACGTGAGAAATACGAGTACTACATCAATAATCTGGAAGAAGTAGACAAGGCGCTATCGATTGGAGCAGAAAAAGCTAAAAGCGTGGCGAATGAAGTTCTGGCTAAAGTTAGAACCAAATTAGGTTACTAAGCCTACGCGATTTCAAATAACTTACCAGGGAGTGGTCTCACCGCTCCCTTCAATTCCATACTCAATAATAACGATGCTGTTTTAAAGGTGGGTATTTTACATTGAAGTGCCAGCAGGTCCAATTCAGTTTTTCCCTGAAGTTGTAACTGGTCATACAGGAGCTGTTCTTCTGGTCCAAGATCAATAAATAATTTCTTCTGAACTGGTTTAAGATCATGTTCAACATTCCGCCAGTTTAGCATATATGCAATATCTGCTGCAGAAGTAAGTACTCTTGCATTCTGGCTTTTAATTAATTCATTACAGCCAATACTTGACTTGTCTCCCGGTCTACCCGGAACAGCAAAAACCTCTCTGTCATATGAATTGGCAATATCGGCCGTGACCAATGCTCCTCCTTTTTCTGCACTTTCGATGACTACAGTAGCTTCACTCAAACCGGCAATGATCCGGTTTCGTTTCAGGAAGTTGTTTCGATCAAAAGTATCGCTACTCCAGAAGTCGGTAAAAAACCCTCCGTTCTCCTCCATCTCATGTAGGTACTTTTTATGTGGTTTGGGATAGATCTGGTTCAATCCATGTGCAAGGCAGGCAATCGTTTGCAGTTTATTCCTGATGGCAGCTTTGTGAGCGGTAATATCGGTTCCGTATGCAAAACCAGAGACAATAACCGGATCTAAAGGAGCTAGCTCTTCAATGAGCTGCTCGCAAAAAGAAATGCCATGCGAACTAATCTGCCGGGTGCCAACGATACTTAGAATTCTGCGTCGATGCAATGCTATATTCCCACGGCTAAATAACAGCAAGGGGGAATCCTGGCAATGTTTGAGTTTTTCAGGATAGCTTTCCTCCTTGAAATAGCTTACGCTAATCTTATTCTTTTGAATAAAACCAAGTTCCTTTTCAGCTTCCTTCAGATGAATTGGATTCTCTATTTCACTGATTCTGGTCTTCCCGATACCATCAATTTTCAGTAAACTTGACTTTTTTTCTTTGAAAACATTTTCCGCAGAACCAAAATGTCTTATTAGTTTTTTAGCTGTGCTATCTCCCAGATTTGGAACATGTTGCAGCGCCAGGGTGTACAAAAGTTGATCAGGTTCCATTCAGGATAATTTGACGAAATTTACAGAAAAAAACATTTGTTAATAAAAATTGTTTAGGTAACTTTAACTAACTGTCTTTAACCTATATTTTTGCACTCGATGAATATTTCCAATTACATACAGGACCTGCTTTACCGTTACGAATGTGTAGTTCTTCCCGGATTTGGTGCCTTTCTGGCCCATAAGCAATCAGCTTTTATCGATGAAAATTCCAATGAGTTCTTTCCTCCAAAGAAGGTGATCTCATTTAATAGGCAGCTTATTAGAAATGATGGGCTTCTTGCGAACTATATTGCTGAGGTCGAGAATGTGAAATATCAGACTGCAAATAACATGATCCAGGAGTATGTATACGACCTGGAATCTTCGTTACAAAATGCTTCCAAAGCCAGGCTTGAGAATATTGGCGAGCTTTATCTGGATAGTGAAGATAAACTGCAATTTGAACCTGTTACGAATGTAAACTTTCTCACACAGTCCTTTGGTCTGGACACGTACAAAGCCTTGCCGGTTAATAGAGAGGTTTACAAAAAACAGGTATCAGAACTTGAGGAAAAAGCTCCTATTACTTTCACTCCTGAAAGCAAAAGATCATCTATCTGGAAATATGCCGCAATTGGTCTTATCGCACTTGGAGTTTCAAGTTTTGCCGGGCTTAATATCTACAGCAGCCAGGTCACAAAGCATAATATTGCTGAACAGCAGGAGGCAGAAACTCAGCTTCAGGAACAAATACAACAGGCCACCTTTGTCATTGATAACCCACTACCAGCGGTTACCTTCGAAGTTGAAAAACAATCCGGCAACTATCATGTAGTTGCAGGAGCTTTTAGAGTTGAAGAAAACGCACAAACCAAAGTAGATGAATTGAAGGCTGAAGGTTTTAAAGCTCGTTTACTTGGTGTAAACAAGTATGGTCTTCACCAGGTAGTTTATTCCAGTCATCAAACCAGAAGAGAGGCGATCAACAAACTTTATGCGGTCAAGAAAACGAATGATGCCGCCTGGTTATTGGTTCAGGAACTGTAATTTAATAGTTCGTTAACTGCGTAATTACCGGTAACCTCCCTATTTTTGCAAAAAATTTTACATGGAGGCTAAATCACCCAATGAATCCCGTACCACGTTAACAGATCTTGTTTTACCCAGTGAAACGAATCCGCTAAATAATCTTTTTGGTGGTGAACTACTGGCAAGAATGGATCGTGCGGCCAGTATCGCTGCAAGACGTCATAGTCGTAGGATCGTAGTAACTGCTTCAGTCAATCACGTGGCTTTTAACAAAGCGATTCCTTTAGGAAGTGTTGTAACGGTAGAGGCAGCCGTTTCAAGAGCATTTAAGAGCTCCATGGAGATCTTTATAGATGTTTGGGTAGAAGACCGCGAAAGTGGTCGCAGAACCAAAGCCAACGAAGCGATCTATACTTTCGTTGCCGTAGATGAAACGGGTACTCCAATTCAAATTCCACAACTGGAGCCAGAAACAGATCTGGAAAAAGAAAGATTTGCCGCTGCTTTGCGTAGAAAGCAATTGAGTCTTGTACTGGCTGGAAAGATGCAACCTGGAGATGCTACTGAACTTAAAGCTCTTTTTGACTAAGACTAATGCGTGATAAACCTCACGCCTGCTCTTATACTTAGTAAGTTCGCGTTTCCAAAGTAGTCGTCCAGCTGTTCGCTGACTTCAATATTCATAAAATCTTTTCTAAATTCACTTCCCAGGAATATTCCGAAGAAATTATTGATGCGATAACTGATTTTTGGCCCACCCCAAATACTTGTAGCCGAATCTCTAAAGTTTGTACCAAATTTTGAATCATGGTAATAGCCGGTCGAACCAATCCCGGCAATTAGGTCCAGGTATAGACGCTCGGTAAATTCATAAACATATGCACCATGAACACCGAATGTAAAGATATTTGTCTTCTTGATGTCGCCAATATTTTCCGGCCTGGTTATCTGTGTATTTATATTTAAAAATCGAGTTCCTATGTACCAGTTCTTATTTAGATAAAAGCTCGCATTAAGGCCCGTGCCGGTTTTGAGATCATAAGCATCCTTTAAAAAGTTATCTCCTATTGCAGTAAACAGGCTTAGTTCCGGATCCAGCTGTATACGATTAAAATGATGCGGAGAAAATTTAGTGCTGTCCTGCTCCTGTGCTTTCAGTGACACAGTAGAACAAACGAACAGCACTATCACGAGCCTAAAGATCGATCTCATAGCTTGCATCAATTTCGTTCACTTCAAATTCATAAGTATATTCTTCCAGGCCACTTTGTAATTTCAAATAAACAGTAGAATTATTAGTGGTAGTAACTCTTAAGGTATCAACCTGATTTTCGGAATTCAGAAAGGATTCCCGGGTTGTATATTTCGAAGCCAGGTCTAAATCATCGTAAGAGCTTAGTTCATTCCAGTCTTCAGTACCAATTCGCACTGAAGGTGCTTCAGATCTCAACGTATAATAAACATGTGAATTATGCCGAATTATTATGCTCGTTCCTATGATTTCTTTCAGAACAAATTCACCAAGATCCAGCAAAGTTTCCTTCCTGCTGAATGATGAATCACATACTATAAAACTCTGCAGTTTGCGATCATTGGACGTATTTTTAATATCCAGACATAAAATGCCAGGATCAACATCCAGAGAGACCATGGAAACGTCACCATTTTCATCGCTTAGAGCTTCAGAAAGTGTGCCCTGTCCCCGGCTTAAAAAACCTTTGATATCTGTTGTTGTACTTACCCGGATTCCTTGTATAGCAGCCCCTTCAGGAGTTACAAATTTTCCCTGTACCAGAATGCGTTTGTTATTTTCAATGGAAACAGGTGTACATGCCTGCAGCATTAGTAGCATAGCCACTATCAACGCACACGTATAGCCAGATTTTATTGAATTCATAGGTTAGATTCTATTCACTAGATGCTTCCAAACCCATAAGGTTGCGTTCAAATTACATCCTATAGATCCATCCTGCAGGATCCATTTTCTGATCATTTTTATACAATAGGAAATGCAGAGTTGTTTTACCAGTAGTTTTGCTTGTTGCGATCTCTCCTATTTCCTGTTCTGTGCTAACCGCGTCTCCCTTTTTCACGAACACATTCTCAAGGTTGTTATAGATTGTAATAAAATCACCGTGTCTTACCATCACCGCTTTGTTCGCACCTTTCACCGCCTGCACTTCACTTACAGTTCCGTTAAATACCGCACGTGCCTTTCCACCTTTATCAGTATCTATTCGTACGCCGTTATTATTTACCATTACCGAGCTTACTACGGGATGCGGCTGTTTTCCAAACTTCATGGTCACAACACCAGATTTCACCGGCCATGGCAATTTCCCTTTGTTGTTATTAAAGTCAGTCGCCAGTGCTTTCGCTTCCGGAGTAAGTTCATAAGTACTTCTCGAGCTGGAACCGCTCTCTTTATTCGCCTTGGCAATAGATTCACGAATCATTCGATCGATCGCTCTGTCGATTTCGTCGATCTCGCTCTGTTTGCTTTTTAACTGACTCGCAAATTCACCTTCACGTTTTTTGATAGTGGAAACAAGTTCTTGCTGAGATTTTCTATTTTGTTCTAACTGAGCCCTGGTTTTTCTATTTTCAGCAATTAGTTTTTGTTTTTCTTCTTTCTGCTGAACCAGTCTGGAATTCAACTGCTGCAATTCTATCGTATTGGCCTTGATCTCTTCCCCTTGCTGTTTACGATAATTGGTATACTGCTTCATATACTGAATTCGTTTATAAGCCTGCAGGAAATTCTGAGAAGAAAGCAAGAACATCACTCTGCTTTGCTGAGACTTGCTCTTATAGCTTTTCTCTATCATTCGGGCATAATCTTCCTTAAGCTGTTCCAGCTCCTTTCTAAGCGCTCCAATTTTATTCGTATTGGTCGTAATTTCTCTCGTGAGAAGATTCGCCTGCTGATTAGTGAGTTTTATGAGATCTTCGGTACTTTTAATTTGCTGCCCAAGATCTTCCACCTGTACAAGAACCGAGCGTTGTTTCTTCTGGTTGGAAATTCGAAGCTCATTGATCCTGGTGATCTCATTTCTAAGCTGAATTCGCCGTTTTTCCAGTTCTTCACGATCTGTTTGAGCATAGCTAATCTGCATACCACCTATGCAAAGCAGTAGAATAATCAATACATTTGAAGCCTTCATTCTAATCATTTCAAGCTTATTTCTTCGTAACCGGATGGGATGTCGAAAGGAAAACTAACTTCCTCATTGAAACTGATGCTTCTGTAAGTAATTTCAATATTGGTGCTGCTTCCCCCTTCATTGGCGATAATACGAATCTCTTCAGGAAAAACAATACCATCTACCACCTGGTAATCTGAATAGGTAACCGTAAGACTTCTGTTTTCTGAAACCTGCGCCAGTTGCTGAGCCGAGGCTTTCAAAGTGCGACTATCCAGCAGGAACATTTTTTTCATATCAGCAGCTTCTTCTTCCTGAACGAACTGAAACCCTCTTGGAGATTGCGTAAAATCATATTCTTCCGTACGAAGGTCATAGATCGCCTGTCCAATCAACAAATTCTGAAGCTTTTGAAAATCCAGCGGAGTTCCAAGGAAGTCACTAACCAATCTGAAGTCTCCATCAAAGTAACTCTGAGTGACCTTTTCATAATAGCTCACACTATTTGGTGTGATGTAGACTTTAGCAACAGGGAAACCGAGAATACTCGCACTCATCCAGATCGCCTTGTCCTTTTCCATTCTAAAACTAAGATTTACAGATTGCGTTTTTTCATCATCCTGATACACTGCTCTTAATTTACCGGAAGCGGTCTTATAATCGGCTTCTTCAGCATAATGTTTTTTAATAATAGAAACAGCTTCTGTGTTCTTTGTAACGATCTTTCCGGCACGACGGGAACTTCCGCAGGAAGCTATAAATACCGCCATAAATACCAGTGCTACTATTCTTCTAATCATCAATTTATTTCTTTAAGTAATTCCTCCGCTTTAGCGCGGTATTCATTCGCCAATCCTGCATTTTTCATACCATGATAGCTAAAAGATAGCTGGGCATAGAAATCGGCTTCCATTCTAATATCATCGACCAGGTAATCCAGGCCATCTTTCAAACTGCTTTCTGCCTGCTCGAATTTTTCAAGCTTATTAAGTGCAACCCCCTGAAACAGGTATAAAACAGGTTGCGAAGGAAAGTTTTCCAACGCCTGTGCGCTCAATTCTCTAACGTCTTCATATTTCTGAAGATCAATTTGCAACAATAGTGTATTCCTGGTAAGTTCAAAATTGGAAGAATTCTTCTCTATTCCCAGTTCAAAATATCGAAGTGCGTTTTCCCGATCAGCTTTTTGGAGATAAAATTGCCCCAGTTTTTCATACAAACCCGGTGCATTCTCGGTTTGGGTAAGTTTTTGAGCAACTTCTACCAGCCGGTCTTCATATTCAGGATTCTCCTGTACAAATATCAGGAAGTCATTGAGTACTTTAAACTTAGATTCAGCATCAATTTCTTCACTTTCAAATACTATTTGCATGGAAGCAATAGCAGCTTCAGGCTCCTGTTTTTCTAGCTGAAATTTATATAGTGCGAGATGAGCCAGAGAAGAACCGGGATTGCTTTCCAGAAGTTCATTGGCAACATTATAGGCTTCTTCATCCTCACCCTGCTCGCTATACATGTAAATAAGATTGAGGTAATTTTTTTCCTGCTCAGGGTTAGCAGCGATACTCTGCCTTAAATTCTGAATTTGAGCATCGGTATTATTGGTCCTCGCATAGATCTGCCGGCGTAACGAGTTTCGATAGGAATTTGCTCCAAGGTTTTGATCTAATTGATCGATAAGTTGTAATGCATTTTCATAATCTTCATTGAGCAAGTACAAATTAGCCAAGTCCTCTTGATAATCAGAATCAAAACTAATAAGCTTTTGCACTGTGGAAATTGCACTATCAAAATCACGAGTAGCGGCATAAGTTTCAAAAAGCGAGACAAGAATAGCTTCCCTTTTGGGTTCTAATGCTGTAGCCTTCTGAAAATTTTCGATAGCTGCCGGAAATTGCTGAAGTTCCCGATAATTCTTGCCAAGTTCAAAATAAAGCACCGCGTTGTCTTCAGAAATTTCTGAAGCTTTACACAGTGCTACAATCGCTTTTTCATAATTCTCGATGCCTTTTTGCTTGAGGGCTTCAAAGAACAGTTCCTGAAACTCATCATTCACAAGACCGAGATCATCCTGGTTCACATCTTTAAATGGACGTTTATCATCCTGTGCCTGCACAGAAAGTATAAACCATAACATAAGAAGTAGGCTCCCGGATGTACGCATAAAAGTTATTCTAAAACGGAGTAATCACCAATGCTGATCTGGGTGAAATCACCGTCAAATCTGGCAAAGTTTCCGATCATTGCGTTATCCAGTTTCGCATTTTTTACTTCAGCAAAGGTCTGGATAAGACTGTTCTTTATAGTACTGTTTTCTATTTTGGTTCCATCCCCAATAGATACATTAGGTCCAATTTTAGCATTGATCAATTCAACGTTTTCACCAATATAGCAAGGTTCTGTAATTTCAGAATCTTTGATCTTTACAGAGTCTGCCATTAATTTCTCTCCATCCTGATGAAGGAAATTCAGCATTCTACCATTGGTTTCCACGGTGACATTTTTGTTTCCACAGTCCATCCATTCATCTACTTTTCCTGGAACAAAACGAAGTCCGTTTTTACGCATTGCTTCAATCCCATCGTTGATCTGGTACTCACCACCGCGGGTTAGCTTTGCATCCAGAACATTCTGAAGTTCATCTTTTAAAACTGCCACATCCTTGAAATAGTATATTCCAATAACTGCAAGATCTGAAACAAATTCTTCAGGCTTTTCAACAAGATCTGTGATCTCGTTATTGTCGTTCAGCTTCACCACACCGTAAGCTGATGGATTCTCAACTTTCTTTACCCACATCACTGCATCTGCAGATTTGTTAAGGTTAAAGTCGGCTTTAAAAAGTGTATCGGCATAAGCAACTACTGCAGGACCACTAAGAGATTCTTTAGCACACATAATCGCGTGACCGGTTCCCAATGGTTTATCCTGGTAATAGATCGTTCCTTTGGCGCCAAGACTTTCCGCGATCTTTTTAAGATCTTCCTCCACCTTTTCTCCAAAATCTTCTCCAATGATAAAAGCAACTTCGTCGATCTTCTCATCAAGAACCTTCGCAATATCTTCTACCAGTCGGTGAACGATTGGTTTTCCTGCGATAGGAATTAAAGGTTTTGGTACAGTCAAAGTATGTGGACGAAGTCGTGAACCACGACCTGCCATTGGTACAATAATTTTCATTTTATAGCTTTTTAATTAATCTTTAAATATGGGCTAGTTATTTCCAGTGCTTCCAAAACCTCCTGCGCCCCGGGAAGTTTCTCCTAGAGAATCTACTTCTTTCCAGGAGATCTGTTCGTGTTTAGCGATGACCATTTGAGCAATACGCTCTCCATTCTGGATCTCAAATGCTTCATTAGACAAATTTACAAGGATGACACCAATTTCACCTCTATAATCGGCATCGATTGTTCCTGGAGCATTGAGAACCGTAATCCCTTTCTTAGCCGCAAGACCACTTCTTGGTCTCACCTGGGCTTCAAAACCCAAAGGAAGTTCAATAAAAAGTCCTGTTTTCACAATGGTTCTTTCTAAAGGTTTCAGGGTTACCGGTTCATCGATATTAGCTCGAAGATCCATTCCTGCAGAAAAATCGGTTTCATAATGTGGCAACTTGTGTGCCGACTTATTGATCACTTTTACTTCCATGTCTTAGGATTGTATGATTCTTAAAATCTGGTCTTTTTCAAAATAGTAAATGACACCCATAAATATCAATAATAACGGGATTCCCACGAAATAATTTCCCCGGAAAAAGTAAAATGAGATTATTGAGAAGGTAATGGATACCAGAAGGTAAGCTCCTATTCGAGTCATATCGTAAGGAACTTTATAATATTTTCTTCCGTAGTAATAAGAGAGTATCATCATCAAGCCATATGCAGCAAGTGTTGCGATGGCAGAACCGGTATAACCTATCTTCGGGATAAGGTATAGGTTGAGAGCAATGGTCACGGCAGCTCCAGCCAGAGAAATATAGCCTCCAAATTTTGTGCGGTCCGTTACTTTATACCAAACTGAAAGATTGTGGTAGATACCAAGAAAAAAGTTCGCCAGTAAAATTAATGGCACGATCTCCATTGCTTCCCAGTAAGCTGGATCTTTAATGATCAATATCTTCAAAAGATCAGCAAAAACGATCACGCCCAGCAGGATCAAGCTTCCCAGAATGACAAAATAGTTGGTGATACGAGCATAAGTTGTAGTAGCATTTTCTTCGCTGGAATGGCTAAAAAAGAAAGGCTCTATTCCCAATCTAAATGCGGTTGCAAATAAAGTCATAAACATGGCTAGCTTATAACAGGCCGAGTATGCTCCAATTTGTTCACGTGCTATATCCTGGGGTAATAGCCGGTCAAGCAGAATTCTATCAAAAACTTCATTTACTGAAAAGGCAATTCCCGCGATCAGGATTGGGAATCCATAAGACAGCATTTTACGCCAGAGTACCGAATCGAAAGTGAAAGAAATTTTGAAGTAAAAAGGCAGCATAAGCAAAAGCGTAAGTCCGCTTGCTACAAGGTTGGATATAAATACATAACTGATCTTAAAATCCTCTACATAGATACTTCGGAAAAAGCTATATTCCTCTGCCAGATCTTTCAGGTAAACCAGGAATAAAACATTCAGACCAAGGTTTACAGCAACATTGAAGATCTTGATAATCGCGTATCTCATTGGTTTTTCCGCAGCACGCAACCAGGAAAAAGGAATGATCACCAGGGCGTCCAGAAGCAGGATCCAAATCGCAAGTTCTATGTATTTCAGAGGAATATTGGTGACCTCTACAATAAGATCACGGGTAACATAAGCTACTACCGTAAACAGAAGTGAAGTGATCACCAGTGACCATCCCGAGGTACTTAGAACACTATTGCGATTTTCGCTCTTATTATAAAATCTGAAAAATGCCGTTTCCATACCATAGGCAAGGATAACATTGATCAAAACGAAATAAGCAAAAATAACCGATATTTCACCGTACTCTTCTTTCGGTAAAATATCGGTATATAGGGGAACTAAAAGGAAACTAACCATCCTTGGCAAGACAGTAGCCAGGCCGTAAACGAAAGTTTGCTTAAAGAGATTTTTAATAGTACTCAAAGGAGCCGGTTGGTTTGCTACAAATATCTGAATTTAAATAACAAAACCGCTCTGGCTACTCTTCCTTTTCCACAATTCCAGTAAGCTTGTAGAATTTGGTTTTCTCATTCTGTCCAAATACCAGAATGGCTTCATCCTGGTCTATTTTAAACGGACTCTCTTCAGGCATTTGTGGCATTTTATTACCGTATTCCTTTTTAGGGTCTACATCCATCACCATATCCTGGGCACCAACTCTAAAGTTGGCTATGTAGATATTGGAATTCTCTTCGCTCTTAACTAGAGGCGACTTCATACCGTGGAAATAAACGGCCTGAAGATCTACACGCTCCTCCTGAATTACTGAAACTGGAATATTGAGCTGAATACCTTCCGAAGTATATGTGTAATAAACATCAGCGAATTGGGCAGGTGCTCTTTCCTGAAGATCTTTATTACTGCCGCAGGAAGCAAAAATGCTCAATACCAGAATTCCGGTTATCATTAGTAGTGATTTTTTCATAATGTTGATTTTTAAAGTTGAAGATATAAAAACAAAAGCTGTACCAAACAAAAAATGCCCTCCATTTGGAGGGCATTTCAAAGTATATTTAATAAGCCTATCCGTTCAAGGCTTCAGCTCCACCAACGATCTCAAGGATCTCGTTTGTAATAGAAGCCTGTCTTGCTTTGTTATAAGATAATTTAAGGTCATCTCTAAGTTCCTTAGCATTATCTGTCGCTTTGTGCATCGCAGTCATACGTGCACCATGTTCAGAAGCGAAAGAGTCCCTAAGAGCCTTAAACAGTTGCATTTTTAATGACTTTGGAATAAGATCTTTAACGATCTCAATTTTCGATGGTTCGAAAATATAGTCAAGCTGCTTTTCAGATTCGGTTTCAAAGCGCTCGATAGGCAGGAACTGCTCATCCATCACGATTTGTGTTCCGGCATTCTTGAACTGGTTATAAACAAGCTCGATCCTATCGAATTTCCCATCAACGAAAACCTGCATAAGCTCTTCAGCAATTGCAGAAACGTTCTCGAAAGAAAGATCATCGAAGATCGCATTATCGTTCTTGTAAACCTCCAAGGTTTTCTTCAGAATATCATTACCCTTTTTTCCAAGAGTTAGAAGTTCTACTTCTGTATTTTGATAGTCTGCAGCAACCTTACTTTTTACCTTTTTTATGATATTGGTATTAAAAGCACCTGCCAGACCTTTATTAGAAGATATAGCTACGATAAGCACTCTTTTTACCTCACGCTCTTCAGCAAATTTGCTGTTCGCATCATCATCCAGAGTAGCACTTAAATCCTGTAGCAATTGCGTTAACTTTTCAGCATAAGGCCTCATAGATGTAATTGCATCCTGAGCCTTGCTCAACTTAGCAGCCGATACCATTTTCATGGCGCTGGTGATCTGCATCGTTGAGGAAACCGAAGTAATCCTGCTACGTAATTCTTTTAAGTTTGCCATTTTGTTTTAGTATTGAGTATTGAGTAGTTAGATGTTAGAAACTACTCAATACCTATATAATTTTCAATTGTAAATACTTCAATTAAAGATCTAAAATCTTCAATCTATGTACTCAATACTATTTCTTATATTTCCCTGAAAGTTCCTTAGCAGCCTTCGTTAAAGTGTCTGTAACTTCGTCTGTAAGTTTTCCCGCTTTAAGAGTATCCAGAGTATCTCTATGCTTAGAATTCAGGTAATCCAGATATTCTAATTCAAATTCTTTCACTTTCTCTACCGGTACATCTCTAAGTAAGTTCTTAGATCCTGCATAGATAATCGCAATCTGGTTCTCTACCGGGTAAGGATCATTTTGTCCCTGCTTCAGGATCTCTACGTTACGCTTACCTTTCTCGATCACACTCATGGTAGACGCGTCAAGGTCTGAACCGAATTTAGCGAATGCTTCAAGTTCACGGTATTGTGCCTGGTCCAGCTTTAATGTACCAGATACTTTTTTCATAGACTTGATCTGAGCGTTACCACCCACACGTGATACAGAAATACCTACATCAATCGCAGGACGAACCCCAGAGTTAAATAGATCTGATGTTAAGAAGATCTGACCATCTGTAATCGAAATTACGTTGGTTGGAATATATGCTGAAACGTCACCTGCCTGAGTTTCGATAATTGGAAGTGCAGTTAAAGATCCGCCTCCTTTTACCTTATCTTTCAAGCTATCTGGAAGATCATTCATTTGCTTCGCAATATCATCGTCGGCGATTACCTTCGCAGCACGCTCAAGAAGTCTTGAGTGAAGGAAGAATACATCCCCTGGATATGCTTCACGTCCTGGTGGACGACGAAGTAAAAGTGAAACCTCACGGTAAGCAACCGCCTGCTTGGAAAGATCATCATAAACGATCAATGCAGGACGACCTGTATCTCTAAAGTACTCACCAATCGCTGCACCGGCAAATGGAGCATAAACCTGCATTGGAGCAGGATCTGATGCATTTGCAGCAACAATAGTGGTATAAGCAAGCGCACCTTTATCTTCAAGTGTCTTGGCAATTGCAGCAACGGTAGAAGCTTTCTGCCCAATTGCTACATATATACAGAATACCGGCTCACCGGCATCGTAAAATTCTTTCTGGTTAAGAATGGTATCAATAGCAACAACAGTCTTACCTGTTTGACGGTCACCAATAACAAGTTCACGCTGTCCTCTTCCTACCGGTACCATAGCATCGATAGATTTAATACCAGTTTGCAATGGTTCAGTTACAGGTTGACGATAAATTACTCCAGGAGCTTTACGCTCAAGAGGCATTTCGAAAGTCTCACCTTCAATTGGGCCTTTACCATCAATAGGAGCTCCAAGAGTATCAACCACACGGCCAACAATACCTTCACCTACATTGATAGAAGCAATTCTCTGAGTTCTTTTTACTGTAGAACCTTCTTTGATCTCATTTGCAGGACCTAAAAGCACTACCCCAACATTATCTTCCTCAAGGTTTAGAACGATTCCTTCCAATCCACTCTCGAACTGAACAAGTTCTCCATATTGAGCGTTTGCAAGTCCGTAGATATTCGCAATACCGTCACCAACGGTTAGAACGGTACCTACTTCATCAAGAGAGGCCTTGGATTCAAAACCTGATAATTGTCGTTTTAATATTGCTGATACTTCAGCAGGATTTACTTCTGCCATAATTATTCAAGATAAAATGGTACGCACCAGGCGCACCTGTTTTAATTAAATTTTTGAAACGTATGTGTTGTCTTTTAATTGTCTCTTTAGTCTGTCCAGGTTTCTGGCTACACTTGCATCAAACTGCAAGTCGCCAACTCTAAGGACAAAACCTCCAATAATGCTCTCATCGATCACATTCTCCAGGATCGCATCATTACCAGTAAGTTCCTTAACCTTCGCCATGATGATTGTTTCCAGCTCAGCATCCAGCGGAATAGCCGTGGTTACTTTTGCATGTTGAATATTATTCATGGCGTTGAACATCATCGTATACTGCTTTGCAACGATGTGCAAAATATTAATACGATCATTGTCAAGTAGTATATCCATCGCACCAACAGTGACACCGTTAAGACCCTTAAAGATCTCAAGCAGCGCGCTCTTCTTAATGCTTTTTCTAACCACCGGACTTGTGAGCATGTTTTCCAGATCACCACTGTTCTTTACAGTAGCAGATATGGTTTTCATATCACTGTTTACAGCTTCCGCCGAATTCTTATCCTTTGCCAGTGAAAGGATCGCTTTTGCGTAACGTTGTGCGGCTCTGTTCCCTTTCATATCTTAGTTTAACTTAGCATCGCTCAGCATCTTCTCGATCATCTGGCGTTGTTCGTTCTTACTTGATAATTCTTTACGCACAACTTTCTCAGCAATTTCTACTGAAAGCTCTGCAACCTGATTTTTAAGTTCAGCAAGAGCAGATTGCTTTTCAAGTTCGATACTCTTTTGAGCATCTGCAACAATTCTGTCTGCTTTAAGCTTCGCTTCTTCAGCTGCTGAAGCGATCGTTTTTTCTTTCAACTCACGTGCTTCCTTAAGGATAGCATCTCTTTCTGCACGAGCTTCTTTCATCAATTGCTCATTATCAGATTTGAGATTCTGCATTTCCTTACGAGCATTTTCAGCTGAAGCCAACGCGTCGTTGATAGACTGTTCCCTGTCTCTTACAGAATTTAGGATAGGTCTCCAGGCGAATTTTGCCATAAGAAACAAAAGCACCAGAAAAACGATCGTTTGCCAGAAAAACAAGCCAAAATCGGGAGTGATTAAATCCATATATAACTAAATAAAATGTTCTTAAGTAATCATTAATTAAGATCTGTTCGCAACCAACCGTTACGAACAGATCTTTTTAAATTCAGGACTATGCCGGTACAGTAAGTACCCCTAGCAAAGCAGCTACCACTCCAAAAAGTGCAACACCTTCTACAAGTGCAGCAGCAATAATCATAGCAGTCTGGATCTTTCCAGCAGCCTCTGGCTGACGTGCGATAGCATCCATGGCAGAACCACCAATTTTACCAACACCGATAGCGGCTCCAACAACTGCAAGACCAGCTCCTAAAGCTGCAAGTCCAATGTG
>NZ_JBLVTK010000001.1:987677-1026292 GCF_048285865.1 Christiangramia marina | reverse complement strand
GTTCATGTTCCTCAACCGCCATCCCGATAAACAGGGCAGACAGCATTGTAAAAATAAACGCTTGTAGGAATGCTACTAACAATTCCAGTACTGTTATAAACAAGGCAAATGGAACCGAAACTCCGGCGATGCCTGCATTTTCCAGGATAAAGATCAACCCGATCAAACTCAGGATGATAATGTGCCCCGCCGTAATGTTCGCAAACAAACGAATCATAAGTGCGATAGGCTTAATAAACACCCCTGCAAGTTCTACAACTGCAAGAATAGGTTTTACGAAAGTAGGAACTCCAGGCATCCACAATGTATGCTTCCAGAAATCCTTATTACCGTTAATCAAAATCAAGGCAAGTGTAAATAATCCAAGTGAAACAGTTACAGCGATGTTACCAGTAACGTTTGCAGCTCCAGGTAACAAACCTAGTAAGTTAGTGATCCAGATAAAAAAGAATACCGATAATAAGAAAGGCATGAACTTCATGTATCTCTTCTCTCCCAGTTGTGGAATCGCTATATCATCTCTAACAAAGATTACAAGTGTTTCAAGAATATTATTAAAACCGCTAGGCGCATGAGAATTCTTTTTGTGATGTCTGGCCAGGCTAGTAAAGAAAATTAGCATTAGAATGACCGTTAAAAACATCGCTGCCACATTCTTGGTGATAGATAGATCCCAGGGCTTTGAAGCGTTTACCGGGTGATCCTCGGCATCCAGCTCCACAGCGGTTGCACCATCATTAAGCCTGTAAATATCTTCATGAAGATTTACAAAACGCATTCCATCCTTTTCCACTACATGATGACCTTCAGTATCGTGGTGAAATTCACTGGACATAAAAGTAACCAAACCGTTTTCAGTATAAAGAATTACCGGTAATGGCAATGTATACGAGTTATCTCCGGAACCAAAGAAATGCCAACCATGAGAATCACCGATATGATGCAGAATCATCTCTGTTGCGTTAAACTCTTCTTCAGCTTCCCGAAGATCGGAATGCTCCTCTCCGTGCTCCTGAGCAAAGGTAAAGGCTGGGAAAATGGCTAAGGCCAATGTAAAGTACAAGCTAATCACTAAAGATTTCTGTGCTATCATACTACCTGATCTACTTAAAATTGTGGGCTCTAAATTTCCGTGCAAAGGTATACTTTTAATTTTTATCTGAAAGAAGCAGTTATATTTTTTTTGCCTATCCTCCGATTTTATGATTTTGCTGAAAGTCAGCAGTTTATTTCAGGTTTATAAGCTTTACCGCGTAAATAGTTTCAAAAACAAGAAAGATGAAATAAGGTATAAAAAATGCGATTAAGCTCTGAAATGGATTCACCGTCCCATTCAGCATCATAGGAAGCAGAAACAAAACTGCTGCTAGCATCTTAAAAAGTCCGCAACCCATAAAAGCGAAACCGGTTTTATCGCTAAAGTTTTGCTTTACAAGTACCAGTAAAATGTAAACGATAAGGGTTGCTATGAATTGAAAAGCGTAGATCGCAAATGTGGAATAATAAAGTTCGGGCTGGAACAGGTAGTTTACCAGAACAAACTGTATTAGTAGACAAATGATAAAAAAAGGAATAAATACTTTGAGAAAACTTAGAATCTTTTGTTGCATTACTCGTCTTCGTTCAGATTTTTGACTTCTCTGTAAACAAGGTAAAGTGAGATAAACACCCCGGCAAGAGATAGAGAAATTGTATATACAGAAAATTTGTTCGGAAACTTACCATCAAGCCAGATGCCCGCAAAAACTCCGGCAGCTATGAGAAGTCCCATTTGAAAGGCTATATTTATAAAACCCAGATACTTATTACGCTGATCGTTTTTCATTTTTCGTTTTAAGAGGTTTTATACCCCCATTCATTTCACAGGTAGCATTAAATACTGCTCCTGTCTCTACCGCGAGTTTACCGGCGATCACTTCTCCTTCAATATGAGCCGAGCCTCGTAGACTGAGCACTTCCTTTACCAGCAACTTGCCATTAAAGTTTCCTTCAATATCTGCACTATCACATTCCAGAGTACCATTGATCACTCCGCCTTTACTTATTACCACCTTTCCGGGAGTTTTAAGACTACCTTCCAGCGTACCTTCTATTCTGAAGCATCCCTTTCCAGAGATTTCACCGGTGATAAATGTTCCTGATGCAATACGATTTTGCTCTCGCTGATCTGCAGAGCTTCTGGACTTTTTTGAATCTGAAAACATGATAGTAGGGCTTTAATTAAGGTTTGACAAATTTCTTAAATTTTTCTTAATTTGTACAATTCTATAATTTTCTGCCGACATGACAAAGGCTTCCCCTTCAATTTTGATGTTCTTATCCTTCTGAAGTAGTTCCAGAAATCCTTGTGCTGCAGATCTTGAGCTTAATCCATGAATAACTACAAACGTCTGCTCAGCGTTGTATACATCCCGTGAAGTTTTTATTTTCCTGTAGTCTAATTCTTCTAATTTTTTTTCGATCTGAATTTCTAAAGAATCTGCAATAACATTTTCACTTTCAGAAAATGCAAGTACCAGTTTAAAATTAGTTTGAGTACTATCGGCTACAAACTCAAGGTTCTTTAAGGATGGAATAGCTGTATTCAATAATTGCTGTGCTTTCTGACCTTCCGGAGATTGCGGATAGTTCGCCGCTACATATTGCAGGGAATTTTCATAAGCATCGATTCCATACAATCTTGCAATCGCCTGTGTTTTCAGTAATTCTATTTTCGGCAGGATACTATTACCATTGTACTGAGATCTATAAGCGTTTGATTGCTCTATAACCTCAGCAAAATTCTGTGTTTCAAACTTTCTGTATAATTGTTCATAAACATTTTCAGGACTACTCTCATCCATTTGAACGCTCTGTGGATTCCTTATAAAAGCGGCATACCGCGAATCTGGATAATTCTGCAGGATATCCTGTTCCAGTCTCTGTAAGTCATCTATACGATTCTGAGCTTTGTAAACCGAATATAAATTATATTTCGCCGGAAGTATCAGGCTCTGTTGTGGATTACTATTCAGCATGAACTCCAGCCTGTTTGCTGCCAGTGCATATTCCCGGTATTTTTCGTTATAAATCACACCCAATTGATAATTTGCACGATTTCGCTGAGCAGACAAACTGTCCAGGACCAAAGCCTCTGTAGGGATTTGTGCAAGATAGGTTTGGGGATCGTAGATTGGATCATTGTCCAGGTTAATATCCATCAAACGTTCTTCAGCATTTACTGTACTTTGATTCATAGCCCGACTGCCGTAGCGCCAGTTATCTGCCAGTTCCCGACTTCCCCATGTGCGGAGAAAATCCTGCGCGCCCCGGGAAACCCGTATTGGATTGTAGAAGTAAAAGATGTTACCCGTATTTCCACTATTCAAATCACCTGCCGGCGGCACTGAAGCTGAAGCTGGAATATTTGTTTGTGAAAAATTAGTTCTTGGGCCTATCCCTGCTGTGTAAACAGGTAATTCTCCAAACTCCATGGTTTTAACAGCCCGTGCTCTCAAAGTATCTGTATATGTCGTAAAATATTGTAATCGATCGTTCTCGCTCATGTTCGCGAGCCTCAAGATACTATCTGTTTCCTCAGCGATCTCTTCGTATAGAATCACATCGGCAAGATTTTCTCGTTTCTTACTAATGGTCCTGAACTCCAGCAAATCTGGAGACATATAGGTCAAGGTACTATCAAAATATTTCCCTGCTTGCTGGTAGTTTGCTTCATCAAAATTGATATTGGCCAGGATCTCATAGTTAATCGATTTCAGGAAAATATCGCTTGAAGGTGATCTCAAAGACCTATTATAATAATCTACAGCAGTTTCTACGGAATCTAAACGATTATAATATTCTCCAATCTGAAAATAAATCTTGTCGAGAAATGGTCTGTTTTCGCGATCTTTTTCCAGATCTCTCAAAAGCGCCAGTAGCTGGGCACGGTCACCATTCTGAAAATCAAAATTCCTTGCCTTTTGAATATGTGCATTTACCAGGTAAATTCGGGGAGACTTGCGTTTCAGATCTATTACTTTATCAAAAGAAGCATTCGCGGCTGCCAATTGATCCATTCTATCGTAGAGCTGACCAAGAATATAGTAATAACGACCTTTTTCAGCATTATTACGGGTAAATTCACTAGCATTCTGTAATGGGACCACAGCACTGTCAATATATTGTAAATTGATATAAGCCTGTGCAAGACTGGAACTGGCATCGGCTATGTCTTCATCGTTTAGTTTATCTGAATCGAGGATCTTTTTCAGGTTTTTGATCGCCAGTTTTTCATTTCCTAACCTGATATTTGTTTTCTCTCTCCAGATCCTTGCGTGAGTAATATTGTCACTGGCAGGATAGCGGTAAAGAATGTAGTTGAAAGCATCAAGCGCAGGTACAAAACGTTGATCGAAATACCTGGATTTCCCAAGGAGCAAATAAGCTTCATCGATTTGAGGATTTCGCTCTTTGCCTCCTATTTGCATGGAATGCTTCTGAATAGCTTTTACAGCTTTTTCTTCAGCAATCCCAAAATTCTGATTTCTAACGCTATCTGGCAAAATAATATTTTCATCCAGAGCAAGTCTTTCAACAGGTAGAATATCCCAGTAATTATCTGCATAGTTCTGGTTAATCTCTTCTTTTCCTTGTTCATAGGCGAGACCACCGTTGTAAAGCGTATTATATTCCGAAGTGATCGCGTGATAATTTCGGTTTACAAAAGAGTTCTTTTTTCTGGAGCAGCTTAGAATTGCCGCGGCAGTTAGTAAAAACAGTGAAATTCGGGTAAACGTATTCAATATGAACCTTTTATGGTATCATGAATAACTTTGATACAGCTGGTTTAGTATGTAAAAGTAAACTTCTTTTTGCAAAGTCCAATAGCTGCAATTCCTAGGCCTCAACGATCTCACTGGAAAAATAATCTTCCAGTTCTTTCAGGGTAGCTTCGGAAGTAGTTATATCACGAACCGGCACTCCCCTGTCCAGGACCACGATCCTTTCGCAAACTTCAGTTACATGGATAAGATCATGACTGGAAATAAGGACCGTTGTTCCAGAGGTATTTGAAAGTTCTTTCAGTATTTTCTTTAATCTGATTTGTGTGGTTGGATCCAGATTTGCGAATGGTTCGTCGAGAATAACCACTTCAGGATCGCCGATCAATGCGGCTACGATACCTACTTTTTTCTGGTTTCCTTTTGAAAGATCCCGAAGATATTTCTTTCGACCAATGATCTCTTCATTGAAAAAATCCTGAAACTGCGTTAAGAATGAGTCTACATCTGCCCGATTCCTATTCCGAAGATCTCCAATAAAGTAGAAATATTCTTCCGGAGTCAGGTAGCCAATAAGGAAACTTTCATCGATAAAGGAAGAAGTAAAACTTTTCCAATCCTCGCTTTCGCTTACCGTAATATCCTTATTAAAGATGTTTCCGGTAGTGGGCTGAATTAGATCCAGCAGCAGGCTGAAAAATGTGGTTTTACCCGCGCCATTGTTACCTACGAGTCCGAAATTTTGTCCTGAAGGAATTTCCAGATGCTCGATATCAAGCACTTTGTTTCCGTTATATATTTTTGAAAGATTGGTTGCTGTGATCATATTCCTATAAGTTTATTCTCCTTTTTGTTTAAATCCCTGGATCGTTACATATTTACGTCTTCGGTATCGCTGCGTAAGATAAGTTAGTAATACCGGACGCAAAATAATACCTACAACACCCAATCCTGCAATGGTTCCCACGGCGACTTCATAGCTTATGAATTTATTTACCAGCCAGAAAATGAAGACTGGAAATGCCATAACCGGAATTCCAACGAGCCATTGTGAAACACCCATTCCCTGGTAGTTCATCACCGGGCTTTTGTCCAGATCGATGCTCTTTTTATTAAAACTTCCTGAGAAAATTAACATAGGAACGTTCACTCCAATATTATAGATCGCGGCAGTAATGTTGAGCAAAACCACTTCCCATCCAAAGTATATATAGGGAGTTGTTAGAATTAAAAGTACCACCACACTTACCGTGATCAACCCCATTTTGGAAGCCAGATATTGTCTCATGGGTATGTTTTGAGACATGATCATGGAGTAATACGACGAATCCCAGGATGGAACAAACTGACCAAAATTCATCATAAATACCCCGGTCATAAAAATCCCTACGAAAAGAAAAAATGCTGGCATATCCTGGTAGGTATCGTTCGGGTAAAAGATAAGTCCATAGCACAACAGCAACAGAGACATGAAAATGGTTGTTTTCGCTCTTTTATTCCGAAGAATAAGTTTGATATCCAACTGCAGGAAAGGTGCAATACTTCCAAATCTACGGGTCCAACCAAGATCCTGGGTGTTCACTTCCTTTGATTTAGCTTTTAGATCACGGTCGAGATAGAATTTTTTCCTTAGATCTGAAAGATTCCACTGATAAAGAATAACCAAAAGGATGAAAGGGATCACTGCTAAGTACGGTTGGTCATATAAATTATCTAGAGCCGCACCAAAGTAACTTCCAATATCGAATACACCAAAGTAGTCCAAAGCAGCGAGCATTGCCACACCTATAATAACCGGAATTAATTGCTTAAGACTTTCGTTGAACTTCTTCTTGACTATAAAATTGAAATAATTTACACATAAAACAAGAGCATAAAACCCGAGCATCCAACCAAGTACATTCCAGGCAGGATAATCATACTTCAGGATACTTACCAGCCCGAAAGGAATGATCCAGAGCAACGGCAGGATATTATAGAATGAGTATAGTGATTTTAGAAGTATATAATTGACCGCTTTTTTCTTGGATACAGGAATGACCATAAGCGGTTTGATATTCATCACCGGCAGGCTTTGCAGCATAAACCGGAAGACAAACTCGAAGCCTAAATAAGCCAGCGCAAATTTATTCACGATTGTTAAGGGATCCTGTTCTGGAAAAGATTCTTTAAGCAACGGAAATAATGCTACGCCCAGAAATAAAAACATGGCTGAAAAATAGAGCGCCAGGAATATCATGAGGATCTTTAATCCAAGACTTTTTCCAAAACTGGCCGACCTTGTGAATGATTTCCATTCCAGCCAGAGAAACTTACTAAACATAAAATCTGCTGTTTATTTAGATAGGTAGAGAAATTTAAACTTTTGTTACATTTTTAAAAGCTTCATACTTTGTATTTTTACCCCCAAATATTAAAAAATGAGTAATTTTTACCCGCTAAAAATAAAGGAAATAATTCGTGAAACTTCCCAGGCGGTGAGTTTATCTTTCGATATTCCTGAAAACTTGAAAGAAGAGTTCAAATTCAAGGCCGGGCAGTATATCACGATTAAATATGATGCTGAAAATGGGGAAATAAGAAGAGCCTATTCCCTTTGTTCTGCTCCTGCTTCTGAAGATTTCAAGGTAACCGTAAAAGAAGTAGAAGGCGGTAGCTTTTCAGTGATCGCAAATAATAAACTTACAGCCGGAGATATTCTGGAGGTGCATCCACCGGAAGGAAAATTTCTCTTCGAACCTGGTAACTCCGCTAACGATTATGCTGCTTTTGCAGCGGGAAGCGGAATCACGCCGGTACTTTCCATCATCAAAACTGTTTTGGAACAGGAACCTGAAAGTCGGTTTGTGCTAACCTATGGAAATAAATCTGTAGACGATACGATCTTTTTTAAGGAGCTTCTGGAATTACAATCTAAGTTCCCCGAAAGGCTTTTCGTCGAGTTTATTTACAGCCGTACGCGCGAAGAAAATGCACAGTTTGGAAGAATCGAAACAAGCACGGTAAACTATATCCTGAAGAATAAATTCAAGGATCGTAATTTCGAGACATTCTATCTCTGCGGACCCAAAGAAATGATCGATCATGTTACTGAAGTATTGAAGAAGAACGATGTTCGTGATGAGCAGATCAAATTCGAGTTGTTCACAAGCACTTCAGAAGAAAAAGTGATCGAAGGAGATACTGATGGAAAAACTTCAGTAACTATTCTTGTGGATGATGAAGAGTATAGCTTTTCTATGGATCGTAAAGATGTGGTGCTTGACGTTGCGCTGGAAGAAGATATTGATGTGCCTTATTCCTGCCAGGGTGGGATATGCAGTAGCTGTATGGCCAGAATTACTGAGGGTAAAGCTGAAATGAGCAAAAACCAGATCCTTACAGATGCAGAGATCGAGGAAGGTTTTATTCTTACCTGCCAGGCGCATCCAACTACTTCTACGCTAAAAATAGATTTTGATGATGTTTAAGAATTATTCAGCAGCTGCTGAACTTTAGATACTACAACTTCCGGAGGAATGCTACGCATGACATCTTCGTAGCCCTCCGGAACTTTATTGCCATATGCCGAAGTTGGGATCTTTGGATATTTTTCAAGATCCGGTAAGATACAATTCTCCATAGGCTGATTAAAAGCAGCAAATCCCATATAAGGATGGGTAACGCCCCAGATACTTAGAACCGGAATCCCGAATATCGCTGCGATATGAGCATTTCCACTATCCATGGATAACATCATCTCAAGGTTTGAGATAAGGCTTAGTTCTTCTGCAAACCTCAGCTTACCAACCACACTCACACAATTCTCAAATCTGGATTCCCATTCTTCCAGCTGTTTCTTTTCCGTTTCCCCCCCTCCAAACAGGAAGATTTTGGTATTTCTTTCCGAAGAAAGCCGGGAAATCACCTGTTCCATAAGGTCTACCGGATAAAATTTTGAACTATGCTGCGCAAATGGCGCGATTCCAATCCATTTTACGTTTTTTCGCTTGCCGGTAACATCAGAAATTCTGGGAAGCACTTCCCTTCTTGCTGCTGCTGTATAATTGGAAAGATCTATTGGGTATCCTAGTTTCTCAAAAACTTCAGCATAACGCTGATGCGTCGTTTTCAGCTGTTTAAAAATCTTATTGCTATCCCGTGTAAGTGCTTTCTTTTCAGCTCTGCCCTTATCTATTTGTTCGAAAGGAATTCCGTAGAAATAAAAAACTGATCGTAAAACATTGGTTCTTAGAACATCATGAAGATCTGCGACCATATCGATCTCCTCATCGCGAAGTTCCCGGGCCAGGGTACCAAGTCCCAGTACACCTTCATGAACGCCATCGACATCTGCCTCGTACAGACGCACATTTGGTAAATGACTGAACAGCGGAAAAAAGAAAGATCGTGTAAGTACTGTAATTGTAAGCTGTGGATAGGTTCTAACCAGAATGCTCAAAACAGGAACCACCATCGCCACATCTCCCATGGCAGAAAGACGAATCACCAAGAGATGTTTATTTTCTGAAGTTGATGGATGCTGATTGGTATTCTGATCTTTCATTTCTACTTATTACCTCTTAGAACAGGGTTAAGCTCATCGTCATTGTACATCTTCATTTGCTTATACACTTTCATATACTTTTCACCTTTTTCGATATCTTCCAGAAGCTGATTGATCGCCGTAGACAGGTCTACACGTTGTTCCAGAAGTATATCCAATTTAGCTTTACAGGCCATCTGGTGTTTTACTGAAGCATCTGTACGCTGGGCTTCTTCGTTCATATGATAGATCTTCAGCGCGAGAATAGACAAACGATCGATCGCCCATGCCGGACTTTCAGAATTGATCGTAGCGTCTGTATTTGCCGTTACATCCTTATATTTCTCTAGAAAGTAACTATCAATATACTCCACAGTATCGGTTCTATCCTGGTTGGAAGCATCGATCTTACGCTTTAAAGTCAATGCTGCAACCGGGTCAATGTTTTGATCGCGGATAATATCTTCATAATGCCATTGAACGGTATCTATCCAGCATTTTCTGAAAAGTAAATGTTCAAGAAGATTCTTTTCAGCATCATAAGGATTTTTGAAATCCTGTTCTACGCTATCTTTTTGATGATAGAGTTCGATCACTTCTCTAAAAATAGTATTGGCTTTATCTGAAAACATAAAGTTGTTTTAAATATAAATTGAATGCAAACTGGCCTGAAATACTCAGGTTTTGCAAAGATATTATTTTTATAAAGAGATTCCGGTGAATCTGAAGGAAATGGTTTAACCCAGGAAAACCAGGATAAATGGCATAATAATTAGCACTGCCAGTAGTATTTCCTTGAATATGCGATCTTTCTTACTATCAAAGTAGTTAGAAGCAATGATACTAAGAGGTACGAAGAAGAATATAAGTTCACTGCCGTTTTTAGTCGGCGCAAAGATCGCAACAGCAATAGAAATCACCAGGCAGAACAAGATCATGCTTAATACCGGTCTTCTGGTGATACTTGCCTTCTGTATCGCACTGAAATACTGAATAAGAGTCCAGAAAAGCAAACCCAGAATAATACTTAATGGAACTAGTATCGATGCTACATTATACCGACGAAAGTCAAAATTACTGGTCTGAAACCAGTCATTTAAGGTGTATAACTCGTCATACACGAGTAGATGAAAAGTTACAGTTAGCATGGCTACCGCAAGGAAAGCTACAAAAGGTACCAGCCAGTTCTTGAATGCTGAAGCAAAATTAAGAATCGCGAAGAATATAAGCAGAAAGAACAATACCGACCAGAAATTATAAAGGGTGGCAATGGCTATCCAGAAAGTGGCATCAAAGATCTTTTGCTGTACGAATTTATGTGATTTGAGACTAATGATCCTCCTTAAAGCCAGCAGTATACAAAGATTGGAAATGATTACCGGTGTATTGGCCAGAAGTTCACTAAAACTAATCGCGAAAATTGCAAAAAGCAGGGTTTTATAAGCACTCCGCTTTGTGAGCTCATTTTTCTTTGCGATAAAATTGAGCACGAACAAGCTTAGAACAAGCAGACCCAAAACACCTATTTTTTGTAGTAAATCCAGTATCTCAAAACCATTTTCCAAGTGAAAAAAGTTCACACTGGTATAAAAAATCACCAAAAGCAGAACGATCACCGTTAGGTTAATAGGTTTGGATTTGCTAAAAAAGCTTGTTAGCATTGGTAGTTTTTATATTTTTGTAGTCACAATTAATGATACGATCATGAAAGATTTTTTTGAAGGAATAGAAGATTTATTTGAGTTACTCCTCGCTCCATTAGACGAATTGAGAGCTTTGGAACTTGATTCCTGGTTTCTTGCCAATGGATTGAACTGGATCTTTATGGCTATTGGTTTTCTTGCTTTTCTTTACTGGATGAAGCAGCTAAAAACCTTTAACGATAATAACGAAGAAAACAGAGAATCTACTTCACATTCATTCTTAGGATAGGTCAAAACCTAAATCCTTTCTAAAATACATCTTATCAAATTGCAACAATGCTGCACTTTGGTAAGATTTTTTTAGTGCCTGTTTGTAATCATCCCCAAAGGAACTTACCGCAATTACGCGGCCACCACTAGTTACAACTCCTTCTGCAGTTCTACATGTTCCTGCATGGAATACGAAAGATTCTGTAACTTTTTCCAGTCCTGTGATAGGCTTTCCTTTTTCGTAAGATTCTGGATAACCTCCAGATACCAGCATCACCGTTGTCGCCGACCGCTCGTCAATTTCAAGACTTGCAGTATTTAGTTCACCTTTCCAGGTAGATTCCAGTAAGGCAACCAGATCAGACTTTATTCTTGGTAATACGACTTCAGTTTCAGGATCACCCATTCTAACATTATACTCGATCACATAAGGCTCATCGCCTACTTTGATCAAACCTATAAAGACAAAACCTTTATAATCGATATCTTCAGCTTTAAGACCATTTACCGTTGGTTTTACGATACGGTCCTCGATCTTTTTCATTAGAGTTTCATCTGCAAAAGGTACAGGTGAAATTGCCCCCATACCACCGGTATTAAGCCCGGTGTCGCCCTCGCCTATTCTTTTATAATCTTTTGCCGTTGGAAGGATTTTATAATTCTCACCATCGGTAAGTACAAATACACTTAACTCAATCCCATCCAGGAATTCTTCGATCACCACCTTATCACTAGCCGCACCAAACTTCCCTGAAAGCATGTTTTCCAGTTCCTTTTTAGCTTCGTCCAGATCTTCAATAATAAGCACTCCCTTCCCTGCAGCTAAACCATCGGCTTTCAAAACGTACGGAGGTTTTAAAGTTTCCAGAAAACGTTTTCCTGCCTGTAAACTTTCAAAACTGAAACTTTCATAGGCAGCAGTAGGAATATTGTAAAGAGCCATAAATTCCTTGGCACGTTCCTTACTACCTTCCAATAATGCTCCGCGCTGAGAAGGCCCGATCATTTGAATATGCTTTAATTGATCATCATTCTTAAAGAAATCCACGATTCCTTTTACCAGAGGATCTTCGGGTCCAACCACGATCATATCGATATTCTTTTCCAGGGCAACTTTTCCTACCTGTGCAAAATCAATCGGATTGATATCAAGGTTTTCTGCTATAGCTGCTGTACCGGCATTCCCGGGTCCTACATATAGTTTATCGCATAGATCACTTTGGGCAATCTTCCAGGCAAAAGTATGCTCGCGTCCACCGGAACCAAGAATGAGAATATTCATAGCTTCAAATTTTAATTGTTGCATCAAAAATAAATGTTTGTACATTGAAGCACCAATAAATTCGTTAAAAAAGCGCTTCTACACTTGGATTGGTTCAGATTATCTTTACAACTCAATAAATTCCCTATTCAGCGGGCTCAGAAAAAACTCGAGGAGGTTAAGAACATCCCCGAAGCCGAATATGAGAAGTATCAATACCGGCAGAGAAATCTATTGCTGGACTATCATATTCAGCATAATGATTTTTACCGCGACTTTTTCAAATGGGAAGGTTTTGACGATTGGAGCAAAGTCCCTATCATGAAAAAATCTGATCTGCAACAACCGCTCAGGGACAGGTTAAGTTCTACGTACACAACGAAGTCGGCTTATGTCGGGAAAACTTCAGGAAGTAGTGGGCATCCATTTATATTTGCTAAGAACAGGTTTGCTCATGCATTGAGCTGGGCCGGTTTTCAGGATCGTTATTCCTGGTATGGGATCGATCTTAACACCTCATTACAGGCCAGGTTCTACGGAATCCCTCTTGATTTCTTCGGAAACGTGCAGGAAAGACTGAAGGACAGAATAAGTCTGAGGCGGAGGTTCAATATTTTTGATCTTAGTGAACAGAAAATGGAATCATTTCTGGAACGTTTTAAAAAGGCAGATTTCAATTATCTGAATGGTTACACCAGTGCCATCCTGCTATTCGCAAAATTTTTAAAGGATCGCGAAATCCTGCTGAAGGATCTTTGTCCAAGTCTTAAAATATGCATTGTAACTTCTGAAAGACTCTTTAAAAAAGATAAAGAACTGATCGAAAATGTTCTGGGAGTCCCGGTGATCAATGAATACGGCGCAAGCGAGGTTGGACTTATTGCTTTCGAGGATCCTAACCATCACTGGATCGTAAATTCTGAAGATCTTTACGTGGAGATTCTCGATGCGAATGACAGGATATTGCCCTATGGTGAGGAGGGCCGGATCGTGATCACGGCTTTATATAACTATGCTCACCCAATGATACGTTATGATATTGGGGATACAGGGGCTTTATCTACCAGAAGTACCCTTAAAAAGCCTGTTCTGGAAAAATTAGTGGGTCGTACGAATGATATCGCCCGTTTACCAGATGGGAAAGTAGTTCCAGGACTAACTTTTTATTACGTCACGAAAACCATTATAGAAGACAGCGGAAACATCAGGGAATTTATTATTACTCAAACCAGCCTGGATACTTTTCATATAGATTATGTGAGCGATATCAAACTTTCTGAGGTGCAGAAAAAAAGTATTATGAAGGCGATCGAAATGTATGTGGGAAAAGATCTGAAGATCGGCTTTCAGAAAAATGAGGTACTTAAACGCACTAAAAGCGGGAAACTAAAACAATTTACCTCGCTTATTCAATAGTTAATTTCTGCTTCGATTTTACAAAGAATTGCTCGTTCAGGAAAATAAGCATTTTTTTAAGCGATGCTCTTCGGCCATAGCCTGCAAGGCGGTAAACCTTGTAATTATATTTCAGCATTTCCAGTTTATTGCCTGAAATGGAATTCTTCCGAAGTCTATAATAGGCCAGGGATTCCCAGATTCCTTCCATAGGTCCACCTTCTTCAATAACTCTTAACCACATTGCCCAGTCCTGGCGCTTCCGAAGGTCTGGAGCATAGATCTTTCCTAACAGTCCGGCATTATAAATCCCAGTTAAGTTCCCTACATAATTTGCTTTGAGCAACCTTCGATGACTCAACACTGGTAAGGCTTGAATGATAATATTGCTTTTTTTTCCAGTTTCATGCATCAACTGGTAACTGGAGAAACAAGCCGCGACATTAGTCTTGGAAAGAACTTCTAGCTGTTTCTTCAGCTTATTTTCCTTCCAGAGGTCATCTGCATCCAGAAAAGAGATAAACTGTCCCTCTGCAGCTTCAATCGCTTTGTTGCGGGAGTACGCGGTACCTTTATTCGCCGAATTGGTAAAAACTCTGATCCTACTCTCTTCGGAATTGAATTTCTGCAGGATCTGCGCAGTGGAATCATTGGAGGCATCATTTACAATAAGCAGTTCCCAGTTTTGGTAAGTCTGGGAAATTACAGAACGAATCGCATCAGCAATAAATGCTTCGCTATTGTATGCAGGCATAATGACAGACACCAGTCCCTCCTTCATTCTATCGTCTAATATGTGCTGAAAAATCCTTGTGCTCTCTTTTATCCAGTTCTTCTTTACTCATACTGCGGAAGTGCTCATAAGTGATCCTCATACCCTCACTCCTTGATACTTTGGGTTCCCATCCCAGAATTTCCTTGGCTCTCGTAATATCAGGCTGGCGTTGCATTGGATCATCCTGCGGCAGTTCCTGAAAAACAATTTTCTGATCTGTTCCGGTTAGTTTAATGATCTCCTTGGCGAAATCAAGGATAGTGATCTCATCAGGATTTCCAATATTTACGGGATTGGAATAATCGCTAAGTAAAAGTCGGTAAATGCCTTCTACCTGGTCGTCCACAAAGCAAAAAGAACGTGTTTGAGAACCATCTCCAAAGACGGTAAGGTCCTCACCTCTTAATGCCTGGCCAATAAAAGCTGGGATCACACGACCATCATTTAGTCGCATTCGTGGACCGTACGTATTGAATATTCTCGCAATTCTTGTCTCCAGTCCGTGAAAGCGATGATACGCCATGGTGATGGATTCCTGGAAACGTTTTGCTTCATCATAAACTCCTCGAGGGCCTATCGTATTCACATTTCCATAATAATCTTCGTTTTGCGGATGTACCAAAGGGTCTCCGTAAACTTCAGAAGTGGAAGCAATAAGAATCCTGGCATTTTTTTCTTTTGCCAGACCAAGACAGTGATGGGTTCCAAAGGAACCAACCTTCAAGGTTTGTATAGGAATTTTCAAATAATCTATAGGACTCGCGGGAGAGGCAAAATGCAATATATAATCAAGATCTCCGGCTACATGAACGAATTTGGTGATATCATGATGATGAAATTCGAAATTCTTTTCCTTGATGAGATGTTCAATATTCTTAAGATCACCAGTAATGAGATTATCCATTCCAATAACAGAATAACCTTCTTTAATAAACCGGTCACATAAGTGAGATCCTAAAAATCCCGCTGCTCCCGTAATAAGTATTCTTTTAGCCATATTCTCGTTTTTAGACAACCTCATCGATCAAATCCTGCAGACTTTTTCTCCAGTCCTTGATCTCACCGATCTCTTTGATTGCTTTTTCCTTGGAAAGCACACTATATTCAGGTCTTTGAGCCAAGGTCTTAAAATATCCTGTTTTATTCAGATCTACCTGGTCTATTTTTCCTGAGTAATTCAATATTTCTTCGGCAAAATCATACCAGGTCGCCTGTCCAAGATTACTAAAATGGTAAATGCCAGTTGCACACGAATCTTTCTGAATACCATCCAGAACATACTTAGCCAGGTCATTGGCATTGGTAGGAGTACCAAGCTGAGTGGTCGTAATATTTAAGCTTGCTCTTTCAGCAGCCTTTTTTAAAATGGTGCAGAAGAAATTATGTCCAAATTCTGAATACAACCAACTCGTTCTGAAGATCAAATGTTCATCAATAACTTCAGTGATTTGTCTCTCCCCCGCTAACTTGGATGCTCCGTAAATATTGATAGGGTTTACCTCATCGGTTTCCAGATAAGGTTCGGTTTTGCTTCCGTCGAAAACATAATCGGTTGAGAAATGGATCATTTTAACCTGATTTGCAGCACAAACTTCTGCGAGTTTACCTGCCGCTTCAGCATTGATCTGGAATGCCTTCTCCTTCTCAGATTCTGCTTTCTCTACATTGGTATAAGCAGCTGCATTGATGCAAAAATCGTAAGATTGCGAGGAAAATAGCCTATCTACTTCAGCAAAATTGCTAATATCCAACTCCCTGGAGCTTTTGAAATCGAAGCTGAGATTGGAATATTTTTTTCCATGCTTTCTAAAACAAGAACCTAACTGACCATTTGCGCCGGTTACCAGGATATTCTTCAAAATACATCGTTTAGAAATGGAAGCTCTTTGTCTTTATCTGATAAGATCATTTGATCTTCAGGAAAATTCCAGTCGATGTCGAGATCGGGATCATTGTATCTTATTCCGGCTTCTGAACCTGGAGTATAATAATGATCGCATTTATAAGCAAAAACAGAGCGTTTGGAAAGCGTTACAAAGCCATGTCCAAAACCTTTCGGGACGTAAAGCTGAAACAAATTCTCATCGTCCAGTATGACTGAAAAAGTCTTTTTAAAACTTGGAGAATCTGGTCGTAGATCCACCACCACGTCCAGAACCTTTCCGTGGATCACTCTTACAATTTTGGTTTGAGCGAATTCTCCCTTTTGATAATGCAGACCCCGTAAAACACCATAATGCGACATGGATTGATTATCCTGAACAAATTCAGCATCAATACCACTAAATTCTGCCAGCCTCCTGCGATGATAGGTCTCCAGAAACAATCCGCGATGATCTTCAAACATGGTAGGTTTGATGAGCAGGCAATCCTTTAGCGCAGTTTTTTCAATTTGCATAAGTGGTGTTTAGGAGTTGAAGATCTGTTCCAGGATCTTTTCAGTAATGAGATAGGTTGGTTTTACTCCAGATGTTCCAAGTCCTCCAGAAGCAAGTGTACTTCCTGTTTCTAATGGATTATCTGATGCGTAATAAGCATATCTTACCTGAACATTTTCATCAATACTTCCTCGTAATCTGGAAGCTGCCTGTATTGCCTTTTGATAATGCGCACCTTCCATTTCCAGTCCACAAACGTTCCATGTAGAATCATGGAAAAATCTTAAAATATCCTTATTCTGAAGTGATGTACCCAGTACAGTGATCATTGCTCCGTCTACCACGCTAATTCCCTGGCCTTCGAGATCAGATTTCTTTAACTGGTTTTCGAAAGGATAATTATCTGCTGTTCCTTCAAATAAATGCGCATCAGGTATCATGATATCTCCTTTTCCGCCCTCTAAAATACCGGCTTTCCCCATGATAGAAACCGACTTTACATTGAGTTTGATCTCTTTTCCGTCGTTATCAAAAGGTTTAAGCAGTTCATCCATTGTTTCATAGGCCTGCTCACCAAATGCGTAGTCCATGACCAAAAGCACCGGTTTTTCTGAAAGATCTATATCAGCGAATTTATCGGTTTGGAAACCACCTTCCAGTTGCGCAGTATCAAAGATCTGCACATCGATATTGGTTCCGCTTTTATCTTCAATAAAGGTCATTCCATTATCCAGAGCAAACTTGGTAATCTTAGTTCTAAGGTTGCCATTGCCACTATCACTTAATTCTTCGTAAATATCAAGTGGTTTTTTCTTTTTCAGCTCTGCTTTAAAAGCGCATGGAGTATACAAAGTGTTCATGACACTGTGCATATTAGCAGAAATGATATGAATTGGTCTTTTAATAAGTTCTTCTTTGGTAAGAAAACTCTTTATATCATTCGCCCAGACTTCTCCGTGAATGTGATGTCCCAGTCTTTCCCGCAGCACTGGGCTAAAAGTGATGATCCTTTTTTCATTCTGAACCGCTTCCTTGATCGCCATCTTTCCCAGTGACCAGATCACTCTAAGAAATCTATCCGGATTGTCTGGTGTACTGAATTTAGGATATAGTTTATTGATATCTGAAAATGTTCTTCCCAGGATACTAGCGGTATGGGTAAGAGCTATTTCCCTCTGTGATTGTGTTAGCGGATCTTTTTGAGTTACTGCAAAATCCAGTTTTTCCCAGTCCCGGTTCACGCTCCCGTCTTCATCAATAATCACTCTTTTCATGATCTTATGCGATTCTATAAATAGAAAAGTAAGATGTGTAAGGATATCATAGATCTCTGAGCGACCACGCGTGATCTCAATGTTCATTTGCTCATCATCGATCCTATAGCAGTTTCTACGTCTTTTAGGCGGTATAATAGCCTTGAAATGCGAATTCCCATAACCTTCATCGCTGGTAAGGTTTATAAACCTGCATTCTTCGATACCGTGTGGCAAACGATCTATAACATATAGCAAACCTTCCAGTTCTGCTTTTTCGTTCGCGATAGATCCATAAATTTCAGGACGAAGTGTAAGTAAGGATTCCCTTAAAGTTTCTCCGGAAACACCCATAGGCTTATAAAAACCACGGTTGAAAAGGTGTCTCATGGTGATATACATTCGTTCAATAGCTCCTGAACTTTCCTGAGCTCTTGTTCTTCCCTGTAACTTTAATATTGACATAGTTTTGTTTTATATAATCTCGTTTAATTTATCAGCAATCTTCCTGTCGTTGGATAATCTTGGTAGTTTATTCTGTCCTCCAAGTTTTCCAATTGATTTCATATATAGCTGAAATGAATTTGGTGGCAATTTAGTAATCTTGAGCCTTTGAAGGATGCTTCCATCTATAAGATCCTTATAATATGAATTTTGCTGTTGCATCGCTTTATCAATAACTCCGGCAAAATGATCCATATCCTGCGGTTCTTTTTCAAATTCTATAAACCATTCGTGGTACGGTAATTCATCATCATCCGGACTAATTTGTGGTGCTACCGTAAACTCGCTAATAGCAGCCTGTGAATCTTTTACTGCTTCCTGCAAGGCCTCCTCCACTTCCTTAGCGATCACATGTTCTCCAAAAGCTGAAATAAAATGCTTGATCCTTCCGGAGACTATGACTCTGTATGGCTTTACTGAAGTGAACTGTATCGTATCACCAATATTATATGCCCATAGACCAGCGGTAGAGCTTATGATCATGACATAGTTAACCCCAATCTGCACATCCTTCAGAAGCAAACGTGACGCGTTTTCTTCAAAAAATTTATCTGCTTCAATGAATTCGTAAAAAATCCCGGAGTCCAGCTGAAGCAGCATACCGTGAACATTCTGTTTATCCTGAAAAGCAAAAAAACCTTCGGAAGCCGGATATAATTCAATACTATCTACCCTTCTACCTATCAATTTTTCGAATTTGGCGCGATACGGTTCGTAATTAACTCCGCCATAAATGAACAGGTCAAAATTTGGAAAAATCTCTCCTACCTTTTTGCCAGTCTTATCGATCAGTCTTTCAAAATACATCTGTACCCAGGACGGAATCCCGCTTATTACCGACATATCTTCCCGTACTGTTTCCTCCACGATCGCATCCACCTTGGTTTCCCAATCGTCGATACAATTAGTATCCCACGAAGGCATTCTGTTCTTTTGAAGATAGCCTGGAACATAATGCGCCACAATACCCGATAACCTGCCTAATTTCACTCCATTCTTTTCCTGTAACTCCGGACTTCCCTGCAGGAATATCATCTTACCATCCACGAACTTACTATTCCCGGTATCATGGATATAACATAAAATAGCGTTTCTGGCAGCTTCTATATGCGTGGGCATACTGTCTTTGGTTAGCGGAATATATTTAGCTCCACTCGTGGTCCCTGAAGTTTTCGCATAATACAAAGGTTTTCCGGGCCATAATACATCCTCTTCTCCGGAAACCATCAGGTCCATATAATTCTTTAACTCTTCATAATCTCTTACCGGAACCTGCTTTGTAAAATCCTGATAACTTTTGATATTCTGAAAATGGTGATCCTTACCGAATTTAGTATCTGCTCCTTTTTTCAATAATTGCAGAAAAACTTTCTCCTGAGTAGCATGAGGATTCTCAGCCCATTTATTTATTCTATTTCTAACATAGGAAGCAAAGATCCCGGCAGCAAAAGATTTTATAGACATAAATTAATTGAAATCAATATATTCTGAAGGATCCACAGGGTTTCCTTCGTTCCAAAGTTCAAAGTGTAAATGCGGTCCTGTAGTAAATTCACCTGTATTACCAGCAGTAGCGATCACCTCGCCAGATCGCACTATATCGCCCTGACTTTTACTCAGCGAAGCATTATGTTTGTATACCGATAGCAAACCATAACTGTGTTCGATAATGATCACATACCCGGTTTCAGCAGTCCATTCTGCAAAGATCACCCGCCCATCTGCAACCGACTTTATTGGCGAATTCCTTGTGGTAACGATATCTATAGCATAATGCTTATTTTCGATATTATATCTTTCAGAAATAGTACCTTTTACCGGCGGAAATAGTGAAAAGTTGATGTTATCTGTTGCCGTTGGCAGGATATTATATTTGTCCTCCTGAGCTACTTCTTCACGCAACAGACTATCTGCCTTGATCCGGTTAATTTCCTGATATTCCAGTTCAGTGATTGGCTGGCTTAGAATAGAATCCCTGTCCAATTGCTGTACATCAAACTCTCCTCGTAGCGCATCCTGTATAGATTGCAAATACTGGTCGTTCATACGCATCTTATTTTGCAGAGAATCTGAGGTATAAGCCAGTTTGGTAGCTTTTTCCTTTAATGCTGCGGAAGAATACCCAGGAATATACTCTCTCAAGGGTGTAAACGCAATCAGGAAGGTAGTCATAGCGATCAATAAAATTGCTGAAATCCCAACAGCTACGAAAACGTTCAATCTGGTTAGACGAAAGGAGAACCTTTCTTCAAAAGTATCTTCGTTAAGAACCACCATGCGGTACTTATGCAGCAGTTTCTTAGTGAACTTCTTTCTAGGTTTTGTGTTTTCAGCCATAGCCGTGATTGAGTATTACAAAGATAAATTAAAATAATTCGAATTCCTGAATGACCATGACCGTTATTATTAGTGAGCAGGTATACATCAATTTATTGTCTTATTAACGTTTATATTAGGTTATTCTTGTTAAGTTTGTAGAACAAAATTATAACACATGAACGCATTTATCTTGCCTTTGGCTATAGGAGCACCACAAATTATCCTGATTGTAGTGGTAATATTGTTGCTTTTTGGAGGACGAAAGATCCCGGAATTAATGAGAGGCCTTGGTAGCGGAATTAAAGAATTTAAAGACGCTTCTAAGGATGACGAGAATCCTGCAACTACAGACGATAGTAAAAAAGTACCGGAAGAGAATAAATAAACCGGTGTTTTATAATATACAAAAGCCCAACTTTTCAGTTGGGCTTTTTTTAATTTAGTTCAGTTTAGCCGATCGCAATATAGCATCGAGCTCGAAGATATTATCCCGTTTTGCTCGCGATGGTGAGAATACAAATCCTTCCAGAATTAAATATCTATTATTTGCCTCATCCTTAACCGCGTAGTTCACAAAGGGTCCAGCCATGAAATCATTCTGTACTTCCCAGGTACCTCTTGTTTCATACGCAAATTTGCCATCAACTGTAGATTCGAATAAATATGGAGCATAAGCTTTTTCAGTGATCATATAAGAATCCTCCAGTCGGCCTGGGATCATCGCCTCTCCAATAGAATCACGCATTTTAATGATATTCGCAACCACGCTTGAGTCATTATCTATGGAACTCATAGGAACCTCGTAAATAAGTATTTCCATGCTTCCTTTTGGGATCTCTTTTCTTATCCAGCTGAATTTATCCTCTTCCTTAGCATATCTGTAAGCTGAAGGAAACTTTAGATCTATACCAAATTTCTCTTTCAATGCTACATCATCTGAAAGTGATTTTCTAATTCGGCGTTGCTTCTCTGTTAGTTCGGTTTGTTTAAGAATATCTATAATAGTATCAGACTTTCTTTCAATCACATCGATGATATCCTGTGAATTTTTCCCTTGAAGTACGATTCCTTTTTGTGGACGGGAAAACTCATCACTTATTACAGCCATTCCCTGTTTGCCGTTTTCGATCTTTAAAAAGATTCTACTGTTACGTACAAATCCAGTAAAAGTTTCTGGTGGTATCTGGCTTAAGCTGAAAAGTGGTTCTTCCTGGGGCAGTCCGTCTACCGGAGCTGCAAATCTGGTTCTTATGGCCTCTCCAACTTCACCTTCCCACATTTGGTTATCGATCACTACTGTGAGCTGATTGATGTTACCCGAAGAATCTGATAGGATTCGGGTGTCTTTCTTTTGATCTTTACTTTCCTCACAGGCAAAAAACAGGAAAATACTGGCTAATACTAATAGGCTACGTTTCATTTTTTCGGATTAGGTTTTTTTAGAACCTTAACCTTTGGAAATCTTGATCTTCATTCCAGGTTTAAGGCTGTTGGTATTCATATCATTCCAACTCCTCAAATTCTGTACCGTAACTCCCGGGAACTTTTTTGAGATGCTCCAGAGACTGTCTCCACTCTTAACCGTATAGATCTTTGGATTCGATGAATTTGAAGCTGTAGAAGTATTTAAAGAGGATGCTACGGGCTTTCTGGGATAGATTGTTAGATACTGTCCTACTCTTAAATTATTGCTACGCATGTTATTCCAGCGCCTAATACTACTTACACCAACACCGTATTTCTCTGCAATCTTACCTAAGTAATCGCCTTTTCTAACTCTGTAACGAACCTTATCCTCTGTTTTAACCAACTGAGGTAAATCCTTTTCCTTTTCTTTAGCCTGAGTTTCTACGAAATCATAGATCGCATTTTCATTGGATACGAATTTACCAATCGCAGGTTTAGGCAATCTTAACGTATATTTTTCGTCTTCAACAAATGGAATGATATCAAGCTTATAACTAGGATTTAAAAACTGAAGCATTTCTTTCTCTACGCCCGTTACTTTAGATATCTGATCGAAAGTGATCAACTGCTTCACCTGTAATGTATCTGTTTCAAAGAACACAACGTCTGGATTTGCAGGCTGGAACTTATGCTCATCGGCATACTCAAAAAGATATAAAGTAGCCAGAAATGCAGGAACATAACCTGCCGTTTCACGTGGAAGGAATCTTCTTAAGTGCCAGTAATCTGTAGATCCACCGCTTCTTCGTATTGCTTTAGATACATTCCCGGGACCAGAATTATAGGAGGCAAGTACAAGATTCCAGTCACCAAAAACCTTATATAAACTTGAAAGATATTGCGCTGCAGCTTCCGTAGATCTTGATGGATCCATACGCTCATCTACATAAGAACTTACATCAAGTCCGTGCATTTTCCCGGTTGGAAACATGAATTGCCATAAACCTGTAGCTCCAACTCGTGATTTAGCTCTGGGATTTAAAGCCGACTCTACAATAGAAAGATATTTGATCTCTAAAGGAACATCGTACTTATCCAATTCCTGCTCGTAGAGTGGAAAATAGTAGGTACTTAGGGCCATAAGTCGCTCCATTCCCTTTTTATTCCTTTTCAGGTATGATTTTATGACCGATTCCAGTATTGGATTGTACTCTACATTAAAAGGAGTTCTCGCATTCAGCCTGGCTAACCTCGCTTTAAGAGTATCTGTAGGAAGTTCATCATAAACTACTTTTTCATAATCCTGATCTTCAATAGACTTTTGCATGGTCTCAAAAAGATCTGAATTTGTTAGTTCCAGCCTCCAGAGAGAATCTATGGTCTTTGCTTTTGGAAGATCTGAAAGCGCCACTTTCGATGAATCCCTGATCACTGCGGAAATAGGCAATTTATTCTGAAATTCCGGATCTGGTTCGGTCAGTTTGATTTCAGTATCATCACTTTTCTGAAATATCTGAACTCTGAAATTCGCCTTTTCCTCACGAATCTTCTTATCTTTTTCCTGAGCAAAACCGGAAATTCCTGCTAATAGCAGCACTGCAAAAAATCTTCGTTTCAGCATAAAAATGTTTTGAATAACAAACGGGAATTAATCAAATTTCGTACCCGATTAATTCTTAATTGCCTCGATACCCGGAAGTGATTTTCCTTCAAGCATCTCCAACATCGCTCCACCACCGGTAGAAACGTAACTCACCTTATCTGCAAATCCAAATTGTTTCACAGCAGCAACTGAATCTCCTCCTCCAACTAAAGAGAAAGCACCATTTTCGGTAGCTTCTACGATCGCTTTACCAAGTTCTATAGTTCCTTTAGCAAAAGTTTCCATTTCAAAAACACCTAAAGGACCATTCCAGAGAATGATCTTGGAATCCTTGATCACATTTGCAAAATTCTTAACCGTTTTTGGTCCTACATCAAGTCCCATCCATCCATCAGGAATATTATCCACACTCTCAACCTGTGTGCTTGCCTGTTCAGAAAAACTATCTGCGATCACTGAGTCTACCGGTAAATGAACTTCCACGCCTTTTTCCTTGGCCTTCTTAAGAATTTCAAGAGCCAGTTCCTGTTTATCATCTTCCACTAGTGAAGTTCCAATATGCCCGCCCTGAGCTTTAATAAAAGTATAGGTCATCCCACCACCAATAATGAGGTGATCGATCTTATCAAGAATATTCTCTATTACGGTGATCTTAGAAGACACTTTTGCACCACCAAGTACAGCTGTCACCGGCTTTTCACTACTGTTTAAAACCTTGTCGAGACTTTTGATCTCTTTAGCCAATAAATAACCAAAGCACTTATCTTCAAAGAATTTTGCTACAATGGTTGTAGAAGCATGCGCTCTATGCGCAGTTCCAAAAGCATCGTTTACATAAATATCACCAAGTTTGGCCAGTTTTTCAGCGAAAGCTTCATTCCCGGCAGTCTCTTCCTCGTGAAATCTAAGATTTTCCAGTAAAAGAATCTCTCCCGACTTCAGGTCATTTGCAGCTTTTTCAACTTCCTCCCCAGTACAGTCTTCAACAAATTTCACACTTACTCCAAGAACTTCAGAGACCTTATCCTGTATATGTTGTAACGAGTATTTACTTTCTTTTCCTTTTGGACGACCCAGGTGGGACATCAAAACTACGCTCCCGCCATCTTCAAGAATTTTGATGATTGTTGGTTTAGCAGCCTCTATTCTATTGGCATCCGTCACTTCCATTTCATCATTCAAAGGCACGTTAAAATCTACTCGAATTAAAGCCTGCTTATTCTTAAAGTTGTAATCGTCTATAGTTTTCATAGGTTTGCTTTGTTACAAATATAAATTTTTCCGAAGATAATAAAGCCTATATAATTTTATATTTGCCTATGCTTTTTAGAGAAATAATAGGCCTTCCGCATATAAAAAATCACCTTGTGACCACGGCAGACCGGAGAAGAATTCCGCATGCTCAACTTTTTTCCGGAAAGGCTGGTAGCGGTACTTTACCCATGGCGATCGCCTACGCTCAGTATATTTTATGTGGTAATTCCAATGGAGAAAATGATTCAGAAAGTTCAGCTTCCTGCAATCTGAAATTCAATAATCTTTCTCATCCGGATCTGCACTTCGCATTTCCGGTTGCAACCAATGAAAAGATCAAAAAGCATCCCGTTTCCTCACATTTTCTCGAGGAGTGGCGACAGTTTGTTCAATCGAATCCCTACGGAAGTTTATATGACTGGTATCAGAGTCTTGGAATTGAAAACAAGCAGGGCAAGATTGGTGTGGATGAAGCTCATGAAATCGTAAAATCACTTTCCTTAAAAAGTTATGAAGGTGGATTTAAAGTGATGATCATCTGGATGCCTGAAAAGATGAACAATGAAGCTTCTAATAAGTTGTTGAAATTGATAGAAGAGCCCCCAAGTAAAACCATCTTTTTACTTGTTACTGAAGCTGAAGAACAAATTATTCAAACAATTAGGTCCAGATGCCAGCGTTTGCATTTTCCACCTCTTGGAGAATCTGATATAGAAGATTTTCTAATTCGCAAAGAGGATTGCGATCCAAAAATCGCCAGGAAGATTGCGCATCAAGCTAATGGGGATTACACCAGGGCAATGCATATCCTGAGAAAAGATGCGGGAGACGAACAGTTTCAGGCCTGGTTTATTCAATGGGTACGGAGTGCATTTCAGGCTAAAGGGAACAAAGCTACAGTATTGGAGCTAGTAGCTTGGAGTGATGAAATCGCATCTCTTAATCGCGAAACTCAGAAAAGCTTTCTTCGATACTGTCTCGACTTCTTCAGGCAGGCAATGTTGCTAAATTATAAGGCTAAAGACTTAGTTTATATTGATATTGAACCGAAAGTTTTTAAATTCGATAAATTTGCCACCTTTATAAATGGTAAGAATATTGGAGAAATTTCCGAAGCAATCGAAACTGCCATTTATCATATTGGTAGAAATGGAAATGCTAAAATTATTCTGACCGATCTTTCTATTAAACTAACCCGATATCTACACAAAAAATAACGAATTATGGAAAATCTGAATACCTATATCACTGAGATTCTAATACTGCTATTCATTCTAATTACATTCCTACAATCTGGAGTGGATAAGATGATGGACTGGAGTGGAAATACTGGCTGGCTGAAAGAACATTTCTCAAAAACCTTTCTGGCAGGAATGGTTCCCCTCATGGTCGGAATTATCCTGGTGATCGAAGTCGTAGTAGGACTTCTGGCGATTGCAGGTATCTACACATTAATATCCAATGGTGATTCTGGATTAGGGCTACTAGCTTCAATTCTGGCATGTGTTACCTTGCTTATGCTGTTATTTGGACAGAGAGTGGCTAAAGATTATGCTGGTGCATTTACGCTTACCGGATACTTTATCGTATGCATCTTGGGTGTATGGATGATGAACTAGAAAAAAGGATTTAAATAAAAAAAGGCTCCTGTTTAGGAGCCTTTTTCTATATAAGCTATTCGTAGCGTTTAGTCTTCTACTTCTTCGTTTTCTTCAGTAGCAACATCAGATCCACCGTATTGCTCGTTTAATTCAGCCAGGACATCCTGGGTAATATCAAGACCTTCTTTAGCATACATAATATTTGCAGATTCATTGGAACCAAAAATATAAGTATATCCATTTTCCTTACCGTAGTCCTTCACGTATCCCTTTACCTTTTCAACTAAAGAATCCATAGCAGCCGTACTTTGCTCTCTAAGACGATTACTTTGCATTTGCTGTTGCTGTTGTAGCATTTGCTGTTTTTGCATAAGTGTACGTTCTTTTTCCTGTCTCTGAGCATCAGACATAGAATTCATTTCAGACTGGTAAGCCTGAACTTCTTCCTGGAAAGATTTTGCAACAGAATCCAGTTGTTGACGAACTGAGTCTGATTTGGAAGTGAACTCAGCTTCCACTTCTTTCATCTCTTTATACTCCTGTACCAATACTTTAGTATCTACATAAGCTGTTTTTTGCTCGTTACAGGATACCATTAAAATTGCAACTGCAGCAATTCCGAAAACTTTTTTGATCATAGTTGAAAAATTTGATTGGCAAAGGTAAGAAACTAATCTTAGAGTGAAATAGGAGTTTGAATAGTTGTTATCGATAAGATTAATCTAAAAAATGTTTATCATAAGATTAATTTATTAAAAAAGAAGTCTTTACATTCGTTTTAAGAGCCTTTAAGTAATTTTACAGGATTAATATTAAGAGAATATATTAACTGCTCTTAAAACAGCTCAAATAAGCTCATTTATGATTTTCTGTAGAAATAAGCAATGGAAGAGTATTCTCTGGTAGATCTTGCCTTAAGGTTGGAGATTAGACCGCGCCAGAATGCATTAATTTTAGAAGGCTTTGATTTTTGATTTTCCTCGCTTAATAGACTCACATAGAAGGAATCGAAAATTAATGGTTTTTCGCAGACTTGAATAAGGTCGCTCGATTTCAAAAGTTGAGAAATACCACTTCTCGAAAAATGCCAGAGATGTCTTGGAACATCCCAGGCAGCCCAATGACTTTGATAGTAATAAGCATCATAGGATCTATGGTTAGGAACTGCAATTATAAGTAGCCCATTTTTGTTCAATTTAGCTACTAGTCTATTCAGCACTTCCTCATAATCCGGAATATGTTCCAGTACATGCCAGAGGGTGATGACATCAAACGTTCTAGCATCCAACCTATCCAGATTGTCCTCAATAGTGATTCCTTTTCTCGAAGCTAAATCCCTGGCATTTTCGTTTGGTTCTACCCCAACAACATCCCAGTTCCTATTTTTCATGTAGGCGAGAAAATCACCGGTTCCCGCACCGTAGTCCAGAAGTTTACAACCCGCGGTTTCCTGTTCAATCCACTTTGCTTTTTTCAAAAGCATTTTAGACTTTACAAATTGATAGATTTTATCCTGAAAATTTTCTTCTGAATCGGTGTGAGATATGTACCGATCACTCTTATAATATGCCGGTAATTTCTCTGGGACAGGAGACGTTTTCAAAATCCCTGGTTCGCTTTCCAAAATAGAAAAGCATTCCTGCGATACAAGATGATCTTTGCAGGTAAGTATAACTTCCTGCGTTTCCGGAGCTGATTTAAACTTATTCGATTCTATCAAAATACTAATTGTTCCACGTGGAACATGAGCAAATTACCGACCCATGTAAACCAATAATACTGAAATATCGTTAGGACTTACTCCACTAATTCTAGAGGCTTGAGAAACGGTAGCAGGTTGTACTTTCTTTAATTTCTCCCTGGCTTCGTATGACATACTTTTAATACTGGAATAATCAAAGTTTGATGGAATACGTACATTCTCCAAACGATTTAGCTTATCGGCATTGTTTTTCTCCTTCTCGATATATCCAGAATACTTAACCTGAATTTCTGTTTGCTCTACCATTTCATTGTTAAGGTCATTCTCAACAATAAACTCATTTACTCCAGAAAAACTACGTACATCTTCCATCGTGATTTGTGGTCTTGAAAATACTTTAAAGACTTTATCACTTTGTTTCATGGGTGAAGAATTTCTTTTCTCCAAAACAGGATTGGCTTCTTCTGGGACCACACTAAGATCTTTTAGATGCTGAACGAACTTAAAAGATTTCTCTTTCTTTTCCTCCATTTTCCTCATCCGTTCTACTGAAGCTAAACCGATATTATACGATTTTTCAGTTAACCTGAAGTCGGCATTATCCTGTCTTAATAAAGTTCTATACTCCGCTCTTGAAGTGAACATTCGATAAGGTTCTTCTGTACCTTTTGTAATTAGATCATCTATAAGAACACCAATATACGCCTCGTTACGCTTCAGAATAAATTCTTCTTTTTCCTGCACTTTTAAAGCTGCATTAATACCAGCCATCATACCCTGGCAAGCCGCCTCCTCGTAACCTGTAGTTCCATTGATCTGTCCCGCAAAATATAAACCGTCAATTAGCTTGGTCTCCAAAGTATGCTTCAACTGAGTTGGTGGAAAATAATCATATTCTATTGCGTAACCAGGTCTGAAGAATTTCACATTCTCAAATCCAGCTACAGATCGTAAAGCTTTAAATTGAACATCTTCCGGAAGTGAAGTTGAAAATCCATTCACATAAACTTCTACGGTATTCCAACCTTCGGGCTCCACAAATAACTGATGTCTGTCTTTGTCTGCAAATCTATTGATCTTATCCTCTATGGAAGGACAGTATCTAGGACCAAGGCTTTTTATACGTCCGTTAAACATTGGAGATCGATCAAAACCATCTTTGAGGATCTCATGCACTTCTTTAGAAGTGTAGGTCATATAACAACTACGTTGTTTTTCCAATGGCTTAGTCTCATCTGAATAAGAGAATTTGGAAGGGATTTCATCACCAGGCTGCTCGGTCATTTTAGAATAATCCAGAGATCTACCATCCACGCGAGGAGGAGTTCCTGTTTTCATTCTTCCAGCTTCAAATCCAACGTCAATCAAATCCTTGGTAATTCCAGTAGCAGCTCTTTCCCCTGCTCTACCACCACCAAATTGCTTATCACCTATATGGATGAGTCCGTTTAAAAATGTTCCATTAGTGCATATAACAGATTTGGAGCGAACTTCCAGACCTAGCGAAGTTCTTACGCCAGTAATCCTATCATTTTCGATAATCAAACCTGCCACCATTTCCTGATAAAAATCAAGATTTGGGGTTTGCTCTAGCTGTAAACGCCAGTCTTCAGCAAAGCGCATACGATCACTTTGTACACGAGGACTCCACATTGCCGGTCCTTTAGATTTATTCAACATCTTAAACTGGATAGCACTGGTATCACTCACAATTCCACTATAACCACCCATCGCATCAATTTCTCTTACGATCTGACCCTTTGCAATACCACCCATTGCAGGATTACAGCTCATTTGAGCGATATTCTGCAAATTCATTGTTATTAAAAGCGTACTACTACCCATATTAGCGGCAGCGGCGGCCGCTTCACTTCCTGCATGCCCAGCTCCAATCACTATAACATCATATTCCTTCTCGAACATAAAATCTCTTTTCTTTACGAATGTTCCACGTGGAACATTTCAATTTTCTCGTCTTCCTTACGTCGCATTAATTCACTCTCACTTTCAGATTTATCCTTATATCCACAAAAATGTAACATGCCGTGGGCAATTACTCTTTTAAGTTCCTGAATAAAATCGACATTGTATTCAGCAGCATTCTCCTCTACCCTCTCTGTACTAATGAAAATATCTCCGTTTAAAGAATTACCTACGGTATTATCAAAGCTGATAATATCTGTATAGGTGTCATGATCTAAATAATTCTGGTTGATTTCCAATAAATAGTCATCATCACAAAAAATATAATTGATCTCACCTATATTCTTATGCTCAGATTCAGCAAGCCTGAATAACCAGTTTTGAAATAGTTCTTCATCCTTTAGAAAGAAGTTATTTTCATTGAAAAAATTAATCGTTCCTTTTACCAAAATATTCCTTAACCTTAAATCTGTAAATTTGCTGCAAAGGTAAGACTTGTCTGTTTAAAATTTCAGTTGATTGGAAATATTCTTTAGCGGTATTTATCTGGTTTTGAAGCCTGTTCTCATAGTTCAGGGTATTCGTGTTTGCTTTCCTATTATTATCAAATCCCTGTTTTTGCGCAGCGCTCTTCATTTTAATTAATTCATAATCCAGCTGCTTCATTCTTTCCAGGGTTTTCCCATCCAAACCCTTCTCCAAAAGATCCTCCTCGATTTGTTCCATCTTCTTCTCGAGAGCGTTAGATGCGCCATTTTCCATTAATTCGTTTAATTTACGTCTAATATTTTGCTGACGTTTATATATCTCGAATATCTCACCAGAATTTTGTTGACCAGGCATCCCGGATTTCTCAGGAATCTCCATATTTTGTTTCATATCCTGCTGAAGTTTCTTTTGTTCATCGATGATCTGTTGCAATTGAAATTCCTGTCCCTGCCCAGAACCAGATTGCGGATTGGACATCATATCCTGCATAGAATCCAGAACATCAGATAGCATGACTGCAAGATCATTTGCCCCGGTGACAACATATTGCTGACTAGCGGTACCCTGCCCTATTTGATTTTCAGCTAGTCTTTCAAGCGACATTTCTATATCAAAATCTATATCTGTAAGCTTGGAAGTTATCTTACTTGAGAACATAGGATTTTGTAGCGCGAGGCTGTACAGACTATCATCAATATGTTCGAAGTTCTCTCGTAGTTCACTCTGCTCATTTAGTTTATTCGCGTAAGCCGGACTTGTTTGTTTGATACTCTTAAAGTCCTCTAACAGTTCTTCCTGTATCAAAGAAAATTTCACCAGATTGTTTAAAATTTCACGTAAAACTTTAGCATCTGCTTCCAACTTCTGCATGTCTGCCTGCATACCGGCTTGTTGCATTTTAGAACTTAAACTCCGCATTTTCTTAGCAGCATTCTTTTGTTCCTGGCTGGCATTCTTCCCCTGTTGCAATTTTTCTGATGCCTTCTTTTGATCTTCTGAAATTTCCTTTTCTATTGCTTCATCGCGAGCTAAAGATTTTGGTTTCTTTAATTGCTGGTTATCTTTGGACAAAGCATCCATTTGCTGTTGGATCCTATCGAACTCATTATTCAGATTTTTCTGTTCGTCTGAAGTCGACTCAGATTCGTTTGAATTATTCTCCTGCTCATCTGCAAGACGATTTAGATCCCTTGCTATCTTTTGTTGTTTCTCTTCAATATAATATCGTTTGGTTAGTTCTAAAAGCTGCTCAAGATTGCGCTCATTGTTCTTATTTTTCTTAGCCAGATCCTCCAACTTTTCTCCCAGATCTTCTTCCTGAATTTTATCGGAATACTCCTGAAGTTCCTTTAATAATTCCTCATTCTCCTTTAGACTATTTTCGTTCTCATCAAGCCTTTTTTTTAAATCTTCTTTACTAGAAGATGGTTGCTCATTAGATTGTTCTTCTAAGCTTTCCTGAAGTTCCTTGCTATGCTTTTGCATGAGCTTATTCTGAATCTTTTGCCTTTCTAAAAATTGATCCAGGCGCTGCTTCTCATTATAATTCAGGCTTCTATTCTCCTTATCTATCCTTTGTAGCTCTTCAAGTTCATTCACATCTTTTCTGAATTCTTCCAGTTCTTCGGAAATTGTCTCGATAGAATTTTGTTGTAGCTCCAGGTTTTGATCTTCCTTTTCAGTTTGGGTAATCTTTCGGAAGTTAAGGACCTCTGACCTGCTCGATTTAGGGCCATTTACACCATCATTGTCGAAGACTTCAAAATAATAGGAATATGATATACCAGGTTCGAGGTCCAATTCGTTTGGGAAGCTATAGTAGAATTCATCTACGAGAGCTGAGCTAATATCTAACTTTTGAATACGCTTTTTCTGAATCGAATCCTGTGGATAATATACCAACTGCAAGCTTGAAAGACCATGATCATCCTCTACCCGACCTTTTATATAAGTATTTTGTGAGTCTAAGCTATCTTTTGTGTGTTGCAAGCTTATTTTAGGATTAAGATCGCGAATGACTTCAATTAAATAATCCAGATTTTCATGATCAAATTTATTAGCATTGGAAGAACTGACAGAATAATCAAAATCTTTAAATATTTGTTGCTCTATTTCAGCTTGATTCATACTTACTGGGAGCTGGTAGAATGAATCAATAGTTGAGAATTGCACAAAATCTGTAGCTACCGTTGAGAAGTTCCAGGATAATTTCGAACCTTCAGGCACCTGAAAGGATCCTATACCTTTGAATACCTGGTCATCAAGATTTAGATAATTGGGGTAATTCACTTCAACTTCCATATTGGTGATTAACGGTAAAGCCAAAACCTTTAGCTTATAAGTCCTAGAACTTATATCAGCACCATTTAATTTGAAACTTATAGAGTCGTCTACATTTATAAAATTATAAACGAAGCGTCCATCCCCTTCAGCAGTCAGGACACGTTTGTAGTCACCTGTGATAAGGTGCAACTCGGCAGGAATCTGGTCTCCTTCAATCTGTACTACCAGTTCAAAATCTGAATTCTGAAATGTTTCCAGCTTATCATTCAGTATTATAAATTGAAATGGAGCTGGTTGTTCATAAACCTGATCATAATTACTTATTCGATCAAAACCATCAGTAAAAACATAAGAGTTATTAGAGATCCATAAGGCAAGTATGATCAGCATAGGAAGAATGACAACCGGTAAATATTTAAGGTTCTTCTTTAGCTCAATTGCTTCTGAAAAATTAAAGATATTTAGACTTTTAGCTTTTTGATCGATGCTTGCAATAAGTAATTCAGATCTTTCAGAAGTACGATCAAGTTGTAATAAATTGAGTAACCTATCCCCTATTTCCTGAAAATGTGTTCCTATAATTTCTGAAGCCTGTTCTTTATCTATTCCCTTCCGTAGTTTAAAAAGTTTCAAAAGAGGAATCCCAATAAAGTAAATGAACAGGATAATTTCTATTGAAATAAATAACCAGAATAGAAATGCTCTCACAGATTCACTAAACCAGAAAAAGTGCTCGAGGCTTGCGGTAAGGAGAAAATAAAACAACCCGATACCTGCAAAGAGCATCATGCCCTTTAGTATCTGGCTGAAATAATATTTTCGAACGACAGCATCAAGCCTGGAAAGTATGCGATCAAAATTGCTGGTCACTAATTCTATAGTTTGTTTAAAAATACGACAATTAAGACACTTTAATTAGTAGTTGGCTGAGTTTAGGATTGCTTGAATAAGGTTGTATCTTTGCTTGAAAATTCACTTTTTATGTCTTCTAAAGTTAGAGTAAGATTTGCTCCGAGCCCTACGGGACCGTTACATATTGGTGGTGTAAGAACCGCTTTATACAATTATCTATTTGCCAAAAAACATGGTGGTGATTTCGTTCTTCGTATTGAGGATACAGATCAAAACAGGTACGTGGATGGAGCTGAAGATTATATTATCGAATCCTTAAACTGGTGCGGAATACCTTACGATGAAGGACCGGGCAAGGAAAAAGGTTTTGGACCATACAGGCAGAGCGAGAGAAAAGACAAGTATCGCGCTTATGCAGAAGAATTGATAGCATCTGGAAACGCATACTATGCTTTTGATACTTCAGAAGAGCTGGACGCACATAGAAAGGATCACGAAGAAAAGGGTAAAACCTTTATTTATAACTGGCATAACAGAGAAAAGCTCAATAATTCCCTTACACTCTCTTCCGAAGAAACCAGGGAGAAAATTGAAAATGGGGATGCATATGTGATCAGGTTCAAATCTCCGCAGGATGAAACCTTACATTTAAAGGACGTGATTCGCGGTGAAATGGAAATTGATTCCAATATTCTGGATGATAAAGTTCTATTTAAAAGTGATGGAATGCCAACCTATCACCTCGCCAATATCGTGGATGACCATTTAATGGAGATCACACATGTAATTCGTGGTGAGGAATGGCTGCCTTCTCTGGCTCTACACTATATGCTCTATCGTGCGTTTGGATGGACCGCACCAGAATTTGCTCATTTACCACTTATTCTGAAACCTCAGGGTAAAGGGAAATTAAGCAAACGAGACGGTGAAAAAATGGGCTTCCCAGTATTTCCTCTTGAGTGGAAAGATCCCGCATCAGGCGATGTTTCTACAGGATACAAAGAAGAAGGTTATTACCCTGAAGCGGTGGTAAATATGCTGGCATTTTTAGGTTGGAATCCAGGGACAGAGCAGGAATTCTTTAGTCTTGACGAGTTAACGAAGGCTTTTGAACTGGAACGGGTTCATAAAGGAGGTGCTAAATTTGATCCGGAAAAAACAAAATGGTTCCAGCAGCATTATATGCAGGAAGCAGATGAATCGCAGGTTACAAAGGAATTTCAAAAGATCCTGAAGGAAAAAGAGATCATGGTAGAAGAATCCTATGTTAAGAACGTTGTTTCCTTGATCAAAGAAAGAGCAGTATTTGTAAAAGATCTCTGGGATCAGGGATATTTTTTCTTTATTTCTCCTACCTCTTTCGAGCCAAAAGATGCTGAAAAAGCATGGAAAGAAGGTTCGGCAGAATTGATCAACGAATTAAAAACTTTCCTGGAGGGACAGGAAAATTTTGAAACCGAACTACTACAGGCTGAAGTCAAGAACTGGATCAAAAGTAAGGAGATTGGTTTTGGAAAAGTGATGATGCCCTTGCGTCTCGCACTGGTTGGAGCATTACAAGGTCCAGACGTTTATGAGATCGCAAGCTATATTGGAAAACAACAAACTTTAAGCAGGCTTACTAAAGCCATTGAAACTCTGGGATAATTGATCCTGAATATTATTTAAGCTGGTAAGAAATTTGATCTTACCAGCTTTTTTTATGCTGATTAAATGCTGAAGAATGCCTATTTTCAGTAAAAATTCTATTAGTATGATAAATTTTGTCTTAATACCCATATTCGCCATTTTCCTGTTGCTGCTTATCTTCTCCGGAATCTTTGTAGTTCGGCAGCAAACTTCAGCAGTAGTAGAGCGCTTCGGAAAGTTTACCAGTATCCGGAATTCCGGATTACAATTGAAAGTTCCGCTCATTGATCAGGTAGCAGGAAGGATTAATTTAAAAGTTCAGCAACTTGATGTTCTGGTGGAAACTAAAACAAAGGACAATGTATTTGTAAAATTGAAGATATCTGTACAATTCCAGGTTAGAAAAGATAATGTGTATGATGCCTTCTACAAGCTTGAAAGTCCGCATGACCAGATAACAGCCTATGTTTTCGACGTTGTGCGCGCAGAAGTGCCTAAAATGAAGCTGGATGATGTTTTTGAGCGTAAAGATGACATAGCCATTGCTGTAAACCGTGAATTGAACGAAGCGATGCAGTCTTATGGATATGATATCATCAAAACCCTGGTTACAGATATAGATCCTGATGTACAGGTAAAAGCAGCCATGAACAGGATTAATGCTGCTGAAAGAGAAAAGGTTGCAGCAGAATATGATGCTGAAGCAGATCGTATCAAGATCGTCGCCAAAGCCCGGGCTGAAGCCGAGAGTAAGCGCTTACAGGGTCAGGGAATCGCCGATCAGCGAAGAGAGATCGCACGCGGATTGGAAGAAAGTGTAGATGTTCTAAACAACGTAGGCATTAATTCTCAGGAAGCTTCTGCTCTGATTGTGGTTACACAACATTATGATACTTTACAGGCTATTGGAGAGGAAACGAATTCAAATCTTATTCTTTTACCTAATTCACCACAGGCCGGTAGTGAGATGCTGAATAATATGGTCGCGTCCTTTACCGCTTCTAACCAAATTGGAGAAGCAATGAAAGAGCAGAATAAAAAGAGAATAGAAGATCAAAAGAGGAACAATAAAAATGATTCATAAAAAAAGCCCCTAACCGGGGCTTTTTAATTTTATGTATGATAACTAACTATAAGTCGTAATCCATATTAGTCCTTCTGATACCCATGATCTTGGAAACTGCACGTATGGATAGAAATTTATGAACTATCGAACCCACACCACTTCCCAGTAAAGACATTGGTGTCATCTGGTCTTTGGTGTGATCCATACTAAGGCGAATTTCCTCTTTATCGATCTCTGTTTGTAACTTCAGGATCTTAAGATCTTTGTCTATGTCTTTAAAGGATGAATAAACTCTCATTAATCATTTTTATCGTTAAAAACTGCTTTTGAAAACTTCTGAAGGATCAATTTCTCTATGGGTTCTTTTCCAAAGATATAAATTAACACTCCAACGATTAGGTAAAAACCACCTACGATAAAGTAACCGGAGCTGGGTACACCAATTGACTGACTAATAATAATTGCAATAGCAAAGGATAACATGATCCCGGCAATGCTCAACAAAAAACCCATAATCAAGAAACGAACGAGCGATGTTGCCCCTTTCATTCCCTGCTTAAAGGCTTTAAGCTTGTAATATTCAGCATTACTATGAAGAAATGCCTGAATATTATGATTTAAGTCGTCTACGTTGTTAGAAAGCTTTTCAAATGCCATACAGAAATTATACTACCGCTTTATTTGGAGTGTTTCCAGATCCAGATGAAGTTCCCGGCTTATCTTTCTGCAATTTAGAATTTTGTTTTCTAAGTTCTTCTAATTTCGACTCCATTGCAGATAAAATATCATCTGCTTTATGACTTGCTGAAGATAAAGTCTCTTCCAGTCTTACTTCGAAATCTGTTCTTGCTTTCCTTGCCTTTTCAGAAAGATTAGAAGAAGTTTCATTGTACTTCTTATTTAGCCTGTCCTGAGCGTTCTGAGCATCATCTTTAAGTTTCTTGCGAGTTTTATCTCCGCTATCTGGTGCATAAAGTAAACCTACACCAGCTCCAATTGCTGCTCCGGTAATTAATGCTAATAATGTATTTCCTGTACTTGCCATAAGTTATTGATTTTAGGTTATTAAAGCTCAAAGATAGCGGTTGGTTTCACCCTAGCTTGTTAATAACCGGTTAATATGTTAAAACTTGAATGCTAAATTACTCTTAAAAAGCAAGATAAACTGTCTAAGATTTAATTTTAGCCCAGGAATCACGCAAAGTTACAGTTCTATTGAAAACAGGCTTTTCAGTCGTGGAATCTTTGTCCACACAAAAATATCCTATTCTCTGGAACTGTACCTTATCTTCAGGTTTCGCATCCTTCAGGCCAGGTTCAAGGTAACCGGTGACTACTTTTAATGATTCCGGATTTACGAAATCAAGATAATCTCTTTCCTTGTCCCCATCTGGTGCTTCTTCAGTAAATAACCTGTCATAGAGTCTAACTTCCGCTTCCACAGCATGTTTTACCGAAACCCAATGTAAAGTACCTTTCACCTTCCGAAGCGATTCTTCTGAGCCGCTTCCACTTTTACTTTTTGGATCATAAGTAACGTGAATTTCAGTAATATTACCTTCAGCATCCTTTACAACATTCTCACCTTTAATAATATATGCATTTTTAAGGCGTACTTCCTTTCCTAGTGTTAACCTGAAAAACTTACGGTTTGCACTTTCTTTAAAATCTTCTCTTTCAATGTATAATTCCCGTGAAAATGGAATTTCCCTGCTCCCGG
>NZ_JBLVTK010000001.1:982039-987623 GCF_048285865.1 Christiangramia marina | reverse complement strand
GATAGTTAGTGATCACCAGTTTAACAGGATCCAGAACACCCATAACCCTTGGAGCTATTTTATTAAGATCTTCTCTAACACAGAATTCAAGGTGAGAAACATCAATCATATTCTCACGTTTTCCAACGCCAATCGAATCGGCAAACTTCCGGATAGCTCCAGCGGTATAACCCCTACGACGCAATCCTGAGATCGTAGGCATTCTGGGATCATCCCAGCTGTCTACAAAACCTTTTTCGACAAGTTGTAGTAACTTACGCTTACTAACAATAGTATGACTTAGGTTTCTACGTGCAAATTCTCGCTGTTTTGGCTCAAATTCACCTTGTTTGCTTACTTTTTCAAGAAACCAGTTGTATAATTCTCTATGTGGTAAAAATTCCAGAGTACAGAAGGAATGAGATACATGCTCAATAAAATCTGACTGTCCATGCGCCCAATCGTACATAGGATAAATCTTCCAGGTATCTGCAGTGCGGTGATGTTCCTTATGCAAACAACGGTACATGATCGGGTCACGCATTAGCATATTTGAAGAAGTCATATCGATCTTTGCGCGAAGTACATGTCCCCTTTCGGGAGTATCGCCATTCTTCATCTGTTCAAAAAGCTCAAGATTTTCTTCTACTGAACGCTTTCTATACGGACTTTCCTTTCCAGGTTCGGTAGGTGTTCCCTTCTGCTCTGCTATTTCTTCTGAAGTCTGGCTATCTACATAAGCATCGCCATTTTTGATCATTTCTACCGCCCAGTCATATAGTTTCTGGAAATAATCTGAAGCATAACATTCCTCAGCCCATTTGAATCCCAACCACTCGATATCTCTTTTAATAGCATCTACATACTCCTGCTCTTCTTTTGCGGGATTCGTATCATCAAATCTCAAATTCACAGGCGCATTATATTTCTCACCCAATCCAAAATTTAGACAAATCGAGGATGCGTGGCCAATATGCAAATACCCATTAGGTTCAGGAGGAAACCTGAATTTAAGTTCTTCTCTTGAATAATTAGAATTAAGATCTTCTTCTATGATCTGCTCAATGAAATTGAGGGACTTTTTAGCTTCTGCCATAACCTGTTTTAATAAGCTGCAAATTTATCAAATTTTAAATCGATAAAGACAGCATGCTAACAATAGTATCTTTAAAATTAATAACTTGGATTAAAATCAAGAATTATAAAATGGATGACCTTTATAAAATCATACTATACTCAGCATTTTCGGGGATTACAGTATTTATTGGCGGCTTACTTTCCAAATACATTGGAAGCAATCCAGACAACACAAATCGAAGGAAAGAAATAAACCATTTCATTACGGCTTTTGGAGGAGGTATTCTTATGGGTGCCGTTGCTCTGGTATTAATTCCAAGAGGAATGGAAGATCTGGATCTCACGGTTCTGCTATTAGCATTTATAGCCGGTGCGCTGATTGTATTTTTAATAGATCGAAAACTTGAGAAATCTGGAAGTACTTTATCGCAATTACTGGCGATGCTCCTCGATTTTATTCCTGAAGCGATAGCCTTAGGTGCAATCTTCGCAACAGATTCTAAAACCGGTGTATTACTGGCAGTATTCATAGGCTTACAGAATTTACCTGAATCTTTCAATTCCTACCAGGATCTTATAAAATCTGGGATGAAATCGAAAAAAACACTTACAATTCTGTTTGCCTTGAGCTTCAGCGGAGTTTTAGGTGCGCTACTCGGTTATGAATTTCTAACAAACCTACCTGAAGTTACGGCCTTTCTTATGGTATTTGCCGGTGGTGGAATATTATATCTCATTTTTCAGGATATCGCTCCGAATGTAAAGCTAAAAAGAGCATGGATACCCGCTTTAGGTGCAAATCTTGGTTTTTTAATTGGGATGATTGGAGAAAAATTAATTCAATAATTATTCTATTCTTCAGGAAACATATCTTTGTAAAAAAAGTTTTGGGAGTAATCACACTTAAGAACATTAGAACTTTCGCTTATCATGGATGTCTTGATGAAGAAAGTAAAATTGGCAGCGAATACCAGGTAGACCTTAAAGTTTCTGGAGATCTCTCACATTCTGCAAAGACAGATGAACTTAAAGATACCATCGACTATGTTCATCTAAATCATATTGTGAAGCAGGAAATGGCAATTCGATCCAAATTACTGGAAACGGTTGCTGATAGGATTTTAACCCGTATTCTTAGCGAACTAATTATGGTTCAGCAAGCTGAAGTAGAAGTTTCCAAGATCAACCCACCAATTGGAGGTAATGTTGCTATGGTTACTGTAAGCATGCAGAAATCAAGGTAGATTTTAGTTTTGATACTTAAATTTTTTATTACATTTGCCATCCCGCAAAGGGCATCGTGGCCGAGTGGCTAGGCAGAGGTCTGCAAAACCTTGTACAGCGGTTCGAATCCGCTCGATGCCTCCAAAAAAAAGCTTCCTGATTTAGGAAGCTTTTTTTATTTCTGATCTTTTGTTTTAGTAAAATCCAGATCACCAATTAAAGAATCACTTGGTGTAATTTCTTCGATCTGATCCTTGATCTCATCTACCTGGTCTGGAAAGAGTCCCTGAAAGATCAAAACCACCCCGAATATCACCAGTATACAACTAATGAACTTTTTCATGATATAGATTCGGTTAGGCGTTAATTTCCGATTCAGTTTTTTTGCCAGTAAGATCTTGGCTACATCTACAATTAGATAAGTGATAAGCACTGTAGCAATAAACACTCCTATTCTATCCATCTGCATATCCAGCTTAGGACCAAAAACAATGATCACTCCCAGCCAGAAACCAAGCACTCCAATATTTATAAAATTCAGTAGAAAACCTTTTGCGAACAAGCTGAAATAAGCACTTTTTCCTAGTTTTCTAATTTCAGGAGTCTTATCATCTGTTTGCAGAGATTTCTTCGATTGTACAAAGGTCATCAAGCCATAAGTAGCGAGGATCATGCCGCCAAAAATGAACAAAGCTGGATCATCTTTGAGACTTTCCAATAGCTTGGTGGTGCTAAAGTAAGCGATAGTTATAAATACACAATCAGCGAAGATAACCCCAAAATCCAATGCAATAGCGGCTCTAAACCCTTTTATAGCAGCGGTTTCCAGTAATACAAAAAAAACCGGTCCAAATAGAAAAGCCAGAAAGAAACCTAAGGGTAAGGCAGCTAAAACGTCCTGTAACATACAGTTAAGTTGTTTTGCAAATGTAAACTTTTTGTGGTTTTAAAGTAAATATAGCAGTTAAAGCCTGAATGCGATACTTTTTCCTACTAATTTGCTTCTACATCTGCTCTGCTACCTAATAAAGTGAAATCTAAATGACGTTTGATCAGGTCTGCATTTTTAACTTTGACGTAAACCTCATCACCTAAAGTGAAAGTTTTACCGGTACGTTTGCCTGTTACAGCGAACTCGTCAGCATCATACTCATAATGATCATCGTTCATATCACGTAACCTGATCATTCCTTCACATTTATTTTCAACGATCTCCACGAAGATTCCCCAATCTGTAACTCCAGAAATTACTCCCAGAAATTCTTCATCCTGGTGATCCATCATGAATTTCACCTGCATGAACTTTATGGAATCTCGTTCTGCACTGGTTGCAAGATACTCGCGATCACTACTATGGTTACATTTGTCTTCATACTCTTCTTCACTGGCAGATTTATGACCATCCAGGTAATGTTGAAGCAATCTATGTACCATGACATCCGGATACCTTCTAATTGGAGAAGTAAAATGAGTATAATGATCAAAGGCTAAACCATAATGTCCGATATTATCAGTGCCGTAATAGGCCTTGCTCATGGTACGAATAGCTAAAGTATCTACCATGTTCTGTTCTTTTTTACCCTGCACATCTTCCAGAAGTTTATTTAAAGAACTGGTCGTGGAATTACGGTCTGTAAGGTTCAGTTTATGACCAAACCTGCCTACTATGCTTTGTAATGAAGCAAGTTTATCTTCATTAGGTTCATCATGACATCTGTATACAAAAGTCTTTTTCGGCTTCTGTTTACCAATAAATTCAGCCACTTTTCGGTTGGCAAGTAACATGAATTCCTCGATAAGTTTATTCGCATCCTTGGCAGTTTTAAAGAAAACTCCTACTGGTTCATTTTCTTCGTTAAGGTTGAACTTCACTTCTACCTTGTCAAAAGAAATCGCACCATTTCGCATACGACGACTTCTCATCTGCTTAGCAAGTCTGTCCAGTGTGGAAATAGCATCTACTATTTCACCGCTAACAGTATAGGCATCTTCACGAATTGAAATGTCTTTTGGAATACTCCCGGCATTCGTTTCGATAATATGTTGAGCTTCTTCATAAGCAAAACGCTCGTCTGAATAAGTCACGGTTCTTCCAAACCATTGATCTTTTACCTCAAGCTTATCGTTCATTTCAAAGACTGCAGAAAAAGTAAATTTTTCCTCATTCGGTCTTAATGAACAGGCGTTGTTCGAGAGTATTTCAGGAAGCATAGGTACTACGCGATCCACCAAATATACTGATGTTGCACGTTCGTAAGCCTCATCGTCGAGAATAGTTCCAGGTTGCAGGTAGTGCGATACATCTGCTATATGAATTCCTATCTCGTAATTACCATTTTCAAGTTTTCTGAAGCTTAAAGCATCATCAAAATCCTTTGCATCTTTTGGATCTATCGTAAAAGTCAGGATATCGCGCATATCCCTTCTTTTAGCGATCTCATCTTTGTTGATTGAAGTATCTATCTTATTAGCGTATTCTTCCACTTCTTCCGGAAAATCATGAGGAAGACCATATTGGGCAAGAATGGAATGAATTTCTGTATTATGTTCTCCCGGAGTACCAAGTACCCTGGTGATCGTAGCAAAAGGCGAATCTGCCTTATCCGGCCACTCTTCGAACTGGATTACTACTTTGTCCCCATCTTCAGCACCGTTCATTTTGTTCGCCGAAACAAAGAAATCTGTGTACATGGATTTATCGTCCACTACCACAAATCCAAAATCTTTTTTCTTCTGAAGCGTTCCAACAAATTCTGTTCGCTTACGCTTGGTGATATTTACAACCTCACCTTCACTTTTTTTATTGCGACGGCGATTGTAAATGTAAATTTCCACAGTATCACCATCAAAAGCAGACTTTAGGTCTTTATTCGCGATAAATATATCATCATCAAATCCATCAACGATCGCATAACCATAACCTTTGGTGGTTAGATCAAGTACCGCGGTATGATAGTTCTTGGAGCCTTCGATCTTAAATTTCCCACGTTCAACTTCTTCAATTTCCTTTTTTGCAGTGAGTTGAGCTAGTTTTTTTATGATCTGGTTTCTACTACTGGCATCATTAACACCAAGTATAGAAGCAATTTGTTTGTAGTTATATGTTTTTCCCGAATTCTTTCTAAGAATATCAATAATGCTTCGGGTGAGGTTGCCCTGTCCTTTGGGCTTATTCTTGTTCTGTTTCTTCATTCTCAAATAGTATGCGATAAAATTACGCCATAAAAATCAGTCTGCATCCTGTTGAGATTAAAGTTTTGTTAAGTCGAAAGAGTACTTATATAGCTAAAATACTAAGCATCAA
>NZ_JBLVTK010000001.1:972776-981972 GCF_048285865.1 Christiangramia marina | reverse complement strand
ACATTAGCAATTAGTTCATCGTTTAAATTTGCTTGCAGAATGAAAATACATAGGTCCTCATCTTATACAGCGGTCTTTATTCTGATCTTTTTGATCGGACTTATAATTTTCGTTACCATTATTAACAAATCACTAAACGAGAAAAGTGATCTTCTGAATACTAATTCCACTGAAACTCCTGTAACTACTTTAGTATCTGCTTCTAACGATTAATACGTATCTTAGGGAACTAATTTTTTCCCATGAAAGACTACGTTTGCCTGGCAACTTTTACATATCCGCATGAGACATTAATTCTAAGATCCAGATTCACTGATGAAAATGTCATGCATTATTTTCAGAACGAAACTTTAGTTGGTCTAATTCCATTTAGTTCTTCTGCTTTTGGCGGAATAAAACTAATGGTTCATCCACAAGATGTCTCAAAAGCAAAAGAGATCCTTGACTCATTCAATGACAAATCTTCTTCTCTACGCATCGTATAGTTATGAACAGTATATACTATTATTATCTTTTCTTCTTTTTTAAAAAAATTAAATGATGGTATATGATGGCGTGTTAATTTGTACAATAATTTTTCTCCTACTTACTTGTAATTTCAGTTGTAATTATTTGATAACAGTTTATCAACAATACTGTGAATAGCTAACTAATTGATACACTTAGGTTTTTAAGATTTACTTAACATAAGTTCTTAAATTTTATTAATCCCTTTTTATTGAAAAGTTTACTATCAACAATTGTCAACAACCGAATTTTAAGTGCTCATAACTTGATAAAAAATTACCTACTTATAATTTGCTTTATTGATAGTAGTTCGAGTATTGTTATAAAAATCTTAAAAAGCAAATTTCTTTATCATTAAATCATCAGATGTTTTACACAATTATATGTGGGTTCTAAAGCCTTGAAAATGAGGTAAACCTTAAAAGTAATTAACAACGCATTTTAAGCTTCTTAACTGCTTGTTTTTTTAACTTTGTCTCAAACAACACAACTATGAAAATATCTATAGGAAACGACCATGCAGGTACTGGTTATAAACAAATGATCCAATCTGCCCTGGAAAAAGAAGGTCACAAGCTTACCAATTATGGAACAAATGAAGAGGATAGTGTAGACTACCCAGATTTTGTTCATCCAGTTGCAAACGATGTGGAAAATGGAAATGCAGATCTTGGTATCATTATATGTGGTAGTGGAAATGGTGCTAATATGACCGCTAACAAGCATCAGGGCGTGCGCTCTGCATTATGCTGGACCGTTGAGATCGCAAAGCTTGCCCGGGAACATAATAACGCTAATATTCTTAGTATTCCTTCGCGTTTTGTTTCTGAACAGCTTGCAACAGAGATGGTAGAAGCATTCCTTAATACGAAATTCGAAGGCGGCCGTCATCAAAGAAGAATAGACAAGATTCCGGCAACTAAATAAGTATGGAATTGAATATTGAAATTAAAAAGTTCAGCGAACTGAGTCTCGCTGAACTTTATGCAATTTTACAACTACGTTCTGAAGTTTTTGTCGTGGAACAGGATTGTGTATATCAGGATATTGATGGTAAGGATGCTGAAGCTTTACATGTTCTGGGAACCAAAAACGGGAAGATCGTAGCGTATACTCGGTGTTTTGCACCCGGATATTACTTTCCTGAAGCAGCTATTGGTCGTGTGATCGTAAAGGAATCTGAAAGAAAATTTGGATATGGACACGAGATCATGAAAACTTCTGCCACTGCTATTTTTGAAAATTATAATACTTCAAATATTAAACTTTCTGCACAACAGTATTTGATTAAATTTTACGAATCTCATGGTTACCAATGTATAGGCGAAGGCTATCTTGAAGATGGTATTCCACATATAGCAATGATCAAAGACTAGTATTACTTCAGAATCTCAGCGTATTTATTTTCGCTATTCAGGATCTCCCTGGCTTTGGCAATTTCTGGATTGTTCACCGTATAATATTCATACAGGCCTTCTTTATAGAAATATCTCTTGATGATCTCATCTTTAAGAAGGCTTATAATTTCAGGTTTTCTGAGTTCCAGCTCCTGTTTTTCATGTTGCTCCAGTTGGGATCTTATTCCTGAAGCTTCAAATTTCAATTCCAGATTTTCCTCTTCAGAGGTAGCAATTAATTCATCCAATTCCTTTTCCGTAGCAGTTACATAATCAAAATCAGATCCTCTCAGGTATACTTTGAATTCCTGGAAATCTGCATCGTTGAAATCAAAATCATTCAGATCTTCTATCTTGTGTGAGTAATAATATTCCGTAGCAAAATTAAAGATCGCATCCTGCAGTAATAATGCCTGCGTGATATCACTAAATTCGGAAGTTTCTAATTTTACATCTGGTAAAATTCCTCCACCATCATACACCTTACGCCCATTACGGGTATTAAATTCATTATAGTCTTCAACTTTAGTTCTAACTGCTTTGCCATTTTCATCCCGGCGACGATAGTCCAGCGCCTGTATACATCTTCCACTCGGAGTGTAATACCTGGAAATGGTAATTTTAAGCTGAGTTCCATAGGCTAATTCCCGTGGTCTTTGTACCAACCCTTTTCCAAAGGATCTTGCTCCAACAATTACTCCTCTATCCAGATCCTGTATTGCTCCGGCCACGATCTCACTGGCAGAAGCGCTACGCCCGTTTACCAGGACGACCAAAGGAATCTTAGTATCTATAGGTTCTCTCTGTGTATAATAATCCTTGTTATATTTTTCTATGGCAGATCGCGTGGTGACGATCAATTCATTTGCTGGAACAAAAATATTACTCACATTAATTGCTTCACTCAGTAATCCTCCCGGGTTCCCTCTTAGATCAAGAATGATCTTGTTAGCGCCCTGATTTTTTAGTTCTTTTAATGCTCTGGAAACTTCGGTTGAAGCTTTGGCATTAAACCTGGATAGAACGATATAACCAGTGTTATCTTCCAGTAATTTGTAGAATGGCACTGCATTTAGATCTACAGATTCCCGTTTTAATGAAGTTTTCTGTTCCTTTCCCTGTCTTAAAAAAGTAATTTCCACGGCAGTTTCAGAAGCGCCATTAAGCAGTTCTCCCGCATCCTCTTTAAAATCTGCAACTCGTATATCCCCAATCTTAGTTATAAGATCTCCGGCTTTTAAACCGGCTTTATCTGCAGGATAATCTTTATAAGCTTCCACAATAGTAATTCCAATAGCCCCATTTTTAACCGCCGCGCCAATTCCGGTATATTCACCAGAATTATTGATCCTCGCTGCTTCCACATCCTGCTCATTCCAGTAGTTGGTATAAGGATCAAGATCTGTAAGCATTGATTTTATCGCAGAATCCATTAATTGTGCAGGATTTGTTTCGTCAACATAATTCATGTTGATCTCCTTGAAAAGTGTCGTGAAGATCTCGATCTGTTTAGCGATCTCGAAAAAATCTGATTTAAAACTTACAGTTCCTATGAAAATTCCTGCAAGAAGAACAGGTATAAGGATGAGTTTTTTAAAGTTCTTTTTCATGAGTCGGCTGTTTTTCTGAAAAGTTCTTCAGCAATTTGATCATATTCTTTTCCATTTTGGAATGATCGATCTCATCCCTGGAAATATATATGAACATAAAAGCATGAGAAATTGCAAGATCGCTGGTAACAAGGTACTTATTTTTTCTGAAAGCTTCGCGCATCAATCGTTTGATCCTGTTGCGTTTTACTGCTGTTTTCACCAGTTTTTTAGGTACAGAAACTCCCGTTTTTAATCCTGGTTTATCTGAAGTCTGGATTGGGGCATAGATAAGTTTCAGCGGATAACTTTTTAGATTTCTACCTTCAGCAAAGAGCAGATCTATATGCTTTTTGCTTTTTAATTTTTCCAACTTTCCGAAGCTCTGATCCATGTTTCAAAAGTACCAATACTTTCAAATAAAAAAACCCTTCCGTAGAGAAAGGGTTTTTATAATATTTACTGCGGGAGTTTTATTCTTCTCCTTCTTCTTCGGAAGATTCTCCGTCTTTGTTCCAAACGTTATCTGAAGGATTTACATCTGCCATCATTTTTGAACTATCAATTTCAACGCTGGTAATGTCTTTGGAAGCATCAATTTCCAATTCATAGGTAGGGAATCCCCAGGCCCAGTCTTTAGCAACCGTTCTCTCTTCACCTTCACGTGCCTTTTTCTCCCAACGCATCATTTCCAGTGGGATATAGTAGGTTTTCTTAGAACCGTCAGCATAGGTTACATCAATATCTATAGGCATTGGCATTAATCCATTCCTCTTCAGGGATACTGTTGCTTTAGCATCATTCATTTCAACTCCATCTATAGCGTAATCGATCGTATTGGTGGTTTGTGTCCAATCCATTAAATACCAGTCCAGCTCTGCTCCAGAAACCTTTTCAGCAATTCTTATAAAATCGTTTGGAGTTGGATGTTTAAATTTCCATTCATCATAGTACCTGTTCAAGGTTTTTGATAGATTTTCTTCACCTATGATGTATCCAAGTTGTGCAAGAAATACCGCTCCTTTAGAATATGCAGAAGTTCCATAAAGGGCATTCAGTTCATACCTGTCGGCATGCGTAGATTGCGGCTGCTCTCTTCCTGAATTTGCCAGGTACTGGTATCCTCTGTATGAACCAGTGTGCGGATTATCCTTATTTTCTCCAAGGACTACATTTTCAGCTTCAGAAGAAATGTAGGAAGTAAAACCTTCATCCATCCATTCGTGTTTACTTTCATTAGTAGCCATTAAATGCTGAAACCATGCATGCGCCATTTCATGAGCAGTAACGCCAACAAGACTTCCAAAAGAGCGTTCCCCAGTGATTAGAGTAAGCATCGCATACTCCATTCCACCATCTCCACCCTGTACTACAGAGTATTGATCCCATGGATATGGTCCAATATGTTCGTTGAAATACAGAAGTAATTCTGCTGTTTTTGGCTGAAGATTTTTCCAGTTCTCTTTAATATCTTCATTGTCTTTATAAAGGAAATGTAGTACCGTACCATCTTCAGCTACTAACTTATCATGGATGTACTCAGGATCTGCTGCCCAGGTAAAATCATGAACTTTAGGTGCTTTGAAATGCCAGGTTAGCTTGTCCCCTTTTTTTCTCTTTACCTTAGTTCCTTCTTCTTCGTAGTTGTAACCAATTTCCTGAGGATTTTGAAGATATCCCGTACTTCCCAGGATATAATCCTTATCGATGCTGATCTTTACATCAAAATCTCCCCATACGCCATGAAACTCACGGGCAATATAAGGATCTGCTTGCCATCCCTGGAAGTCATATTCTGCAAGCTTAGGATACCACTGACTCATGGAAAGCGCTACACCTTCAGAGCTGTTTCTACCAGATCTTCTTATCTGTTCCGGTACCTGGCCTTCAAATTCCATGTTGAAGGTTATTTTTTTTCCAGGAAGAATTGGCTCAGCAAGTTCTACTTCCAGAACAGTTCCAACTTCTTCATAATCTAATGAAGTTCCATCCTGAGTTAGAGAGTTTACTCTCAAATAACCAATCTGGTCTTCAGAAAGATCACTAATACGGCTTACCCTTTTTGGTTCTTCCTCAGTACCTTCATTTCTAACCATTCTACCATCAGGATCTGCAATACTTTCCAGTCTTGCATTCATTTCTGAACCTGGTTGAAAGGCGTTGAAATACAGGTGATAAAAAACACGATTTAGAGTGTCTGGAGAATTGTTGGTATAGGTCAATTCCTGGGTACCGGTGAATTTAAAATTCTCCACATTTACATCTACATCCATTTTGTAATCTACATGCTGTTGCCAGTAGGAAGTGTTGTTCTGTGCCTGAATTACTCCGGCGGTAAGTAGTATTAAGCTGAAAAAAATATTCTTCATTCTAGTTGTTTTTTGAAATTTGATCTGCCAAAATTAAGGCGTTATATAGGTTAGCCATTTTTCCTGAAGTCGAAATAGTCTCGAATTTTTTAGTATTACTAGTATCTCCACCCAGTACTACTGTCGCCTTTGTAGAAATACCACTATCCATAATTATTTGTTTTACCTGCCCCGCAGATAATTTTGGGTAATAACCTCTTATGATCGCCGCGATTCCTGCAACTGCTGGTGACGCCATGGAAGTTCCCTGAAGATACTCGTAAGTATCGTTTGGTGTTGTAGACCAGATCTTGGTTCCAGGCGCGAAAACATCTACGTTAGTAGCTCCATAATTAGAAAATGTCGCGATAAGATTCGCTCCGTATTCATAATTCAACGCACCAACCGTTAGAAAATTATCACTGATCTCTGTAGTTTCCTGCGGATTCTGGTCGTTGGGATAAACCCTTTTTTTGTCAAGATCTATTCCTTCATTTCCAGCGGCATTTACGATAAGAACATCTTTATCTGCCGCATATTTGATGGCATCGATCACCCATTCCGGGTTTTGAGAAAAGTATTTTCCAAAACTGGTGTTGATCACTTTTGCACCATTGTCTACTGCGTAACGAATTCCCAGTGCGATGTCTTTATCATACTCATCACCATCCGGCACAGCTCTTACCGCCATGATCTTAGCATTGCTGGCAACTCCTTTAAGCCCTACGGAATTATTTCTGTTAGCTGCAATGATCCCGGCAACGTGTGTTCCATGCTTGGCATCTTCTTTCTTTGGATCTGGTCCTGAAACTTTGTTGTTTCCATAGTTGGTATCGGTGATATCGTAAGGATCGTCACCCACAACAGCTCTACCATCCAGGTTTAGATTAAAGTGGGTATCAAGACGACCACCGAAATATTCCACACCTTCATTGATCTCCTTGATCACTTCTGGTATACTCTCGTTTACGTTGCTTTGCATTTGCCCAACGATCATTTTTGCCTGTTGCAGTTCCTGGGTTTCAGGTTTAAAATCCAATACCTGCTTTTTAGTATAATCTTCAGTTGCCAGGGCTTTGGTCATAGCCGCATGTGCATTTTTCACCTGCTGTAGGATCTGGGTATACTGCTGCTGAGTTTGCTGAGCTTCCTGGTATTCCTTATCGTATTCTTTTTTAGCTTCCAGGTACATATTGTATTCTTCCCTGTCTGCAGTGCTTATGCTACTCTGAGATTTCCCTTCATATTTGGGTTTTAATCGCTTGATGATACGAGTAAACTCCATGTTTTCTTCCACGGCATCCCCTAGAAAGTTCCAGCCATGCACATCATCAATAAAACCGTTCTTATCATCATCTTTTCCATTACCAGCGATCTCGTCCTCATTAGTCCAGATCACCCCTTGCAGATCTTCATGTGTGATATCTATACCGCTGTCCACCACTCCAACGATAACCGTTGAAGGTTTGTTGTTTTTAATAATTTCAGCATAGGCTCTATCCACGCTCATTCCCGGAATAGTGTCCCTGGAAAGATCTGAATTAGTCCAGCCTTTTAACTGGGCATCTGTAAGGTCCTTTACTTTTAAAGGAATAGAATCGATATTGCTTACTGGTGTGGAAACTACTCTTGGAGCAGTACTGCTACATGCAGTTAAAGCGCCGGCTGCCAGGATGGTCAGGAACGGCTTATAAACAGGTATTCTCATAGTTGTTTTAATTGAATAATTCGTTGAAGGTATAAGTCTGATCGTGTCTTACTCCCTTTTCGGTATTTTTTAGAGTTATTATTTCATTATAAGCGTCATGCTCCATGAACAGGTAATAATTTTCATTTGCTGCTGTTTGCAGAAATTTCTCTTTTTCAGCAAGCGTTAATAGTGGTCTGGTATCAAAGCCCATTACATAAGGTAAGGGAATATGTCCCACGGTAGGAAGAAGATCTGCCATAAAAACCAGTTTCTTACCCTTGTAGTCAATATGCGGAATCATTTGCTTATCTGTATGTCCGTCTACCAGAAGTGATTCGAAGCCAAGATGATCTGCTTTGCAAAATTCACTGTTTCCCTCCTGCTCCACGAAATGAAGTTTTCCGCTTTGTTCCATTGGAAGAATATTTTCTTTCAGAAATGATGCTTTTTCGCGAGCATTTGGTTTCGTAGCCCATTCCCAGTGATCCTCATTGCTCCAGAACCTGGCGTTTTTAAATGCCGGTTCATAACCTGTACGTTCTTTATTCCACTGGATACAACCTCCGCAATGGTCAAAATGAAGGTGAGTCATAAAAATATCTGTAATGTCATCACGATGAAAACCATGTTCCTTGAGTGAGCTGTCAATACTATGCTCTCCCCATGGATAGTAATAACTAAAGAATTTCTCACTTTGCTTATCACCCATTCCGGTATCAATTAGAATAAGTTTATCACCATCCTCAATGAGCAAACATCGAGCAGCAATATCAATCATATTATTCGAGTCGGCAGGATTGGTGCGGGTCCAGAGACTTTTCGGGACCACTCCAAACATAGCTCCACCATCTAATTTAAAATTTCCGGCTTGTATAGGATAAAGGGTCATTCAGAATAAATTTGAAGATTTCTCCGCAAAATAGAAAATCTCATAGCTAATTCGAATTATTTTCTAAATGATTTAACAGCCTCGTAATAATGTTAGGCTTTTAATAATAAGCTTTCATAGTAAAACATTTTTAATATTTTTAGCAATCTTAAGCAAATACAGAATCTATGGTTGAATTGGCAGGAATAGTGATCCTTGGGATATTGGCACAGTGGGCAGCATGGCGTTTTAAGATCCCTGCTATTTTACCATTAATACTTGTAGGTCTTGCTGTAGGACCAATTTCTACTTTTTTTACTGAAGATGGTTCCAAAATTATTGAACCAATCTGGAATGGTGAGTCCGGATTATTTCCTGGTGAAAGCCTTTTCTACTTCGTTTCCCTGGCGATCGGGATCATTCTTTTCGAAGGTGGTTTAACGCTGCGGAAGGGTGAAATTCTTAATGTTGGCCCGGTGATCATCAAGTTGATAACCATTGCCGTAATCGTTACTTTCTTTGGAGCCGGTGTGGCAGCATACCTGATATTTGACCTTAGCTGGCAGATCTCGTTCTTATTTGCGGCGCTTATCATTGTAACCGGTCCTACCGTTATTACCCCTATTCTTCGAAATATTCCCTTAAAGTCTGATATCTCAACTATTTTGAAATGGGAAGGAATTCTAATCGATCCTATTGGTGCACTTGTAGCGGTATTGATGTTCGAGTTTATTAGCGCTGGAACCGGGACTGAATTTACAGAAACAGCATTGATAGAATTTGGAAAGATCGTCCTG
>NZ_JBLVTK010000001.1:971581-972728 GCF_048285865.1 Christiangramia marina | reverse complement strand
ATCAAAAAGAACGTGATCCCTCATTATTTACTGAATGTACTTACGCTGGCAACCGTGCTGGGAGTATTCGTACTGGCAGATCTTTTCGCTCATGAAAGCGGACTTTTAGCCGTGGTAGTAATGGGAATGGTGATGGGAAACATCAACCTTCCAAACCTGAAAGAATTACTTTATTTTAAAGAATCTTTGAGCGTCCTGCTTATTTCGATCCTGTTCATACTACTTGCTGCGAATATCAATGTTGAAGATTTGATGCTGGTTTATGATATCAAAGCATTGATCCTGTTTGCTACGGTGGTACTCATCGTTAGACCTTTGGGTGTATTTGTGAGCAGTATAGGCTCATCACTCAAATTCAACGAAAAACTATTTATAAGCTGGGTTGGACCTCGTGGTATCGTAGCCGCAGGTATCGCTTCTCTCTTCGGAATTGAACTTTCCAACCAAGGCGTTCCCGGAGCAGAATATATCACTCCGCTTGTATTTATGATCGTACTGGGAACAGTTCTTCTGAATGCGACCACAGCAAGATTATTCGCTCAATTAGTGGGAGTTTTTCTGAAGAATTCTCAGGGTATCCTTATCATTGGAGCATCTACTATTTCAAGATTGATTGGTAGTTATCTGAAGAAGAACAACAGACATGTGGTACTGGTAGATAGTAATGGAACAAACATTAAAAAAGCACAGGAACTTGGATTGGATGCGATCCAGGAAAATGTTTATTCAGATGATCTTATCAATAATATTGAATTAAGTGATATCGGTTACTTGATGGCCATGACTGGAAATACGGAAGTAAACCTGAATGCCATTGAAAAGTTCAGAAAGCATTTTGGAGAAAATGGATCTTTTAGAGTAGTTTCTTCAGATGAAATGTACGATCCTGAAAACAATCCTAAAGAAGGACTGTTCTCGCAAACCGATGATTATATCAAATTAACGAACCTTGCCAGGAAGTATCCTTCAATTCATGAAATTGAACTGAATTCCAAGGAGCACTATGAAGGGCTTATAGAGATAAGTAAAACAGATTCTGATATCATTCCACTATTTGTAAAAGATGAGGAAGGAGAGCTTAGTATTATTCCTTCTAACAGCCTGGAAGTAGAAATTGAAGAAGGTTTTATGATGGTTTATCTTGGAA
>NZ_JBLVTK010000001.1:971210-971532 GCF_048285865.1 Christiangramia marina | reverse complement strand
TATCCAGGAGGAAAATTAATTACTCCTCCTCCATTTTTGTAATTAGTTCATCGGTCACGTCCAGTGTATGATAAACGTTCTGAACGTCATCGTCATCTTCAAATTTTTCGATGAGGTTCAGGATTTTGATAGCATCTTCCACAGGTAATTCAGTAGTATTTAAAGGTATACGCTGTACTTCAGAATTTTTAGGTTCTATACTTAGTTCTTCAAGTTTTGAAGACATCATTCCAAAATCATTGAAATCTGTATAAACTGTTAGATATTCGTCTTCCTTATCAAAACTTGATGCACCACCCTCAATAAGCTCCAGTTCCAGTTC
>NZ_JBLVTK010000001.1:958553-971176 GCF_048285865.1 Christiangramia marina | reverse complement strand
ACAAAAACACCCTTTTTATCGAAAAGAAACTCCAGAGAACCATTGGTGCCTAGACTTCCGCCATTTTTACTGAAGATGGAACGAACTGAAGCTACAGTTCTATTGGTATTATCTGTGGTAGCTTCTACAAAAATGGCAATTCCATTTGGTCCATAGCCTTCAAAAGTGACCATTTCATAATTATCGGCATCTGCGCCACTAGCCTTCTTGATCGCACGTTCTATGGTATCCTTGGGCATATTGACGCCTTTGGCATTCTGGATGGCATTACGCAAGGCGGGATTAGCTTCAGGATCTGGTCCTCCGCCTTCTTTTACGGCAACTGTGATCTCCTTGATCGCCCTGGTGAACTGCTTCGCTCTTTTCTTATCCTGAGCTCCTTTACGATGCTTGATATTTGCCCATTTGCTATGTCCAGCCATTTGTAGTCTGTAGTTTTTGGTTTGTAGTCGATAGATTTTCTATCGAAAAATCCCTTATCACAAAATTAAAAAAATGGAGCAGAATGCATAAAAGAAGAAGACCTCACAAGTTTTGAAACCTGTGAGGTCTGTTTATTTTTTGCGTTAGGGATAGCAGTGGTAGCTTTTTGGAAGCGAAAGCGACCAAAAACTAAAACGAATAGCCCGCCGCCGACCATGGAAGGCGGAACGCCCAAATAAGAACAATAAAAATGCTATGACTAATCGTTCAATTTAAGAACCGCCATAAATGCTTCCTGAGGAATTTCAACATTTCCAACCTGTCTCATTCTCTTTTTACCTTTTTTCTGCTTTTCAAGAAGCTTACGTTTACGGGAAATATCACCACCATAACATTTTGCGGTAACATCCTTACGAAGCGCTTTCACCGTTTCACGGGCAATGATCTTCGCACCAATTGCCGCCTGGATTGGAATGTCGAACTGTTGTCTTGGGATCAATTCCTTCAGTTTCTCGCACATTTTCTTTCCAATATCATAGGCATTATCTACGTGTAATAATGCGGAAAGTGCATCAACTGTATTCGCATTAAGAAGTACGTCTACTTTTACAAGTTTAGACTGGCGCATTCCAATTGGAGAATAATCGAAAGATGCATAACCTCTGGATACAGTTTTAAGCCTGTCATAGAAGTCGAAAACGATCTCTGCCAAAGGCATGTCGAAAGTTAGTTCAACTCGTTCTGTAGTAAGATAGGTCTGGTTGGTAATTTCTCCACGCTTTTCAATACATAGAGACATTACATTCCCTACATAATCAGACTTTGTAATGATCGTAGCCTTGATAAATGGTTCTTCAACCCTGTTCAATGTGGAAGGTTCAGGAAGGTCAGACGGATTATTTACCAGTAAAGCCTCATCTGGATTCTTATTGGTGTAAGCCTGGTAAGAAACGTTAGGAACCGTTGTGATCACGGTCATATCGAACTCACGTTCCAGTCTTTCCTGAATAATTTCCAGGTGTAACATTCCAAGGAATCCACAACGGAAACCAAAACCTAAAGCTGCAGAACTTTCAGGAGTAAAAACCAGCGAAGCATCGTTCAGCTGTAATTTCTCCATGGAAGCTCTCAATTCTTCATAATCTTCAGTATCTACAGGATAAATTCCGGCGAAAACCATTGGTTTCACGTCCTCAAAACCTGCTACAGCTTCTGTAGTTGGATTTACGGCGCTGGTAATCGTATCACCTACTTTCACCTCTCGAGCATCCTTAATACCTGTGATGAGGTAACCCACATCTCCGGTTTTGATCTCTTTTCGAGGGAATTGTTTTAAACGAAGTGTTCCCACTTCATCGGCATCATATGTTTTATTTGTCGCAACGAACTTGATCTTTTCACCTTTTCTGATAGATCCATTAATAACTCTAAAATAAGTTTCAACACCTCGAAATGGGTTATAAACAGAGTCAAAAATCAATGCTCTAAGTGGAGCGTCCACTTTTCCTGTTGGAGCAGGAATTCTGGAAATAATAGCATCAAGAATCTCTTTGATCCCAATACCTGTTTTCGCACTTGCGGGAATAACATCTGAAGCATCGCAACCTAAAAGATCCACGATATCATCTGTTACCACCTCGGGATTTGCACTGGGGAGATCCACTTTATTTAGTACCGGAATGATCTCAAGATCGTTCTCAAGAGCAAGGTAAAGATTCGAAATAGTCTGAGCCTGAATGCTTTGAGCTGCATCCACTACCAGTAAAGCACCTTCACAGGCGGCAATAGATCGGGATACTTCATAAGAAAAATCCACGTGGCCGGGAGTGTCGATAAGGTTTAGCGTGTATTCTTCACCTTCATGAACATAATCCATTTGTATCGCATGAGACTTAATAGTGATCCCGCGCTCCCGTTCAAGGTCCATACTGTCCAGCAGTTGTTCCTGTTTTTCACGCTCGGTTACAGTCCCGGTAAAATCCAGCAGGCGATCTGCCAGTGTACTTTTCCCGTGATCGATATGCGCGATTATGCAAAAATTTCGAATGTTCTTCATCTCCAGTATTTGTATCCTTAGGCCTAAAAATTCAGGTAATTTTAAGACTACAAATATAATTGAATTAATAGTCTTATATAAAAATTCAAGTTTATGTTTGTTTAGCTGTGTGAAAGCATTCGATAATGCTATTTTAGAGCTTGTAAATTTCTTTGCTGAAGTCTATACTACAAAGGCATTGCATCAAAAAACTGACTATGGATTTCCTGAAACCCGATACTGAAAAGGCATCAAATTATGATCATCTCGAAAAGATGAATACTGCAGAACTTCTGAAGAATATCAACAAGGAAGATCAAACGGTGGCTAAAAGTGTGCAAAAAGTAATTCCGGCAATTGAAGTTCTGGTAGACAGGATCGTGGAAAAACTAGGAGCAGGAGGAAGGCTTTTTTATATTGGAGCTGGTACGAGTGGCCGGCTGGGAGTTCTGGACGCTTCAGAATGTCCGCCCACTTTTGGGGTTAGCCCCGGGATCGTGATCGGTTTGATCGCCGGAGGAGATACCGCCCTTAGAAATGCTGTTGAAAATGCAGAAGATGACCGGAAACAGGCATGGAAAGATCTTCAGGATTATAAAATTTCTGAAAAAGATGTTTTGGTGGGAATCGCTGCTTCGGGAACTACCCCTTATGTGATTGGCGGAATTGATAAAGCCAGAGAGAATAATATAATTACGGGTTGTGTTACCTGTAGCTCTGGAAGTCCGTTGGCAAATGCTTCGGAATTTCCAGTAGAAGTGATCACCGGGCCCGAGTTTGTAACGGGAAGTACCAGGATGAAAGCAGGGACAGCACAGAAAATGGTGTTGAACATGATCACAACTTCTACCATGATCAGGTTAGGAAAGATCAAAGGAAATAAGATGGTAGATATGCAGTTATCTAACAAAAAGCTGGTGGGACGTGGCACCCAGATGATCATGGATGAGTTGCATATAGACGAAGAACAGGCAAAAAAATTATTATTAGAGTATGGCAGTGTAAGACTGGCGATCGCTAATTTTCAACAGAATAGTTAATGATCAAATCCTTAAAATATTATAAATCCTTATCGCTAATTCTTCTGGCGTTTTTCGCCTATTCCTGTAAATCCACCAAAAATGTTGCTGTAGCTGAAAAGCAATCTGAGACAACAGATACACTGGTTCAGAAGGAGATGGAAAGTCCTGAAGTTTCAGAAGAAATTACGGAAAATAGGTTTATTGAAGCACCGCTGGATATTGCCGAATTTAGAGCAGCCTGGATCGCAACGGTTGCAAATATCAACTGGCCGAGTAAAGCAGGTTTATCTACTGAAGTACAGAAAAAAGAAGCCCTGGAAATGCTTGATTTTCTTGAAGAAAATAATTTCAACGCGGTCATTTTACAGGTTCGGCCGCAGGCTGATGCACTATATCAAAGCGAACTGGAGCCATGGTCCTATTTTCTTACTGGCAAAAGTGGCAAGGCACCAGACCCCTATTACGATCCGCTCGAATTCTGGATAGAACAGGCTCATTTAAGAGGTCTGGAACTTCATGTCTGGCTCAATCCTTACCGGGCGCATCATACCACTGGTAAAGAGATTGGTGAAAAATCTATTGTAAAGACCAATCCTGAACTCGTAATGGAACTGAAAAATGGAATGTGGTGGATGGATCCAGGAAGTGAAAAGGTGCAGGAACATTCGGCTGCTGTAGTGATGGATATTGTGGAACGCTACGATATTGATGCGGTACACTTTGACGATTATTTCTATCCCTATGCTTCTTATAATGGTAAAAGCGGATTCCCGGATGAGGTAAGTTTCCAGAAATATCAGAGTAGTGGAGGTGAACTTTCCCGAGCCGACTGGAGGCGTAAAAGTGTCAATGATTTTATTGAAAGAATTGCCGGTGAAATTAAAGCTGAAAAGTCTTTCGTAAAATTCGGGATTAGTCCGTTTGGGATCTGGAGACCCGGTTTTCCTGCAAGTATCAAAGGAATGGACCAGTATGAAGAATTATATGCTGATGCTAAATTATGGCTGAATAAAGGCTGGATAGATTATTTTACTCCGCAACTCTACTGGCCCACGGCAAAAGTAGGGCAGAGCTTTCCAGTTTTACTGGGTTGGTGGGAATCTGAAAATGTAGTGGGAAGACATCTCTGGCCGGGAATTAACCTTGCCCTGGATGAAGAAACACCAGGTGAAATAGCCTCACAGATCATGATCTCCCGGGGAATTCTTCCGGATAGCCCAGGTGTGGTTCACTGGAACATTGGACCGCTGATGAAAAGTGAGAAACTAAGAAATTCTTTAAAAAACGGACCTTATCAACAAAATGCTTTGGTGCCGGCAAGTCCATGGTTATCTTCTGAAACTCCTGAAATTCCGCAGATCCAACTAGCTAAAACAGCTTCAGAATATACTATAAAGAATTCCAGTTTAGAGGAGCACTTCAGGTGGGTGGTATATTACCAGTACGAAAATAGTGGCTGGAACTACAAAATTTTGAATAAGGATCAGGATATGCATTCGCTCCCAATTCAGAATAAAGACAACAATAAACTGATCAAAATAGGGATTACTGCGGTAGATCGCACCGGAGCTCAAAGTAGCTTGCAGCAATATGATCTTCAAATCCTTGATCTTATAAAATCTTAATTATGAAAACCAGATCTACAATATATTTTCTAGCAGCAATTTTCTTCCTTTCCTGTGGAGAATCCAAAAAAGAATTGGCTAAAACTAGTCAGGTCGAAGAAATCGTAGAACAAACCAGAACTGAATTTGCTCCAGACAAACGGGTAGCACTTTTTGATATTTCTGCGGAAGAAGATAGGAACGGAATCATTCTCAAAGGTGAAACCAATTCAGAAGAAGCTAAAAATAGACTTTTATCAGATCTTGATTCGGCAGGGGTTAATTATAAAGACAGTATTCAGGTTTTACCTTCCGAAGCATTGGGAGAAAAGCTTTACGGGATCATTGATGTTTCGGTAGCTAATTTAAGAGGAGATAGCAAGCATTCTTCTGAACTGGTGACTCAGGCCACACTCGGAACTCCTGTAAAGATCTGGAAACGAACCGATGAATGGTATTATATTCAAACTCCAGACGATTATCTTTCGTGGGTCGACCACGGAGGAATAACGACCATGAACGAAAGTAATTTTAATAACTGGAAAACTTCAGAAAAGATCATTTTCACCAAAGCTTATGGGAGTTCCTATGCCAAGCCTGATCTTGATTCTAATCCCGTTACAGATCTGGTAACCGGTGCAGTCCTGGAATTGCTGGAAGATTCAGGAGATTTTTATAAAGTAAGATATCCCGATGCTCGCGAAGCCTATGTTTTTAAAAACGATGCGAAGAACTACGGGGAATGGTTACAGAATTTGGAACCTGATGGTGAAAGTCTAACGAGGGTTTCAGAGAAACTGATGGGATTACCTTATTTATGGGGAGGCACCTCGGCGAAAGGTGTGGATTGTAGTGGTTTCACCAAAACGATCTATTTTATGAATGGCATGGTTATTCCCAGGGATGCTTCTCAACAGGTTAAGGAAGGAACGCTGGTAGATGATCAATCAGATTTCAGCAAACTGGAAGTAGGGGATTTATTGTTCTTTGGAAGACCGGCAACAGATTCTACTTCGGAAAAAGTTGTACACGTAGGAATGTGGATAGGTAATAATGAATTTATTCATTCCTCAGGAGATGTTCATATTAGCAGTGTGGATGATAAAGCTGAAAATTTTGATGAATTCAACAAAAGTCGATACCTGAGAACTAAAAGATATCTTGATCAACAATCCAACGGACTCAAATATTTGAAGAAACAGGATTTTTATAACGGTAACGCAAAGTAATTTTAGACGAAACAGTACTTTATGAAGTATTTAGGCTGATTTGTTGAACAATTGCTAATTAATTTAGCTTCAGGTCGATATAAAAGCTTTTTCTTGGTTAAAAACTGATAAAAGCTATATTTGCCTTTGTTACCAAACAAATCGAACTAACCAACAATGAATATTAGAACATTTCTAGGCATTTTCCTTTGCTTTTTAAGTACGCTGGTATTTTCACAAAATGAACTTTCAGGAAAGTTAACCGACCTTAATAACGAAGCCCTTCCCTACGCGAATGTTATTCTTTTAAATGCCCAGGATTCAGTTTCTGTCGTTAAAGGAACGGTAAGTGAAGAGGATGGAAGCTTTTTGCTGAAGGATATCAAGGACGATAATTACGTTTTAAAAATAACCTACGTTGGTTATGAAGACCTGCTGAAAAAGATAAGGGTAAAAGGAGACACCAACCTTAAAACCTTTAAAGTTGCACCATCTTCAGGAGATCTTGATGAGGTAACGATTCAAGCCAGAAAGCCAAGAATTAGCAGGGAAGTGGATCGTATCGTTTTTGATGTGGAAAACTCTACCTTATCCTCTGGAAATACCTGGGATATTCTAAAGAAATCGCCGGGTGTGATCGATAATCAGGGACAATTAATGGTTCGAAATGCAGCGGTTCAGGTATATTTGAATGATCGCAAGATCTATTTATCTGCTTCAGAATTGCAGACCTTACTGGAGTCTTATTCCGCAGAAAACATAAAATCCATTGAGATCATTACAAATCCTCCAGCAAAATATGATGCTGAAGGTGGAGCGATCCTTAATATCACCACTAGTAAAAGTATTACTCCGGGTTACAAAGGAAGTGTAGAAGGAACTTATACCCAGGCGATCTATTCAAAATACAAGATTGGGACCAGTCATTATTTCCAGGGTGATAAGGTGAATGTATTCGCGAATTACAATTTTAGTCCGCGTAAGGATTATAAGAACGACGATTCCTATATCAATTTCATACAGGATGGGCAGCCCTTTTCCAGGTGGAACACAGATTTCACAAGGGAAACTATAAGCCAGGCACATAATGCCAATGCGATAATAGATTTTGAACTTTCAGAAAAGAGCAATCTTAACTTTTCTGTGAATGCCAATTTCTCACCAAACCGTGAATTTGATAATGATGTAATGACCGAGATGAGAAATGCTTCCGGAGCACTTGATTCAACATTGGTAACAGATTCCGGAGTTTTTACGGATCAGAATAACGTTGCATTAAACCTTGATTATACCACCTCTTTTGATAATGGAGGAGACCTTTCATTAAAAGCGCATTATACAAGGTTTGATCAGGATCGTGAGCAAACTGTCTTTTCTCAATATTTTGATCCCCAGGGTCAACGTCTGGATGCACTTGAATTCGAAACCGATGCCAGCCAGATTGTTGATATATATACTGCACAGGCAGATTATTCCACGACGATCGGGGAATCTGCTTTTGAAAGCGGACTCAAATTTTCGTCTATAGAATCTGAAAGCGGGATCGAGTACATGAATGAGCGACGTTTAGAATCGCTGTATGATGATCTGGGAGATGTATTTTTATATGACGAAAATATTTATGCCGCATATCTTTCTGTAAGTCACGACTGGACGAAATGGAGTGGTAAATTAGGACTTCGAGGGGAATATACCGATAGAACAGGGGAAAGCATGAGTGTTGAAACTATCAATGATCGCGAATACTTTGAATTGTTTCCAACGGCATACCTGCAATATCGAGCTTCAGACAATCATAGTTTCACGTTGGATTATAGCCGTAGAATTCAACGACCACGGTACGAAAGTCTGAATCCATTCAGATACTTCCTGAATGAGACAAATTTCAACGCTGGAAACCCGAATCTTATCGCGTCCATTAGTAATAACTTCAATTTGAACTATACATTAAATAATGCATGGTTCTTTGATTTCTATTATAAGGATCTTGGGGAAGCTCCGGAAACCCTGGTATTTCAGGATAATCAAAACCTTACCATTCGTAATGTAAATCAGAATTTGCTGGATTCGAAATCCTACGGAGTTGATATTACATACGGTCTTTCTATCACAAATTTCTGGTATGCACAATTCTTTACTTCGCTATTCCGTATGGAAAATACCTTGCTTGCCCTGGAGAGTAATAATGCTGAGGTAACGATAGATGCTGAAGGTGTTCAGGCATACGTTTATAATATCTTTACTTTGTCGCAGGATGGTACTTTTGAGGGAACTTTGTTTGCGCAATATCTTTCAGATTATTTATCCGGATCTTACAATCTGGAGCCAATGACCACTGTAAGCATTGGTTTAAGAAAGACCTTATGGGACAACCGGGCAGAGCTAAGTTTAAATGTGAACGATATATTTAATTCTACGAACACCCGCCTTACTTCAGAATATTTGAACCAGAGCAACAGTTTCTTTTCTTTTTCTGAAAACAGGAATGTCCAGATAGGGTTTAAATATAACTTCGGAAACTTCAGGCTGAGTGACAATCAGCGCACGATCGATGAAGCTGAAAGAGAACGATTAAGACCATAATTTTTACTTCCGGTTTATTTCCCCTGAAGAGTTTATCAAAGCGAGGTGATAAGTATTATTGAAAGTGCCAGATATGTATCCATATTTATTTATAAAATATTTTCTTTGATTCCAGTATGGTTTATATAGTTGAATTTAGAAGAACCATTAAACACCAAGAAAATAACGCTTGGTTATCCGTTTTAGAGACAATAAAGCCCGTATTATACCTTACAGAAATCATATTAGATAAGTTTGGGTATTAATATCTTGAAATTCGCTAATAGACTAGAATAAAAGATTGTGTAAATGAAAAAATGTGTACATTGAATTATATTCTAATAATTTATAAACATGAGAAATTATTTAATTGCCTTTACATTTTTAATAACAGCTAGTTATTTCCAGACATCATTATTAACACCAAGGGAATGTCGTGTCTATAAAGACTCCAACGGCAAAGTAATTGCTAAAATTTGCCCACCCTCAATACCAACTCATGGTTAATTATTACTACTTTTTTCATAATTCGATTTAACAGAAGAACGATTAAACCCATAATTTTTACTTCCGGTTTATTTCTTAATTTTGCAGCATAAAACTGAAAGGCTTTGGCTAAAATTGGAAATATAGATGTAGGAGACTTCCCGTTGCTCTTAGCACCGATGGAAGATGTAAGTGATCCACCATTTCGCGCATTATGCAAGGAGCAGGGCGCAGATGTGGTGTATACTGAATTTATTTCTTCTGAAGGACTTATTCGCGATGCTGCGAAAAGTACCATGAAACTTGATATTTACGAAAAAGAACGACCAGTTGGGATCCAGATATTCGGGGCCAACCTGGAGTCGATGTTACAGTCTGTTGAGATCGTTGAAAAATCTGGACCGGATATTATAGATATCAACTTTGGATGCCCGGTGAAAAAAGTGGTTTCCAAAGGCGCTGGAGCAGGAATTCTGAAAGATGTGGATTTAATGGTTTCTTTAACCGAAGCCATGGTGAAACATACCAATCTACCAATTACCGTAAAGACTCGTTTGGGTTGGGATCACGAATCTATAAAGATCCTTGAGGTGGCTGAAAGATTACAGGATGTAGGCTGCAAGGCTATTTCTATCCATGGTCGAACCAGAGCTCAAATGTACAAGGGCGAAGCCGACTGGAAGCCAATTGCACAGGTAAAGAATAATCCTCGTATGCATATTCCGGTGTTTGGAAATGGTGATGTGGATTCTCCAGAGAAAGCCATGCTAATGCGTGATGAATTTGGACTTGATGGTGCAATGATTGGTCGTGCAAGTATTGGATATCCGTGGTTTTTTCGGGAAGTAAAGCATTATTTTGAGACCGGAAACCACATGGCACCTCCAACGCTGGAAGAGCGTGTGGACGCGGCCAGACGACATTTACAGATGTCTATCGACTGGAAAGGAGAACGTCTGGGTGTCTTTGAAACCCGTCGCCATTATACCAACTATTTTAAAGGAATTCCGCATTTCAAGGAGTATCGTATGAAAATGGTGACCAGTGATGATTCTGTAGACGTATTTAAGGTTTTTGATGAGGTAGAGAAAGAGTTCGCAGGTTACGAATTCGCTTAATTATTTTAAAGCTTTTCTGGTAGTTCCTGCCGCAATGTAGGAAGCAATAAAACCAAGAGTAAAGATCGTAGCTACGACGATAATGACGTTTTTCGCACGCATTTGCACAGGATAGGGCAGGCTTGGAGTGATCATAACCAGGTCAAATTGCATTTGTAAAATTATAAGGACAATAGCAAAACCAAGGCCTAAAAGTCCGCCCAAAACGGTCATCAACATCCCCTGGTAAAAAAAGATATTTCTTATTTGTCTGGTAGTAGCACCAAGACTGTGCAGAGTCTTCATATTTTCCCGTTTATCCAGAATCATCACTATAATAGAACCTACTACATTAAATAACGCGATAGTAAGTACCAGTGTGAAAATAAGGTAAACAAAGAGGTTTTCAGAATTTAGCATTTTGTTCAGCGCATCATTCAATTCTTCACGGGTTTTGATCTGTACATTATCGCCCAGTACTGCAATAATCTCTTCTGAAATTCTGTCGAGATCTGCTTCCGAAGAAATTTTAAATTCCACGCCTGTAACTTCATCAGGCTGCATACTTAGCAGATCACGGGCAAAATTGATGTTGGTAAAAACGTATTTTGAATCCAGCTCTTCATTAACGCTATAAACCCCGCTAACAATGGTCTGCCGGGTGGAAAAAGCATTCTGGATATTGGTCATGGTTACCTGTCCTTTTCCCGGTTTGGGAACCATGATCTTCAGTAGATTCTGATAATTGAAAGTACCAATATCAAGCAGGCGGGAGAGTCCGTTTCCAACAACCACCTGCGGCTCGCTTTTAGTAAGCCATGTGCCAAAAACAATGGCACTATCGATCTTGGTAACCTGCTGGTAATTGGCGTCCACACCTTTGATATAGGCAGGATTTGACTTCTGTTTATAGCTAAGAATGACACGTTCCTCAATAACCTGAGTTAGCTCTTCGATCCCTTCGATTTTCAATAACCTGTCTTCCTGCTCCTCAGATAACTGAATGATTTTTCCAGTATCTGGTAAGGCTTTGAGATCGGGATCGAATTCGTTCGAAAAGGAAAGGCTGAAATCACGTAATCCTGAGAATCCGCTTAAGACGATAAATAATGAAAATGCTCCCGCAAAAACTCCAATTGCCGCGATAATAGTAATGATATTGATCGCATTGCTCTTGCTCTTAGTGAACAGGTAGCGTTTGGCAATATAGAGTGGGAACTTCAACTTAAGATTTTTTCCTCTTGTCTAATAGATCTGGATTGGATACAGGATCCTCTTTTCCTTTGATAGATTTTTCAATTCCGTCGATATATTCCAGAGAATCATCTACAAAGAAACTAAGATCGGGCATTTTTCTTAGCTGATGCCTGGTTCGCTGCGCCATTTCATGCTTGATCTTATACTTATTCTCATTGATTTCCTCAATGACTTCCTCCTGGTGTTTAGAAGGAAAAATGCTAACATACGCTTTTGCGATCGAGAGATCTGTAGTTACCCGAACTTTTGAAACTGAGATCAAAATTCCTGTACGCCCGCTTTCTCTTAGTGAGTTTTGCAGAATGTCTGCCAGGTCCTTCTGCAACAATCCACCTATCTTCTTCTGTCTGTTTGTTTCTTCCATGCTACAAAAGTAAAATTTTTAACTGTGATTCTTCTTCATTCGTATGAATTTGAATAGTCTAAGCTGAAATATAGATATTTGTAACTCAAAATGTGAATTCATGAAAAAGATAGAACATATAGGTATTGCGGTAAAAGATCTGGAAGCAGCTAACCGAACTTACAAAGCGATCTTAGGTGCAGAGCACTACAAAACCGAAGAGGTAGATGGGGAAGGTGTAAATACTTCTTTTTTTAAGATTGGTGATAATAAGATCGAATTACTTGCGGCTACCAGGGATGATAGCCCGATTGCAAAATTTCTGGAGAAGCGGGGAGAGGGTATACATCACATGGCCTTTCTGGTAGACGATATTGAAAAGGAGATAATCCGTTTAAAATCTGAAGGTTTCAGGTTGCTAAATGAGAATCCAAAGCAAGGCGCCGATAATAAAATAGTAGCATTTATGCATCCTAAAGATGGTAACGGAGTGCTGGTTGAGCTTTGTCAGGAAAAATAGAATTAATTTGTTTGGTGCGTAAGAGGCAATTATCTAAATTTGCGCTCGCGATACGAATACGTATCA
>NZ_JBLVTK010000001.1:957745-958480 GCF_048285865.1 Christiangramia marina | reverse complement strand
ACGATAGTGATAGAAAGCCTTTCAGGAAACTGGAAGGCTTTTTACTTTTATGCCGGGTACAACATAGGTACAATAAGCTAATTTTCTTTTGGTTAGATTTATTATCCCAAAATCTATAATATGAAGAAATTACTTGCTATTACCTCTGATGGGTTTACTAGATTAAGTATTATTAAATCGAGTTATTTACAACGGCTCCGAAATAGTAATTACCGAATCATAGTATTACTTTTTATTTATTTGTTCTTCTAGCGATTATTCTATATTTACTTTACACCGATAATATTTTCTACCCTAAATCTCCTAACAGAGAGATTTATTTCTACTTAATACTACTGGACATTTTTATTTTTTCATTCTTGGTAAGTGCATGTAACCTGAGTAAAGAAAAAATTAAGTCACGCCAATACGAGTTCCATTCCATTGAGATAGATTTAAATAAAATTTACTATAAGTAGCTCAAAATAGATCAGGGAGAAATAGAAGATTTCAAATTATTGATTTCGGGTTATAAGTCTCTCAAAAAATCAACTTTAAATTGAAGGCTGTTAGGAATAAAAAGGCGAGTTATAGGATGTTATTCTGTCATTTTCATTGTTTAATTCGAAATGGAATTCAAGGATTTGAAGGCGAAAAAAAGGATAGATTTTTTTCAATGCTTAATGGAAGCTTCTTGATGGATCTAAAACCTCTTAATTTCGGAACCCTTGAGTATAGTTTTTTAAACATGCATTG
>NZ_JBLVTK010000001.1:926897-957712 GCF_048285865.1 Christiangramia marina | reverse complement strand
CTGAATTTACTCTATTGATTAAGTGTCTTTTAGGGTCATATACTTGCAGAGAAGTAAATGGCCATTTACTCATTTTTAATAACCTAAAATTTAAAACATGAGTGACAAATCAACAGGACTAGAAAAGGATGCATTTAATAAAGGGCAGGAGCTTGTTTTAAATCACGTTAAAAATCTTTTTAGTGAGAATCAAAAGGCTAGTATAATGTATGATCATTGGTTGAATGCCCAAGACTAGAGTAGTTGATATGTGGAATTAGATATGTTTTCAAAAATTTGCAAATCCGAAATACTGATAAAATCTAAAAGGTTAGAATAAGAATTTTGAGAGCGGTCACATTTGACCGCTTCTCATTTTTTATAATTTTTACGATATTTAGAAGGTGGGACTCCCATAATTTTTGAAAAAACTCTGGAAAAGTAATATTGATCGATAAAACCAAATTCGACTGCTATTTCCTTTATACTTCTGTCCGTAAAGTATAGTAGCTGACAGGCTTTCTGGATTTTAAGATTATTAAAATAATTGATCGGTGGGTTACCTGTGCTTTCACGAAAAATTTCTGAATATCTGGATACCGATAAATTTTCTAAATCTGCTAGTTCATTTATTTTCAGAGTCTTGTCTAGATTGTCTTTCATGTAACTAATAGAATCATTGACCATACTCTTCTCGAAATTTTTAGTTTTCACCTCTTCATGATAAATAAAACCACCTATTAAATGAGTTATATCTAAATTGATAATTTCAAGTGTTTTTTCGTCAAAAGAGAACTTTATTAAATTTATGATTCTTATGAATTCTCTTGATCTTGTTTCGTTATACGGAATTGATTTAACAACAGGTTTTGAATCTACACAGAATCGATCAAAAAGCAGTTTAGCCCTTTCACCAGTAAAGTGCACCCAATAAATTGTCCAGGGACTATCAATAGAACTTTTGTAGTGGTGAGTCACAAAGGGGGGAACGATGATATAGGTATTTGGTTTTAAACTAAACTTCTCCCCTTCAATTTTTACAGAACCTTCTCCTTGTGTACAGTACAAAAATATATATTCATTAGAACCAACTTTCCTTTTCCTATCATGAAATTTTGCATGTGGATAAAAACCTATAGCGGTTAAATAGCAATCTTTAATTAGATCATTTCCCTTAATGATTTCTAAACTATTCGGGGGTAGTACAACCATTTGTTGGCCTAAAAACCCTTCTTTCTTCCATTCAATGCCCGTTAAATCGTCCATATATAACGTTTTCGTGTAATCTCTGATTTATAAGTATAACGTTTTCGTTACTCCAAATTTAAGGATTCAATTATTTAAAAGTGGCATATTAATATTGAGAGACTTAATAAACTGACAATATCAAAAAAATTTCAAGTAAAAATTATAAAAGTATTACCAAATCGTAAGATTATCCATTTTTTTAATTTATACGTCCATTTACTTAACCTTAACATTGAACTATTTTTGAGGTAGATAATTTAATTAAAGCCATGTTAAAAAATTCTTCAAAATATATTCAGGTATTTTTTCTAGGGATCTTCACCTCTCTTTCAGCTTATGCCCAGGATTACTCTGATAATGATAAGCCAAACATATTATTTATTCTTGTTGATGATCTAGGTTGGAAAGACTTAGGAGTACAAGGAAGCGATTACTATCTCACTCCTGAAATTGATGAATTAGCCAGAAATGGAGTGAGATTTACTGATGCTTATGCAGCAAATCCTGTATGCAGTCCAACTAGAGCTAGTATCATAACTGGCATCGACCCGGCTCATGAGGATGTCAATATTACGAATTGGATTGGTGCACAGGAATATGAAAACCGAAGTAAGGATAAGATGATTCAGCCAGTTATTGCTGACAATCTCGCTCTTGAGAGGACCACAATAGCAGAATCTTTTAGCGAAAATGGGTATTCTACCTATTTTATAGGTAAATGGCATCTGGGTGAAACCGAAGAGTTCTGGCCAGAAAATCAAGGGTTTGATAAAAATATTGCGGGTTGGAGTAAAGGCAATCCTGGAAGTTTCTTTTCACCATACTCCAATCCTAGACTGGAGGATGGCCCTGATGGTGAATATCTCCCATTTCGCTTGGGTCGGGAAGCCAACTCATTGATGGAGGAGCACGCTAAAAATCAACCTGAAAAGCCTTTCTTCATGTACTTTTCAATGTACAATGTTCATACACCGATTGAAGCGCCTGAAGAGCTTACAAGATTATTTGAACAAAGAAGAAAGAGTCTAGGATTAGAATCTGAAGGAGAGTATGAAATAGATAGTGGTGTGAAAATTCGAACCAACCAAAGTGATGCAACTTACGCGGCGATGATTTGGGCAATGGATTCCGTTGTTGGAAAATTAAAGGATAAGTTAAGCGAACTGGGTCTTGAAGAAAATACGATGATCGTTTTCTTCTCGGATAATGGAGGACTTTCGGCTCCTGGTTATGGGGTGACATCGAACAAACCCTTGAGAGGAGGAAAAGGTTGGATCTACGAAGGAGGTATTCGTGAACCATTATTCATCAAATACCCGCCTTTAACTGATTCAAAAAAAGGCACAACAGTAGGCTTGCCAGTTATAAGCAATGACTTTTTTCCAACTTTACTAGACGTGGCGAATATAAAGTATGAAGAAGATCAATTTTCGGGAAGATCCATAAAAAATGTACTACAGGGTAAATCATTCAGCAAGCGTAATTTATACTGGCATTATCCACACTATAGTCCACAAGGAGGAAAACCTGCTTCAGCGATTAGATCAGGTGATTGGAAATTAATTCATTTCTATGAGAATGACACTTATGAATTATACAATTTGATGAGTGATCCTGAAGAAAAAACTGATCTGGCTTCTTTGAAGCTGGACTTAGTTAATGAACTAAAAACTGAACTTGAAAACTACTTGAACTCCATTGGCGCAAGTTTTCCAAAAGCAAAAGAATAATAACCACATTATTAACTAATAAACATAGTCATGAGAAATAAGTTTTTTTTGCTTCTCCTTATTGCTTCCATTTTTACAGGATGTGATAAGGATGATGATGAAACTGTAAGGGTAGATTCTGAACCGAGTTTTTCAATGCTTGATGAATCCATTTCTTCCCTTCCAGGTTTAAATATCAATCTAAAAGCAACAATTGAAGATCCTGCTGGGATTCGAGCGATTAGTATAAAGTATGAACCTTGGTTCCTGGATAAAACTATCGAGAAAGATTCGTTGCCTAAAACCTACAATCTTAATTATTCATTCAAAGTACCCGAGGTTGAAACTAACGGATCTCAGCATGTTATTACTATAACTTCTATAAATTCTGGAGGAGTAGAGAAATCTATAGATGTAACCGTTACATTGGATCTAGATGTCGAACCGCCTTCCATTAATATATTGTCACCAGCAGATGGTTCTACGGCGATTCTGGGTGATAGTGATGAAATTCAGTTCGATATTACTGTAAATGACAATACATCTTTATCAACTTTAGAAATTCAAAGTGAAGTTTATAACGAGACTATACAACTTACAGGGGAAGAATATCACTACCAGAAATCTCTAGATATTGAGACCACCGGTAATTACAGGTTTACTGTTATTGCAACAGATGAGGCAGGTAATTCTTCTACTAAGAGCGTTTCAATTAATATTTTCGACGAATTGAAATTCGAGAAAATGTTCATAACAAGTTTGGATAGTGACGAAAACCTGAAGTCTACTATTTTTGGAAGTACAATTTTAATGGAGTCTAGTGAAATTGAAGATGAGAAGGGTTTTGTGTTCGTAGGTAAATATTATGCTCCAGAACCCAACACCTTAATAAGATTTATACCTCAGAAATCATCTTTTGAACCATACTCTTTTGGAGTTGACGCTAGTGAACCTGGTAAGTTAATAAATGGTGTAGGTGCAGATATTAATCCATTAACATTACCGGAAAAAGGCTACTATGAAATTAGGCTTGATCTTAGAGATTTCACCTATACATATCAAGCTTACGCACCTGATGACACTACATATGATTTCATCCAGATTATAGCCACGGGAATTATTGTGGACGGTGAAAGTACTTGCAAAGTTGATGAAGATGACAGTTTTAGATGCTTTCATTTCACTTCAGGAAAACCTTTAGTTCAGGATAGTGAGAATCCTTATAGATTTTCTGCGAATATCGAAATCTTTGACGAGCCTGATAGCGAAGGTGCTAATGGTATGATCTTAAATGCAAACAAAGCAGGTTGGGGACCATTCTGGAGATTCGATGAGAATAATGCAGTCCCACAGGGCGGTTCAACTCTTGTTTTCTCCGAAGATCAATTTGGATCCTACAGATTCGTTTTCGATACCCATTTGAATTCTGTAACCATTACACCTTTAAACTAATTCAATAAAAAACATTGAAAATGTATAGTAAAAAGCATAATTCTAAATTACGGAATGTCTTGTTTATCTTCCTGTCATTCCTGTCTTTCCAGCTAATGGCTCAGGAAATAACAGTAACAGGTACAGTAACTGATGTAGATGGAGCACCAATTCCGACTGTAAACGTGATTGAAGAAGGTACCTCAAACGGAGTCATAACAGATTTTGATGGAAATTTTGAAATCGTTGTCCCAGCTGAATCTACACTTACTTTTAGCTTTGTAGGATACTCTTCAAAGAGTGTCGAAGTTAACAATCAAAGCACAATTAATGTTTCTCTAGCAAGTGATCAGGAGGCTTTAGATGAGGTTGTAGTGATAGGATATGGAGAAGCACGAAAAAAAGAAGTTACCAGTAGTATTGCCACGGTTGATGGCGATGACCTGGAAAAAATAACCACCGGAAACCCTGCTGAAGCGCTTCAGGGCCGTGCCTCCGGAGTTCAGGTTATTTCCCAGGGCGGTGCTCCAGGAGCTGCTCCCCAAATTTTAATTCGTGGGATTACTACCTTCAATAATGATAAGTCTCCATTGATTGTAGTTGATGGAGTAATGCTACCATCTGGTACTAATCTCAATTTTTTGAACCCTAGAGATATTAAGGACTTCCAGATACTTAAAGATGCCTCTGCATCAGCAATATATGGTTCAAGAGCTTCTAACGGAGTAATATTAATTACCACAAAACGAGGGAAGTTTGGTAAAGCTGTTTTTACCCTGGATGTTTCATCAGGTATAAGCAATATAGAGAGGATCGATATGGCAAATTCTCAGGAATATGCAAGAGTAGTCAATGAGAGGCGTTTGAATGACGGCCAGGAAATAAAGTTTACAGAAGAAGAAATAAGTGAATTTGGAAACGGAACTGACTGGCAGAAAGAGACCTTGAGCGATTTTGCTCTTGTTCAGAATTATAATTTAGGAATTTCAGGTGGTGGAGAAAATGTCAAATACCTAGCTAGTTTAGGTTATTTCGAAGAACAATCACATTATCAGAAAGGTTTTAGAAAGAAACTAACTGGACGTTTCAACGTTGATTTTCAAATTAGTGATAAGTTAAAATTAAAACAGGATTTAAGCCCACGATTTGAAAGATGGGAGGATACACCAAATCTTTTTTATAACACGTTGAGGATTGAACCACTTACAGATGTATACATCCCAATCGAAGAAAGAGACGGTAGAAATGAGTTTAGTATTTATGGTAGATCAGGTATTGGAGTTCCGAATCCTGTAGCTACTGTTTCAAGAGTATTTGGAGGTATAAATTACTTCGGGTTATTCACAAATACACAGCTAAATTACAAACCGGTCGAATGGCTTGATCTTCAAACTCAGTTCGGATTTAATTTTGACACTAACCGAAGAGATGATTTTAATCCTTCCTTCTTTATCCACCCTAACGAGCAAAACCTAATCAACAATGTTTTCCGAAGAATAACCACAAATAGTGACTGGGTCTGGAACAATACAGCAACGTATAAGAATTCATTCGGAGAACACGATATCACATTTACAGCAGGTTTAGTTTTGGATGAACAACGCTACAACTATGTTTCTGCTTTTCGTGAGGATATACCAGGACAGACAGAGGAGCTGAGGTATATCGATGCCGCAACTGGAGAAAACAGAAGTGTTGGTGGAAATGAAAGTGTAAGAACAATGTTTTCTTACCTGGGAAGATTAATGTATAATTTTAAGGACAGGTATTTTTTAACTGGAGCCGTTAGGAGAGATGCATCTTCTGTGTTTCCAGATGAGAATAAATGGGGAACATTCCCAAGTATTTCTGTTGGTTGGTCTATAGCAGATGAATCATTCTTTAACATTGATGATATTGATGCACTACAACTAAAAGCTGGATACGGTCAATTAGGGAATCAAAACATTAATCCAGCATCAAGATTTTTTGGAATCGGTGATTCGAACTATGCATTCGGAGGTGAAAGAGTGGTGACTAATACACTCAATCGATTCGGAAATGTTGATCTCAAATGGGAAACTGTTGAAGATATAAATGTTGGTATAGAGGGTGCGTTCTTCGATAATCGATTAAGTCTTTCTGTAGAGAGATATAAACGTAAGTCGAAAGATTTGTTGTTTCAAGTAGAACCACCAAACTATACAGGTATTCCAGGAACAATAGCACAAAATGTAGGAAGTATGGAATCTGAAGGTTGGGATGCTTCTTTAGGATTCTCTGGAGGGAAGAATAAATTCACGTATTCAATTAATACGAATGTTTCTACAAATGAGAGTCGTTTGCAAGATATTGCACCAGGAATTGAAGAACTTTTAGGACAGCAAAGATCTGATCTTGGAAACAGGTTTTTAAAGATTTCACGACCTGGAGAAATTGCTGGACTATTCTACGGGTATGAATCTAGTGGTCTCTTTCAGAATCAAACTGAAATTAATAGCCACTCCGGTGAAACTGGTTCACTTTTGCAACCAAATGCGGTACCGGGAGATCTGAGGTTCGTAGATAAAAATCAGGATGGAGTTCTTAACGATGATGACTTAACAATTATTGGTAACCCATTTCCAGATTTTACAGCTGGTTTGAACATGGATTTCACTTATGGAAATTGGGATATGTCGATGCAGTGGTATGGGGTATTTGGAAATGATATTATCAACTATACAAATTTATTTGGATATTCTGCTCTCAATGATGTCAACGTACGGGCAGGTGCGCTCGATAGAGTATGGAGAGAAGATAATCCGGGCGCAGATTTTCCAAGGTTAAGCGCCCTGGACAGAAATCAAAATTATCAGAGACCTTCAGATCTATTAGTAGAAGATGGTAGTTTTGTAAGATTGAAGAACCTTCAGGTGGGATATAATATTCCTTTAGAGGGTGTGAACAAATTAAGAATATCAATCTCAGCTCAGAATCTATTCACCATTACAGATTATTCCGGTTTCGATCCAGAAGTTAGTGCTGGAGGAGATGTTATCAACGGATATGGTGTGGATTATGCCAGCTATCCTTTAACCAGAACATTTTTGGCTGGTTTGAATTTCTCACTATAAAATATTAATAAGATGAAAAGAGTACTATTACTAATGTTATTGGGAATTGTCCTATATAGTTGTTCTAACGATTTTTTAGATCAACCCTTAAGAGGACAGCAGGAATTAGATGACTTCTTTGCTTCGGGAGAAGCTAGTGAGCGATTTGTCAATGGAATCTATCAAAAAGTCAATGGAGAAGGCTGGAACCAGATCAATTTCTTCAGAACGATTAACGAGATGGCGACAGATGATCAATGGTCTGGCAACACTGAACAGCCAAGAGCTGATATTACCGGAATTGCACATTACAATGTATTCCCTGGATCAGCGTACATAAATTCGTTCTGGGAACATAATTATATAGGTATTACGAGAGCGAATTTGGCTTTAGACCAAATTTCTGAAGTTGAAATGGATGAGGATCATAAAGCACGTTTGTTGGCTGAAGCTAAATTTTTACGCGCATGGTTCTATTTCGAATTAGTGAAAAATTATGGTGGTGTACCTATTGTTACTACCTGGGATGAATTGTTTGAACCAGAAGTTTATCAATATACCAGAAACACCGTAGATGAGGTTTATGCTCAAATTGAGCAGGACCTTACAGAGGCTGTGAATGTATTGCCGCTTAAGAATGAATATGCACCGTCAGATTACGGTAGAGCTACAAAAGGTGCTGCACAAGCCCTTTTTGGAAAGGCATATTTATATCAGGAAAAATGGATGGAAGCGGAGGCAATGTTTGCAAATGTTATTCAATCCAACCAATATCAACTAGAGGAGAATTTTGCGGATGTATGGAAACCGAATAATAGATATGGCGTAGAATCTATTTTTGAAGTTGGTTATATTAATAATGAACAGTTTCCAAATATTGGTGGTGTATACTCTACAACTCAAGGTAGCCGGGCAGATTTAGGCTGGAGTTGGGGAACTCCCACAAGTAATCTTGAAAATGCATTTTTAGCTGAAGGTGATAGTATAAGACTAAGATCCACCATAATCAAACATGGAGAACCCGTATTTGGTGATCCGGAAGTGACTTCTTTTGATGCTGCACCAACTAGAAATAAATCTGGAAGAATTAATAGAAAGTTTTATGTTCCAACTGCAGATAGACCAGAGCCATACCAAATAGGTCAACATCCTTTGAGTCATATACACATACGTTTGGCAGATGTTCTTTTGATGCATGCTGAGGCTGCATACTTTAACGGGAATGAATCAGCTGCATTACAGTCTTTAGAGAAGGTTAGAGAACGAGTAGATCTTGAATTAGATGATAATTTGAATGGTACTGCGCTTAGAGATGCAATATGGAAGGAAAGAAGACTGGAACTTGCATTAGAGTTACATAGACTTTATGATCTAAGAAGACAAAAGGTTAACGGAACTCCAAGAATCTCCATGATCATGGGTCCAAATGGAAGTTTTGTAGAATATAACCTTAACGAAAATGATGACCCATTTGAAAACTCGAATATGGGTGAATCCATGGATAAGGGAATTTTGTTCGATCAATCAATTCACATGCTTTGGCCAATACCTCCTGAAGAAATACAACTATCTCAAGGTAGTATTGAGCAAAACCCCGGCTATTAACCTTTAACGTTTTTTGATATGAATATTATAACAACATGTTATCGGGTAGTAGAACCCATGATTCACTCTAAGAAAAATTTCATATTGGCTTTTATTATTGGAACGCTTTTTTCCTGCTCCCCCGAAACCGAATTGAATAGTGATCTATCGAGTCAGGATCTTTCAGCCAAAGTACATAGCAGTGGAATCAAGCATCTGGATAATAATACTGACATTCTGATAAACGTTGATAAAACACTGCCGATCTCTCCGTATCTGTTTGGTGTTAATAATGATTGGAGACAAATTAGTTACGATAGGTACGATAGCTTTTCGAACTCATTACAGAACATCAATTATACATTAGTGCGATTTCCAGGTGGTTGGGAATCTGAATATTATGACTGGAGTGAGAATCTAACACCAAATTGGAATAATGCACCAGCTGCTCCAGGGGCATCTATTGAAAAAGTTAAGTCTACAAACCCTGGTGCAATTAGTATTGTTGTGCCCACAGTAAACGCTATGAACTTGCCACAATGGTCGGCAGAATGGTATGCTGCGATACAAGATTTAAAGATTGAAGCCAAGGAGGCCATTGAACTTACTGGTCAAGACAACATCAAGACTATCGAAATCGGGAATGAGTGGTGGCTTCAATGGGGCGGTGGAGTCTCTAGATTCAGCAAGGTTAGGAAGTATGCACATATAGCTAAAAGAATTTCAGCATACATTCGGAATACTTTCCCTAGTGCAACATTCAATATTGTAATAAATGGTGATTATACACATCCTGATGAATTCAAGGCTATAAGATATGTTTTTGACGCTACTCAGGAACTGGATCTTATCGATGGTTTGGCTCTACATACCTATACGGGATATAATACCGAAACCCATAATATTAAAGATCTTCAGAAGAATATAAGTGAATGTATAGCTAATCTTGGTAAATCATATTTATCGTTATCTGAATGGGCTCCTTCCAAGGCATATAATGATAATAAAGTATATGCACAGGGAGCAAACTTGGTAGTTGAGCAAACTTATGAGCACGCAATGGTAGGGGCAGATGAAGCAGCTTTCTGGCCTCCTACTAACAATAGTATTCCCGGATTAGGTTTATTTAACTATGGACTTACACAGCCAATGCCAACTGGTCAAATCTTTGGCGATCTGGCAATGGATTTTCAAGGTGAAGTACTGGAAGTTAAAGATGGTAGTATGAGAGCTGCTGCGGCCAGAAATAAAGATGGAGTTGTAGTAGTTTACGTAACTGGTATGGACCAACCGGCCACAACAGTGACCCTGCAGCTTGGCGATGTAAAAATTGATAGGGTTATCTCATCTGAGCTCTGGGAACCTGGAGACATCAATAATCCAGAGAAACCATTGTCAATGGTCAAAACCGAAAATCCTGCATTTACTAAAATGGGTAAACGTATCTCATTTAATGTGAATGAGAATTCAGGTTTTTCTATCTATAAGATCAAGTTTAGTTTAAAATAAAGTAAAGCAAAAATATGATAAGCTTAAGGATCAACTACCTAGTCTACTGTACAATTCTAATGTTATTCTTTGCATGTAGTCCCGATGCTACTGATCCTTTAGATCCTAAATATGAACCCATAGAGGTAAAAGAGGAGGATGATGAAGTAGAGGAAGAAGGGGAAGCAGAATTTGATGGTGAGAGTTTTACTATTAATGTAACAGATCGTAAAACTATAAATCCTTTAATCTTTGGAATGAACAATGACTGGAGACAAATTCCAGGTTCTCGCTTTACAGACTTCAGCCAGGAATATAAAACTCTGGGAGGACAACTTTTGAGATTTCCGGGAGGCTGGGAATCAGAATTTTACGATTGGGAAACGAATACAACTCCAAATTGGGATAATAAGCCCGATCAACCGGGTGCAGATATTGATCTAGTAAAATCAAATATTGATAATGTGAGCATAGTCCTCCCAACTACCCTGGCAATGAACCATGCTTTAAACTCATCTCAATTCGTGGAGGCCTTAACTGAACTAAAGAATACAGCGAGAACAGCCTTAGATATGGTTGGAGTAGATGATGTTGGGATTGTGGAAATAGGTAATGAATGGTGGCTACAATACGCCGGTGGAGTTAGTAGATCAGAAAAGCTGAAGAAGTACTCAGTTATAGCAATGAATATAGCCGAATTCATCGGTGAAGAATTTCCAGACCGCAATTTTAAATTATTAATCAATGGTGATTATACAAGGCCATCTGAATTCACAGATATCAAAAACAACTTTACCAGTGCTTATGATGAAATTGATGGTGTAGCCCTGCACACATATGTAGGCTACGAAACAGAATCTCATAATATGGCAGATCTGGAACAGAGAATTATTCAATCTGCAGATAATTTCAATTCAGAAAAAAACTTTGTATACCTGTCTGAATGGATGCCTTCAAGAGATTACAACGAAAGAAGGTTATATATGGAGGCGGCCAATATAATACCTGATATTTTTCAAATTTATGCTTTATCAAACGTCGATGCAGCGGCATTCTGGCCACCGGTTAACTCTTCTATTCCTGGAGTAGGGGTATTTAGTTGGAACTTTTCAAAGGTGTTTCCGGTTGGTCAGATATTTTCTGAGTTATCCTCAAATTTTAAGGGACAGGTTGTAAGAACCACGGATGGTGAATTTAAAATTACTGCAGCACTGCAGGATGAAAGCACATTGGTTGTATATATTCCTGGAAAGGACAAGTCTGCGACGAACATACAACTGCAGTTCCAGGGGTTCAATGTGCAAAATATAGCATCTGCACAAAAATTTATTCCTCATAATTACTCAGAAACAGACATTGCAGAACCTTATAAAACAACCGATGCGACAGTATCTCTGATAGATCAAGAGATAATGTTTGAAATTAATAATGAGGGGCCATATGAGATTTTCAAATTGGTGTTAAAAGGAAATCTTCAATAATTTAAATCAGGAACCCTAAATACTGAATTGATTTATGAGAGTGTTTAATGTCGTTTTTCTTCTATTATTTTTTTGTCATTCGTTGAGTGCTCAACTACAATTAGAAATTGACCCAGATCGGGAACTGCAGGTGATTGATGGTTTCGGAGCTTCTGATGCCTGGAGAACGCAATTTGTTGGTAAAAACTGGCCTACCGCTAAGAGGGAAAAAATTGCAGAATTGCTTTTCAGTAAAGAAGAGGATGAAAAGGGAAATCCTAAAGGAATAGGACTATCTCTTTGGCGATTTTACATTAGTGCAGGAACTGCAGAACAAGGTGAACAATCTGGAATCCAGAATGAATGGAGACGTGGGGAATCATTTGTGGATGAAAAGGGCGATTATGACTGGACTAAGCAAGAAGGACAACAGTGGTTTCTGAAGAAAGCTAAGCACTACGGTGTTGAAAAATACCTTGCGTTTTCTATAGCTGCTCCTGTATTCTGGGCATATAATAATAAAGGATGGAACAGTAGAACTGATGGAAATCTAAACCTGAAGCCTGAGTTCTATGACGATTATGCGAACTTCATGGTAGAATTTCTTGACCATTTTAAGAGAGAAGGAATAAACTTCGATTATCTCAGCCCTATTAATGAACCACAATGGGATTGGGAAAAAGCTACTCAGGAAGGAACACCTGCATTTAATGAAGATATCTCGAAACTAGTCGAACTACTAGATCAGGGCATCAGTAATAAAGACTTAGAAACTAATATTATTATTCCTGAAGCTGCCGATTTAAGATACCTATATTCTCATTATAACAGACCAAAGCGTGGTAATCAAATTGAAGACTTTTTCAGAAGTAATAGAAATGAGGAAACATATGTAGGTAACCTAAAAAACATTCAGCATACAGTCTCAGGACACAGCTACTTCACAACGTGGCCTGTAGATACTTTAATTGGTATTAGAGAAAATTTGAGCCAGTCTTTAATGAAGAATAATCTGGGTTTCTGGCAAAGTGAATTCTGTATTCTAGAGAACAATGATGATATAGGTGGAGGAGGTCAGAGAGACTTGGGTATGGGTACTGCGCTGTATGTTGCAAGAGTTATCCATGCAGATCTTACTTTAACAAATGCAAAATCCTGGCAATGGTGGACTGCTCTAACAATTGCTGATTTTAAGGATGGACTTATCTACCTGGACACGGGTGATCCTGAAGACATGTACAACACAGAGTCATTAAAATATGACGGAGAGTTCCACGATTCAAAATTATTATGGGCCTTAGGGAATTTTTCAAGGTTCGTTCATCCTGGAATGCAAAGGATATTAGCCCACGTGAATACTGATCAATCCATAAAAGAACAGTACGAAGATCTTATGGTTTCAGCTTATAAAGATAAACACACTAATGAGTTGGCGATAGTAGCAATTAATTATAGCAAAATTCCCAAATCTGTTAAGGTTGATAGCAATATAACCCTGGAGAAATCTTACGAGACTTCTGCGGACAATAACCTGGCTTCAAAAAAAGTAGAAGGATCGTTTTTACAAATTCCTCCAAGAAGCATTGTAACTTTTACTGGCAAAATCAATAATAAATAATTCTCGAAATGGAGAACACTAAATTTAATTTCACCTATTTACTTTTTCTTGCCCTTGTCTCTGCAATGGGAGGCTTCCTTTTTGGTTATGACTGGGTTGTAATAGGAGGTGCGAAACCGTTTTATGAACTATATTTTGAAATAGATTCATTGCCTTCATTACAAGGATGGGCTATGAGTAGCGCTTTGGTAGGATGTATACTCGGAGCCATACTCTCGGGGTTTGTAGCCGATAAATACGGACGAAAGATCCCCCTAATTTTTGCCGCTGCATTATTCTCATTATCAGCATTTGGAACAGGATACGTTGATGAATTTACACCTTTTATAATTTATAGACTCATTGGAGGATTGGGGATTGGTTTAGCCTCTACATTATCACCAATGTATATTGCTGAAATTGCACCGGCAAAATACCGGGGACAATTTGTGGCAATAAATCAACTAACTATTGTAATAGGTATTCTAGCGGCGCAAATAGCCAATTATCTAATCGCAGAGCCTATTCCAGAAACACTTTCTTCTGCGGATATTTTGCAATCATGGAATGGACAGGTTGGCTGGAGATATATGTTCTGGGCTGAACTTATACCTGCTGGAGCTTTTTTCCTCTTAATGTTCTTTGTTCCTAAAAGTCCACGTTTTTTAGTAAAAATCAATGAACATCGTACGGCAGAGAAAGTCCTGGGTAAAATTGGTGGCCTGCAATACGCAGAGAAGGAACTACAGAATATTCAATTAACGCTAAAGCAGAATAATAAACGAAAAATAAATCTGTCTGATTTCCGCGATACAAAAGTGAAGCCTATTCTAATTATAGGGATTGTACTAGCCATATTTCAACAGTGGTGCGGAATCAATATCATTTTCAATTATGCAGAAGAAATTTTTACTGCGGCAGGTTACAGCGTAGGTGACATGCTCTTCAATATAGTTATTACAGGTAGTGTTAATCTCATTTTTACTTTCGTGGCGATGCGTACAGTAGATAGTTGGGGTAGACGAAAATTAATGCTCATAGGGTCTATTGGCTTAGCTGTTGTGTATGCGATCCTAGGGGGCGCCTATTATCTTCAATTTACTGGATGGCCAGTATTACTATTGGTGATCATTGCAATAGGAATTTATGCTATGTCCTTGGCGCCTATTACCTGGGTAGTTCTATCAGAAATATTTCCTAACAGACTGCGTGGTGCGGCGATGTCTATTGCGACTTTTTCTCTCTGGGTAGCTTCCTTCATCCTCACATTTACATTTCCTATTCTGAACAATGCCTTGGGTGCTTCTGGAACCTTCTGGGTATATAGTGGAATTTGCCTGTTTGGTTTTCTATTTATTCGGAAAAACCTCCCGGAAACAAAAGGAAAAAGTCTTGAAGAAATTGAGATTGAACTTACTAATAAACAGTCTGATAAAACAAGGCTGGAAACTTTGAATGAATTGTAAACAGTATGAATTCTAACAGTATATACAGGAGTTACATTATTACAGGGCTATTATTCCTTAATTTCAGTTTGTCTGTGTTCGGTCAGGTAGCAAATCCGGAAACATATCTGGATACAATTAAAGACGATTTGAAGGTAAAATGGCCAAATAACCGTACTATAAACTTAGTTTTTCACGGTCATTCTGTACCTACTGGATATACTACTGCTGGGGTGGTTGATCGAATGAACTCATATCCCTTCCAAACGCTCAAAAATATCAATGATCACTATCCGTATTCAGTAGTGAATGTCATAACTACATCTATTGGAGGAGAACAGGCGGTACAGGGAGCATCCCGTTTTGAAGATGAGGTTCTAAATCATAATCCAGATGTTCTTTTCATCGATTATGCTCTAAACGATCGCGGAATTGGATTAGAAAAAGCTAAAGCAGCCTGGTCAGAAATGATTGAGACTGCACTTACCCAAAATTTAAAAGTGATTCTTCTAACTCCTACACCGGACCTCAATGAAGATATTTTGGATCCAGATTCAAATCTGGCTCAACATGCCGAACAAATTCGAGATTTGGCAAAAAAATATAAGGTTGGTCTAATAGATAGTTTCAAGATGTTTAAAATTCTTTCTCAGAACCGGGAGATAAAAGCATTTATGGCTCAAAACAATCATATAAACCAGAAAGGACATCAATTAGTTGCCGATCTAATTTTCAAGGAGTTTTTCAAATAATGAAGTCTACTACCCTACATAACTTAATTATTTATTCAATTCTTGGATTGATACTATTGGGTTGTACTTCCATATCTGCTCAAGTTGATCTATCTGGTCAATGGAATTTCAGAATGGATTCTTTAGACCAAGGGGAAGTTGAACAATGGTATCTGGACAAACTGGATGAAACTATTACTCTTCCGGGTTCAATGGTTGAAAATGGTAAAGGAAATCCTGTTGATCTCAAAACTCATTGGACAGGAAATATGTGGAATGATAGTCTTTGGTATAAGAGTCCAAAATATGCCAACTATCGAAAGCCAGATAATCTTAAAGTTTCATTTTGGCTGACTCCTGAAAGAAAATACCATGGTGCGGCATGGTATCAAAAAAATATAATCATTCCTGAAGACTGGCAGGATAAGAATATTCTTTTAGAGCTCGAAAGAGCTCATTGGGAAACAACGATATGGATTGATAATATAAAGGTTGGATCACGTAATTCACTTGCCACAGCTCATAAATACAAATTACCAGAATCTATAAAACCAGGAAAACACAGGATTTCCATTCGAGTTGATAATCGCATTAAAGATATAAATGTTGGAAAAGATGCCCATAGTATATCAGATAATACTCAGAGCAACTGGAATGGTTTAGTAGGTTCACTAACTCTGGAAGCCAAACCAAAGGTTTATATAGATGTCGTAAAAATTGTTCCTGATTTGGAAACTAATAGTGCTAGAGTCTATGCAACTATATTGAATACCACTGGCGTTCAGCAAGATTTGAAAGTATCGGTTTCTGCAAAGTTGAAGAATACGGATGATCCAGAATTAAATGTCAAATCTGAAGAATTTACAATAGACAGCAATCAGGAAATATCTATCAATTATCCAATGGGTAATGATTATAAATTATGGGATGAATTCAACCCAGAAGTTTATGATTTGACAGTGATAGCCGAATCAAAGGATGGCATAGACATCCAAAAAACCAAATTTGGGATGCGTGAATTTCATGCTATTGGAAAGCATTTCGCTATAAATGGAAACCCTGTATTTTTAAGAGGTACCCTGGAATGTGCCATCTTCCCTAAGACGGGATATCCACCAACGCAAAAGTCTGATTGGGCTAGAATATTCAACATCATTAAATCTCATGGATTAAATCATATGCGATTTCATTCATGGTGCCCGCCTGAAGCTGCATTTGATGCTGCAGATGAAGCAGGTGTTTACTTACAGATTGAGGCCTCAGCTTGGACAACTATAGGTGATGGAGAACCTATTGATGAATGGATATTCAGGGAAGCTAAGGATATTCTTGATAATTATGGTAATCATCCCTCATTTGTAATGATGGCTTATGGGAACGAACCAGGAGGAGAATTTCATGAGGAGTACCTGAAAAGATTTGTATCTCATTTCAAAAAAGAAAATTCTACTAAAGTATATACAGGTGCAGCAGGATGGCCATTTCTTAGAAATGCTGATTACTGGAATACCCCCAAACCTAGAATACAACAATGGAATGAGAACTTACAAAGTATTATTAATAATAAACCTCCTCAGACCGATTTTGATTATAGCTCGATCATCGATACCACGTCTATCCCTGTAGTAAGTCATGAGATCGGGCAGTGGTGTGTATATCCAAATTTTAAAGAAATGGATAAATATACCGGTGTTCTTAAACCCAAGAATTTTGAAATATTTAAAGAGACCTTAGAAGAAAGTCATATGGGCCATCTAAGCGATAGCTTATTATTGGCATCAGGTAAACTTCAAACTTTATGTTACAAAGCTGACATTGAAGCTGCTCTTAGAACTAAGGATTTTGGAGGATTTCAATTGCTGGATTTACATGACTTTCCGGGACAGGGCACTGCTTTAGTAGGAATACTCGATTCTTTCTGGGATGAAAAAGGATATGTTTCACCTGAAGAGTTTAAATCTTTTAGTGGCCCAACCGTACCATTAGTTAGACTAAAGCAAAAAACATTTTTAAATACTGATACTCTTGAGGCTTCCGTAGAAATTGCACATTTCGGGGAGGATATTTTAAAGAATGTAAAGCCAAAATGGATGCTTCAATTTGAAGATGATGCAGTATATGCGAAAGGCGAATTAATTGAGACAACAATTGAGAACGGCAATGGAATTCGTCTTGGAGAGATATCTGTACCTCTGCAAAACATAGATAAAGCTCGTAGACTAATCCTTAGTGTAAGAGTAGGAGAGTATACGAATAAATGGGATGTATGGGTGTATCCAGATACCAGTCTAAACACTAGTGACACCAACTTACGATTTGTGGAGAGCCTAAAACCTGAGACGGTCGATTATTTAACGAATGGTGGTAATGTATTATTAAGTTTAAAGAAGGGTTCACTAAACCCAGACAAAGGTGGAGATATAAGCGTAGGCTTTTCCAGCATTTTCTGGAACACTTCCTGGACTAAAGGCCAAGAACCTCATACTCTGGGAATTTTGTGTGATCCCGAACATCCTGCTTTATCTGCATTTCCAACAGAATTCCATTCAAATTGGCAATGGTGGGACGCCATGAGTAACAGCAATGCTATAATTCTAGATGATTTTAACCCTGATCTGAAACCAATCGTTCGGGTTATAGATGATTGGTTCGAGAATAGACGGTTGGCATTAATCTTTGAGGTAAATGTTGGGAAAGGCAAATTAATAATATCAGGAATAGATCTGCACACAAATTTGTCCCGTAGAAAAGAAGCCAGACAACTTCTATATAGCTTAAAAACATACATGAATTCGGAAGATTTTAATCCACAAATAGACTTGGATATAGCGAGCATCCAGAATTTATACAAATACAACGAAAAAGATTAGATGAACGGGTCTTATAGTTCAAGACCAAAAATATTAAGGAATGGAAAAGGTTAAAGCTTGGAAAGAAAAGGTAGTTATTCCAACATATGAAGTTGGTAAACCGGAAAAATATCCGGTCTTTCTTGAAAAAAGAGTGTATCAGGCTAGTAGTGGTTCGGTGTATCCACACCCTGTGATAGAGCATATTAGTGATACGAAGGTAGATAAAGAATGGGATGTGATTTTTATAGAAAACCATTATATCAAAATAATGGTACTTCCTGCTCTTGGTGGACGTATTCAGATGGCTTACGATAAAATTCGAGAACGTCATTTTGTGTATTATAATCACGTAATCAAACCGGCTTTAGTAGGACTAACTGGTCCCTGGATTTCCGGAGGAATCGAGTTCAACTGGCCACAGCACCATAGACCAAGTACATACGATCCGGTAGATAGTACTATTGAAGAAAACGAAGATGGAAGTATTACTGTTTGGGTTAGCGAACTAGAAAGGATGTTTCGCACCAAAGGAATGGCAGGTTTCACGTTACATCCAGATAAAGCTTATCTCGAGATTAGAGCTCAACTCTACAATAGAACTCCGCATCCTCAAACATTTCTTTGGTGGGCAAATCCAGCAGTAGCAGTTAATGATCATTATCAATCGGTATTTCCGCCAGATGTGCATGCAGTTTTCGATCATGGTAAGCGAGATGTGTCTGAATTTCCAATTGCAAAAGGAGAATATTATAAAGTAGATTATTCTCCTGGAACAGATATCTCGCGTTATAAGAATATTCCAGTACCTACTTCTTATATGGCGATTACTTCTGAATATGATTTTGTAGGTGGGTTCGAAAATGACTCTAAAGGAGGTTTACTGCACGTTGCTGATCATCATGTATCGCCTGGGAAAAAACAATGGACATGGGGAAATGGTGATTTTGGTCAGGCATGGGATAGAAACCTAACCGATTCTGATGGTCCTTATATCGAATTAATGTGCGGGGTATACACAGATAATCAGCCTGATTTTGCATGGATGCAACCTTACGAGGAAAAAAGTTTCAATCAATATTTCATGCCATACTACAACGTAGGGGTGGTAAAAAATGCCAATAAGGATGTATTGCTTAATCTGGAAGAAAAGGATGGGAATGCCATACTGAAAGTACATGTAACTGGTACATATAATTCCTGTACAATAAGCTTAAAGACCCAGGCCAATATAATTTTTGAAAAAACACTTGATCTGAGTCCGGAATCAGTCTTCGATGAATGTATAGACTATGGGGATATTGATTTCAAAGAGCTCACAGTTGTAGTAACCGATGCTAAAGGTCTTGAATTGATCAGCTGGTCTCCGAATGGTGATATCCAGGAATTAATACCAGAACCCGCTAAAGCGGCAAAAGAACCACAAGATATAGAAACTGTTGAACAATTGTATCTGAGAGGACTTCATCTGGAACAGTACAGACACGCTACCTATAACCCAACAGATTATTATCTAGAAGCATTGAAGCGGGAGCCTAAAGATGTTCGTAATAACAACGCGATGGGCTTGTGGTATATGAAGAAAGGGCAGTTTGATAAGGCTTTGGGATATTTTGAAACAGCCATAGAAACTTTAACTCAACATAATCCTAATCCTTACGATGGAGAGCCATATTTTAATAAAGGTTTGACCTTGAGGTTTCTAGGTAAAAATAAGGAAGCTTACGATGCTATATTTAAAGCCTGCTGGAATGCAGCTTGGCAGGATGCAGGGTATTTTAATCTGGCACAGCTGGATTGTATAAAAAAGGATCAAACAAAGGCTTTAGAATTAATAGATAAATCTTTGATTCGCAACTGGCATAATCACAAAGCAAGGCACTTGAAGGCGGTAATCCTCAGAAAGAACGGGAATAAGGCAAAAGCATTGCAACTTATTGAAGATTCACTTCAAATTGACCAGTTCAATTTTGGGGTGCTTTTCGAAAAGTACAAATGGACCCAGGAAGAAAAAGATATTGAACATCTCAAAAACATGATTCGAGGTAATGTTCACAACTACATAGAGTTTTCTTTGGACTATGCTCAGGCTGGATTTTACGAGGAAGCACAGGAATTTTTAGAAATATACTTCCAGCAATCAAAGCAACCATATCCAATGGCAGGGTATTTTATGGGATGGTATTATGAAAAATTGGATCAGGAAGAACTAGCAGCAAAATGGTACTCCAAAGCTCAGAAGATGAATACCGATTATTGCTTTCCAAATAAGTTGGAAGAGGTAATCGTTCTCCAGGCAGCTCTTGAATTCAATCCAGAGGATGCTGTAGCTTCTTATTTGTTAGGGAATTTTTGGTATGCGTTCAGGCAGTATAAAGCTGCTCAGGATTGTTGGGAAAATTCCCTTCACCATGAAGATGATAATGCTATATGTCATCGAAATCTAGCATTGCTTTACTACAATAAAACCGATCAAAAGAGTTTGGCCAGAGAACATTTGGAATATGCATTTAGATTGGATAGTGCAGATGCCAGATTGCTCATGGAACTCGATCAATTATACAAGAAAATTAATACTCCAATTGAAGAACGCCTCGAATTTCTGGAAAATAATAAGCAGCTGGTAGACTCTCGAGATGACACATATCTTGAACATATTTCAATATTGAATTATAAGGGTGACCATACAAAAGCTCTTGAACTTTTAAAAGTAAGACAGTTTCATCCATGGGAGGGAGGAGAAGGCAAGGTGCCCTTCCAGCATATCACTTTGAATGTTGAGGTTGCAAAAAAGCTGATTGCAAATGGAGAATTTACTGAAGCGATAACACATTTAGAAGCTGCTAAAGAATATCCTCATAATCTTGGTGAAGGTAAACTCTTCGGATCTCAGGAAAACGACATTTATTACTGGTTGGGATGCGCCCATGAAAGTCTTGGAAATAAAGACGTTGCTATTGAAAATTGGAAAAAAGCTGCGGAAGGTTTGAGTGATCCAAGCCCAGCAATCTTTTATAATGATCAGCAACCAGACAAAATATTTTATCAGGGATTGGCACTGAGAAAACTGGGTAAAATGGATGAGGCAAAAACCCGATTCAATAATTTACTTAATTACGGAAAAGCACACCTGGATGATGAGGTAAAGCTCGACTACTTTGCTATTTCATTACCAGATTTGTTGATCTGGGAAGAGGATCTTAATGTTAGAAACAACATTCACTGTAACTACTTGATTGGATTAGGTGAATTCGGTTTAGATAATAGAGAATCAGCCATATCAGCGTTTGAAGCAGTTCTGCAAAAGGATCTATATCATCTTCCAGCTAAATTTCATCTCGATATGGTTAAACAGGAAGAAAACCTTGAAGTAAATAACTAAACACTGCTAATGCTGTATTTAAAGAAATTTAATTTTATTGGTTTATGGGTTTTCCTGGGGTGTTCCATAATGGGATATGCCCAGGAAAAACCTAATATTCTCTGGATAACTTTCGAGGATACATCGCCCCAGTTTATCGGTTGCTATGGAGATGTGGACGCAGAAACCCCGGTCATGGATAAAATGGCAAAGGAAGGGGTGCGCTTCACGAGTGCATTCTCTACCGGTACAGTTTGTTCCCCTAGCAGAAGTGCAATTATCACCGGGGTGCCTACCTATAAAATGGGTAGTGGAAATCACCGTAGTGATTTTCCTATTCCAGAGTTTATCAAGGGATTTCCAGAATATCTGAAGGATGCTGGTTATTACGTGTCCAATAATTATAAGACAGATTATAACATCGCCGGGATCAAAACTTTTGTCGCTGAAACCTGGAATGAAAGTTCTGGTAGAGCAGGTTGGTGGAACAGGCAAGAAGGACAGCCTTTTTTCGCAGTATTCAATATTCCAGACTCACACCAGTCGCGGACAATGAGTATGTCTTATGAGTGGTATGAAGAAAATGTACTAGCTTATTTGAAACCTGAGGAAAAGCAGGAACTAAAGGAGCATCGCGAAATATCTAATAATGTGGAGATACAGTTGCCATCTGTGAAAGAATTTGCAAATCTACACGAAAAAAGGATTATTAGCGATAGTACCTTTTCTATGCCTCCTATTTACAGGGATAGCAAAGACATGCGAAAGCAAATGGCCAGGGTTTATAATTCTATAAAACTTACTGATCTGAAAATGGGAAATCTACTGCAAAGGCTTAAGGAAGACGGCCTACTACAGGAAACTATCGTATTCATTTTTGCAGATCATGGTGAAGGAATGCCCAGGGCCAAAACCAATGGAATTGGTCTGGGATATCGAGTACCATTCATTATATGGTTTCCTGAAAAATATAAGCACCTGTCTCCGTGGGGCACTGGCGGCGTGGTTAGCGATGAGCTTGTAGATTTTGAAGATTTGGCTCCAAGTATTCTAAATCTTGCTGGAGTTGAAGTTCCAGAATATATGAGAGGAAGGTCGTTATTGAAAAAGAATCGCGAACCTGCTCCTGACTTTACTTATCTATCTTCAGATAGGGCTGATAATGGGCCAGATATGGTTAGAACGATTACCGATGGTCGCTACATTTATTCCCGGAATTTCATGCCATTTTTCCCTGAAGTAAAGTATATCAGGTATATCGATATGGGTAAGATAACCCAACTCATGCGTGAGGACTATGATGCAGGAAAATTGAATGATTTGCAGGAATCTATTTTTAAACAAAGGTCTGCCGAAGTACTTTATGATATAAAGGCTGATCCCTGGGAAACCAAGAATCTCGCATACGAACCCCAATATGAAAAACTCATAGAGAAAATGCGTGAACGCTTAGAAAAAAAAATAATGGAAGAGCGCGATGTTCACTTTCTACCTGAATATGAATTGGGTGAAATTTCTAAAACAACCACACCATACAAATACAGGTTAAACGAGGAAGAATATCCGCTGGGCAATATTTTTAAAACAGCAAATCTAGTTGGTAAATCTGGTAAGAAAATCGAAGCACAACTTTTTCAGGCTTTAAAAAATGAGAATGAGTTTATAAGATATTGGGCATCCCTGGGATTATACTCCATAAATTCAAGCCTGAGTCAAAAGTCGATAAGCAAAGTTAAAGAGAGCTTATATGATGTGTACGCACCGGTACAAATTAACCTGGCAGCTGTTCTTTATTCGATAAATGAAGATAAGCAAGCTGAAGAAATATTGAAAAAATTTATACTGAGCCAGAATGAACATTTAGCATTAAGTGCTATCAATTACACTTTGTATTTAAAGAAACGTTCCGCTTTTATAGCAGAAATTAAAGAGGTCTACAATTCTGAAATAGGATACAAAGTGAAGGCCGCAGCAGAGGATTTCTTGAATTTAGAAGCAAAATTGGAAAAGATTAAAACAGAAAAAGGATGAAGATAATTTATATAAAATATGCATATCCGCTCTTTTCACTTTTAATCTTTTTAGGTAGTTCAGTAATTTCTGCACAATCTGCAGATAGAAGCGTAAAACCAAACATAGTGTTGATTTACATCGACGACCTTGGTTATGGGGATATAGGGGTAAATGGGGCAATAGGTGTGAAAACTCCGAATATTGACCAATTAGCTGAAAATGGAATCAATTTTTCTGATGCACATTCTTCAGCTGCAACTTGTACACCGTCGAGGTATTCAATATTAACCGGTAGTTATGCATTTAGGAATAATGCTGAAATTCTTGAGGGTGATGCTCCTTTAATTATTGATACTGAAATGAAAACCTTACCCGATATGTTGAAATCGGCAGGCTATAAAACGGGTATAGTAGGGAAGTGGCATCTAGGTCTTGGAAGAGGTCAGGTAGATTGGAATGAAAGAGTATCACCCGGTCCCGCCGAAGTTGGATTCGATTATAGTTTTTTAATTCCTGCAACTGGCGATCGAGTTCCCACTGTTTTTTTAGAGAATCAAAAAATTTTCAATTTAAACCCTAACGATCCATTAATCGTTGATTATAAAAAACAAATTCCTGAAGGTTACCCTGCAGGAAGGGACCATCCGGAATTATTGAAACAACATACAGATAATTATCATTTAAGCGCGATTACAAATGGTATAAGCAGGATTGGATTTATGAAAGGTGCTGAAGAAGCACTATGGATTGATGAAGAAATACCTTTTGTTCTGGATGCCAAAGTAGAAGAATTTATAAATGGTAAAAGTGAAAATCCATTCTTTTTGTTCTACTCCTTCCATGATATTCATCAACCTAGAACACCCAACATTGAATTCGTTGAATCCAGTTCTATGGGACCAAGAGGTGATGTGATTGCACAAATGGACTGGAGTGTTGGAAAGGTTATAGAACACCTTGAAAAGAATGGACTTTTAGAAGAGACTATGATCATTTTTACTAGCGACAATGGACCAATTTTAGACGATGGATATCTAGACTATGCTGAAGAGCTAGTAGGTGAACATAAACCTGGCGGAAAATTTAAAGGAACGAAATACTCCATATTTGAAGCCGGAACCAGGGTTCCAACAATAGTTTCCTGGAAGGATCGAATTAGTCCAGCCACCAGCGATGCATTGCTATCCCAGGTCGATTTATATGCTTCAATTGCAAGTCTATTAAATATAGAATTAGAACCAGCAGACGCTCCGGACAGTGAAAATCACCTTGACTCATGGTTGGGGGAAAAGGAATCGGGACGTAAATATCTACTGGAAGAGGCTTATGCTTATGGACTTAGAATGGATAGCTGGAAGTACATACACCCGAAAAAAGATATTACTGTTCCCGCTTGGTTGAGAAACAAGAAAATAGATCCCGGTTTCTTTGACCAACCTCAATTGTTCGATCTATCTAAAGATCCATGGGAATCCAAAAATTTAGCCGAGGATCATCCGGAAATTCTAGAAAAAATGAAAAATCAACTACTCAAAGTATTAAATAAAAATGTCTCAAAATAACTCAAGATTGCAAAATATACTGTCTCCTTCAATAGGGATAGTTTTACTTATTTCATTAGTATTTCTTACTAGCTGCGGAAATGATGTTCATGATACTATTTCTCTTTCTGGAGAATGGAGCGTAAGGCTGGACTCTACGGGAGTTGGTGAACAGGAAAATTGGGCCAATGGCCTTAAGCAAGCCAATAGCATCATGTTGCCAGGTACTCTGGATGATGCCGGAATGGGCAAAGCCAGTACTCTTGAGCCTGCTTTGAATAATATTGTACTCTCAAGTTTAAACCGTAAACATGAATATTATGGGAAAGCCTGGTATCAAAAAGAAGTTGAAATACCCGAAAACTGGAAGGATAAAAATATTACTCTCGAACTGGAAAGGGTTCTCTGGGAATCTAAAGTATATGTAGATGGGACAGCCATAGGAACTCGGGAAAGCCTTGTAGGCAGTCACGTTTATGATCTTTCAAAAGCTCTTACACCTGGAAATCATACCATTTCAGTAAGAGTGGATAATTCAGATCAATATCCAAACATTAACGTACTGGGAAATAAGTATCCAGACGAGGCAGATAAAGAAATGGCACATGGTTATACCAATCATACTCAAATAAAATGGAATGGTATACTTGGAAACATCGTTTTAAGTTCTTCGGAAAAATCTAAACCGAAAAACCTACACATCTACTCTGATATTAGCAATGAAAGTCTCGATATACAATTTGAACAGACAGTAGATAATTCAGATAAAATTAAAATAGAGATTGAAGACAGTGAAGGGAATTCTATTGTTTCAAGCAATATTGTAGATTACGAGGTTGAAGATGGTGTGGTTAAATTTTCGATAAGTGCACCAAAAGATTTTAAAAAATGGGATGAGTTCTCGCCCACTATTTATAATGTAAAAGTAACAGATTTAGGAGGGACTACTTCAGCCGGATTTGGATATAGAAATATATCAAAGAATAATGGTGTTCTGGAACTAAATAATCATAGAATATTCCTGAGAGGCAATCTAGAATGTGTGATTTTTCCTTTAACAGGTTACCCTCCCATGAAAAAAGAAGAGTGGAGTACTTTGATCAGTCAGGCTAAAAATTATGGCTTGAATCATTTAAGATTTCATTCCTGGTGTCCTCCGAAGGCTGCATTTGAAGCAGCAGACGAAGCAGGTTTTTACTTGCAGGTAGAACTTCCACATTGGAGCTTAAAAGTAGGGGAAGATAAAAAGACGACAGATTTTCTTTATGCCGAAGCCGAAAAAATGCTACGTGATTATGGGAACCATCCATCATTTATTATGATGGCAATGGGGAATGAACTTGAGGGTGATATGGCTGTACTAAATGATATGACTGCTGCTTTAAAAGCCGAAGATGGAAGGCATTTGTACGCAACTACTAGCTTTTCTTTTCAAAAGCCGTCGGGAACCAGACCTGAACCAGAAGATGAGTTTTTCATCGCACAGTGGACCGATAAAGGTTGGATTAGAGGTCAGGGAATCTTCAACAGCCAGTCACCTAGATTTGATCAGGACTTTTCAGAAAATATGAGCCATATAGATATTCCTGTTGTATCTCATGAAATTGGGCAATATTCAGTGTATCCAGATCTATCAGAAATAAAAAAGTACACAGGAGTTTTAGAGCCACTCAATTTTATAGCTGTTAAGAATGATCTCGAAGAAAAGGGCTTATTGCAGCTTTCAGATCAGTTTACTAATGCTTCAGGAAATCTGGCTGCTATTTTGTATAAAGAAGAGATTGAAAGAGCGTTGAAGACAGAAGAGTTTGACGGTTTTCAGTTACTACAATTACAGGATTTTCCTGGGCAGGGTACCGCCCTGGTGGGGCTATTAAATGCTTTTTGGGAATCAAAAGGGGTCATTTCTGGAAAGGAATTCAGAGAGTTTAATTCTGAAGTAGTTCCACTAATTCGCTTTGAAAAAGCAGTGTATAAATCAGGTGAGACTTTTGAGGCCACTTTGGAAGTAGCGAACTTCTTTAAAAGATTTGAAAATCAAAAGATACTATGGTCGATCTCCAACTTACAAGGGGAAACTCTTAGAGAGGGTAACTTCAACACCAAACTTGATATAGGGAACAATAAAGAGCTAAAGAAAATTGATTTCCCGATTCAAACTGAACGTGCTCAAAAATTAAAGATTTCTGTAGCATTGGAAGGAACGAACTTTAAAAATTCATGGCCCATATGGATATATCCGGAAGTAGAAATTAATGATACAAAAGATATTATAATCACATCCTCTTTTGAAGAGGCAAATGATGCCTTAGAAAAAGGAAGTAAGGTATTCCTTAATCCAAAGCTTGAAAATATAAAAGGAATTACTGGTCGATTTGTTCCGGTTTTCTGGAGCCCCGTCCATTTTCCGGACCAACCTGGTACCATGGGCTTACTAATCGATAAGGAGCATGCAGCCTTAAAAGATTTTCCTACAGCCAGTCATTCAGAATGGCATTGGTGGGATTTGACGATTAAATCGAAATCAATAATTCTGGACGATATGGACATAAAACCAATCGTTAGGGTGATTGATAATTTCGTCACTAACCATAGTCTGGCGAATGTTTTCGAAGCCAAGGTTGGAGAAGGTTCTTTGCTATTTACCAGTATAGACCTAATGAATGATTTAGAGAATCGCCCTGTTGCAAAGCAACTTAAATTTAGTCTGATTGAATATATGAAGTCTAACGATTTTAGTCCTGAATCTACAATTGACAAAACCTCACTTGATTCGTTGAAAGTGAATTAATTAATTCCAGAGAATATAGAAAATGATGGGGAAGAAAAGAGTAGTAGTAACTGGAGGTTTAGGATATATAGGTTCTCATACCACTGTAGCACTTCAAGATCGTGGGTTTGAGGTTATCATCATAGATGATCTTTCAAATTCGTCAATAGATGTGTTAGATGGTATTTACAAAATTACTGGTAAGAAACCGGAGTTTCATCAATTTGATTTAAAGGATAATAGTATAGTTAAAAAGTTCTTTAAGGAAAATAATGATTTAGATGGTGTAATTCATTTTGCCGCTTCAAAGGCTGTAGGAGAGAGCGTTCAGAAGCCATTGCAATACTATGAAAATAATTTATTTAGCCTAATCAATCTTCTTGAAGCTTATTCATATAATCCAGCCTCTAGATTAATATTTAGTTCGTCTTGTACTGTTTATGGTCAGGCTATTGAACTACCCATAACGGAAAAAGCTCCAATTAAAAAAGCAGAATCTCCGTACGGTAATACTAAACAAATTGGTGAAGAAATTATTAAGGACACCTGCTTGGTGAATAAAGGTTTTAAGGCGATCGCCTTGAGATATTTTAACCCAATAGGAGCTCATGAATCTGCTAAGATAGGCGAGTTACCAATAGGTACACCTCAAAACCTGATTCCGTTTATCACACAAACTGCCATTGGGAAAAGGGAGCAATTAGCGGTCTTCGGAAATGATTATCCTACAAAGGATGGAACGGCTATTAGAGATTATATTCATGTCAGGGATCTGGCTGAAGCACATGTGGCGGCCCTGGAACTATTACTTCAGGATGATAAGCAAGACAATTATGATGTATTTAATTTGGGGACTGGTAAAGGGCAATCTGTTTTAGAAGTCATCCATGCATTTGAAGAATCCACAGGACAACGAATTCCTTACGAAATCAAAGGGAGAAGGAACGGAGATGTAACTGCAGCCTATGCAGATACAAGTAAAGCCAATTCAATATTAAAATGGAAAGCGAAGCGGTCATTGCTACAGGCTTTATCCAGCGCTTGGAATTGGGAAATTAATAATACTATTGTCTAACAAGGCATGTAAATGATTAGGAATTTATGAAAAAACTGGAAAGGATCGAGAAATTTGAACCTCAGGTACAAATAGAATCTCCGGGAAGAATTAATCTGATTGGTGAGCATACCGATTATAATGAAGGTTTTGCCATGCCTACCGCGATTGATAAAAAATTACGTTTAGAGTTCAGGAGGAATGATAGTGATACTTGCCGTATTTATAGTGAAACCTTTAAAATAGGTTTCGAATTTAAATTGCGGGAAGAACTCGAGAGAGGAACAGATTGGGAGAATTATATTCTTGGGGTTGTAGATCAGATACAGAAAGCAGGCAAAAGTATCGGAGGATTTGATTGCAGTATCCATAGTAATCTGCCTGTTGGTGCAGGAATTAGTTCTTCTGCAGCTCTTGAATGTGGTATTGCCAGTGGATTGAATGAGCTTTTTAGCTTAGGATTAAACTCGCTTGAAATTGTCAAACTCTCCCAACAAGCAGAAAATGACTTTGTAGGTTCGAATTGCGGAATAATGGATCAATACTCCTCTGTATTCAGCAAACAAGATCACCTCATACTTTTAGATTGTAGAACGCTGGATGTTGAATTCATACCTGCAAACTTTAAGAACTGCAAACTATTATTATTAAACACCAATGTCGCCCATAATCTTGCAGATAGTGAATACAATTCACGAAGGGCAGATTGTGAAAAGGCGGTACTTAGAATCCAGAAAGACTATCCCAAAGTAAATGCATTGAGAGATGTAGATATTGATACTTTAGTGCAGTATAAAGATCGTTTTTCCAAGACGATTTATCAAAGATGCTTGTACGTCCTGGAAGAAAATCAGCGAGTATTACAAGCAGCTAACTCACTTCGTAAAGGAAATCTTCAAGAATTTGGAAGTTTCATGTACCAATCACATGAGGGTCTCCAGAATAAGTACGAGGTAAGTTGTAAAGAACTGGATTTTCTCGTGGATTACTCTAGAGATAAGGACTTTATATACGGCTCCAGAATGATGGGAGGTGGATTTGGAGGCTGTACTTTAAATCTTATTGAAGAGGATAAAATAGATAATTATGTTGAAGAGGTCTCAAGCGCATACAGAGACAAGTTCAATATAAAATTAGACGCTTTTAGCGTCTTACCGGATGCAGGTACCCAAATCATTATAAACGATTATCGATTATGAACACCCAATTAAACAAGAATCCCCATAGAAGATTTAATATTCTCACTGGTGAATGGGTTCTGGTTTCTCCACATCGTACCAAGCGACCATGGCAAGGAAAAACTGAAGAAAATAAGGCTAAAGATAAGGAGCACTACGATCCTTCATGTTATTTGTGTCCCGGTAATACTCGCACCAGTGGCATTACCAATCCTGATTATAGTGACCCATTTTCGTTCATCAATGATTTTTCATCACTATTACCAGATACACCCCAAATTAATTTTGAAGAGGGTTTGTTTA
>NZ_JBLVTK010000001.1:903827-926831 GCF_048285865.1 Christiangramia marina | reverse complement strand
CTTTAATGAAAAAGGAAGACATTGAGAAGGTAATAGAAATATGGATAGAAGAATATGAGGAACTCGGTTCAGACGATTCCATTAATTATGTTCAGATATTCGAGAACAAAGGTGCAATCATGGGATGCAGTAACCCTCATCCACACGGGCAAATTTGGTCTCAATCATCAATTCCCACTGAAATTCTTAAGAAATCTGGGAAGTTTAAAGAATACTATGATCTACACGGAAGAAGCCTTCTAGGCGATTATATAGAACAGGAAATAAAATCTGGAGAACGAATATTAGATGAGAATGATCATTTTGTCTCTTTAGTACCATTTTGGGCTACCTGGCCATTTGAAGCGATGATTGTTCCTAAAAGGCACCTTCAGCATATTGGTCAATTAAATTCGGAGGAAAAAGTGAGCTACGCAGAGATCCTAAAGCAACTTACAATTAGGTATGATAATCTTTTTGAAACTAGCTTTCCATATTCTTCCGGGATTCATCAAATACCAACGAATGATACGGAATATCCTGAATGGCATTTTCACATGAGTTTTTATCCACCATTACTTAGGTCGGCCACTGTTAAGAAATTCATGGTAGGCTACGAGATGTTTGCCGGCCCACAAAGAGATATTACAGCAGAGGATGCAGCCAAAATGTTGCAAAACCTACCTTCAGTTCACTATTCACAAATTAAATAACTATGGAGAACAAGGTTACTCTTAAAGAATTATCCAAGATTTTAAACGTATCAATAAGTACAGTTTCCAAAGCATTGAATGATAGTTCAGAGATTAGCCATGAGACGCGGCAAAGGGTTAAGGAATTAGCAAAACTTAATAATTATCTGCCAAATGCCATGGCTCAAAATCTAAAAAAGAAATCGACGAGAACAATTGGAGTAATCATTCCCGCAATTTTACCGCAGTTCTTTAGCAAGGTTCTTCATGGAATAGAAACCAGGGCAAACAAGCTAGGGTATAAGGTAATTGTATGTATATCCAATGAATCTCTTGAGAAAGAAAAAGATGGCATACTTACTTTAATTACCAGCCAGGTTGATGGGCTAATAATCAGTCTTGCTAGAGAAACTCAAACAATGGGTAGCTACGATCACTTCCAAATGGTATCTCAGTATAATATTCCATTAGTCTTATTTGATCGGGTTACCAGTCAAATTGATTGCGACAAAGTAATAATTCAGGATCGTGAGGAGGCCAGGAAGGCAACTGCTGCTTTATTTCGTTCCGGATGCAAAAATGTTGCTTATTTTAGTGCTATTTCCCATACAAGTGTAGACAATGAGCGAAAGCGTGGTTACGAGATGGCCTGTGAAAATTTGAACAAGAGAATTTTCACTTACACAGTAGAGACAAACGAAGATTTTGATAAATTCTTTCAACATGAATTTATCAAAAGATCTATTGACGGTATATTAGTGGCAGATGAATTGACTGCGATTTTACTAATGAAGACTGCTTTGAAACGTGGACTTCAGATACCTTTAGATTTATCTGTAATTGGATTTGCCAACGGTACTATGGGAGAACATTTTATTACTTCTCTAAGTGTGGTGGATCAAAGAGCCATGGATCAAGGTATACAGGCTGTAGATCTGGTAGTGGATAGAATAGAGGGTAGAACAAAAGAAGATCCTGTCGAAGTAAGTCTAGAAGCAACATTTATCTATAGAGAATCTACTAGATTAATATCCGCATAAAATTATGGGCTTGAATAACGGTTTAAAAATTGCGAATTATGTCTTAATAGGTTTGCTGGTAATTTTACTACAAGGCTGTATTGATTCTGGATCCTCATCAAAAAATGATGAAGCAATCACCCAAATTGAGAAACCAAAGGAAAGTCCAATTTCCTACGAACTACTAAAGATACCACCAAACGATATCCAAACACCCGAAGGGATGGTATGGGTATCTGGAGTTCAATTTACCATGGGAGCGAAAGGGGGTGATCCATACGCATTACCTAGAGAAAAACCTGCTCATTCTGTTGCAGTAGATGGTTTCTTCATTGATAAAACTGAAGTAACAAATGCTGAATTTCAAGAATTTATAGCGGCGACAGGCTATAAAACTGTAGCCGAACGGCCCATCGATTGGGAAGAGATGAAAAAGCAACTTCCTGCAGGTACCCCAAAACCTCATGATTCATTGCTTCAACCAGGATCTCTTATATTCAGGAAAGAGCTTGAGAAGGTGAATAATCTAGCGAATCATTCGCAATGGTGGGAATGGAAGCGGGGAGCTAACTGGCAGCGTCCGGAAGGACCTGACAGTTCTATTGAAGGAAAAGAGAATTATCCGGTAGTACATGTAGCTTATGAGGATGCTCTTGCTTATGCGCAATGGGCTGACAGAAGCTTACCAACGGAGGCAGAATGGGAAGCAGCTGCTCATGGAAAATTACATGGGGGAATATATAGCTGGGGTGATGACGAAGATGCCCTAAATGAAAATGCAAATACCTGGCAAGGAGAATTCCCAGTTAAAAACAAACCTGAAGATGGTTATAAGTTTGCATCTCCAGTAAGCTCTTTTCCATCAAATAGTTTAGGTATATCAGATATGCTGGGAAATGTTTGGGAAATCACTTCAGACAATTATAACACAGAATACTATGCTCAGATTCATGAACAGGGATTGCAATTGAATCCTAAGGGTTCCACAGTCCATTTTAACCCTGATAATCCCTATCAAAATGAGAAAGTGATCAAGGGCGGCTCTTTCTTATGCAATCGATCTTATTGCGCAAGCTATCGTATTTCGGCACGTATGGGAATGACTTTAGACTCTGGATCAGATCATGTAGGATTTAGAACTATAAAAAGGATTAATTAAATATTCTATATTAGAGAATAGTTTCTATAACTGATTGAAGTAGACAGATACTTAAATTGAGCATACTAACAAGCAGGCAGATTTACTCTATTATCTTAGGACTTATTTTTAAACATTTAAATGAAAAAGTTTTTTTCGAGTTCTAATCTGCGTTTTTTATTAGGTTTCTTTCTGATTCTTTTCTTTATTGTAATCGGGTTTTTTATTCAGGATGTTCTTGGATACCATGTTATAGCGCTTCTTCTATTGCTATGCGTTTCCATTCTGGCCATGTTTTTAAGGATTATACCATTACTTATTCTGGCCATCATCAGCGCGATTTCTCTAAATTTCTTCTTTATCACTCCCAGATATACCTTCAGAATATATTCTGCGGAGGATTTCCTGCTTTTTCTAGTTTATTTTCTAATCGCCCTTGTAAACGCAGTTCTTACCAATAAAATTAGAAACTATGAAGAGAAGCAACAGCAGGAAAAGGAAAAGACAAAAATTATTCAGTTGTATGAGACCTTACTGAATTCGCTTTCTCATGAACTTAGAACACCTATCGCCACGATTGTGGGCAGTATAGATACTATTAGGGACCGTAGTTACAAGCTTCCGGAAGCCGATAAAGAGGAATTGCTTACTGAAATTCAGCATGCATCTATTAGGTTAAACAGGGAAGTAGAAAATCTTTTAAATATGAGCAGGCTGGAATCTGGGGTGATACAACCAAAACTAGATTGGATAGATTTTAATGAAGTAGTATACCGTACGTTCAGGGAGTTTGAAGATGCTTCCATTCAGGAGCGTTTATTCTTTTATCCCGATACAAAGAATCCACCAGTTAAAACAGATGGTGGTTTCCTGGAGATCATTCTTAAAAATCTTATCCATAATGCCATAAAACATAATGATGCTAGTACAAACGTGATCGTTTCCAATATGATTAATGAAGAAGACCTGATCTTTAAAGTGAGTGATAATGGTAAAGGTTTTCCTACTGCCGCCATTGATCAGGTGTTTCAGAAATTTTATAAAATTGAAAATACTACTGGTGGTACCGGGATAGGTTTATCCCTGGTAAAGGGTTTTGTAGAATCTCTTAACGGTTCTATTTCCCTGAAGAATAATAAAACGAGCGGTGCTGAATTTACCGTTAAAATCCCAGTGATTGTTAGTGATATAAAAAGTTGATATGAGAGATACCCAAATTCTTGTTATTGATGATGAAAAACAGATTAGAAAATTACTGGAAATAAATCTGAAATCTAACCAGTATAATGTGCTGATGGCCGAAGATGGTAAAAGTGGGCAGTCCATGGCTGCGAGTCACCAGCCAGATCTTATCATTCTCGATCTGGGTTTACCAGATTTAAGTGGTCACGAAGTGCTTTTGAATCTTAGAGAATGGTATAAAAATCCAATCATCATCCTTTCTGTGCTGGACAATGAGAAAGATATTGTGAAAGCGCTGGATAACGGTGCGACAGATTATCTTACCAAACCTTTTAGAACCGGCGAACTACTGGCAAGATTGCGTGCTTCACTCCGAAATGTTAGCGAGGACCCTGGAAACAGTCTCTTCGAGTTCGATGATTTCAAATTAGACAGAAACAAGCGTATTCTTTTATATAAAAATGAAAAAGTAAACCTCACCAGTACAGAGTATAAGCTTCTTACGCTCTTTGCCTCTAATTCTGGAAAAGTGCTCACTCATCAGCATATTTTAAAAGAAGTATGGGGTCATGCTTACATCGAGGAAACCCAATATCTGAGAGTTTTCGTAGGCAGTCTACGCAAAAAGATAGAACCAGATCCAAATCATCCTACATTTATAACCACTGAAAGTGGCGTTGGATATCGCTTTCTTTAAACATCTTTATAAAATCTTTATATCGCTCCCTTAAAATTTGATTTTTTGAAGGGCTCTTTGATCTGAAATTTGTTTAAAAGTTTTAGATCATGAAAAAAGATTTTTTTGACGATGGTTCCAGAAGTAAAACCTACAGATCTTCTGAAGAATATTTTAAAGATATCGCTTATCTGAAATATCCTGCGCTCTTTTTCGCGCTCGCAATTGTTCTAATGCTCTCTTATTTTACTTTTAAATAAACCGGGATGATGCTAAAGACAATACTTAAACAGGTAGCGAGTCTCCTTATCATTCTCGGTATTATCATTATTATTCCGGGAATAGTTGCTATTATGTATGCCGAATGGTATTCGTTCGCTGGTTTTACAATTTCGGGACTTTTAATTTCGCTTTTTGGCTATGCAAATTACAAGTGCTTTGAAGAAGCAAACGATCCTACCTACCAGCATTCGCTGAACATTGCCGCTTCGGGCTGGTTGGCAATTATGATTTTCGGGGCAATTCCTTATTATGTTATAGCTCATTTAACTCCACTAGAAGTCATGCAGGCTTTTGTGCCGGCAGGGCAAAATTATACTTCAAGCCTTTTAAATTTTAAGAATCCGTTACACGCACTTTTTGAGAGCACCAGCGCATTCACTACCACCGGACTTACCATGGCTTATAACGAACCTTCCGTAGGTAAAGCAATACTATTCTACAGGTCTTTTTCTCAATGGGTTGGTGGCGCCGGTTTTATAGTGATGGCCCTGGCAGTTTTTAAAGATGTTCCAGGTAGATCTGCGGTATTGTTGTATGGATCAGAATCTAGCGGAACTAAGCTGAAAAGCAATGTTATTGAAACAGCCAGATCGATCTGGAAGGTATATTTTCTGGTCACGTTTATTATGTTCCTGTATATCTCAATAGGAACGCTGTTGATATTACCAGATTATGGATTTTACAACAGTCTTTTCGATGCGATAAACCATGCAATGACGGGCCAGTCTACCGGTGGCTTCAGTGTTTTAGACGATAGTATTGCCGGTTATAATTCGGCGAAAATGGATTATCTTTTTATACTTCCCATGCTCCTGGGAGGCCTTTCCATTCCTTTCTTTTTCAGGTTCATTTTTCTACGGAAATTTTCGGAATTATGGACCGATATCCAGACCAGGGCTATTCTAATCGCATCAGTACTGGGTAGTATTGGTCTCAGTGTGCTGCTTTTCAATTCTGAAGGAGTTAACGACCCGGTTCGTGAAGGGCTTTTCCAATTTGTAAGTGCATTGTCTACTACAGGATGGCAAACCTCAAATATTGGCGGTTGGAGCGACCTGCCAGTACTTTTCATTGTTTCTACTGCTATGATTATTGGAGGATCCGCCGGCGGAACCGTAGGGGGGATAAAAATTATTCGAGCACTTTTACTGCAGAAAGGTTTGCGATGGTACATTAATAAGATATTCCATTCTAAAAGCACGATCAAATCTGTCAAATTTGACGGTAACCTGATGTTGCCTGCACGTATGAATAAAGAACTTGCCAACGCAGGAGTCTTCGTGCTTATCTATTTATTATTCGTCTTTTTTTCCACGCTTATAACCATCTATTTCATGGGATCAGAATATAGCATGGCAGATGCCATTTTCGAATCTGCTTCTACCCAGGGCACCGTTGGTTTATCTTCTGGGATCACAGATCCATCCATGCATCCCATTCTGGAAACGGTTTATATCATTCAGATGTGGGCGGGAAGACTGGAAGTTATTCCAGTACTGGTGCTGCTTAGAGTAGCTATATACGGAATGAAAAAAAGAAAAATTTAAACTAAACAATATGAAACTTATAATCATTGGGTCTGGAAGGACTGGAAAACATGTTATTGAAGCGGCCATTGCCGACAGGCATTTTGTAACTGTAATTGAAAAAGACAGGGAGCGCGCAGATTGGGTTGCTACCAATTTTGACTGTATGGTGATTCATGCAGATGCCACAAAAATGGAAACCCTGCAGGAAGCCGGCGCAGATGAGGCTGAAGGTATTATTGTGACCACAAATGATGATGCGGTGAATGCCCTGGTCATTCTACTGGCTAAAAAACTGGGCATTAAAAAACTGATTAGTTCTGTAAACAATGATGATCTGCTGCCGGTTTTTGAACAATTGGGAATAGACACCGTGGAGAGTCCGTACCGGCTAAACGGAAAATATCTGTACCGCGCCGTGCAGGGTCCCAATATCACAGAATTTCTGGATCTGGGGGATGGTTACGAACTTTTGGAAATTCCGGTGGAGAAAAATTCAGAAATCTCAAATAAGAGAATCAAGGAAATTGGTTCAGAAAACCTGTTGCCTAAAGATTCGCTGGTTACTATGATCAAAAGAAACAACGAGGTGATCGTGCCAGAAGGAGATACCCGCATATTTGTGAATGACATTATCCTGGTGGTGACGAAAAAGGATAAGGTTGGAGCCGTCTCTAAACTATTTATTTCGAAATCATGAAAAAAATTCTATTTATCGGTTTTTCTTTGATTGCAGCCACATGTATGGCGCAAGATGATTGGTCTGAAAGTCCGAAATTGAGCCCTATTCTATTTGTTGATACTTTTTATTCGTTCGATTTTGATCAACCGGAAGGAGAGCAGCGCCAGAACTTCTTCTACAATCATAACAGGCATAATGAGGTGAACCTTAACTTAGGACTACTGGGTTTAACCCTGGATCACAAAAAATACAGGGCTAATCTCACCCTGCAGGCAGGAACTTATGCCTTAGACAATTATTCTGCAGAGAAACCGGAATACAGAATTATTCATAGCGCCTTCGCCGGGATTGCCTTAGACAGTGAATCAAAAATTTGGCTGGATGCAGGAATCTTCCCATCGCATATCGGTTTTGAAAGTGCGAAATCCAAAGATAATTATACACTTACCAGATCGATCTCGGCTGAAAACTCACCTTATTTTCTAACCGGCGTTAAAGTTTCTTACGAATTGAATGAATCCTGGTTTGTATCAGCTTTACTGACCAATGGATGGCAGAGAATTGAAAGGCTTCCGGGTAATTCTTTACCCGGGTTCGGCACCCAGGTAACCTACTCAAATGACCAGAGAAAATTCATTTTAAATTGGAGTTCATACATAGGCTCTGAATTTCCAGATTCAAATAGAAAAATGAGGATTTTCAATGATTTTTATGGAATATTTCAGTTGTCAGATAGATGGAGCCTTATTTCCGGATTTGATATTGGTGTGGAAGAAAACGCGGATAATTCAGGTTGGAATACCTGGTTTTCTCCAACTTTAATTACTTACTACCAGTTAAAACCAAAATATGATATTGGGTTGAGAGCAGAATATTTTCAGGATAAAAAGGGAGTAGTAATTTCCCAAGATCCCTTGGCAACAACAGGAATGTCTTTCAATTTTGATTATAAACCATCAAAATATATCGCCGCTAGACTGGAAGGCAGGGCTTTAGTATTCGAGGAGAACCACTTAAATTCTCTTGTTACTATAAATTTAGCTATAAATTTTGATCATATGTTCCAGTTTTAATCATATTAGCGTAAAATCTTACAGTTTAACGAAAAATACAATTTTGATGGTGTCTCATTCGGACCCAATACAATATGAATGATTTCTAGAGTTTAGTTTTAGTGATCTATAAATATATTGAGATATCCACCCACTACTATAGGACTCTTATACCCGTTCTATTTGCGCAGGGTTTTTCTTAATTAAGAAAGTAATCATAAAGGGGTAAAACCGGCTGAAAGATACTGCTCAAGAAAAGACCAACAGTAATGATGCTAAACCAAATCCTAACCTATCCCATTTCGGCGCAAAGATAAGTCTTTAGATAGATATTTATGTAAGAGTAAGTTGCTTATGATATCTATCAAGAATGTCGGTTGGTAATAAATCCAGATAAATTTGAGTGCTGTTTAGTTTGGAATGTCCAAGCATGGAAGAAATTACATGTAGCGGAATATCTTTTAACATGGCGTGGGTTGCGAAGCTATGTCTTGATATATAAGATGTAAGGTATTCCCTTATTCCACATTTTTTGGCAATTCTTCTGAGTCCCTTATTAGATCGATTTTTTGCTTCCTGAACATGTTTGTATTGTTCAGACAAAGTTTCCGAGTTTAATATCGGTAATATAAAATCGTCATTTTCCTTACCATTTAAATAAAATTGAAGGATTTCATTTAATTGATCCGTTATAAGAATATTATAGTTTTTAGAAGTTTTCTTTCTCTGAAATTTAATTTATCCCCAACTATGTTTTTCTTCTTGTGAAAAGCCATATCTATAAAAAACATTCCGAAAAGCAAGTAAGAAATCAGAAAATAGTTTTTATAGTGGAAAAGCCAGGAACGCTCTTCGAAGATTTTTTAAAACACTTTGATATTGTATAGCTCTTTTTAAAGTTGGTGTGGTTTTTATTTTTGAAAAAAATCTAAAAGTGATGATATCTTAGCATTCATAAACTTAGAAGAAATGAAGAATATGAGATTAAAAACTGATAATGGTGAAATAGCTGAATATCATAGTGGTCAGAAGATCCTGGACGACCTTTATTTAAATATGGATAAAACAGAGATCGATGAAAACCTCCAAAACTTTCATCTAGATTTTGAAGTAATTCCAAATCAGGTAGCCATAAATACGACACAAAGAGATAAGGTTGCTATTGTATCCATAGTTGTGAGTGAAGATCGAAAGTATCAATACCTGGTAGGTCCCAACCTTAATCTGGAGCAATTTGAAAAACTCGATCAAAGCCAGATGCCGGAAATGATCAAAGGACAGGTTAGAGAAGCCTATCAGTTGATTCGGTCCAACTAGGCGAATTCACATATTTTTAAAAAACCTGCAATGTAAATTTGCAGGTTTTTTTTAGTGAACTCATATTCATTACCAACCAACAACGGTATCCCGGAGCTGTCATGATAATTTAATGGTCTTCGGTTTTAAGCCCATATGATGCTGACTCATCAGTTTGGTATCTTGTATTTATTAATGTAAAGAGGAGCTAAACTTTATTTTACGGTTGCACTTCCAAAGTTGTTTCTAATTCACTTACGAAAATTGTTTACTGTAAGGACTATGGTATCACTATGAAATTGATTGAAAATAGAAACATCGAATGTCCGTAAGAATCCTTCAGGTTTTAGCTTAAAAACTACGAATTGTAGAATATTAAGCTACTTATTTTGCAGAGCTCATAATTACTTATATATTTGGTAAACCAGATTGGTTAACCATTTATATATGCGTATCCTTACTTCAGCTTTGCTTTTTCTATTTGTAACTATCGGTTCTGGCCAAACCGCTCCGGGCAGCAAATTAAATATTGTTCAGAACATTTCAGAATTAAACCATGCTCTAAAAAGTGTCGTTCCCGGCGATACCATACAAATGAAAAATGGTATCTGGAAAGATTCAGAAATAGTAATTAAAGCAAATGGGACAGCGGAACTTCCCATTGTGATCACCGCGCAGGAAAAAGGCAAGGTATTTCTGGAAGGTCAATCTAATCTTAAAATAGGTGGTGATTATTTGATCATAGATGGTTTATACTTTAGAAATGGTCACACACCTTCAGGTTCAGTAATTCAGTTTAAGGTAGACAATGATCATATTGCAAATAATTCAACCCTCACCAACTGTGTGATCGAAGACTATACGCAATTAAGAAGAGAAACTAAGGATCACTGGGTGGAGTTCTGGGGGAGAAACAATACGATGAAGAATTGCTACCTGGCTGGGAAGTCCAATTCTGGTCCAACTTTGAGAGTGTACCTGAAAGGAAACGAAAATATCAATACTCATCATAATATCACTAATAATTACTTTGGACCAAGGCCTAGAAAAGGTGGTCCACATGCTGAAACCATGCAGATAGGTTCCAGCGAGACATCCATGACTCCGGCTTATGTGAACGTTTCCAATAATTTATTTTACAGGTGTAACGGCGAGGTGGAAATCATTTCCAGCAAATCTAATTTTAATTCTTTCAGTCATAATGTATTCTTCGAATCTGAAGGTTCCCTGGTCTTAAGACACGGCAATTACGCTACGATCGATGGAAATATCTTTATTGGAAACGATAATTCAGAATTTATTGGAGGGATTCGTGTGATCAATACCGGACACTGGATCACTAATAACTATTTCTATAAGCTGAAGGGTTCCGAGTTTAGAAGTCCGCTTGCAGTAATGAATGGAATTCCAAAATCCCCATTGAACAGATATAACCAGGTGACAGATGTGGTTGCGGCTTATAACACGTTTGTTGATACTAAATCTCCGTGGCATTTTAGTGTAGGCTCAAACACAGATAAAAGTGATGTACTTCCGGCAACCGAGATCAGGTCGGCGAGACCGGAAAGAGTGATCTTGGCTAACAACCTTATTTATGGCAATCGCGAAGAAACCACACCTATTGTGGCCTACGATACGGTTGATGGAGTGAGCTTTAAGAACAATATTCTGAGCTATGAGAATACAGGTGAAATTCAGAATACAGGTATTGAAACCAGAGAATTTGAACTTAAGAAAGTTTCAGAACACCTAATAGTTCCTCATCAGAAGTTCACAGATGTCTACGAAGGATTCGATTTTGAGAACATTACCAAGGATTTGTTTGGTAAGCCTCGGAAGGACAATGATCAAGTAGGAGCTATCCTAACTCCTGTTTCCAATGATACAAAACTCTTCAACGAGAAAAATTACGGTCCTTCCTGGTTTAAGTCTGAAAAGACCGCTACTCCAGAGCGTATTGTACAGGTTAGTAATGCGGAAGAGTTTCAGAAGAAATTAGCGAATGCAGCATCGGGAGATATTCTTGAACTGGCATACGGGATTTATGAAATAGACAGATCCCTGGTCGTAGATAAAGATCTTACCATTCGATCTAAAAACAAGGACAAAAAAGCAAAGCTGAAGTTTAGCACGAACCAGGATAATCCTGCCTTTAGATTAAAACCTCGGTCAGGTCTGCGAATCGAGAATCTGGAAATTGAGGGTAATACCGGGAATAATGCATTCCAAACGCAGGATAAGGAAATGTCTGCAGCTTTTAATTTGTGGATCAGCGGTTCTAAGATCAAAAAATTTGATCAGCTTTTAAAGGTATCTAAAGGCGCTTTCGCAGATACTATTTCCATAGAAAATTCAAATTTTAAAAATCTGAGAGTCGGTTTAAGTCTTGCTGAAGAAACTGATGATAAAGGAGAGTACAATGCAGAATTTGTGTTCGTAAAGAATTCCACTTTTGAGCAGATAGAAACTGAAGTTTTGAATTACTATCGTGGAGGTTATGATGAATCTACCATAGGGGGAAGCCTTGTATTTAGCGGGAATACGGTGAAGGACTCAGGTAATTCCAAAGATTCAGAAATTCTATTAAGAACCCGTGGAATTGTAAACCTCGAACTGGCGAATAATACCTTTATAAACAACAAGGTGAAATTCATAGCTATCCTGTGGGGTGCCAAAGGTCAGGAACCTGTAAACAATACAGTGGAACATAGTGGTGAGATCAGGATCAAAGAAAATCTGAAGCAAAAACTGATGTACTAATTCTCGCGAAAAAATACTTAAAAACCAGGCTTTATCAAATCAATAACACTCATAGGATTTCTCAAAAAGATCCCGATACTTTTCGGGCTCATAACCGCATTGCATGTACATGCCCAGCAAATTCCGGCAGAACAGATCATCGCCACGACAGATCTTTCGGATTATTTAAATAAGGAAACTAAAGAAAACCTTGGGGAAGATATAACTGAAGCTAAGCTTGCAGGATACCTCAGAGAAAAATTTCAACAACGTTATTTCTATAACTATAAGAATCTGAGTTCCAAATTTGAACAATATAATTCAATTTACCCAGAAATCGAATCACATCACCGGCAACGAGCCGAGGATCATTTGTCAAAATATGAAGGCCCGACCCATTGGAAATTACCTTTTAATTATCTCAATGGCCAGCCAGTGGATGCCTATGCTTTAAGACATCTCGCACGACAGCATAAGATGCTGGATATCGCTTTTCTATATAATTATAGCAATCAGGATTCTCAATATCTGGAATATTTTACCTCGCAGATGAATTCTTTAAACAATGCTTTCGAGGCTGGAAATTATGAAACCATTGAAAATGGAAATGGAGTTTACGAAGCTTTTCGTTCCGGCTACCGCGTATTGAACTGGCTACAAATTCATAATATGTTCCTGGGAGAAGAGGATTATTCAGATAAAGATCAGCTAACCACGATTGCAACTTTACTACAACACGGGCAGCATCTGTACGAGAACAACCAGGAATTTACTCCAGGAAATCATCAAACCAGGGGAATGTCTGCTCTAGCCATGCTCAGTATTTTATTCAGAGATTTTGAAGGTACCGAAGAATGGTATGCGCATTCCATGAAATTATTACAGGAACATCTTTCTGCGGAAATAAATGCTGATGGTTTTCAATCTGAAAGAACCGTGCATTATCATATGAGTGATATTAAAAATTACTTTTATGTTTTTCAGCTGGCGCGAAATAGCCAGATCGAGGTAGACAGCGTCTGGGAAGAAAAACTGAAGTCTTTATTTACTACTCTGGCAAAGATTGCGTATCCAGATGGTACAGCGCCTGTTTTTTCAGATGATACCGATGCACCATGGGCTGAAAAAAATAACATTGCCGGAGCGATGACTTTAGGATATTTGTTGTTCGACGAGCCGAAATTCGGATTTTTTGCCACAAATAAAGTAGAACCCGATATGTTCTGGTATCTAAGTGAAGAGCAGTTGCTTCATCTTGATACTATAGAAAAACATGTTCCCGAATTTGGATCACTCGAATTTCCAGCCACAGGTTATTATATCATGCGCCAGGGTTGGAACCCGGAGGATATGATGATGGCAATTTCAGCCGGAGTTGATGATGAAAAGCCGGATCACCAGCATGGTGATGTTCTGGGTGTTCAGGCGATGGCCAACGGAAGAGTACTATTGCCTAATTACCAGGTTCGTTATTACCTGGATGACCTTGAGTTATTTAAAAATTCGCTGGTTAAGAATGTTGCCCTGGTAGATGATGAACTTCAGGGGAAAGACTATCGTTCCAATAAGGGAGGAAGTGGCTTTGGTAAATTCGCAACATTACCAAGACCTCAAACCCAGGTTTTCAAGACGCAAGCAGAGCTTGATCTATTTATAGGAACACATGATGGTTTTTCAAAAGTTGGAGTGGATTATTCCAGGAAAGTCATATTCGTAAAGAATGATTTCTGGATCGTAATAGACGCATATTCTTCGGAAAAACCTCATGATTATAAACAGATCTGGCAAGGCCACTATACTTTAGAAAATAAAAAAGGATTGCTTCGTTCCACTTTTGAAGATGGATCTGGACTGGATATTCTTCAGCTTAAAAATATTGATGGGATTGAAAGCTCTGGTGCAAGAGGAAAGCAATGGTCTGTTGTAAATAAGAAAGCTGTCCAGAACCACCGTTTTCTTACTATTCTACACCCTTTTAGAGTATTTGATACCAGAATAGATGAAAGTGCAGATTCTCCGGTCATAGCTGGCTGGGATTTAAATGATCCTCTCTGGAAAATAGCCGGAGAAGATGCAACAGCTATCACTAAGGATACGAAAGGATTCTTTTTTTCTACGGAAGGTATTACGATTGATTCTAAGAAATTGGTTTTTGAAACACCAATAGACATTTATATTGAAATAAAAGAGGGAGAATTTCATTTACAATCACTGGAAGGGAATTCGATAAACGTACAAATAACTAAAGATTCAGGATTACTGAAGAAATTAAACATTGCTCCAGGGGAAAATATAGTGATCAATTAAGCCTGATTCCTATCAATGAATTAAGATTAAATAAGTCCCGCTTTAACGGCAGTTTTGTTACTAAGATTCTAAAATTTTTTTAAATGAAAATAAATACTTCAGTTCTTCATCTGTGCACATTTTTACTCGCGTTCAGTGCGACGACTTATGCTCAGAATCATAATTCAGAAAAACCAGTTCAAACAGCGATTGTAGAACAAAACCTGGATGAAAATTCCCTGTTTGATCAAACTCTTCAGAAGATAAAGAAAGAGGTAGATGCAGAAATCGCAAGAGGTATAGACGTGCCGATACCAAAAGATCTCGCGGGGGGCTATACCCATGAAAGGCATAAGAAAAATTACGCAACTGCTCAAAACGCTGGTGATCTTTACAGGATTGAAAAGGATGAGAAGTACGCGATTTACATCAAGGAAATGTTGCTGCAGTATGCCGAGATGTTTCCAGAATTGCCTTTACACCCTGAAGAAAGATCCTACGCCAGAGGGAAATTATTCTGGCAATCTCTTAATGATTCTAACTGGCTTGTTGCAATGAGCCAGGCTTATGGTAGTATTTACGACTATCTCGATAAAGAAGAGAGAAACCAACTGGAAAAGGATCTTTTCCTGCCATACGCCGACTTCCTTTCTCTTGAAAATCCTAAATTCTTTAATAGAATTCATAATCATAGTACCTGGGGAAACGCCGCTGTCGGGATGATCGGGCTGGTCATGGATAATGAAGGACTCGTGAACCGTGCCTTATACGGAATAAAAAACACTAATATCTCTGAAGATGCTCGTGATGATGATGGTGGGCGTATCCTAAAACCAGGACAGAAAGCTGGTTTCCTGGCAAATCTCGAAGAAGCTTTTTCTCCTTCTGGTTATTATACTGAAGGGCCTTATTACCAGCGCTATGCTATGTATCCATTTATCATGTTCGCCAAGGCACTTGAAGATAAAAGACCAGACATTAAGATATTTGAACATAAAGATGGAGTGCTAATTAAAGCCGTAAACGCTTTACTCAATCTAACGGATGCTGATGGTGATTTCTTCCCATTGAACGATGCTCAAAAAGGAATGTCTATTTACAATCAATCTATTGTGATCGCTGTAGATGCAGCTTATTATTATGGCGATAGATCACCGGGCTTACTTTCTGTAGCACAAAAGCAGGGTAGAGTGACTCTTGATGAGGCCGGTAAAGCTGTGGCAGAGGCAATTCGATCTGGAGAAATTCAGGATTTTGAAAAAAGCTCCATGAACCTGTCAGACGGTCCGTTAGGAAATAATGGAGGAATCACCATATTACGACAAGGAAAACCGGGAAACAATTATTCGCTGGTTTATAAATACACATCGCAGGGAGATAGTCATGGTCATTATGATAAGCTTTCATTTTCATTTTATAATGAAGGAGAAGAAATCATTCAGGATTATGGATTCGCACGTTTTGTGAATATAGAACCTAAGAATGGTGGAGGATATTTAAAAGAAAATACAACCTGGGCAAAACAAAGCATCGCTCACAATACGATCGTGCAAAATGAAACTTCTCATTTCGAAGGAGATTTCGATACAGGAAGTAACTATAATCCTGAGTTATATTTTTCAGATTTCGCACCAGATGATATCAAGATTGTAAGTGCTATAGATACAAATGCATATACCGGGACAAAAATGCATCGTACAATGGTCATGCTAGAAAATGAGCTTTTTCAGAATCCCGTGATCCTGGATATTTTTAGACTAGAGGGAGAGAAAGAAAACCAATACGATCTACCGTTCTATTATCAGGGACAGATCATCAACACCAATTTCGAGATTAATACTCCAGAGCAGTTGCAGAAATTGGGAAAGGAAAATGGATATCAGCATCTATGGGTAGAATCATCAGGAAAGGCAGCGGAGTCTAATACGAAATTTACCTGGTCCAATAATAGGAAATTCTATACGCTTACTCAGGTGCTGGATAAGAATGATGAGGTAATACTGGCAAGGATTGGCGCTACAGATCCCGAATTTAATCTTAGACGTGACCCGGTGTACATTAGCCGGAAACAGGGTGTAAAGGACGCACTTTTTGTTAGTGTTTTAGAACCTCATGGCAGTTATGATCCTGTTACCGAATTGGGAAAGAACAGCTTCAGCCAGGTTAATGAAGTACAAGTGATCAAAAATACCACAGCTTATACTGTTGTGGAGATCACTGGTTATGATGAGCAACAAATATTATTTCTTCTGAGTAATAAAGAGGTTTCCAGAGACAAAAAGCATCAATTAACTATTAATAATGAAGAGTTCTCATGGGTAGGACCTTATATAGTAATCAATAAATAATTAGAAAATGAAAGATTTAGGAACAAGCCAAGAATTTATGAAAGCACAGGAAATCGAATGGGAAACCGTTGGTGAAGGTGTGCGAAGACAAATTATGGGATATGATGATAAGATCTTACTGGCCAAGGTACATTTTAAAGAAGGAGGAGTTGGGCCTATGCACGAACATCATCATTCACAGGTTACTTACGTAGAAAGTGGAAAATTTGAGCTAACCATTGGAGATGAAACAAAGATGATGGAAGGCGGTGATTCGTTTTATATACCACCTCACAAAATGCATGGTGCTATTTGTAAAGAAGAAGGTGTGCTGATAGATGTCTTCAGTCCAATAAGAGAAGATTTCTTCTAGGGATTATACTGAATTATTAATCTGATAAAAAAAAGGATAATTTTTTGTCAGATTAATTTTTTACTTAACAATAAAATAACATATATTTGGTAAACCAGTTTGGGAAACCAATCTGGATAACCAATAAAAGTTATTTTTGGAATGGTCAAAAAAATAAAGGATAGGTGCACGCCTATCCTTTAAAACTTAAACTTCATTTGAGAGAAGTCGTTTAAACCATGTCTATTACTTAATAGTAAACATGAAATGCAAAGATACAATTTCATAAGTAACTACATAGACATTAACTACCATTGTCTGTCAATACTTTTTCTCGGTTAGGACTATTTTAATCAATGTAACTAAATTAAAACTTATGAACTTGAAGAAAACAGCAATTTTCTTAATGGCGCTAATTTGTCATTTAGCTCTGATTGCTCAGGAAAGCTACTCACTTTCAGGTACAGTTATCTCGGAAGGGGATGCTATTCCTTTGGCAGGAGTTAGTGTTGTTATTAAAGGTACAACTACCGGGGTTGTAACCGACTTTGACGGAAATTACGAAATCGATGTAGTAGAAGGGAACGTTTTACAGTTCTCTTATCTTGGTTTTGTTAGTCAGGAAATTACCTATAACGGTCAGCAAACTTTAGATGTCTCCATGGCATCAGATTCTCAATTACTTGATGAAACTGTTGTAATTGGTTATGGGACCAGAAAGAAAAGTCATTTGACGGGTGCCGTATCCAGTGTAGTGAACGAAGATCTCGATCAATTACCTGTAGCACGTGTGGATGATGCCCTTGTTGGTCAAATCTCTGGTGTAAATATACAGGCAACCGATGGTCAGGCTGGTGCTGCTCCTACCATTAGAATTAGAGGTACGGGGTCTTTGACCGGTAGTTCTGCTCCATTAATTGTAGTGGATGGTCTTGTAGTAGACAATGATTTTCTGGGAAGTTTAGATATGAGTGAGGTAGCATCATTTGATGTTTTAAAAGATGCCGCTTCTGCAGCAATTTATGGTTCTCGAGGTGGAAACGGGGTAATCCTTATTACTACGAAACAAGGTAAAGAAGGTAAAACAGTTTTTAGTTACCAGGGTTATAGTGGTTATAAAGAAGCAAGACAAAGTGATGCGTATTACTTTTCTGTTGCTGAAACTTCTGCGGCAGAACTTGCAGCAACCGGAGAACTTTCTCCAAGAACACAGTATATTCAGGCGATTGGTATTGATCGTGACTGGCAGGATGATATCTTCGATGGTGGTTTGATCCAAAATCACTCATTAAGCGCGCGTGGAGGTACAGAAAATACAAAATTCAGCATCTCATTAGGATATCTTCATGATGAAGGGGTATTGCTAACAGATGATTACAAGAGATACAATCTTAGATTAAAGCTAGATACTAAGGTTAGCGACAAGTTTAGATTTGGTGGTAACCTTGCACCATCTTATACAGATACCAGACGTTTTGATGGATCTACTCATGATATATTACGTCAGCCGCCATGGTTGCCAATCTACCACGATGAGAACACCATTCAGTTTGTAGATAGAAATGTATATCCAGATGTTGAGGTTGGTGATTATGCGGTACAAAGACATTTTGATAATTATGATCTTTTTGGAGATGGAACTTTAATAGACATCAGCGATACCTCCAATACGAATCCAGCTGCAAAAGTTCTGGAAAGAGATAGAAATGATTACAAATTCAAAGTATTCGGAAATTTCTATGCAGACTATGAGATCATGGATGATCTTAATTTAAGAACAACACTTTCTGGAGATTACCAGCATACCATGCGTGATAGATGGCAGGGAGTTCTTGCCAGTCGTAACGGTGCATCAGATGCCAGTTATAATGTGGAGAATGAAAGAGCAATTCATATTGCTTCTGAAACTTATCTTACTTATGACAAGACTTTTGGAGAGCACGAATTCGATGCTGTAGCCGGAATCACTTTCGAGCAGTGGGATTATGAAGGTAGCTACTCCTTAGGAACCGGTTATACTTCAGATTTAATTAGAACCTTATCTGCAGCTACAGTAGCTTCAGAAATAGACTCGTGGATTTATGATGAAAGATTCCAGAGTTACTTCGCGAGACTGAATTGGGCGTATGCAGACAAATACCTGGCTTCTTTCAGTTATAGAAGGGATGGAAGTTCTGTATTTGGTTCCGATTCTAAATACGGTGATTTCCCGGCGATCTCATTAGGTTGGGATATTGCAGAAGAAAACTTTTTGAAGGACAATGATTTCCTTAGTAGCTTTAAATTCAGAGTGAGTTATGGATTTACAGGAAATAAGGACCTTGATACCAATTCAGACATTATAGATCTTTATCCATCTTTACCATTATTAGGACCATCTTCAGCAACCATTGGCGGAGCAGTACAACCAGCTTTTGTTGCTCTCAACATTGCGAACCCAGATCTACAATGGGAGAGATCTCAGGAAGTAAACCCAGGTCTGGATTTTGGATTTTTCAAGAACAGAATTACTGGATCTGTAGATTACTATAAAAGGACCAGTGACCAGTTATTACTTTTCAACCCGATCTCGGCTTCTACAGGATTTAGAAATGCCCTTGTAAATATTGGTGAGGTTGAAAATAGCGGTGTTGAAGTTGAACTTCGTACCAGAAACTTTGCAAACGCCAACTTTGGCTGGAATACAACAATTCTTGCTTCCAGAAACAAGAATGAACTAACAGATTTTGCAGATTCTAACGGCCAGATTGGTCTTGTAGATGATAAAAGAGCTGCAGAATGGATCAATCTGGAAGGTCAGCCAATTTCATCTTTTTATGGATGGGTTGTAGACAGAGATATTCCAAGAGAACTTCGTGAAAGGCCCTATTTCCCGATTGGAGCTGAAGCTCAGGATGTTTATGTAAAGGATCTTAACGGGGATGGTGTAATAGATGACGATGATAAGACAATTCTTGGAAATCCTTACCCGGATCTTATCTGGAGTTTAACCAATGAGTTCAGAGTAGGTAATCTGGATATTAGTTTCCTTTTCCAGGGAAGTCATGGAGCTGAGGTTAGAAACATGGGAGATCAGTATATCTTCAATCACTTTAATAGTGGAGCAGATTTTGACCCGGCGATCACACCAGATCAGGATTTCATTAGAGAAAAAATCTTTACAGATGATATTGTACAGGATGCATCCTACGTTGCTCTTAGAAATGTAAATATTGGTTACAATATACCAGTAGAGGTTACAGGAAAATTAGGATTGAAGAGTTTGAGAGTCTATGCAGCAGGACAGAATCTTAAGTACTGGACAGCCGATGATTACACTGGATTCAACCCAGAGAGTATCGATAATACCTCGCCAACAACTTATGGATATCAAAGAGCAGGTTCTCCAATTTTCAGAACCATATCCATCGGGATAAATGCCGATTTTTAATCAAAGAACATTTTTAAAGATATTATTATGAATAAAAGAATATACTTAATCCTTGGAATCATGATCCTGACTATGGTTTCGTGTGGAAAAGACTTTCTGGAACCAGAGCCTGAGTCTGCAATTTCTGCGGAAGGCTACTTCCAGAACAGCGAGCAGGTGGAAACTGCGGTAATTGGAATGTATGATGCTATTCAGGGTGTAAATTCGAATGATCTCGATGACAACTTCAGTATTCAAAGAGAATTTTATATTACTGAAATGCGGAGTGACAATACTCGAACTAAATCACGTGAGGGAGAAGCTGCTCAATTTGAAAACTATAGAATCACGACCAGTAATGGTATCGTCACTAACTATTACATAAGTTATTTCGAGATTATTTACAGAGCCAATCTTGTACTTGCCAATCTTGAAGCTGCTAGTGAAGAAGATGTAGCCCAGTTTGAAGCCGAAGCCAAGTTTGTAAGAGCTTATGCCTATTTCAACCTTGTAAGATTATTTGGTCCGGTACCATTAATTGATGGTCTTATTGGTCCGCTGGAAAAAGAAAGAGCATTCACCAGAGCTTCTGAAGGTGCTATCTACGATTTGATTATTTCAGATTTGAATACTGCTATCTCAGGACTGGATAATTCTTTTAGAAACCGAGCTTCCCAGGCAGCAGCACAAACCTTGCTGGCAAAAGTGTACCTGACTACAGGTTCAAATTATACGGAAGCCCAAACATTACTTGAATCTGTAATTAATAGCGGGGATTACTCTTTAGAATCAAATTTTAAAGATGTTTTTTATAATGAAAGCAATAGTGAAGTGATTTACGCGGTAGGTTATACTTCAGATATTACTTCAGACAGTCAGAACTTTTCTGCTGAAATGCTGAACTCTGTAGGTAGAACCAGTGGAGTGAATTATGTGACCGAAAACGCCAGAGCGGCACTGGATGCAAATGGTGGTAACAGAACTGCTTTTTCATACAGACTGGATCAGGCACAGCCAACACAATACCAGGTGGCAAAATACATTCCTAATGGTGATGCAGATCTTGGTATCGAGCCAACATCAAGTAACCCGGAACTTGCCGGAAATGACTGGATCGTGATTAGATATGCAGACGTTCTTTTACTACATGTGGAGGCGATTCTTGCAGGAGGGCAGGAAACCAGCTCTACAGCAGCTTTAAATTCTTTCCAGAAAATTCGTGATAGAGCAGGTTTAACAGATACTGTTACCAGTATTACTAAGGAAGATCTTCTGGAGGAGAGAAGAGTAGAACTTGCTTTTGAGAATCACAGATTTTTTGACCTGGTAAGATTTGGAGTAGCGCAGGAAGTGCTTTCTGAATTTTCTCAGGAAAATGGATATGACTTTAGTGCGACCGATCTATTGCTGCCTATTCCGCAGAGGGAAATAAACCTGAGTAATGGTTTAATGGAACAAAATCCAGGTTATTAAGAAATAACAATTAAAACTTTAAAGATGAAATTCAATATATATAAGTTTCAGTTGAAGAGTGTCCTTTATTTTTCAATGATGCTGCTCGCAGGGCTTACAATTTCCTGTGATTACGAATACGATTTACCAGAAGAGGGTTCTATTGCAGATAAGACTCCCCCATCGGCCAATTTTAGCGCCTCGCAAAGTGATGAAGATTTTTTAACCTTCAGTTTTGCAAACCTGTCCAATAGCGCGACAGATTACATGTGGGAATTTGGAGATGGAAATACCTCTACAGAGCTGGATCCTACCAATACATATCCAGATGAAGGAGTTTATACGGTAACACTAACAGTTTCAGATAAACTTGGAGTAACAGATACTTTTACTTCCGAAGTACTGGTAGAGGAGCCACCAGTTCCGGCTGCAATAACACCAGACATTGGCGAAGCAGATTTTGAGGATGGAAGTGATGCTTGTGGTGATGGCCAGGACGGTAGAGATTGCTGGAGATTGAGTGGAGCAAGTATTCACCAGATCACAAGTTCAGACGGTCGTGGAGGTTCTCAGGCTGCAAAATATCCTGAAAGTGCTACCAATGCAAGACAGTCTTACCAGGCAATTACAGTATCACCAAATACCAAATATATCCTGACGTTGTTCTACGCTTTACAAGGCGATGGAGATTCTATTAGAGCTTCTGTGATCGATGGTCAACTAGGAAATTATGATGAGTTTGATTCGGCTACATTATTAGCTCAGGAAAGCGGAACCAAGGTCGATGGTAAAGGAAATTACAATGCCTTAATCGTTGAGTTCGAAACAGGTGCCAATGGTGAAATATCTATATTATTCGATTCAAATAACAGCTCTGATGCTTATATCGACGATGTATCCATGATCCCTGTTATT
>NZ_JBLVTK010000001.1:860260-903707 GCF_048285865.1 Christiangramia marina | reverse complement strand
ACAGGAGCATGATCAAATTCTTAGGTACTTACACCAGAAAATTATGCTTATTTGGAATTGCGGCAGGAGCAGCCTGGACTTTAACTCAGTGTAAAACTCCTGCCTCATCTTCAAATGGTGAAGATCCAATAGCGAATTCTACTGGGAATTACAAAGTTTCAGAGATTGATCTAAGTCACTGGAAAGTTACTATTCCTGAAGGCGAAGGTAAAGGAGGTGCCATTAGTGTGGAGCCACCAGAGATCATGAACTATGCTGAAGATGAAATTCTGAAGCCGTTCATGTATAATGATTCCACTTCTGGCGCTCTAGTTTTCCATGCATATCCAAGCAACGCTACTACTGCAAACACCAAGTATTCGAGGTCTGAGCTAAGAGAACAGATGGAACCTGGAGATGATGATATCAACTGGACTTTTAAAGACGGCGGAAATCTCAGGGCCAGTATCGCAATGGATGATGTTAGTAGGGATAAGAATGGTAAATATCACAAGGTGATCATCCTGCAAATTCATGGAAGATTAACTGACGAGCAGAAAGCTGAAATCGGTCAGAAGGACAATAATGCACCTCCCATCCTCAAAATTTACTGGGACAAAGGTAAAATAAGAGTAAAAACGAAGGAGCTTAAATTCTTGGGAACTCAGCCCAAAGGTTTGCTATATGAGGAAGCCTGGGGAGATGATCAAGGCTATACTTTTAAAGAGGAAGTAGGTTTCAAAAAATTTGACTTAGAAATTGATGTTTCTGAAGGTAAAATGGTAGTCTCGTTAAATGATAATGAATTCAAAGTGTATGAGAATGTCCATATGCAAAAATGGGGAATCTTTGAAAACTACTTTAAAGCAGGGAATTATTTGCAAACCCGGGACGATGGCGCTTTCGCGAAAGTCAAATTTTACGAACTAAATGTCACCCATTAATATGTTTTTCAACTTTGAACGCTTTAGTATCTTATTCTTATGCCTGTGCAGCATGAGTCTGATTTCATGCCAGAAAGATGACAGCGTTACAGAAGAGTTAGAAACTCCAGTGGTTGTAGGTGGTGAAGAGCCGGAAGAACCTGTTGCGAAGGACTATATGTTACCGGAAATTGATTTGAGTCATTGGAAAGTGACCCTTCCCGTTGGAAGTCCTTCGGAAGTTGAGCCACCAGAGATATTGGAATATGCCACAAATGAAAGACTTAAAGCTTTTATGTATAACGATTCCTCTGACGGGTCATTGGTGTTTTATACTTACCCTGAATCTTCTACGGCAAATTCTTCATATTCCCGAACAGAATTGCGGGAACAAATCGAACCAGGAAGCAATGATGTCAACTGGACTTTTGAAGAAGGTGGCCGTATGCGAGGAACCCTTGCTGTTCCAGAAATTTCCAGGGATTCTGAAGGTGATTTTCACCGAGTGATCATCATGCAAATTCACGGGAGATTAACCAACGCACAGCGTGACCAGATTGGAGAAGATGATAATAACGCACCACCAATTCTCAAAATTTATTGGTATGATGGGAAGGTAAGGGTCAAAACGAAGATCCTTAAGGATTTAAATGCTTCAGAAGAGGAAATTTTACATACCAGTGCCTGGGGAGATGATGAAGGTTTCAATTTTTCAGAAAGAGTAGATTCAGATCCATTTACACTGGAGATAATTGCTTCAGAAGGAAAAATGGAAATTATTCTGAACGATGATGAAAAAGTGATCTACGAGAGTATACATATGGGAAAGTGGAATGTGTTTGAGAATTATTTCAAGGCTGGTAATTATCTGGTAACGACAGATGAGAATGCCTTTTCGAAGGTTAAATTCTACGAACTTGAGGTAACTCATTAAGCATGGATAACATATTGTTTGAGTTGGTCTTAGTGTTCCTTCCGGCTGAAATGTCGGCAGGACCGCTAATTAATCCAGATTGGTCTTTTTTAAACGCTTAATGCTTTCCAGCTCAGATTATTTTTTATAAATTTGAATAACCAGATTGGTTAACCAGTTTTAAAGCATCTTAGAAATTCGGCAAATGAATGTAGACGGATATACGAAAATCGAACTTCAGCAGCAAACGCGGAACGAGATCATTAGTAATATAAGAGAGTATATAAACTTCAAGAATCTCGAGCCGGGTGATAAATTGCCTTCTGAGAGAATGCTTTCTGACAAATTTGGTGTTAGCCGAAACAATCTCAGGGAAGCTATACAGACACTGGAGTTCTACGGAATATTACAAAGTGTTCCACAAAGTGGTACTTATCTAGCCAATATTGGTGTGGTTGCTCTTAATGGGATGATCTCCGATATATTAAGCCTGGCAGATCCAGATTTTAAATCACTGGTGGAAACCAGGATTCTTCTGGAACTCAAAACAGTTCGTTTAGCTGCCCTAAGGCGTACTGAAGAGCAACTGGAACACATGAAAGAGACTCTGGAGGCGTATACAGTCAAAGCAGAAAACGGGGAAGATGCCGTACAGGAAGATCTTTTATTCCACCTGGCAATTGCGAAAGCCAGTGGAAACAGTACCATGAATACGTTCATGCTTACCATTACTCCAGAGATCATCACGAATTTTGCTAAATATCATGTTTGTGATGAAAATCAGGCATTTCTAGGAATCGGAGAACATAAAGCTATTCTGGATGCTATTGAAGCTAAAGATCCGGTCAAGGCAAAGGAACAAATGAAAATTCACTTCAAAAGTTTATATAAGTATTGCTATAACGTAGATATCTGAAAGCATAAGGGATTGCACGCTCCCTTCAGATATTAATTGAGAGAAAAGTTTAAACCGGGATTACTTGATATACCTTCCAATAAAGCTATATCCTCATTCCGTATTAATTAAAAATAAACCTCCATGGGTATAAAATCTATGGTACCAGGGATCTTTTTCCTGAAAATCGAGTCTCACTTACAGGCTTTAAATTTAATAATATGAAATTAAAGGGTTTAAGATGGTGGATTATTGCTTTGATCGCATTGGCTACCATCATCAATTATATAGATAGAACGGCATTTGGTGTCATGTGGCCCGAGATGGGGAAAGATCTTGGGATGGATGAGTCTGATTATGCAGTAATGCTTAATGTCTTCATGATCACGTATGCCCTTGGTAAATTTCTTTCAGGAAAATTATACGATCAAATTGGGACCCGATTAGGCTTTATATTCTCGATTACCTTATGGTCTGCAGCAGCTATTCTGCATGCTTTTGCCCGAGGTCTGGTTTCACTTTCCATGGTAAGAGCCATGCTGGGATTTGGTGAAGCAGGGAACTGGCCTGGTGCCGTTAAAAGTAATGGCGAGTGGTTTCCGGTGAAGGAAAGAGCCATTGCACAGGGAATTTTTAATGCTGGGGCTTCTCTGGGAAGTGTTGTTGCTCCTGCCTTAATAGCTTTCCTGTATGCACAATTTGGATGGAGAACGACCTTTATCATTTTAGGATTACTTGGTTTCGTGTGGATCATTCCTTGGTTCATAATCAATAAATCAACACCAAAGAAACATCCTTGGTTAACAGAGAAAGAACGTAATCTAATTCTCTCGGGGAGGATCGAGCCAGATGAGGTGAACGAAAAGGAAAAGGGAATGTCAGTCGCCAAAATATTAAGTTATAGAGAATCCTGGGGAGTTTTGGTTTCACGATTTTTCATAGAACCTATATGGTGGCTTTTCGTAGGCTGGATGCCTCTCTATCTAAATTCTGAATTTGGATTTAGCATTGAAGAAATTGGGTCTACTATATGGATCTCCTATCTGGGAGGTATGGCAGGTAGCCTGGCAGGAGGATGGTTTTCTGGAACACTTATGGAGAAATATTCTCTTGACTTCGCCCGAAAATTATCAATACTCATAGGTGGCGCCCTTATATTCTTGGGGCTAATGGGAATTATTTTCCTGGTAGATGGCGATAATGCAATGACATTTATCTACATCGTCTCCATTGTACTTTTTGGTTTTCAGTTCGCCATAGGAAACATTCAGACGCTATCGAGCGATCTTCTTAAGGGTCCTTCAGTTGGAACGCTTGCAGGTCTGGCAGGAACGGTTGCTGCAGTTTCAGTAATTATCATGAACTGGCTTATCCCACAAATCACAGAGATTTCCTATACGCCGGCATTTATCATCATTGCGATTCTTGCTCCACTCGCAGTACTCTCCATCTATATCCTGATAAGGAAGATCGAGCCGGTTGAAATCAAACACACAAATAACTACTAATAATCTTAAATACTATTGAATTATGAAAGACTCAAATCAGAAAGTAGCGGTTGTCACCGGTGCAACAGGTGGAATTGGTTTTGCCGTGGCTAAAAGACTAGGACAGGATGGATATACTGTGATCCTGAACGGAATTCAGGACGATCATGGTGCTGAAAAAATAGAAGAACTTAAGAAAGAAGGTATCACTGCAGAATATTATGGTTTCGATGTTACTGACGAAGATGCGGTGAATGCTAATATTGCAAAAATTGGTGAAAAGTACGGTAAGATCGATGCGGTTATAAACAACGCTGGAGGTCTTGGTGGAAGATCCAGATTTGAAGAAATGACGACTGAGTTTTACAGGTCTGTTATGGCACTTAACCTAGATTCTGCATTCTTTGTTTCAAGAGCTGCTATTCCATTTCTGAAAAAAGGAGATCATCCAACTATTATTAATTACACTTCGAATGCGGGATGGAATGCTGGTGGTCCTGGTGCTGGTATCTACGGAACTTCAAAAGCAGCCGTGCATACTTTAACCAGAGCACTTGCTAAGGATCTTGCAGAATACGGAATTCGCGTTAACGCCGTTTCTCCGGGAACGATCGATACTCCTTTCCATTCACAAATCAAATCAACCAAACCTGAAGTATTTGCTTCCTGGAAAAACAATATCATGTTAGGTCGTTTGGGACAGCCAGAAGATGTAGCCTCTGTAGTATCATTCTTAGTGAGCAAAGATGCTGCATTCCTGACTGCTGAAACCGTTCAGGTTGGTGGAGGACAGGCTCTTGGAATTTAGTATTAAAAGAAAGTTAGTGAAAGTAGATCCAGTCACCTTTCGTGGAAAACTACTTTTCAGAAATCAATATCTATGAAAAATATCGTAGCCTTTGGAGAAATGCTCATGCGGCTATCGCCACCAGATAATTTACGCTTTTTTCAGGCAAGCTCATTCGATGCATCTTATAGTGGCGCCGAGTTCAATACTATGGCATCCCTGCAAAGATGGGGCCTACCCACGCAGTTTGTAACCAAACTACCGGCTAACGATTTTGGAGATAAAGCGATTTCTGAAATGAGCAGGTATCAGGTTGGAAGCAAATATGTAGCCAGAGGAGGAAACCGACTCGGGATTTACTTCCTGGAAAAAGGTAGCGCCATAAGACACAGTAAGGTCATATATGACCGGGCTGAAAGTGCAGTGGCTCAAATTCAAGAAGGTGAGATTGACTGGAAGCAGGTTTTTGCGAATGCATCTTGGTTTCACTGGTCTGGTATTACTCCAGGAATTTCAGAAACAGCAGCAAGGGAATGCCTGAAAGCCTGTAAAGTAGCCAGTGAAATGGGATTAAAAATTTCCTGTGATCTCAATTACAGATCTACGTTATGGAAATGGGGTAAAAATCCTGAGGAAATACTACCAGAAATTTTGAGTATCACCAACGTGATTCTTGGAGATTTGGCAACATTGTATAAAATGCTTGGGAAACGGGAAATCGAACCAGACTACCTCAAGCCAGAAACCTTAGGCAAATATTACGAGGAAGTTCTTGAAGTTTGTAAAGAGCTGGAATATCTACCTACGACCTTGCGATATTCGCTGAATGCTTCGCACCAGAAGATTGGTGGAATTATGTATGCAAAAGGAGAGCTTGTCAACTCTGAAACTAAGGAAATTCTGCCTGTGGTAGACAGACTTGGAACCGGGGATGCTTTTATGGCCGGGATTATTTACGGCCTGTATAATAATTTGAGTCTTCAAAAAACTCTCGATTTCGCGGTAGCAACGAGCGCTTATAAACATACCATGAGTGGAGATATCAATATCGCCAGTCTCGATGAGGTACATGCGATCATGGATGGAGAATTATCAGCATTAATTAAAAGATGATCATATAATGGCAAAATTATCAAGGCTTCAGGTGTATGAGCTCATGGAAACAACAGGGATGGTCCCTTTGTTCAGTCATCAGGACGTGAAAACTTCAAAAGAGATTATTGATGCCTGCTATAAAGGTGGTGCAAGAGTTCTTGAGTTTACCGCAAGAGAGTATAATGCACACACCGTATTTGAAGCGATTTCAACCTATGTTCGTGAGAATTATCCAGATATGGCGATTGGAATTGGTTCGGTAACCGATGCTGCTTCCGCATCTCTTTTTATTCAGTTAGGTGCAGATTTTATCGTGACGCCTGTGTTTAGAGAAGATATAGCGATCGTTTGCAATCGCCGAAAGATCGCGTTTTTCCCGGGTTGTGGTTCTTTAACAGAAATCGCAAAGGCCGAAGAAGCAGGTTGTGAGATCGTCAAACTTTTTCCAGGAGCTATTTATGGACCAGAGTTTATCAAGGCTATTAAAGGACCGCAACCATGGACGAGTATTATGCCCACTGGTGGCGTGGCTCCAACAACAGAAAGCCTCACCAAATGGTTTGAGTCCGGTTGTACCTGTGTGGGAATGGGTTCCAAACTGTTTATCAAAAACGAATCGGGAAAGTTTGACCTGGAAAAGATTGAGGCTGTGACAAGGGAATGCATGGAAACCATCAAGAAATTAAAAAAATAATCAGGCTCATTATTCTCAGAAAACAATCTGCAGTTTTATGGAAAGACATTTTACACTAGGAGAATTTATCATCGAGAATCAAAAGGATTTTCCATACGCCAAAGGTGAACTAAGTGCTTTGTTGAGCTCTATAAAACTTGCCGGTAAACTCGTTAACCAACAGATCAATAAGGCAGGGCTTGCTGAAATTCTCGGGAAGATAGGAAAGCAGAATGTTCAAGGGGAAGCTCAGGCCAAACTTGATGTTATTGCCAATGACATTTTTATAGACACTTTCAGGAATAGAGGCGAAGTGTGCGGACTTGGTTCAGAAGAACTGGAAGATGTGGTTATTTTTGATGATGAAATTCATCGGGAAGCGAAATATATTATCCTTATAGATCCTCTAGATGGTTCCTCAAACATCGATGTTGATATTACCGTTGGTACGATCTTCAGTATTTATCGAAGGATTTCTGAAGTTGGTAGTCCGGTTACTCCCGAAGATTTCCTTCAGCCGGGACGAAATCAGGTTGCTGCCGGATATATTATCTACGGGACTTCCACCATACTGGTCTATACCAGTGGAAATGGTGTAAATGGCTTTACGTTCGATCCTGGAATTGGCTCTTTTTTCCTATCGCATCCCAATATTAAATTTCCGAAGAAAGGAAACACCTATTCTATTAATGAAGGGAATTATGTGCATTTTCCAGACGGAATCAAAAAATATTTGAAATGGGTTCAAGAGCTGGATGAAGAGGAAAAACGTCCATTTACGTCCAGATATACCGGATCGCTGGTGGCAGATTTTCATAGAAACATGTTACTGGGTGGAATTTACCTTTATCCGCAGGGAACTACAGCGCCGCAGGGAAAATTAAGATTGCTATATGAAAGTAATCCAATGGCCTTTCTAACGGAACAAGCTGGTGGGAAGGCTACTAATGGTTCCGAAAGGATTCTGGATATTATTCCAGAGGAATTACACCAAAGAATTCCATTTATATGTGGAAATAAGGATATGGTGGAAAAAGCTGAAAGTTTCTTATCTCAATTTTAATCTGGGATATAAGAGCGAGTAGACTGAAAATGCTGGAAATTATGAAAAAATCGATTACACTCCGGGATATTGCAGAATCGCTGAATCTCTCTGCAAGTACAGTATCTAAAGCTCTTAATAATAGTCCTGAAATCAGTCAGAACACTAAAAAGCGAGTTCATGAAGCGGCTGCACTTAAACATTACATTCCCAATGTTTCTGCACAGATCCTGAAAGGTTATAAAACTAAGAGCATAGGCGTGGTGATGCCAACGCTTGATTCCAAATTTTATACAGATGCACTTAATGCTATCGAGCAGCAAACCGACGACCGAAATTACAGGCTTATCCTTTGCATTAGCAATGAATCTTACCATAAAGAAGTAAGCTGCGTAAATAAACTGGTGCAGTCACAGGTCGATGGCATTATCATATCACCCGCCGTAGAAACCTATCAAAAAAAGAAGTTTTCCCATCTTACTTCAGTACAGGATTTTAAAAAAGCTCTTGTGCTATTCGATCGTATTTCAAACAACATTGATTGCGATAAGATCTCAATCAACCTGGATCTCATGGTTGAACAGCAAGTTTTAAAGCTACAGAAGGATGGTTATAAAAGAGTTGGTTTTATAGCGAGTTGTATGGATGAAGATGCTTTTAATAAATGCAAAACCGGTTATTATAATGCAATTCAAAACACCGGGCAGCCGGATCTATTTTTTAATGCTGAAGCCACTACCGGTTCAAAATCCTACAAACATTTTATTCAGGAAGAGCTTCCTGATGCATTGATCGTATGTGATGCATTGCTGGCGTTAAAAATAGAAGAATTGAGTTCCATCCGAAGCAAACGTAACAAAGAAGTTGAAGTAGTTTGTCTCAATCAGGGCAATACTTTGCAAATGTCATCCTCTAAAATAAGATTTCTATCTCAAAATGGATCTGAACAAGGTAAGATTTCGGCAGACCTTATGATGGATCGTGTTGAAGGTTTATTATTTCCAGAACCAATGCAATTTGTTCTGGAATCTGCCGTATAAATCAGGATATTACGGTATATCATTATTGATCTCAATCCAGTAGGAATCAGGATCCTGAAAATAGATCTGTTTGATCCCATCATCCCTCACATAATCCTTTTCCGGGGTTCCCAGCCAGTCGGAATATGGAATACTCAACTCTCTAAGGTGCTCTATCACGGTCTCTAAATTTGCGGTTGAAAATGCGAAATGCACCGCTTTATTTGTTCTTATTGCGGCATCAGGTCGAGGGATAAGATGTAATTGTCTGCCTTCACCAATCGAGAGCCAGCGAGTTCTGGAATTAGAAGCCGTATTCTCGATCTCTTTAAACTGAAACACCTTCTGATAAAAATCGAAAGACTTATCGACGTCACGGACAGAAAGAGCGAAATGATTAAGTAAAAACTGATGCATTGTTTATATTTTTCTGAAGCCTTAATTTATAAAATTTATACTGTAAAAGAATTGCTAAATATGCGTTAAAGGTTTTGCTGATTAAGTCAATTATTTATTGGAACAGTGGTAGATATGTACAGTTAGTAAAGAAACTGATATTAAAATCGAAGATCACAAATCGCCATTCTATGACTGGAATATTTGTTTTTATAGTCAAAAGAGGACAACTACGATTATGGGATAAGCGTTGCCCTCATAAAGGCAGTGTAATGGATAAAATAGACCTCAATTGTTAAGGGGTAAATGTATCTATGAGTCTGTTACAATATGAACGACTTAAATACCCCTAGACCTCACGATATCCAGTTCTGCTAGTTTCTCCCTCGTAAGAGGTTTTCTAATTACTTTCCGAACATATGGATGCGAGCGGATTTTCTCTACTTCTTCAGCATCACTGGAAAAGGTAAGTACGTAAACAATTACATTATAATGAATTCCAGATTCCTGTAATTTGTCCAGTAATTGCTGCCCGGAAAGGATAGGCATGTTGAGATCAACGAAAATCAAGACCTCTTTTACCTCCTCATCCAGGCTAGTAAGTTTATCCAGCGCCAGGCTGGAATCATCATATCTTTCCAGAGAATTTTCAGGAAAAAATTCCTGAATAAAAAGTTTTTGTATCGAGTTGATGATTGATTCATCATCAATTATAAAAATTCTATCAAATTTGGTATTCGCCATCAGTCTTCCATTCTTTCAATAAGCTCCACCAAAGCCTGCATGGTTATTGGTTTCACCAGATAATTTTTTACCGCATTATAATCAGAAGCCTTTTGCCTGTCGGCTTCATTGATACTACTGGTCAAGATATAGATTGTAATCTGCTTCTCAATAGGTAATTTGGTAAATTCATCTAAAAATTTCCATCCGTCCCATACCGGCATGGTGAGATCTAAAAGAATGATTTCTGGGAGTGTTTTCTTGCTTTCCCAATCGGCTTTGAGTCCGTCGTAGGCTTCTTTTCCATTGTTATAGATCTGGATATTATCTATATATCCCGAAGATTCCAGGTATCTTTTAGAAAGGTAGATATGAACCGGGTCATCTTCAACAAGACAGGCTAAATTAATTTTACTCATTAGGTAGTTTGATTATAAATTTTGTTCCAACATCTACGGTACTTTCAATATCAATAGATCCGTTCATATTTTCAACTTGATTTTTTACCAGGAATAAACCTACGCCTCTCGCATCCTCATGTTTATGAAAGATTTTATACATTTTAAAAAGATCCTTGCGGTGCGTATCCAGGTCGATACCAATTCCATTATCCTCAATCTCGATTCTTACCAGCTTATTCTGAAGATCCTCTTTTGCAGTGATCTTAATCGTACTATCTCTATCTGGCGAAGAATATTTGATTCCATTAGTAACCAGGTTCAGCAGGATACTCTCAATATAAGCCCTGAGACCATACACATTAACTGTTTCCTCAATTTCAGTACTTATATCAATATTTCCGGTTTTCGTAAGAGGTTCTACGCTTTCCACGATTTTGTCTACTGCAGCTTTTAATTGCACGATTTGGAAATCTTCCTGTCCGGATACATTTACTTTCACAATATCATTAAGATCATGAATGGTAGATTCCAGGTTTCCTGAGGCTGTTTTAAGATGTTTGAAAGGTTCTTCTACTTTGATCTCCGGGTTGGACTCACTTAAGAAATCAAGTAATAATGATATACCACTGGAATGAGAACGTAAATTATGAGAAACGATATGTGCGAAATTTTTCAATCTGTCATTCTGCTTCTCGGTAATGGAAAGTAACTTTTCGATCTTTTGAAGGTTCAATTCCTGTAACTCTTCATTTTCTTTTTGCTCAGAGATGTCTTCAATAAAACTCCAAATGATCTTCCTACCATTGGGATCTTTGGCTAAAACCCCTCTCAACAATACCGGGTATTTGGTTCCATCTTTTCTTATATATTCTTTTTCATAAGGCCCGTACTTACCTGTATCATCCAGTTCTTTAAGTTGCTCTTTCTCCATCTCCAGATATTCCTCCGGTGTCAACTCAAAATAGGTGAGATTTAGAAATTCCGACTGGCTGTAACCTGTAGGCTCTACCAGTCTGTTATTAACTTCGATAAAAGCTCCAGTTTCGTAATCGTTTAAGGCGATCCCTAATGGAGACAAATTGTATAGAGATTCAAGCAGTTTTTCTCTAAATTGTATCTCAACATCCACTTTCTTCTTTTCACTAATATCACGATGTAAGCCATACATTCTGGTTGGTCTTCCAGAGGCATCTCTTTCGAAGATCTTACCCTGGCTTGATATCCATAGATACTCCCCATTTTTGTGTTTTATTCTGAATTCACTGCTGAACTTTTTCTTCTTTCCTTCAAAATGTAGTTGTACTTGCTGCTGAAGAGGCTGGAGGTCTTCAGGATGCACGATCGTTCTCCATGAATCAACCATCTGGTTAGGGAAGTCGCTTCGAGAGTAGCCGGAAATTTGAAACCAGACATCACTAAAGCTCATCTGGTCATTTACGATATCCCAGTCAAAAGTGGCAGTCTCGGTACCTTCGATTATATAATTGTTTTTTGTTTGCTCCCTGAGCAGGTTTTCATTGAGCTGTTTCAACTCATTGGTCCTTCGGGAAAGCTCGATTGACTTCATCACCTGGTTCGCTACCTTTTTAAGCTTTTCTATTTGTTCTTCGGAAAAGCTTTTAGGTTTAAAATCTATAGTGCATAAAGAACCTATGGAATAACCGGCAGAATTGGAAAGCGGAACACCTGCATAGGAAAGAATTGGATTTTCTCCCGTTACAAATGGATTATTTCTGAATCTCTCATCTTCCCTTGCATCTTCTACCACCATAAATCCTTCCGGAGAGCTAATAGTATGAGCACAAAAAGTAAACTCCCTCGGCAACTCTCTTGTTTCGAGGTCCATACCATAAGCCGACTTTATATATTGTGTATTCTGGCCAATTAAAGTGATCAGGGCACTGGGAGTACCGCAAATCTCAGCAGCCATTGCGCTCAAAAAATCAAGATCTTCATCATCGATTTTTTGTTGTGGTTTGTATTTTTCGACTTCGAGATTTCTTCTCTTGTCATTCTCAGGAATGGGAATATTATTCATTGGTTACAAATGTTGGGGCTGTACATTGGAACCTTAAAACTAAAACATTTATTTTGAACCCGACCTTCAATTCGTGCGCTATGAATAAATATTGTTCTGAATAATGCTTAAGTGAATACCGATTATTCAGTTGCCTAATATAAAATCACTGAAAAGTATAGCTTCTCACGCAGAACTGGAAAACAGAATCCCCGGTTTTGCTGAAGTAGAAGTTCTGACCCGAAAGTAAAATATAGACGCAGTCTATTGTTACAAAGGCTTTTATTGCCTATTTTTGAAAGGACAGAGAGTTTTTATGTCACTGTAATTTAGGGTGATGCATAGATGAAATTTTAATTCTAAACTGATCTTTACGTATTTACGTAAATATTTCAGAAATTCACTCGCTAACAAATGACATATCGTTCATTTAATAGTATGTGTTTTCGGGTTAGCAGCCTGAAGCTTTAGGTGTTATACTTTTAATTATGAGCCGTTTGAGAATTTTGCTTCTTAGCTTAGGTTTATTCTTTGGAATTGCCGGATCGGTCTATGCCCAGATGTCACCTCCAGAACCTATGGCGAAAAGCAACAATGAAAATCGTAAAGGTCCCCCATGTGATCCTGGTAACGGGAACGGGAACGGTCCCGGCGGTAATGGAAACGGAAATGGCGTTCCACCACCTGTAGGGCTTTGCCTTCCAATAGATGGTTATGTATATATTTTAATGGGTGCGGGTCTGGTAGTTGGTTGTTACCAGTTTAGAAAATTTGATCTCGCCTAGGAAAGCTCGGTGATTCGCTTGACATATTTCCCGATCACATCAAACTCAAGATTAACGGTATCTCCCTCTTGCAGATCTTTAAAGTTCGTATGCTCATAAGTATACGGAATGATCGCTACAGAAAATTCTGTCGCCTTACTGTTCACCACTGTAAGACTTACTCCATTAACTGTAATAGATCCTTTCTCAATCGTAAGATTTCCAATCCTCGGGTCGTACTCAAATGTAAAAAGCCAGCTACCTTCTGTTTCTTTCACCTCTGTGCAAGTCGCTGTCTGGTCAACATGTCCCTGCACTATATGCCCATCAAGACGTGCACCTAGTTTCATTCCGCGTTCCAGGTTCACAGCGTCACCAGTCTTCAGATTTCCTATGCTTGTCTTGTTTAAGGTCTCCTGAACTGCGGTAACTGTATATGTATTATCTTCAATAGAAACCACTGTAAGACAAACACCATTATGAGAAACACTCTGGTCTATCTTTAACTCCGGAGTCATTTCCGCAGAAACCTTAAGATTCATATTGCCTTCCAACTTCTCTATAGCTACAATTTTTCCTATTTCTTCTACGATCCCTGTGAACATGCTATTCTATAATAATGGTTACATTTGTGTGTAAAATTAAAATATTATATCGGGAAAGTTTATGAAACAGGAGGAAATGATCAAACTGGGGATTAGTATTGGAGATCTGAATGGGATTGGGAGTGAGATCGTACTGAAGACTTTCGACGATGCGAGAATGCTGGAATTTTGTACTCCTATTATATTCGCATCTTCTAAGATCATCAATTTTCTTAAAAAACATTACAAGCTCTCATTGAACTTCCAGGGGATCGACGATCCTTCGAAAGCAATTGATGGAAAGATCAATGTGATGAATGTCTGGAAAGAGAATGTAAATATCAAGTTTGGTGAAGAAGATAATGAGATTGGTAGTTTTGCATTTAAATCTCTTGCTGCGGCTACTTCAGCATTAAAAAATGATAAGATCGATGTGCTGGTTACCGCACCTATTAATAAGTCGACTATTCAGTCTGAAGATTTTAAGTTTCCGGGACATACAGATTATTTAGCCAGGGAACTGGGAGGTGAAAGCCTAATGTTCATGATCACAGATAACCTGAAGGTTGGTTTACTTACAGATCATGTTGCGTTGAAAGATATCGCTTCCGTCATAACTCCGGAACTCATAGAATCAAAGATTAATACCATCAGTAAGACCTTAAAACAGGATTTCAGGGTTCAGAAACCTAAGATCGCTGTGCTGGGCATCAATCCGCATAGCGGTGATAATGGTGTGATTGGGAAAGAAGACGAGGAAACTTTAAAGCCTACAATTCAAAAGCTGAGAGATAAAGGACAATTGGTATTCGGCCCTTATTCTGCAGATAGTTTCTTCGGCTCAAAAAATTATAGGAATTTTGATGCCGTTGTGGCTTCTTATCATGATCAGGGTTTAATTCCTTTTAAAACGCTATCCTTTGGAAGAGGAGTAAATTTTACAGCAGGATTGAAAAAGGTTAGAACTTCTCCAGATCATGGAACAGGTTTCGATATTGCGGGGAAGAACGAAGCAAATATTAATTCTTTTAAAGAGGCTGTATTCAAAGGGATCGAGATCTATAAAGCTCGTGAAGAATATAAGGTGCTCACAGAAAATCCGTTGAAGAAACAAGGCAGGAAGATATAAACAAAAATTTGTTTATAAAAAGAGCATAATTCATTAATTTTTATATCTTTGCACCCGCCTTAACGGAAACGTGAGGCACTCAAAACTGAGGAGAGATGAGGAATTTAGCGGAGTTTACGATCCCCTTCAAGGGATTAAAGCTTGGGAAGCACCAGTTTGAGTATGAGTTAGATAACAGGTTCTTTAAACATTTTGAGTACGAGGAATTCAATAGTGCAGATGTAAAGATCGACCTGCTGTTTGAAAAGAAAAGCACTATGATGGAGCTTACTTTCAACGCAGGGGGAACAGTAAATGTTAATTGCGATCTTACTAATGAGCCTTATGATCAACCAATAGAAAACACGCTTTTTCTGGTGATTAAGTTTGGCGATGAATTCGACAATGAAGATGAAGATCTACTTATTATTCCCCATGGAGAATATGAGGTGAATATCCAGCAATATATTTATGAGCTGGTGGTACTTGGAGTACCGGCAAAGAGAATTCATCCGGGTGTTGAAGACGGCACATTAGAATCTGATGTACTTGATAAGTTGGAAGAACACAGTTTGAAAAGTCAGAAAAAGAGAAATGAGGATGATATAGATCCTCGCTGGGACAAATTAAAAAATTTATTAAACGAATAATTAATAGGAAGCCATGGCACATCCAAAGAGAAAAATCTCGAAAACCAGAAGAGATAAGAGAAGAACACATTATAAAGCTTCAGCTCCAAAAGTTGCTGTAGATGCTGTAACAGGTGAAGCACACTTGTATCACAGAGCTCACTGGCACGAAGGTAAACTTTACTACCGTGGTCAGATCTTAATTGATAACGCAGAAGAAGTAGAGGCTTAGTAAAGTCTTAGAGCTTCAAGAATTACAGGAAACTCTCACGTTGTGGGAGTTTTTTGTTTTTAGTTGATTAAGTCCCAAAAAGACCTTAATTTGCACGCCGGTTTGATTAATATTTAGTAATTTTCTAAGAATGAAGATATTATATTTCCTGCCGATGAGGGGTGAATTAAATCCAAATTTATGAGCAAAATCACAGCAGCGATTACGGCTGTAGGTGCTTATGTACCTGAAGATATTTTGACCAACAAAATGTTGGAAGAATTGGTGGATACCACAGATGAGTGGATTCTCAGCAGGACAGGAATTAAAGAAAGACGAATACTCAAAGATCCCTCTAAGGGAACTTCTTACCTAGCCGTAGAGGCAGCCAAAGATTTGATTAATAAGACAAATCTTGATCCGGCAGAAATAGACTTAATCATTTTGGGAACAGTAACTCCAGATATGCCTGTAGCGGCTACAGCCGTTCATGTGGCTTCTGAGATTGGTGCTGTAAATGCCTTTGGCTACGATCTGCAGGCGGCATGCTCTAGTTTCCTTTATGGAATGTCTACCGGAGCGGCTTACATAGAATCTGGAAGATATAAGAAGGTTCTGGTTATTGGTGCAGATAAGATGTCCTCTATCCTTGATTATACAGATAGAACAACCTGTATTATTTTTGGTGATGGAGCGGGAGCGGCGCTAATGGAACCTAATTTTGAAGGTCTGGGATTACAGGATGAATTACTAAGATGTGATTCCATTGGACGTAATTCTCTTAAAATTGCTGCAGGTGGATCTCTATTACCACCATCTGAAGAAACTGTCGCTAAAAAACTTCATTATGTACAGCAGGATGGAAAGACCGTTTTCAAATTTGCTGTCTCGAACATGGCTGAGGTTAGTGCCGAGATCATGGAAAGAAACAATCTTACGAATATAGATGTAGACTGGCTGGTGGCTCACCAGGCAAATAAGCGCATTGTAGACGCGACTGCCAAGAGAATGAACCTTACAGAGGAGAGCAAGGTATTAATGAATATAGCGAGGTATGGCAATACTACTGCTGCAACCTTACCTTTGTTACTCAGTGATTACGAAAAACAATTTAAAAAAGGAGATAATTTAATATTTGCCTCTTTCGGAGGTGGCTTCACTTGGGGAGCTACTTACCTTAAATGGGCTTATAACTCATAAAAACCAACACCAATATTATGGATTTAAAGGAAATTCAGAATCTGATTAAGTTTGTGGCCAAATCTGGCGCAAGTGAGGTTAAACTTGAAACAGGTGATGTAAAGATCACAATTAAAACAGGTTCAGACGATAAGGAAACTACCATAGTACAACAGGTTCCTATGGGAGGACAACAACTTCAGCAAATGCCAGCACAACAGCAGGCTCCAGCTCAACAAACTGCTCCTCAGGAAGCTGCTCCAGCTGCTGAAGAAAAGCAGGCCGCAGATGATGATTCTAAATACATCACTGTAAAATCTCCTATTATCGGGACATTCTACAGAAAGCCATCTCCAGACAAGCCAACATTTGTTGAGGTAGGAGACTCTGTAAAAGAAGGTGATGTGCTTTGTATCATTGAAGCGATGAAACTTTTCAACGAGATCGAAAGTGAAGTATCTGGAAAGATCGTAAAAGTACTGGTAGATGATTCATCTCCTGTCGAGTTCGATCAACCACTTTACCTGGTAGATCCGTCATAAATTACTGCCCATTTTAACACCTGTAAGCCCATTTATGGGCTTCAGAACTTTAAAAGCAACTAGGTATGTTTAAAAAAATATTGATTGCAAACAGGGGAGAAATTGCACTTCGTGTGATTCGTACCTGTAAGGAAATGGGAATCAAAACGGTAGCGGTTTACTCTACTGCAGATGCTGAAAGTCTACACGTTAGATTTGCAGATGAAGCGGTTTGTATTGGACCACCACCAAGTAACCTTTCCTATCTTAAAATTTCGAATATCATCGCTGCAGCAGAGATTACCAATGCTGATGCGATCCACCCAGGATACGGTTTCCTTTCTGAAAATGCTAAATTTTCCAAGATCTGTGAAGAGCATGATATTAAATTCATTGGAGCTTCACCAGAGATGATCAGTAAGATGGGAGATAAGGCAACAGCCAAAGCTACAATGAGAGCGGCTGGTGTTCCTTGTGTTCCTGGATCTGAAGGGATAATAAAGGATTTTACAGAATGCCAAAAACTGGCTAAGGAAGTTGGATACCCTGTGATGCTGAAGGCAACTGCCGGAGGTGGAGGTAAAGGGATGCGAGCTATCTGGAAAGAAGAAGAGCTGGAACCAGCCTGGGAATCTGCCCGTAAAGAAGCAGCCGCATCTTTTGGAAATGATGGGATGTATATGGAAAAGCTTATTGAAGAGCCTCGCCATATCGAGATCCAGATCGTAGGAGACAGCAGCGGTAAAGCCTGTCACCTTTCTGAAAGAGATTGTTCTGTACAAAGACGTCACCAGAAACTTACTGAAGAAACTCCGTCACCTTTTATGACAGATACGCTCCGTAAGAAAATGGGTGATGCTGCAGTAAAAGCTGCTGAATATATTAAATATGAGGGTGCTGGTACTGTTGAATTCCTTGTTGATAAGCATAGAAATTTCTATTTTATGGAAATGAATACGCGTATCCAGGTTGAGCATCCAATTACAGAGCAGGTGATCGATTACGATCTTATTCGTGAGCAGATCCTTGTAGCTTCTGGAGTGCCCATTTCAGGAAAGAATTATATTCCGCAGTTGCATTCTATCGAGTGTAGAATCAATGCAGAAGATCCATATCATAACTTTAGACCATCACCTGGGAAGATCACTAATCTTCACGCACCGGGAGGACACGGAGTTCGTATCGATACCCACGTTTATAGTGGCTATGTGATTCCTCCAAATTATGATTCAATGATCGCGAAATTGATCACTACCGCTCAAACAAGAGAGGAAGCGATCAACAAAATGAAGCGTGCACTGGACGAGTTTGTGATCGAGGGTGTGAAAACCACGATTCCATTCCACCGCCAGTTGATGGATCATCCAGATTATATTGAAGGTAATTATACTACTAAATTCATGGAGGATTTTAAAATGAAACCTCTGGAAGAATAAAAACTAACCCCGGAACTTCCGGGGTTTTTTATGCGCAACTTTTTGTAATTTGACCTGAAACTGAAAACGAACATGAATCTTTCCTTCTGGGAACATGAATCCTGGTTCAATAATATCGACTATTGTATTATAGGCAATGGGATCACAGGTTTAAACTGTGCTCTGCACCTGCGAAGATCAAGACCATCGGCTAAAATTATTATTCTTGAGAAAGGGCTGCTTCCAGAAGGAGCTAGCACCAAAAACGCCGGTTTTGCCTGCTTCGGAAGTATTTCTGAAATCCTTGATGATCTTAAAACTTTATCTGAAGATGAAGTGGTTGAGCTAGTAGAAAAGCGTCGTAACGGACTCTCATTACTTCGGAAAAATCTGGGTGATACACAGATCGATTTTCAGCAGAACGGAGGATACGAGCTTTTTACCAGAGCAGATAAAGAATTGTACCAGCACAGTATGGAGGCTATTCCGCGAATTAATAAAATTCTGAATCCTGTTTTTGGAGAGTCCGTTTTTAGAGAAACTTCCAATTCTTTTGGCTTTAGTGATATCATGCCGAGACTTATTGAGAATCAATTTGAGGGACAGATCGATACCGGTAAGATGATGCAAACACTATTGAAAAAAGTATCTTGTGAAAATATACAGGTGCTCAGCGGTATCAAAGTAAATTCGTTTTTCGATGAAGAACATTCCGTCAGGATCGAAACAGATAAATTTCAAATTTCAGCTAAAAAATTATTGATCGCCACTAATGGGTTTGCATCCAGCCTTGGACTTGAAGATGTAAAACCTGCCCGTGCACAGGTATTGATCACCAAACCCATCCAAAATTTGAACCTTAAAGGCACTTTTCATCTGGACAGAGGTTATTACTATTTTCGAAATATCGGTGATCGAGTGCTTATTGGAGGTGGTCGTAACCTGGATTTCGAAGCTGAAGAGACCGAACACATGGGCACAACCCTGCTTGTCCAGAACAAACTGGAGCACTTATTAAAAACCTGTATCTTGCCTGAAACCAAATTTGAAATAGACAGAAAGTGGAGCGGAATCATGGGGATTGGATCCTCAAGGCAACCTATAGTGAAGGCACTTTCCAGAAATGTAAGCTGCGGAGTTCGCCTTGGCGGAATGGGCATCGCAATTGGTAGCCTGGTTGGAAGAGACCTGGCCGAAATAACATTGAATTCATGATCAGAAAATTTTTCAGATTTATCATCAAGATACTTCTTGGACTGTTCCTGTTTAGTATTACTATCGTAGTGATCTATAAATGGGTGCCAGTTCCTTTTACTCCTTTAATGGTGATACGTTACTTTGAAAATCCACAGGAAGATATTAAGCACGACTGGGTAGCAATGGATGAAATATCAGGCCATCTCCAAAAAGCGGTTATCGCTAGTGAAGACCAGAATTTCCCTACTCATAGTGGCTTTGATTTTGAAGCGATCAAGGAAGCTATGGAAGATAATCGCAATGGAAGAAAGATTCGTGGAGCCAGCACAATCTCACAACAAACTGCGAAAAATGTTTTCCTGTACCCGGGAAGAACCTGGTTTCGGAAAGGTCTGGAAGCATATTTTACATTTCTGATCGAAATAATTTGGGGTAAAGAACGAATTCTGGAAGTCTACCTGAATAGTATTGAAATGGGTAAAGGAGTTTACGGAGCGCAAGCGGCGTCATTGCACTGGTTTGGTAAGGACGCGGTAAAGCTCGGTGCGTATGAAGCTGCGGCCATTGCCGCTGTTTTACCGAATCCAAGGGTATATCGTGCAAGTCCCGCATCTTCTTTTATTAACAATAGAAAAAACTGGATCGTAAGACAAATGCAAAATCTTGGTAAACTTAGCTTAGACTAAATGGAAACGCTTAAACAGGAGTTGCTAAAAAAATGTGAGCATTTTATTCAGCAGAAAACAGCTGCTTTGCAAAATGCGATGCAGGGACTAAAACAGGATCTGGAAAATGAATCCAAGAGTAGTGCCGGTGACAAGTTTGAAACTGGCAGAGAGATGATCAATATTGAATGGAACAAACTCAGCAACCAATTACAGCAATATGAGCAAATGCAGTCTGTTTTAAAGCGGATCAATGTACAGGCAGACTCTGGGATTGCAAAAGCAGGCAGTATCATATTTACTGAAAATGCTAATTATTTTATTTCTATTCCAGCTGGGGAAATCATCGTTCAGGATACAAGATTCTATGCCATAGGTAGCAAAGCTCCTGTTGCCATCGCCATGCTTGGAAAAACTGAGAACGACAGCTACACTTTCAATCAGCAAAATGTCCTAATTAAAAAGATTATTTAATTCGGCTTTCCAACACTCCATCTTTCACTTTAAAGCAAATCTTTTTGCCGGCGATTAATTCTTCATGGTGATCTATTAGTATCGTACTATTTCCTGCTGAAACTTCGACCAGGAAAACTTCTCCTTTAAAATATGATTTGCTTACTGTAGCTTCGATGCCAGATTCTGCGATCTTTAATTCATGAGGATATACCACAACTTTGTCACTCTTTTTATGATCTGCTTTCAGTAATGTGACAGGAATATAGTTTACGTCTCCAAACAGGCTGGCGACATAGTGATTTTTCGGTTGTTCATATAATTCCTGCGGAGTTCCCTGAGCATAGATCTTTGAGTTTTTTAGAACAAAGGTTCTATCGGCAAAAGCCAGTGCATCGGTGCTGTCGTGTGTGGCAATGATACAGGTGATATTCTGCTCCTTCAGGTAAGCGAATAGCTTTCTTCTCAACTTATTTTTTCTGAAGTGATCAATATGGCTAAACGGTTCATCGAGCAAGAGGATTTCTGGTTCTTTAGCCAGAGCACGCGCCAAAGCGATTCTTTGCTGCTGCCCGCCACTTAGTAATTTCGCTTTTTTATCAGCAAGGTCGGTCATTTCTACAACCTCCAGCAATTCTTTGATTCGGCGTTTTTTCTTGACAGGATAAAAATTACTTAGATATTTCCCAACATTATCAGCAGCGCTTAGTGGTAACATCAAATCAAAATCCTGGGCGAGGTATTTAATAAAATCTTCTCCGGGAACCAGGTTGAAATTAGGACCCAGAAGCTCTTTATCTTTCCAGGTGATCTTTCCTTCTGTATGTAGGAGTCCGTAGATGAGTTTAAGCAAGGTGCTTTTACCACAGCCACTTTCACCAATGATCGAGATGTTCTCAGCCGGTTTTATGTTCATATTGATATTCTTTAATACAGGCTCATCATAGGTGAAGGAGACGTTCTTAAGCTGAAGCATAGGTTAAATTCTTGTTGAAATTATCATAATATAAGTTTCCGGATATGGCTATTTATGTAACTTATCTTAAAGCTAAAGAACATAAATTAGAATAGAATCATCGAATGCAAAAAATAGTCGTTTACGATCTCAATAAGACCTTATATCAAAAATCTTCCAAAGATGAATTTTTCAAATTCGTATGTTATAAAAATGGGTATAAGTTGATAAGACTTGCCCAGCTTGGATGGTTGAAAATGCTCGGAAACATGCGGCTTGTCAGCAAAACTGATTTCAAGGAGAACTTCTACGATTATCTCAAAGATCTTGATCCTGAAACGGTGAAAAAGTATGCGGAGCAATTCTGGAACCTGGAATACCCGGAATTCTTCAGAAATAAAATGCTGGAAGATATTCAGAAATTTGATGAGCAGGGTATCAAGGTGTTTGTAGTCACCGGCGGATTCGAAGTCTACACGAAATATCTGGAAAAAATTCTTCCCGTTCAGGTACTTGGAACAAGAACAACCTATAAAAATGGTAATTATACTATCGAAGGCAAAGCTTGTAATGATGAAGAGAAAATAAGACGTTTAGACGAAGCGCTTGGAGAGTATGAATTGCTTGAAGCTTTCTCAGATGATGATGAAGAGATCCTGCATAAAGGTGAGAAAGGGTTTCTAGTTGACGAAGAGTCTGGGGAATTAAAACAGGTAAATTAAAGCTTCCTGAAATAAAACAAAAAAAGCGCGGCTGAAGAGCCGCGCTTTTTTTTGTGATCCAGTTGATCAACAATATTAATCTTTAGAAATCTCTTTTAGTTCATTTGGAAGTGCTTCAAACCCCATATTATATAAAGTGAACCCGAAGATATCTGCATATTCTTCAATGATCTTACTGGTTGGCTTTCCTGCACCATGACCGGCATTTGTCTCGATCCTGATAAGCGTAGGATTAGTTCCTTCTTGCTTATCCTGTAGTTCTGCAGCATATTTAAAAGAATGCGCAGGCACTACACGGTCATCATGATCTCCAGTAGTTACAAGCGTCGCAGGATATTCGGTACCCGCCTCAACACTATGCACTGGAGAATAGTTATATAGATACTGGAACATTTCTTTATTATCTTCCGAAGTACCATAATCATAAGCCCAACCTGCACCGGCAGTGAATGTATGATATCTTAACATGTCCATTACTCCAACTGCAGGCAATGCCACTTTCATAAGATCAGGTCGCTGAGTCATCGTAGCTCCTACCAGAAGTCCGCCATTAGAACCACCTCTTACAGCAAGATAATCGCTGGAAGTATAATTATTGTCGATCAGGTATTCCGCAGCAGCAATGAAATCATCAAATACATTTTGCTTTTTAAGCTTTGTACCTGTATCATGCCATGCTTTCCCATATTCACCACCACCACGAAGGTTAGGTACAGCATAAACACCGCCTTGCTCCAGCCATACGCTCATCGCAGTGCTAAAACCTGGAGTCAGGCTCACATTAAATCCTCCATAACCATAAAGAATCGTTGGATTCTTTCCGTTAAGCTGAGTTCCTTTTTTGTAGGTAATGATCATTGGGATCTTCGTACCATCCTTTGATTCATAGAATACCTGTTCGCTGGTAAACTGTTCCGGATCAAAATCTATGTTTGGTTTATTGTAAACTTGAGAAGTACCATTTTTAATATCATATTTATAAATAGTACCCGGAGTCACGTAATTTGTAAAGCTGTAGTAAAGTACATCTTTGTCTTTTTTAGCTCCAAAACCTCCGGCAGAACCTACACCTGGAAGTTCTACTTCACGTACAAGTTTTCCGTCATAATCATATTGTTTCACTTTTGAGATGGCATCTACCATATACTCTGTAAAGAAATATCCACCACCGGTTGAAGGACTCAATACATGCTCGGTTTCAGGAATAAAATCTTCCCAGTTCTCCGGACTTGGATCGCTGGCGTCAACGGTCACGATCTTCTTATTTGGAGCATCAAGATTGGTCACGATAAATAATTTGCTACCTTCATTTTCGATCACATAAGAATCGGTATCCTGATTATCTAAAATTGTAACCAGTTCCGGATTTTCCTTCTGAAGGTCCATCATGTAAAGTTCCCCTCCAGAAGTTGAATTACGTGCTGAAATGATCAGGTAACGATTATCTTCAGTAACACTTCCTCCAACATAACGACGTTTTTGTGCTTCAGAATTTCCGAAGATGATCTGGTCGTCACTTTGCGGAGTTCCCAGTTTATGATAATATAATTTATGCTGATCTGTCTTTGCTGAAAGTTCACTTCCATCAGGCTTGTCATAGCTGGAGTAGTAAAAACCTTCATTACCTTTCCAGGAAATTCCGCTGAACTTTACATCTTTAATGGTATCGCCAAGGATTTTTTTATCATCAGCATTCATGACAATGATCTTTCTCCAGTCGCTTCCACCTTCAGAAATAGCATAGGCCAGCTTTTTTCCATCTTCGGAAAAGCTCATTCCCGCAAGAGAAGTAGTACCATCTTCACTGAATTTATTCGGATCTAAAAATACTTTTGCTTCCGCTTTTTCTGATTCACGGCGATACAAAACACTTTGATTCTGAAGTCCGTTGTTTTTAAAGAAATAGATCTTTTCACCTTCAGTAAAAGGAGCGCTCAATTTTTCATAATCCCATAACTTGGTAAGACGTTCCTTGAGTTTATTTCTGTACGGAATGTTCTCAAGGTAATCGAAAGTTACCTCGTTCTGTCTTTTTACCCAGTTCTCGGTTTCCTCGCTACGATCATCCTCCAGCCAGCGATATGGATCCTTTACCTCGGTTCCAAAATAATCTGTTACAGTATCAACTTTCTTGGTCTCAGGATAGTTCAATTTGCTTTGGTTTTGACTTTGCGCACTTAGTGAGCCGGCAACTAACCCCAGCCCAATAATGCCTGAATAGATTTTCTTCATACAATTCTTAGTTTAGACACCTAAAATAAGAATAAAAAAGCCTGAATTTGTAGAGTTTCAGGCTTTTAAGTAAAATTTTAAAATTGTGGATTACAGTAGTTTCTGCTCCACTAAATATTCTGCGATCTGCACTGCATTTGTCGCGGCACCTTTACGGAGATTATCAGCAACGATCCACATATTTAGTGTATTTGGCTGGGAATGATCTCTTCTAATTCTACCTACAAAAACATCATCTTTTCCTTCCGCATAAATAGGCATGGGATAAGTATTCAATTCCGGGTTATCCTGTACGGTGATCCCTGGGAAATCACTCAGGATCTTTCGAACATCTGCTTCCTCAAATTCTTTATGAAACTCGATGTTCACCGATTCTGAATGTCCTCCAACCACCGGAATTCTAATCGCAGTTGCCGTCACGTTTACGGAATCATCACCGAGAATTTTCTTGGTTTCGTTCGTTAACTTCATCTCCTCTTTGGTGTATCCATTTTCCTGGAATACATCGCAATGTGGTAACGCATTTTTATGAATTGGATAAGGATAAGCCATTTCTTCTTTCTTACCCGCATACTCGTTCTCCAGCTGCTGTACGGCTTTCACACCAGTTCCAGTGATAGACTGGTAGGTTGAAACGACCACTCGCTTGATAGTATACGCATCATGCAACGGTTTTAAAGCCATTAACAACTGTATTGTAGAACAATTAGGATTCGCAATGATCTTATCTTCTTTTGAAAGCAGGTTAGCATTGATCTCGGGAATGATAAGTTTGTTTTTCGGATTCATTCTCCATGCTGAAGAATTATCGATCACTGTAGTTCCTGCAGAAGCAAATTTTGGAGCCCATTCCAATGAAGTGTCTCCACCAGCTGAAAATATGGCTACTTCCGGTTTCATGGAAACTGCGGTTTCAAGACTTACTACTTCGAAATCCTTACCGTTATAGGTCAATTTCTTACCTACAGATCTTTCAGAAGCTACAGGAATAAGTTCGGTAAGTGGAAAATTACGTTCTTCCAGTACTTTAAGCATTACGCTTCCTACCATCCCGGTTGCTCCAACTACAGCTACTTTCATAATTTGCTTACTTTAAAAAGTGAATTGCAAAGTTATTGCTTGGAAATTATTCTGACTGCTTCCCCTATAAAAATTTCAGGAATTTTAGAAAATTGAACCAATTTTGGATTATTGTTAAAAAAAGACCCCTGGTTTTTGCCAGGGGTTTAGTTTAAGAATGAGTAATGTAGCGGTAAGCGTACGTATTAAATATTGTTCTTTCTTAGTTCGTCACGAATCTCAGTAAGTAAAACTTCTTCTTTCGATGGTCCTGCTGGAGCTGCAACTTCTTCTTTCTTCTTGGTCTTCTCATAAGCTCTCAGGAATATGAAAATGAAGAGACCAACGATAATAAAGTAAATGATCGCCTGTATCAAATTTCCGTAGGTAAGGATTGCAGCTTCAGCTTCTATTGCAGCTTCAAGACTTTCGTATTCTACTCCATCCAGGGAAATAAATTGCTGGGTTAGATCTGCTCCACCGGTGAGTAAACCAATGATAGGCATAAAAATATCTGCAACAACAGAAGAGATAACCTTGTTGAAAGCAGCTCCAATTATTACTGCAGTAGCCAGTGCTACGATATCCTTCTTAAGCAGAAATGCTTTAAAATCTGAAAAAAAACTCATGAATTATAGTTGTTAGTTGATTTCCAAATTTATAAAAATTTTGAAAAGTCTGGTATATTAATTATTCAGGGATCACTAATCGCGAGACCCTGCGTTGTATTCCAGTGATCAATTCATAAGAAATAGTGCCTCCAGCTTCAGCAAACTTCACTGGATGCTGAGGTCCTCCAAAGACGATCACTTCATCACCTTCTTCACAGGAAATATTGGTGACATCTACCATGATAATATCCATGCAAACGTTACCAGCGATAGGAGCATATTGTCCATTTATAAAGACTCCGGCTTTTCCCTTTCCATAGATCCTGTTGATCCCATCAGCGTGACCCAATGGCAATGTTGCAATGCGAGTAGGTTTCTCCACTTTAAACGCGCGGTTGTAACCTACCGTATCACCTTTGTCCAGACTTCTAATCTGGGAAATGATCGTTTTAAGTGTAGAAATTGGTCTTAGTTCAGGATCTATATTTTTATCATTTCCATAACCATATAAGCCTATCCCGCTACGCACCATACTAAAAGCCGATTTCGGGTAATTGATCACGCCAGAAGTATTGCAAATATGGAGTATTGGTTCGTAGTCCAGGTCGGCAATTAATTCCCAGGTCATTTTCCTGAAAAGATCGATCTGGCCCACCGTGAAATCACGTTCTTTCCAATCCTCACTTGCAGCGAGATGGGAAAAAACAGAAGCGATCTTCAGGCTGGAAGTACTACTAATGATTTCTTTGACAGTTCCAATCTCTGGATGATCAAAACCAAGTCTGTTCAAGCCGGTATTCAGCTTGATATGAACAGGGTAATTTTTTTGATTTTTAGCTTCAGCAGTCTCTACAAAAGAGCGTAGAATTTTTTCGCTGTATAAATTAGGTTCGAGACAATGCTCGATAATATCTTCGAAATGTGTGAATTGTGGATGCAACACTAAAATAGGTTTGGTGATCCCATTTTTACGAAGATGGATTCCTTCTTCCACGTAGGCAACGGCAAAATAATCGGTGCCAAGCTCTTCAAGTTTTCTGGCAATGATAACTGAATCGTTCCCATAAGCAAAAGCTTTCACTACAGACAGGAACTTCACTCCGTCATCGATCTTTGCTCTTAAATATCTGTAATTATGTGCCAGTGCTCCAAGATCAATCTCAAGAACGGTCTCTTTGGCTTCAGGCATTTTCTTCGGTCTTTTTAGCATTCAATTCTTCAGCATTAACATCAAGCTTCTTCACTCGCTCCCGCAGCATAGCCTTGTAGTAAGCAGCCCGACTCAATGGTTCATATTCTTCATTTTCACCCAGAAAAACCAGGTCGTCATTGATAGCTTTACGATAGCTGAACTGAGCAAGATTTCCCGTTCTGGTACAAACAGCATGCACTTTCGTAACGTACTCTGCAGTAGCCATTAGATTGGGCATAGGGCCAAAAGGATTTCCTTTAAAGTCCATGTCCAGTCCGGCCACGATCACCCGAATTCCCTGGTTGGCGAGATCATTACAAACCGTCACGATCTCATCATCAAAGAATTGTGCCTCGTCGATTCCTACTACGTCGCATCCATCTGCAAGCAAACGGATATTGGAAGCAGAAGGTACAGGAGTAGATCTTATTTCATTGGAATCATGAGATACGACCATTTCCTCGTCATACCTAATATCAATGGCAGGTTTGAAGATCTCAACATTCTGTTTTGCAAATTTTGCGCGTTTGAGTCGGCGTATCAATTCTTCCGTTTTTCCGGAAAACATTGACCCGCAAATAACCTCAATCCACCCAAATTGCTCTTCGTGATTTACTGTATTTTCGAGAAACATTTTGTATTTTTCAAATCGAAACGGGAAATACCTCTTTCGTATAAAGGTGGAACAAATTTATTAAAAATACAACCCGGAGACGGGGCGAATCTTGAAAGTTATGAAATGAGTCGTAACCAAATTTGCCTACCTATAAATATCATTATTTGCGAATTGCTTCTGACCGATAGAAAACATATAAAATTAAACTGATGAAAAAGAAAATTGAGGCTGATCTGGCGGAGATCGCGGAAAAAATCCTTCAGAATAAAGGGAATTTCAACACGATGGAGCTCAAGGAAAATGCTTTGCATCTCTATGAAAAACTGACTGTTCTGGCTTTTACTGAAAAACATCTTTCCGAAGAAGTTCCTCAGCAAAAAGAATTTACAAAACGGGAAGAAGTGGCTACTCCGAAACCTAAAGTGAAAGATCTGCCTGAGCCTCCAGCACAATTATCTGCATATGATGAATTTTATCCGGATGGAACTGAATTCAATGAAGATTCAGACGCGATTACCGAACCTAATACTGAAAAAATCAAAGATATTGTAGCGCAAATGCCACCTGAAAGTCAGTCTGTAGATCTTTTTATGAATCATATTAACGATGCGCCAGAAGTTTCTAATTCGGCACCCTATTCACAACAGGTTGAGGAGAAGAAAGATTTCAGAAATATAGGTGTGGATTATGATAATTTACCAGATTTTGAGCCGGTAAAGCATGTTCCAGCCAATGATAAACCAAGATCCTTAAATGATCGATTGAGAAAAGGGATTAATATCGGTCTAAATGAGCGTCTTGCCTATATAAAGCATCTTTTTGGTGGGGATACGGCAGATTATAACCGCGTACTATCTCAATTAAATACTTTTACCAGCCTGGAAGAAGCTTCAAAATTCATAGACCTGGTTGTAAAGCCAGATTATAACAACTGGCAGGGTAAGGAAGCATACGAAGAGCGTTTTAGAGCTCATATAGAAAACAAGTTCGGGAAATAAATTATTATGGGTAAACTGTACCTGGTTCCCACGCCAATTGGGAATCTCGAGGATATTACTTTGAGAGCGATTCGTATTCTTAAGGAAGTTGATCTTATTCTGGCTGAAGATACCCGAAATAGTGGTAAACTACTAAAGCACCTGGAAGTTCAAACTCCCATGCAGAGTCACCACATGCATAATGAGCATAAAACAGTAGATCATATTGTTTCCCGAATTAAAGCTGGCCAGACCATCGCACTTATTAGTGATGCCGGAACTCCTGCGATCTCAGATCCTGGGTTCTTATTAACCCGAGCCTGTGTGGAAGCTGGTATTGAAGTAGATTGCCTTCCCGGGGCCACGGCCTTTGTTCCGGCGCTGGTTAATAGCGGACTTCCAAACGATAAATTCGTATTTGAAGGTTTTCTTCCGGTGAAAAAAGGAAGGCAAACGAGACTCAAAATACTGGCTGAAGAAAGCCGCACGATGATTTTTTACGAATCACCACATAAACTACTTAAAACATTAGGCCATTTTCAGGAATATTTTGGTGAGGATCGTCGTGTTTCCGTCTCCCGTGAGATCACCAAAATGCATGAAGAAACCGTTCGTGGAAGTATTCCTGATGTTCATGCACATTATACCGCAAATCCGCCAAAGGGAGAGTTGGTAGTAATAGTTGCAGGAAAAGCCTGATTTGGAAGACTTATTATCCACCATACGAGACTGCAAGGTTTGTAAAGAACATTTACCACTTGGGCCAAGACCTATTATTGAAGCAACATCAAATTCTAAGATCATTCTTATTAGCCAGGCGCCGGGAAGAGTGGTGCACGAATCTGGTGTAGCCTGGAAAGATGAGAGTGGTAAAAGACTAAGGGAATGGCTGGGAGTTGATGACGATACCTTTTATGATCACGACAATTTTGCTATTCTACCTATGGGTTTCTGCTATCCCGGGAAAGCAAAGACTGGCGATCTACCGCCCAGAAAAGAATGCGCTCCTTTATGGCATGAGGAGGTTCTTCAGTATTTAAAAAATGCGAAGCTGAAGATCCTTATTGGTGCGTATGCTTCCAATTATTACCTTGGAAAGAACAATAATCTAACGGCTAAAGTTCATGAGTATCAGCAATACCTTCCAGATTACTGGCCGTTGCCGCATCCTTCCCCGGTAAACCGATTCTGGAGAATGAAAAATCCGGTATTTGAGTCGGCCATAGTTCCTGCACTTCAGAAAAAGATCAGCTCGATAATAGGGGAATAAGCCGCTTAGATTAGAAGTAGAATTTTATTACTTTCGGCTGAAATTTGAACGACTATGAAGACGCGCTGGACTCTGAAGCCAAAACCCGATCCTATCACAGCACAGGCTCTTGCCGAAAAGCTTGGAACCGGACTGGCAGTATCGAAATTACTGGTTCAGCGGGGAATTACCACCTTTGAAGAAGCAAAGAAATTTTTCAGGCCACAATTAGATGGTTTACATGATCCCTTCCTGATGAAGGATATGGACAAGGCGGTGGTCAGGATAGAACAGGCGATGGAAGCTGGAGAGAATATCATGGTCTATGGAGATTATGATGTAGATGGAACTACCAGTGTCGCGCTAATGTCTTCATTTCTGAAATTCAGATATCCCAATGTGACCACTTATATTCCAGACAGGTATGCTGAAGGTTATGGTGTATCCTACCAGGGAATCGATTATGCTGAAGATAATGACGTGAGTCTCATTATTGCCTTAGACTGCGGAATCAAGGCGATCGATAAAGTAGCTTATGCCAAAAAAAAGGGAATCGATTTTGTGATCTGTGATCATCATCGCCCAGGCAAGGAAATTCCAGATGCTGCTGCGGTACTTGACCCAAAAAGGAGCGATTGCAATTATCCTTATGACGAACTATGTGGCTGCGGTGTTGGTTTTAAATTAATCCAGGCGATTACAATTAAGAATAATGAACCTGAAGAAACATTACTTCCTTACCTCGATCTGGTTGCTACGGCCATTGGAGCAGATATTGTTCCCATCACTGGCGAAAACAGGATTCTCGCTTATCATGGTTTAAATGTGATCAATGTCGCACCCCGAAAAGGGATTCAGAGTTTGCTAGGTGAACGTAAAAATGTAAGTATTACAGATGTTGTTTTTATCGTAGCTCCAAGGATTAATGCTGCGGGCAGAATGAAACATGGTTTGCATGCGGTAAATCTGCTTACTGAAGAAGATGAAGCTATCTCTGCAACTTATGCGGAAGAAATTGAGACCTATAACACCGATCGGCGAAGTACCGATAAAAGTATTACAGAAGAAGCGAAACAGCAAATTCTGGAGCTTCAGGAAGAAAACCGACTAACCACCGTAGTCTATAATGAAAAGTGGCACAAAGGTGTGATTGGGATCGTAGCTTCCAGGTTAACCGAAACCTGGTATCGCCCAACGCTCGTTTTTACAAAGAGTGGGGAACGTCTTGCCGCCTCTGCGAGATCTGTAAAAGGTTTTGATGTCTATGAAGCTCTGGAAGCCTGTAGTGAACATATTGAGCAATTTGGTGGACATAAGTACGCAGCAGGATTGACCCTTCTTGAAGCCGAATACGATAATTTCAAAAGAAAATTTGAAGAGGTCGTCTCCGAAACGATCGACAGGCAGCTTCTTACTCCTGAAATTGCCATAGATGCCGAGTTGGACCTTAAAGATATTACGCCAAAATTCTACCGGATCCTGAAGCAATTCGCTCCCTTTGGGCCAGGAAATATGTCGCCTGTTTTTCTTACCCGGAACTTAACTGATACTGGCTTCGGAAAATGTGTGGGCGCAGATAAAACTCATCTTAAATGCCAGGTAAAACAGGAAGGCTCGAACGTAAAATTTGATGTGATTGGCTTTAACCTTGGTGAAAAACTGAATTTGATAGAACAGGGAAAGACGTTTGACGCTGTTTTTAGTCTCGATGAAAATACCTGGAATGGTAATACCACGATTCAGCTTAGACTGAAGGATATACGAGAAAGTATTTAGAAAACGAGCTTTTCAAGCTTAAGATCCTTTCCGTCGAATTGCGCAAAGGTGTAATGATTGATCCAATCGCCGGTATTGATGTAGGTTGCTTTGCCGTCCAGATCGATCTCCATAGGTAAATGCCTGTGACCAAAAAGAAAGTAATCATAGTCCTTTTGCTCCAGTTTACGCTTGCAGTATTGTATAAGCCATTCTTTTTCTTCACCTAGAAACTTCATGTCTTCTTCTCCTGAGATCGCTTTATTCTTTACTGAAAAATACTGTGCTAAGGGAACTCCAAGATCAGGATGAAGCCAGCGGTAAAACCATTTGGAAAGTGGGTTGGTAAATACCTTTTTCATTCTTTTATAGCCATGATCTCCGGGTCCTAATCCATCTCCATGACCAACGAGAAATTTTTTGCCTGAAAATTCGAACTCCTCAGGTTTATGATAGACTGGAATATTCAATTCCTGCTGAAAATAATCCTGCATCCATAAATCATGATTTCCTACAAAAAAATAAATAGGAATCCCTGAATCTCTAATTTCAGCAAGTTTTCCAAGAGTTCGAACAAAGCCTTTAGGAACCACGTGTTTGTATTCAAACCAGAAATCGAAGAGGTCTCCCAGAAGGAAAATTGCCTCTGCATCTTCTTTAATCTCATCAAGCCATTTCACAAACCTGGCTTCGCGCGGCCTGCTTTCTTCCTGAGTAGGTGCACCAAGATGATTATCACTGGCGAAATATATTTTTTTTCCCGGGGAAACTTTCATGTTTTACAACTTACAGCGAAGATAGAAATTCTACTGAAACTTCATTTTTAAAGTAAGACTTAAAGCATTCTAAAAACGCATCGCCAGAAGCTCAGAAATTATTATTTTAGAGATTAAATCCATAAATATTGCTAATATGAAATTTACGAAACTATTTTCAATCGCTTTTTTAATGATTTGTGGTTTAGTGAGTTATCAGGTAAATGCCACAAATATCGACACTAATCCGGAAATTGGTGATCGTCTTCTAATACAGTCCCCGGAAAATACTACATATACAGCCGTGAATATGCCAAAGCTTAACTTCGTTGTGAAGAAAGGTGGAGTGGCTAATTATAAGTCGGTTCAAAACACCCTGGTTGAGGTGGTGAAGATCTCGCAGAACAAAAAAGGTGAAAGCATGGTAACACTACAGCGGGTAGATAGTGCTAAGATCCTTGGTCTAAAGAAATCTGTAAGTGCCAATTATGACAAAGCTCTGCAACTTGGAGAATTGAAAAAGGCATAATTCAGTATATGCGCAAGGGATAGCAGCGAAAAGCTCCCGTTTTTCACGGGACTTGTAGCGTATAGCCCGGCCCGAAGGGGTGCGCCCTAATTATTATCACTGGCATACCACTCTGCAAATGAAGTTTCAGTTTCCTGTAATTTCAAAGAGTGAAGCTTAATATGTTCAGGTAAATGTCTGGAAATTTTGGCTGCAAAATCGATTACCATATTCTCACTGGTAGGCTGGTAATCGACCAGGATCACATGGTGACCACGGGATTTTAACTCTTTTGCCAGCTCTAAATGTGGCGTATTCTTATTGAATACGGTCGCATGATCAAACTGGTCTACGATCTCAGATTTCACGATCTTTTTAAGATCCCCAAAATCGATCACCATCCCCAATTTTACGTGTTCGAGGTCTGTGATAGGTTCGCCAATAACTGTGACGCCAAGCTTATAGGAATGCCCATGCACGTTACGACATTTACCATCGTATCCATACAAGGCGTGACCGGTTTCAAAAGTGAATTGTTTGGTGATTCGAATCTTGCTCATTACACAGTTATTTTGCACAAAGATAATTGGAATTTTTAAGGCGAAATTTTTAACACCAACGAATTGAATTAAAATTTACATTTGCGAAATTTTTCGCACATGATCCTTAAAGAAAAGGAATTATTTGAACAGGTAGATTTCGAGCTCAATGAGCTTTACGAGACGATCATTGATGACATAGCGCAGCAAAAATATAGCATCGTTGATACTTTCTTCAATCCTGCTGAGGTAGACCTGCTCAGGTCAACACTCATTGCAAAACATAAGGAAGATGCTTTTAAGAAAGCTGCAATTGGGAATAGAACCAATGAGCTTATTGAAAAATCGGTTCGGGGAGATTTTATTCTATGGATGAATGAGGCTACAGCAGAACCTGCAGAATCCATTTTTTTTGAAAAGGTTAATGATCTGGTGCAATACCTGAATCGTACCTGTTTTATGGGAATACTCCATAAAGAGTTTCATTATGCGCTATATCCGGAAGGAACTTTCTACAAGCGGCATCTAGATACCTTTCAAAATGACGGGCGACGTAAATTATCCATGGTTTGTTACCTGAATAATGAAGACTGGACCCCTGAAAATGGCGGCGAATTAAGTATTTATACTAACAACAACGGCAAGGAAGAGGAGTTGAAAATCTATCCTTTACCTGGTAGAATGGTGATTTTTGAAAGTCAGGAGCTGGAACATGAAGTCAAAACCGTCAGAGTTCCAAGGCTGAGCATTACGGGCTGGTTGAAAACGAGGTAATTACTTTTTAAACTTTTTGTAAAGTACGACTACGACAAGAATGATGGCGAGAAGGATCCAGAAACCCATTCCGCTTAAAAAACTCAGAAATTCCCAGGTATCCTGCTCCATTAGTTCTTGTATTTTCGATTGTTACGAACTCTCCAGCGGTAACGCGCGTAAACGAATATGACTATTAAAAATAGTATTGCCAGTAGGTACCACAGGTTTTCTGTGATAAATTCCTGAAACGTCCAGCCCCATTCCTGGGACTCGTTTGGATCTTTATCTTTCGGGAGGTGTTCCTGCATCGGGTGTGTTTTTAACGTATTTCCACATGAATATTACTGCGATCAATCCAATAACAAGGGCAATTAACAGATAGATGTTCTCACCAAGGAAAGTTCCTATTGTGTAACCCAGCTCATATGCTTCATCTTTTTCCGGTTTGATAAATTGAATCCAATTCATCTATTTTCTGAATTTTGAAAGTGCATTTTTTGTAAAATCTGAAAGTACCAGTTCTCCAGAAATAGCAGCTCTTTCTTCCAGCAGTTGTGGCCAGTGGTCGGTATCTTTCCAGAGGATCTGTTTCATTTCAGTAAGTGCCTGAGGGTTGTAGGAAGCGAGCTTTTCAGTAAATAGTGATAATTCCTTGTCCATATCTTTAGTGGATTCAAAAACGCGGGCGAATAGACCTTTTTCTTTGGCCCAATATGCATTCTTCCATTCATGAGCAGCCAGAGTGAGTTCTGCCAGTGCAGCAGTACCCATTTTTCTTTCTACCGCCGGAGCGATCACAAAAGGACCAATTCCAATGCTTAATTCTGAAAGTTTGATCGAAGCGGCTTCCGTAGCGAATGCATAATCACAGGCAGCAGCAAGTCCAACACCTCCACCAACTGTTTTACCATGAATTCTTCCAACGATCAGTTTTTTACAAACTCTCATCGCATTGATCACTCCTGCAAAACCTGAAAAGAATTTCTTACCCTTTTCAAGATTATCGATATTGATAAGTTCATCAAAAGATGCACCGGCACAAAAGGCTTTTTCACCTTCAGATTTTAAAATGATCACAGCCACCTCCTTATTTTCAGAAAGGCTATGGATCTCATCTTCCAGTCTCTTCAGAAGCACCGACGGAAATGAATTACTGGCTGGGTGGCCAAATTCCAGTGTTGCAATCTTCTGGTCTATATTGGTAAATAAACTTCCGTTCTCGCGGTTGGTACTCATAATGTATTACGATTTTACTCAAAAATAAGATTTCTAAGTATATCTCTTGATCGTCTTTAGACTTCTTTGTGAAGATATTTTCTTCTGAAATATATCACTAATGTACTGCTTCGAATGAGCATCCATACAAAGAACGCGATCCAGATCGCATAAAGTTTGAGTCCGAAATGATCTGCAAGCAAGAGGGCAGGAGTGAAGCCAAGGAAAGTCGCGACCAGTAAGACATTTCGCAAATATTTTGCTTCTCCCAGTCCTTTAAAGATTCCGTCGAACATAAAGGCAATTGCATTTACGGGTTGCATGATCAAAACTATCCAGAAAACTGAGGAGAATAATGCCAGTACACTTGCTTCTTTATTGAATAGCAAGCCAATTTGGTCATATAATGCGAAGCAAATTCCCATTAGAATGAGCGCAATAAGTACCGCATACTTGCTTATTTTCTTACTCAGTTCCCATAGATTTTTATAATCTCTGGCACCCAGTAATTTTCCGCCTATTGCGTTTCCCGCATTGGCATATCCATCTATGAAAAAGCTGAAAAACAGCCAGATGTTCATAAGAATGCTCTGTGCCGCGATGTAGTTCTTACCATAATCTGTGGCGTAAGCGTTTGCCAGGTAAATCGCAAAATTAAGTGCAGCAGTTCTTATGAACAGGTTTGCTGCCATAAGCAATAAAGGTTTCATTTGCGGATTGATCTTTAGACTCAACTTCAAATGAAATGGTGTTTTCCTGAAATAGAACAAGAGAGCCATGATAAGCATAGTCGCCTGCGCAGCAAGACTGGCATACGCAGCACCTTCAAGATGCATTGCTGGCACCAGTCCTTCAATTCCATAAACCAGAATATAGTCCAGTACTATATTTACCACCGCTCCGGTAAGACTGCATTTCATTGCCCAGAGCGTATTCTGTAAACCTCGAAAAACGCCAAAGATCGCGAATGTTACCAGTGTAAGGGGATATCCAAGTGCCCTGATCTTATAATAATTTTCAGAATATTGTAGAATAAGACCATCAGCGTTATACGCGCTGAAGATTGCTTCAGCAAAGATCGCCGTGGTAGCATAAATTACCAGGCTGAACAGAAAATTAAAAAGGATAGTTTGAGGAATTAGAGTCTTGACAGCATGTAATCGGTTTGCTCCCAGATGCTGAGAAACGGTTGCTGAAATGGCAGTTTTGGTTTGCGCTACGATCCAGATGATAGCAGAAAGAAAGGAACCTACAATTCCTGCTGCGGCCAGGGCTTCTATAGAGTTTTCCTCCACATTCCCAATAACTGCAATATCGGTTAGTGAAATTAAAGGTTCTGCAATACCTGCGATGATCGCTGGGATCGCGATTTTATTAATATTACCAAAACTTACTGAATTTCCCGGTTTTGAGGCCATATGCAGCAAATATAGAAGCCTTTATATTACAAAAGCAACTCGTAACAATAAAAAGGAGCTCCGCTTTGCTTCGGAAAATAAATATTACCCAATCGCTGGTATCTGCGGGCTTCGTAAAATTTCTGATTCCGCTTATTTAAACTGAAGGTATCAAGTCTTACCGACTCATAATTCTCTTTTCTGGCAAGGTTTTCGGCAAAGTTCATTAACTGTTGTCCTAATCCAGAACCCCAATGTTCAGGATGTGTAGCCAGCCTGTGAACATAAAGGTTATTCTCTGTTTTGCTCAACCAATCAATAGGATCATACTCCTTGTCCTTCACTGGAGTCAGGACAATGATGCCTAGAATTTCATCATTTGAAACTAACTTGAATAGTTCCTTCTTTTCAACATCAGCCTGTAGTTTTGCTATGGAAGGATAGTATTCATTCCATTGATAGATTCCCAGTTCGATCATCGCTTGGGCACAGGCTTCAGTTAGTTTTTTGATCTCCTGGAGGTCGCTATTTTTAGCTCTGTTGATCATTTCGTGCTAATAAAATAAACATTTTCATATTTATGAAAAATCATTACATTTGCTCAGCTACGGGGGATTAGCTCAGCTGGCTAGAGCGTTTGGCTGGCAGCCAAAAGGTCATCGGTTCGACTCCGATATTCTCCACAAAAAAACCACTGAATTTCAGTGGTTTTTTGTTTTTCAGGATTAATCGTTATCGGCATATTCGGCATAAAGATCCTCCGCATCAGCATTCAGGAACTCGATCGTTTTATTGATCACATGTTTAAATTCCTTTGGAAGTTCTTGTTCCTCTTTCCAGGGATGAGATACCCCAAAGACATGATCAGCATTTTCGACTAATAATAGTTTTGGAGCAGGACTCCATTCAAAAAGATTCCCGGCCTCTCCAATAGATACACTGGTATCGCTACTTCCATGGGCGATCAAATGAGGAATTTTCAGTTTTTGAGCCGCCTTTTTAATATTGAGCTTCTCTTTGTTTTCCTTGAAGTTTTTGTAGAACTGGTAATGGTGAGGCAGTTGCTGCCCGGTTCTTGAATTTACGATGTACTGCACCCCTTTCTTCTCCCATGCTTCCAGTTTTTTTCCTTCCGGAAATCTTGATCCAAAATCTGAAACTGAAGCAAGAGTAATAAGTTTGGTGATTCGTTTGTCCTGAGCCGACTTTAATACAGTGATTCCTCCACCTCTGGAATGACCTATCAAACTAATATCTGAAGGATCCAGGTGTTGCCCGAATTTGAAAGTTGGTAATAGAAGTGAGTCAATAACAGATTGTAGATCGTCCAGCTCAATGGTATAATTATTATCCCCAAATGCTTCTATCTGGTAGAATTCGGTTGGATTTTCTGGACTTGTTCCATTGTGACTAAAATTAAACTTCACAAAGAAATAGCCTGCTTCAGCAATCAGCTCGCCCATTTTATCCCAGGCACCCCAGTCCTTAAAACCTTTATATCCGTGACAAAAGATCACCATTGGTTTTGGTTTTCCATCATCCTTAAAAATAAGGTCCATTGGAATTGGTTTGTTGTGACGACCCTCGATGATGATATTCTGTTCCTTAGAAACTTCCATAATGTTTTTTAATTTCTTTTTCAATAAATGGAATTTCTGGATTGCAGATCTCCATTATTAATTTTTTTAGCTCTTTCTGAAAATTTTCCAGGGTTTCTTCCTGAATCAAATAGTCTGGTTTTTTGTCAATTTTCAGCTGAAATTTAAGAATTCCTGATCTAAGATTCTTGAAAGATATGATTCCTGCTTCAGCGGGGAATTTAAGATCTTTCTCAAGGGATATCAAGGTGGCGTAAGTTAAAACCTGAAAGCTTTTTGCGAATTTGTCATAATCTTTTGTTATTTCACTCCAGTCTTTTACGATCAGGTCTTTCGATTGGACTTTTCCGGTCTTGTAATCCACGATTCTGGTCACTCCATCCGTTTTTTCAACCCGGTCCACTTTACCTCTCAAATAAACCGGAAATTGCAGATGATCTACTGGTAATTGGACTTTAAGATCTTTTTCGATCTGTAATATTTGAATATCACTACCATTTTCCAGTCTCTTAATTTCAAAATTCAGAAAATTGCGCATATATCTTTTAGCTACTTCGAAGATCAGTAAATTCCGGCCTTTATCTAATGGCGCCTTGCTATAATTTTCTGCAAATTCTTTTTCGATCTGGGTGTTTGCTTCTTTTTTGAATCTTTCAACAAGTTCTGTGGATAGTAATTCTCCTTCCAGTGGTTTGTATAGGTTTTCCAGTGCGTTATGCACTACTGTTCCAAGGGTATTAAAAGCCACTGTTTCTTCTACTTCTTCCTGATCTCTCACTCCCAGCACATACTGGTTATAGAAATCCAGTGGATTGCGCATATACGTAGTTAATGCTGAAGGTGAAAATCCTGAGGCAGCAAGACTCCTGATCTTCTCCATTATTTGCGGAGTTTTCTCCACCTCTCTTAACTTATGGTGGTTAGCTGGTACCATAGGGCTAATAAGATGCTGAGTGATATGATGTGCTGGAGTATTTTCTATTTCTAACTGAGTTATGAATCTTGATTTCTCACCAGAATTAAGCCCATCGGCCTCCGTATTATATAGTAGGAAAACCTTTTTCGCACGTTGTAATAAGCGGTAAAAATGGTATGTATACACCGCATCCTTTTCCCTGTAGGTTGGTAGTTTATATTCTTGTTTTAGATCATAGGGAATAAAAGAATTATCTGATTTTCCAGCAGGCAGTGTCCCTTCGTTGAGAGAGGTTATGATCACAGTTTCAAAGTCAAGCGCCCTTGATTCCAGCATTCCCATTAGTTGCAATCCTTTGAAAGGTCTACCCTGGAAATCCAGCGTTTCAGTACTTACCAGTTCCTTATAAAAGTCATGTAAAGACCTGATCGTTTTTATGTGGGTGAACTTCTCATTCAGAGTTTCCAGTTTATTGAAGAGTTGGTAGAAATGATATAAGAACTCTAGAGAGAGCATATCTTCTTTCGCCTTTAAATGTGCTTTGAGGATCTGTATGAGTTCCTGTACATCCTTACAAAACCTGGTAACCGAATCATTTTTCGATCTAAAGCAAAGTTCAGCTATTCTTCGATTTTCACCTTTGAATTCTCCCAGAATTTCTTCAGACTTCAAATAAACAAGGTTGTCTTTATTGATTTTCTTTATCAACCTATCTGCATCAGCTGAAATAATTTCATACAAAGCCGGATGATTTACGATCCCAAGAACATCTTTGTAGTAATGATCCTTGCTTGTTGAGATATGAATATTAAAGATATTTTCAAAAAGAGAGCTTACAGGTGCATTATCTATGGGAAAACCCATAGTTACATTCAAATCTTTTATATGATCTGGAAGTGAGCTTAAAACGGGTAATAAGAGGTCTTCTTCGCCAAGTACTATCGCCGTGTTCTCCAGTTCTTCGGAAGTGAGAGCGGTAATGATCTCGCCAAGGTACTTCGCCTGTCCAATATTTTTTGGTACGCCAATGAGCTGGATATCCTTTTCTTCGGAATACTTATCGTTGAATTCAGGCTTTGGGTTCTGCTGGTAAAATTTCCAGTCTTCGAGGTATTGCCGCAGGAACAAAGAAGCACCATGTGCACGATCTTTGTAGAAATGCTCGTCAAGATCCCAGAAAACTTCAGCTTTATTCTTCTCCAGCATGAATTGAATGATATACTGTTCTGAAGCATTTAAAGCATTGAAACCAATAAAAACGTGCTTTAAAGTTATACTGGCTGAATATTCCTCGATATTCTCTGATGCCTTCCGATAAATAAGGCCCTGGTATCCCTGTTCTTTTTCCAGCAACCTGTTGGCAAGGGATTTATAATAATCTGGAAGTCTTTTCCAGAAAGCGAGGTATTTCTCGATCAATTCTGTTTTTTCTTCTTGAAGATACCAGTGTTTTATATCCTGTATACCCGAGAGGTAATCAAAGAAAGGTTTATGATCGATCAGGTATCGGTCTATTTCATTAAAATCATGAATAAGACTTTGCGCCCAGGTCACGAAGGTTTCGAATGTTTCCTGTTCATTTTCAGGAGTCAGTTCTTTATAAACGTTATAAAATTCGAAAAGTGTGACGGTATTGTCAATTCCCTGTAGTTCCGAGATGACCTCTGTAAACTCTTCAATACTATAGATCGTAGGTGCGAAGATGGTTTCTTCTGTGATCGCAGCCAGTTCTTTAAGTAAATAAGCACCGGCCCTTTTGCTGGGAAGAATAATGACCAGCTCAGAGATATTTGGATTGGTAGCCCTTAGGTTTTCCAGGACTTCGCAGATGAATGATTTCATAGCCCTAAAATAAAAAACGCCCCGCAATGCGGAGCGTTTTCTTATATGAATAATTCAATAATTAGTTCATTGACTCTTCATTAGACTTGTCTTTCATTTCTTTGTCTTTGTCAAGAGAGATTTCAACACGTCTGTTATCCTGTCTTCCTTTTGCAGTACTGTTAGTAGCAATTGGTTGAGTTTCACCATATCCTTCAGAAGTCAATCTGTTAGAAGGTACACCATTCTCTTCAAGGAAAGTAGCTACAGAAGCAGCACGTTCTTTAGAAAGATTCATGTTGTAAGAATCACTTCCTGAGCTATCTGTGTGACCTCCAATGTGGAAGATAGTTTGTGGATACTCATTCATGATATCTACGATAGACTTAAGAGCTTCTTCAGATTCAGTTCTGATAGTTGCTTTGTTTAAGTCAAAAAGTACAGTCTTAGAATATTCGTTAAGTTCTGAAATTACTTCAGCAGTTGGTTCTGGACATCCATTAGATGCAGCAACACCAGCTACTTCAGGACAGTCATCATCCTTATCAAGGATTCCATCACCGTCAGTATCAGGCCATGGGCATCCATTGTTTTCAGCTGGACCAGCTTCTTCAGGACACTCATCTTCGTCATCTCTTACACCATCACCATCAGCATCAGGACAACCGTTCATTTCAGCAAGACCTGCAACTTCAGGACAATCATCATCAGGATCAGCTACACCGTCACCATCAGAATCAGGACATCCGTCAAATTCAGCAAGACCAGCTTCGTTAGGACATGCATCCTGACGATCTTCGATCCCGTCACCATCAGAGTCTGGGCAACCGTTGAATTCAGCAAGACCTGGTTGTTCTGGACACTCATCATCTTTATCATATACTCCGTCACCGTCAGTATCAGTTCCACCGAACATGAACTTAACACCAGCAGCATGTTGGAAGTGAGAAGCCATTTCAGCTTCAAATACGTGCTTGTACTTAGATTCTACAGTAAGAGCGATGTTATCTGAAAACCAGAAGTTCAATCCTACTTTACCGTTAAGGGTTGCAGCATCTAGGTTAGAAATATCTTCCCCATCCTGGTCACCAATCCAGGTGTAACCACCACCAACTCCAACAACAGGATCAATCCATCCGTCATTAAGTAGTGCTCTAAGGCTGTAATCTAATCCAAGGTCAACACCATAGTAAGAAAGATCCTGAACTCCTCTATCACCATACTTGTCGATTTGGTTAATAGTACCACTCAATTCTCCTACAAATCCTGCTCCAATATATCTGGATACAGAAAGCTTAGAAACCGATGGAAGAATGTTCCAGTGATCTCCGGTATTAAAATACTGGTCGAACCATCCACCTAGAGGAGCATCCTCACCGGTTGGATAAAAATCGACTGCATTGGCACCAATACCAATTGCCCAAGGGTTGTCAGCATCCTGTGCCTGAGCCGTAGTAAAGCCCAAAAACAGCAAAGAAGCCAATACAATTTTGCTAAG
>NZ_JBLVTK010000001.1:846678-860222 GCF_048285865.1 Christiangramia marina | reverse complement strand
GTAAGCAAAAGTATATGCTTAATGCATATTAACAAAAGTAAAAATAATAAAGTTTTCTTAATTAGAGCGCGATTCCAAAGGGTTTTCAGCCTTGTTAATAACTGGTTTTCAATGAAATCAGCCTTCTTCAATCATTAAATAAGAAGTTAATTTTAGCTAATCACTCCTAATTCCTTTCCAACTTTGGTAAATGCCTGAATTGCTTTGTCCAGATGTTCCTTGTTATGTGCAGCAGATAATTGGACTCTAATTCTTGCTTTTCCCTTTGGTACCACAGGATAAAAGAATCCTATCACGTAGATTCCCTCCTCAAGCAACTTATCTGCCATATCCTGTGATAATTTTGCATCGTGAAGCATTACCGGTACAATTGCTGCTTCGCCATCAATAATCTCGAAACCGGCATCTTTAACACCTTTTTTGAAGTAAGCCGTATTTTCTTTTAACTTTTGTCTTAAACTGGAATCATTCTCCAGCATGTCAAATACTTTAATGGATGCTCCTACGATCGCAGGGGCCAATGAGTTTGAAAACAGGTAAGGTCTTGATCTTTGTCTTAATAGTTCAATGATCTCTTTTTTAGCAGTGGTGTAACCTCCCATGGCGCCACCAAGTGCTTTTCCTAATGTACCTGTGATAATGTCCACTCTCCCAAGAACATTCTTTTCTTCCAGCGTACCAATTCCTTTCTCGCCAATAAAACCGGTGGCATGACATTCATCGATCATTACTAACGCATCATATTTATCTGCCAGATCGCAAATAGCGTCCAATGGAGCAACAAGGCCATCCATGGAGAACACACCATCTGTCACGATCATTTTAAAACGAGCACCTTTTTCGTTGGCTGTCTTTAATTGCTCTTCAAGATCATTCATGTCACCATTTTGATAACGATAACGTGCAGCTTTACATAGTCTTACCCCATCAATAATGGAAGCGTGATTTAGTGAATCTGAAATAATAGCATCTTCCTTAGTAAGCAGTGGCTCAAAAATCCCTCCGTTGGCATCAAAACATGCAGCATATAAGATCGTATCTTCAGTTCCGTAGAAATCTGCGATCTTTTGCTCCAGTTCTTTATGAATATCCTGGGTTCCACAAATAAAACGTACACTGGACATTCCAAAACCATGAGTATCCATAGTGTCTTTTGCAGCCTGTATCACCTCAGGATGCGAAGATAATCCCAGGTAATTGTTCGCACAAAAGTTGATCACTTCCTGCCCGGTAGATATTTTAATCACTGCGTCCTGAGGTCCGGTAATGATTCGTTCTTTCTTAAAGAGTCCGTCGTTTTTGATCTCCTCAAGTTCTTTTTCTAAATGCTCTTTTATTTTTCCGTACATATCAATATTTTAATTTTCACTCTCGTGCAAAGTTATAATTCTTTTATACAATCCTTATCTGAACCGGTTCGTTCGTATATACAAGCAGAGATTTCTCCACTTCATAACCCATATTGGTCATGGCTTTCACGTATTCTAAAACCTGGCGGGTATGAGTATCCGCAAATCCACCGGTCTTATAATCTATAATGGTGATCTTATTATTCCTGAAGTTCAATCTGTCTGGACGCAATCGGTTACCATCCTGAGTAATGATCTCCTTTTCATTCTTGTTTTGCACATCTTCTGCAAACAAATGCTTCAGTTCTTTGTGCTGAATGATCTTTTCGATGGTGGCAGAGATCTCTGTCCTTGATTCTTCCCTTATTAATCCTGAATTTACCGCCCAGTCCATGGCTTTTTCAAGGTCTTTTGAAGAATTGATCCTGGCCAGGATTTCGTGAGCAATTTCACCTTTTTCGATAGCCTCCTGCTGTTTTGTATCCCACATTGCACCAGATCTCGTTACGATATTTACAGCTTTGTTCTGAACCGGGGAGGTATAGAATTGTTCCGGGAAAATAGAAGTTTTTCCTTTTTTCTCTTCGGAAGAATACTTTGACTTTTCACCATATTCACAAACCAGAGAATCATCATATCTAGACTCAGATTCCAGGAAGTTTTTCAGTATTCCTGAAATATTAAGGGTCTTCTTATCTGAAGATTCGTGACTGGTCATGATATATAGCTGTTCCGCAGCTCGTGTACAGGCAACATAGAGTACATTCAACGTATCCAGCTCATTCTTGCTCAACAGGTCATTATATTTCTCAACCGCTTCCATATTCCAGTTCAGTAATTTTTTAGAAGCACTTACATAAGCCAGCGGAATATTTTCATCTGGAACGCTCAACCAGAGGTTGTCCATTCGCGTATTTTGCAGGTCTGCATCTGCAAAAGGATAAATGACTACAGGAAATTCAAGCCCTTTCGACTTATGGATGGTCATGATCTGTACGGCATCATCGGTTTCTGGAACCACGATGCTTAGCCTGTCCTTTTTCCGTTCCCAAAGTTCAAGAAAAGAATGCAGACTGTTGGATGTTTTTTGAGCAGATTCAAATATAAAATCCAGGAAAAACTGGATGTAAGCATTGGATTGCTTCACGAGTTCAAAACTTCGAATGATATATTCCGCGGCTTCGTAGATCGACAGTCTCTTGATCTCCATTAGGTCAAAACTTACCAATTCAGAATCCAGCCAACCCAGAAATTCCTGTCCATTTTTAGGCAAATGCTCCACAAGTACCGGGAAACTTTCTTCTTCGGAAATGTATCGCGGTGATAACTGCTCGTAGATCTTCAGTTTTAGCTGATCGTCTTCGGGATACAGTGAAAACTTCAGTAGATCTGCAATTAATTTAACTTCTGAAGATTGGGAAACCAGAAGCGTTTCAGAAGAAATTACTGAAATTCCCTGTTCTGAAAGATATTCAGCAATCGCAATTCCTTCTTTTTTACGCCTGGTAAGAATGCAGATATCCTGCTTGGAATAGCCTTGCTCCTCCAGTTCTTTGATGGTTGCGAAGATCTTTTGAGGATAGACTTCCAGTTGCTCTTCAGCATTTTTCGCCTCTACAAAACTTATGTTCACATAACCAAATTCACCTTTTTTAGGCGATTGTGCTGAATTCTTAAATAGATCGGCATATTCAGGATGTGTTAGAAGGGTCGCAGCATACTGAAAAAAGCTATTATTGAAGTTCACCACGGTGGATCCACTTCTAAAATTATTTGGCAGGTTCTCGAGAACCTGTTCTACCTGAAACGGACTCGTTTTTTTATTGCTAAGGTCGATAAGTTGTTCTGCCCGGCCACCTCGCCAGCGATAAATACTCTGTTTGGCGTCTCCCACGATCGTAATACCAGATGCTTCTTCGCCCTGACTAAGATTATGGCTTATAAGTGGCACCAGGTTTTCCCATTGCATGGTAGAGGTGTCCTGGAATTCATCAATAAAATAATGCTGATAACGTTCTCCAAGCCGTTCATAAATAAAAGGAGCCGGTTGATCTTTTACCTGTTCACTTATTTTTGGATTAAATTCTGAAATAAGAATCACATTTTTTTCTTTCTTAATCAGCTCTATTTCCCGGTTTATTTCATTGATCAAGGAAAGCTGAACCAGGTTTTTCCGGATCTCGGTAAGAAATTCCAGATGAAAGAATAGCTTTTTAGAAGTTTCGAAGATCTCCACAATTTCAGGTTGTAAAGAATCCATGCTCATTTGAATATCCTTGCTGGCTTTGGTTTTGGCATACATTGGGGAATCTGCAATGTTCTTTGCCCACGCACTCTCAAAAGCAACCGACATATCACCTTGCTGCAATTTTGCAAAATGCTTGGGTATGTACTTACCTTTGAAATCTTCCTCTGACAGTCCTGCGTTCTGGATGACTTCATAAAAATGATCTCCAAAAGTTTTTAACCCCTCTTCAGCTTCGAGCATATCTGCCCTTAATTTTTTGGCAAATGCAGCAAAATCTTCCAGCGTTCTGGTCTTGAGTACTGCGATCTCTTTCTGGTGATTTTCGTTGATGAGCAAACGCGATATCTCGTAAAGATCTCGACTTATATCCCAGCTGCGATCATCATCTGTTTTTGACAGGGTGTAGTTCACCAGCACACGGGTTAATTTCTCATCATTACCAGCGCGGTTAATAAGGCTGTCTACCGCTTCCATTAGAATATCTTCCGCCCCAATTTCCACTTCAAAATTCATGGGTATACCAAGGTCACGAGCGAAAGTGCGAATCACCCGATGTGTGAATCCATCGATAGTCGATATTTCAAAAGCAGCATAATTATGAATAATGCTTTTAAGAATTTCCCTGGATTTCTCACGAATTTGCATTTCTGAAAGATTGTTCTCTTCCATGATCGCGATCATTAAAGGATCCACCTGAACTGAATCTTCTTTAAAGAAACTGGCCAGGCTTTCTATGATCCGTTTTTTCATCTCACCAACAGCTTTATTGGTAAAAGTGATGGCAAGGATATTTTTATAGCTATCCTTTCGATTTGAGTTAAATAAAATACTGAGATATCGCTTTACGAGGGTGAAGGTTTTTCCAGAGCCTGCAGAGGCGTTATAGATATGAAAGAAATTTTCCAAATTCGGCTATATTATTGAGATTTGAGAGCTTGTACAAAGCTTAAAGTTAAAATAAAAATGACCGGAAACCGGGCATTGCTTTTAAGTAATTTATAACAGTAAATAATTTCCATTAAATGCCTTAATGGCTAAATTTGAAGGAATATAAAGTACTAATCACAAAAAAATCAGATAATTATGTCTTTTGAATTACCAAAATTAAAATATGCTTTCGATGCATTGGAGCCACATATAGATGCAAAAACAATGGAAATTCACCATGATAAGCATCATGCCGGTTACACTAAAAAACTGAACGATGCTATTGAAGGTACAGATATGGAAGGAAAGAATATTGAAAATATTCTGCAAAACCTTGATATGTCTAATAAAGCGGTTAGGAATAACGGTGGTGGTTTTTACAACCACAGCTTATTCTGGGAAGTAATGTCTCCTGACGGTGGAGGAAAACCAGAAGGCGAACTAGCTTCAGCGATCGATAGCGCTTTTGGTTCTTTCGAAGCTTTTAAAGAGAAGTTTTCTAATGCAGCTGCTGGACAATTTGGATCTGGATGGGCATGGCTATGTGTACATAGTGGTGGAAAGGTTGAAGTTTGTTCTACTGCAAACCAGGATAATCCAATCATGCCGGAAATTGGCTGTGGCGGAACTCCAATTCTTGGACTAGACGTTTGGGAGCATGCTTATTACCTGAACTACCAGAACAAGCGTCCTGAATATATCGATGCATTCTTTAATGTGATCGATTGGAAAGAAGTTTCTAGCAGATACGCAAAAGCAAAATAATTTAGAATTGATTTTCTAAACCTAGTAGACCGCCAATTGGCGGTCTTTTTTTGTTTAGTCATTGCATAAAAAAAGGCGGATAAAGATCCACCTTTTTTTGCCCCAAATCTACCATGAACTTAACCTACTTATGCTATGGTTTAATAAAGATAAGATGAATGTTGGTAGTATATAAAACTTTTGGATGAAATACCTGAAAATTAGACAAGTAGCTTGAAATAATTTGTTGTCTAAGCAGGATACAGAAGGTTTAAACAAGCTAATCTTCAGTTATATGCATAAAAAAAGGTGGACTGAATCCACCTTTTTTTGCCCCAAATCTACCATGAACTTAACCTACTTATGCTATGGTCTAATAAATATAGTTCGAATGTTCGTTGCAAATCAATCTTTTAGATGAAATGCTTTAAAAATAGTTAATTGGCTTAATAACAGAAAAATATAGGTGGTTACCACCTCGAGAAATTTACCGACCGGACATAAAAAAAGGCGGAATGAATCCACCTTTTTTTGCCCCAAATCTACCATGAACTTAACCTACTTATGTTATGGCATGGTACTAATGTAGATAGATAAAACCTAGCTGCAAATATTATTAGACCAAATGCATATTTACTAGTTGAAGAGCTATTTAATATGCTCTGTCTGTATTTCCTTCATAGAAATTTATAAAAGCCCGGTTCACTACACGGTTCCCGCCAGCAGTGGGATAGTCACCGGTAAAGTACCAGTCTCCCAGGTTCTTTGGACATGCTTTATGTAAGTTTTCTACCGTCTGGTAAATGATCTTCACGTCAGCATTTACATCAGTATCACATAATAATTCAGAGATCTTGTCAGAGATCTGTTCATTAGTAAATGGATCATACATTTCCTTGACGAAGTTCTGCACTTCAGCATCATCCAGATCTACCTGCTGCTTACATTTCTCATAAACCTTTTCTACGATCTCATATTGGTTAGATTCCTTCAACAGCTCCAAAGCGGCTCTAAAGGCAACAAGATCTTCTAGCCTGGCCATGTCAATTCCATAACAATCCGGATACCTTATTTGTGGAGCTGAAGAAACTACCACGATCTTCTTTGGCTTAAGCCGGTCCATCATCTTGATGATACTTTTCTTCAGGGTAGTTCCCCGAACAATACTATCATCTATGATCACCAGATTGTCATCGGGTTTTACCACGCCGTAAGTCACATCATATACATGGGCGACCAGGTCATCCCTGCTACTATCTTCAGTAATAAATGTTCGTAGTTTTACGTCCTTGATCGCGATCTTTTCAGTTCTAAGCCTATGGGATAAGATTTCCTGAAGTCTTGCATCTGTTAAAGTTTCCTTTTCCTCCAGGATCGCTTCATTTTTCTGTTTGTTCAGTTCATCCTGAGCGGCTTCCACCATTCCGTAGAACGAAGTTTCCGCAGTATTAGGGATAAATGAGAAAACAGTTTTTAAGGTATCATGTTCAATGCTTTTCAATACATCTGGCATGAGTAATCTACCAAGCATTTTACGCTCTTCATAAATTTCAGCATCACTACCACGGGAAAAATAGATCCTTTCAAAAGAACAGGCCTTTCGTTCCAGAGGTTTAATGATCTCGGTAATATTTACCTCTCCGCTTTTTTTAGTAATGATCGCGTTCCCCGGAGGTAATTCGTGAACATCATCAAAATCTACATTGAATACTGTTTGAATCACAGGTCTTTCTGAAGCTACCACAACAACTTCATCATCCTTATAGTAATATGCGGGACGAATCCCTGCAGGATCCCGAAGTACGAAGGAATCACCGTGACCAATCATCCCTGCCATGGCATAACCTCCATCCCAGTTCTTTGAAGACTTTCTCAGGATCTTCGCAACATCAAGCTGCTCTGCGATATGTGGAGAAGCCTGCTTCTTGGAAAAACCTTCTTTCTTAAGTTTCTTGTATAATTTTCTTACTTCTGAATCCAGGAAGTGACCGATCTTTTCCATGACCGTTACTGTATCTGCTCGTTCCTTTGGATGCTGACCTAGTTCTACAAGATTATCGAACAACTGGTTTACATTGGTCATGTTAAAATTCCCGGCAACTATAAGATTACGGTGCATCCAGTTGTTCTGTCTCAGGAATGGGTGTACGCTTTCTATACTATTCTTTCCGAAGGTTCCGTAGCGAACATGACCCAGGAAAACCTCACCCAGGTAAGGTATATATTTCTTCTGAAGTTCAGTGTCTTCTGCATACTCAGGATTTGCCAGGATCTCATCATTGATCCTTTGATTGATCTGCTCAAAAATATCCTGAATTGGCTGTGCGGCATTAGATCTTACGCGACTTATGTAACGCTCACCCGGTGCTGTATTTAATTTGATACTGGCGAAACCTGCACCATCCTGACCTCGGTTGTGCTGTTTCTCCATAAGAAGGTACATCTTATTCACACCATAAAAAGCAGTACCATACTTCTTTTTATAATAGTCTAATGGTTTAAGAAGCCTTATCTGTGCAATTCCACATTCGTGTTTTATAGCGTCACTCATAGGGTCTTATCTGGAATTTGTTGTGTTGTTGTTTATGTCACAAAAAAAGCCCTGAAATTACAGGGCATGTTTTACTAATCTAATTTTGTTTCAAAGTGCGTTAGCTTCTTGAAATCGTGAAGCCGTTCATTTACTTCCTCGCGAGATAATTTCTGCATCCGCTCTGTTCCAAACTTTTCAACGCAAAAGGATGCGAGATTGGATCCGTAGATCACGGCGTTCTTCATGTTCTCGAAAGAAATATCATTTGTTCGGGCAAGGTATCCAATGAAACCGCCAGCAAATGTATCACCAGCACCGGTTGGGTCAAAAACTTCCTCAAGAGGAAGGGCAGGAGCATGGAAGATCTGGTCTTCATGGAAAAGCAGTGCACCGTGCTCTCCTTTTTTAATTACTATATATTTCGGACCCATTTCAGCGATCTTTCTGGCAGCTTTCACCAGAGAGTATTCACCTGAAAGTTGTCTTGCTTCCTCGTCATTGATAGTGATTACATCTACTTTAGCAATAACTTTGTCCAGATCTTCAGGAGTATTGTCCATCCAAAAGTTCATGGTGTCAAGAACAACAAGCTTGGGATTCTCGATCTGTTCCAGTACGCTCAATTGCACCAATGGATGAAGGTTCCCTAACATTACATATTCTGAGTCCTTATAATTATCAGGAACTACCGGGTTAAAATCTGCCAGTACATTCAACTGCGTGTCCAGAGTGTCTCTGCTGTTAAGGTCGTTATGATAGCGACCGCTCCAGAAAAACGTTTTCCCTCCCTTTACAACTTCGATTCCTTCGATATCGATCTTGTTATTCTTCATTAGGTCGAGGTATTCCTGGGGAAAATCATCTCCCACCACAGAAACCACGGCGCTGTCTATATCAAAGTTCGCTGCGGAAAGGCCTATATAAGTACCTGCTCCACCTAAAATTTTATCTGTTTTTCCAAATGGAGTTTCAATAGCATCAAAAGCTACAGTTCCAACAATAAGTAATTTACTCATAACGGGTTTTAAAATGTCGCTGCAAATATACAGTTTGTTTTTCAAGCTGTAAACCTGAATAACTGGTTCAATTGTTAAGCTTTGTAACCATCATCTGCAGGAAGGTCCTTTCCTTTGGAGGCCAATACTGCCAGGGTGTCACAACGCTCATTTTGCGGGTGATCATTATGACCCTTGATCCACTGGAACTCTACTTTATGTCTTCGGAAGACCCTTAGAAAAGCTTTCCAGAGATCAGCATTTTTACGATTTACAAAATTTTTCTTCTCCCAGCCAAAGATCCAGCCCTTGTTTACTGCATCTGAAACATATCGGGAATCGGTGAAAACCTTAGCGGGTGTTCCAGGTGTTTTTAATTTGCTTAGTGCTACGATCACCGCCATTAGCTCCATTCTATTATTCGTGGTTAGCTTAAAACCCTGGGCGAATTCCTTTTGGTAAGGTTTGCCAACCCATTCCATTACGATACCAAAACCACCGGGACCGGGATTGCCCCGAGCAGCACCATCTGTATAAATATGCACCTTTGGTGTATTCACTTAATTTATTTTTGCAGGAGTTGCTGTATCACTTCCGGGAAGTGCTTGTATTCCAGCGCATGAATTTTTGTGGCAAGACTTTCTGGGGTGTCTTCCGCAGTTATTGGAATGGTGGCCTGGAAAATGATATTTCCTTCATCATAACGTTCATTTACATAGTGAATACTAATGCCACTTTCTTTTTCTTTTTTCTCTATGACTGCCTCATGAACTTTATTTCCATACATACCTTTGCCACCAAATTTAGGTAGTAGCGCGGGATGAATATTGATGATACGATTTGGGAATTCAGCAATAATCTTGGATGGGAACAGCCATAGAAAACCTGCCAGAACAATAAGATCTGGATTCATATCTTCCAGAATATGAAGTACTTCATTGGTCTGGTAGAATGAATTTCTGTCAAAATGCAAGGCTTTTACCTGCAGGTCATGCGCTCTTTTTAAAGCGCCAGCGTATTTTTTATTACAGAATACCGCTAATACGCTGGTATCACTGGATTCCTGAAAGTACCTGATAATATTCTCGGCGTTCGTACCGGAGCCTGAAGCAAAAATGACAATCTTCTTTCTGGTCGTATTTTTTTTGTCACTCAAAATAAGGCTGTTAACAATTATTAGGATGTAAAATTAACTGCTTTGAGTGAATTTATGTAAATTACCATCACATTTTTGGAGTAAAAATCGGTTTTAAAATAAAAGTTTTTATTTTTGCCACCTAATCAAAATTAAAATAAAAAATTATGTCAGACATTGCATCAAGAGTAAAAGCTATAATCGTTGACAAATTAGGAGTTGACGAGAATGAAGTTGTAAACGAAGCCAGCTTCACCAACGACTTGGGTGCTGATTCACTAGACACAGTTGAATTGATCATGGAATTCGAAAAGGAATTCGACATTCAGATTCCAGACGATCAGGCAGAAAACATTGCAACTGTAGGTCAGGCAATTTCATATATCGAAGACGCTAAAAAATAAATCATAGACACCATATGGAGTTGAAGCGAGTAGTAGTTACAGGCCTTGGAGCCTTAACCCCAATTGGTAACAATTTAGAGGAATATTGGGAAGGACTTAAAAGTGGAAAAAGTGGTAGCGCGCCTATCACTTATTTTGATACTGAAAAGTTCAAGACTAAATTCGCATGTGAACTCAAAAATTTTAATCCTTTAGATCATTTTGATCGTAAGGAGGCCCGAAAACTTGATAGGTTCGCTCAGTATGCAATGGTATCTGCAGACGAAGCTATCGAGGATTCTGGTATAGACCTTGAAACGGTAGACAAATATCGCGTTGGCGTTATTTGGGGTGCCGGGATAGGTGGACTGGAAACTTTCCAGAATGAAGTCATTAACTTCGCTGAAGGTGATGGTACTCCAAGATTCAATCCTTTCTTTATTCCGAAGATGATAGCTGATATTGCCCCGGGTAATATTTCTATCAAGCACGGATTTATGGGAGCAAATTATACTACAGTATCGGCATGTGCATCGTCTGCAAACGCAATGATAGATGCACTTAACAACATTAGGTTGGGATACAGTGATGTAATTGTTTCAGGAGGATCTGAAGCTGCTGTGACACTGGCAGGAATGGGTGGATTTAACGCAATGCATGCCCTTTCTACCAGAAACGAAAGCCCGGAGACAGCCTCAAGACCATTCGATTCCACAAGGGATGGATTTGTTCTTGGCGAAGGAGCTGGAGCTCTTATTCTAGAAGAATATGAGCATGCTAAAGCAAGAGGAGCTAAGATCTATGCTGAATTGCTTGGCGGTGGTCTTTCTTCAGACGCTTATCACATGACTGCTCCGCATCCGGAAGGAGATGGAGTTGTTGCTGTAATGAAAAACTGCCTTAAGAATGCAGGTTTGAAACCAGAGGATGTAGATGTGATCAATACACATGGTACTTCTACGCCGCTTGGGGATGTAGCTGAATTAAAGGCTATTTCCAAGGTATTTGGAGATCATGCTAAGAACATGAATATCAATTCAACGAAATCAATGACCGGTCACCTTCTTGGTGCTGCTGGAGCCATTGAAGCAATTGCGTCGATACTTTCAATGAAATATAGTTTGATCCCGCCTACCATCAACCATGAGAACATTGATGAAAATATTGATCCTGAACTTAACTTAACCCTGAACAAAGCTCAGGAAAGAGAAGTCAAGATCGCAATGAGTAACACGTTTGGTTTTGGAGGTCATAATGCCTGTGTAGTATTTAAAAAATTAGACGAATAGACCATGAGCGTCATTCGTAACATATTAAATTCCCGCTCTTATAAAGGCGGGAATTTTTTTAATATCCTAACTCAAATCCTGGGTTTTAAACCAAAGACACTTTCTCCATATAAAAAGGCATTTACCCATCGCTCTCTTAATCGAAGAGATGAAGATGGTAATGCCATCAACTTCGAACGACTGGAATTTCTTGGCGATGCCATGCTTAGTGCTGTGGTCGCTTCTCATCTATTTAGAGCAGTTCCCGGAGGGAATGAAGGCTATCTTACTAAAATGCGTTCCAAGGTGGTGAGTCGTAAGCACCTGAATGAACTAGGGAAAGACCTGGGTCTTATCGAACATGTTCAAACCAATATCCCTGTCACTCAATTTGGAGTGAATATTCATGGAAACCTGTTTGAAGCTCTCGTTGGTGCTATCTATCTTGATAGAGGTTATAAGTATTGTGAACGCTTCATTTACGAGCGAGTGATAGATCCATATGTGGATATAGAGCAACTCGAAGGAAAAGTAATTAGCTATAAAAGTCTGGTAATTGAATGGTGCCAGAAGGAAAAGAAGGAATTTGATTTCGAAGTCTACGAGGATACTGGGAATGATGAACTTAAACATTTCGCGGTAAAACTCCGAATTGAAAATCGGGTGGTAGCTAAGGCCAGGGCAACTTCAAAAAAGAAAGCTGAAGAGAAAGCATCGAAACGCGCTTACTACGCACTTCAAACTAAAATAAAATAATTTGCGAAATTAACGTAAACTATAACGTTTTCGTAGAAAATTATGAATTTTAGACCCCTAATATCTTCATTTCAGCAATGATATATTATCTTTAACCTTAAATTCCGAATTTGTGCTTATGCATAAGGAACTGCTTGAGTTTGAAGATGAGAGCTTTCAATTGATCGCGATCTACTCTTCTTTAGAGGGGTATAGAATGGCTTATTTAATCAATAAGAATTTGCGAACAAAGTTGGAGAGAGAGGCGACAGACATTGATTTTAATCATTCTGAATATCACGCCTTTTATGCTCTTTACTCTTTCAAAGATCCAAAAGCTTACTACAGCGTTGAACTGGTTACCAATAAGTTCAAGGGAGAACCGAAAAGGATTCTAAGTACAGGTTCCCTTTTTAATGAGGAAAAGTTCAGTTCAAAAGAAATTAACCTTATACCTGAATATAGTAAAGTTGATTTTTTTCTGAAGATAAGCGAGGAAATTCTACCTAAAGAATTCATCAGGATTCTGAACAAGATTAATCAAATTCCAGGAGTACAGGCAGCTTACGCTATAGAAGTGGATAAGCTGAAGAACAAACAAAATCTAATTTTCGAATAATGCCGACCAACAAGAAAACCAAAATAGTTGCCACACTGGGCCCTGCAACCAGTAGCAAAGATACTTTAAAGAGAATGTTGCAGGAAGGTGTCAACGTATTTCGTATCAACTTTTCACATGCAGATTATGAAGATGTGAAAGAACGGGTGCAGATGATTAGAGAACTTAACGAGGAAGAAGGTTTCAATGCCGCGATCCTAGCCGATCTTCAGGGTCCAAAACTTCGTGTTGGAGTGATGAAGGAAGAGGTTGTAGTTTCTGAAGGTGACCATATCACGTTTGTAACTGGAAAACCTTTCAAAGGTACTTCAGAGCGTGTTTACATGAATTACGAAACTTTTCCGCAGGATGTAAAAGCTGGGGAAAGAATCCTACTTGATGATGGAAAACTGATCTTCGAAGTGGTTAAAACCAACAAGAAAGATGAGGTTACTACCAAAGTTATCCAGGGTGGACCATTAAAATCAAAAAAGGGTGTAAACCTTCCAAATACAAATATCTCTTTGCCTGCGCTTACAGAGAAAGATATCAAGGACGCCAAATTTGCTTGCGAACTTGCTGTGGACTGGATGGCACTTTCTTTTGTTAGACATGCTGAAGATCTTATG
>NZ_JBLVTK010000001.1:809639-846635 GCF_048285865.1 Christiangramia marina | reverse complement strand
CTATCGTTGCTAAGATCGAAAAACCTGAAGGTGTAGAGAATATTGATAAGATCGTTGCTTATTGTGACGGACTCATGGTAGCACGTGGAGATCTGGGTGTGGAAATTCCTGCTCAGGAAGTTCCTTTAATTCAGAAGAAACTGGTACTTACAGCTAAAAAAGCACGGATTCCGGTAATCATCGCAACTCAAATGATGGAAACCATGATTACGAGCCTTACGCCTACCAGAGCAGAAGTGAACGATGTTGCGAATTCGGTAATGGATGGAGCAGATGCTGTGATGCTTTCCGGAGAAACTTCCGTAGGACAGTATCCGGTACAGGTTATTCAGAAAATGGCGCAGATCCTGGAAAGTGTGGAGAATTCTCCGCTTATCAAGGTTCCTCATGAGCCACCGCACGTAAGAACTAAAAGATATATTACTAAAGCTGTTTGTTATCACGCAGCGCACATGGCGAACGAGATCAAGGCTAAAGCGATCTGTACGTTAACTAATAGTGGTTATACGGCATTCCAGATCTCTGCCTGGAGACCAGAAGCTCATATTCTTGTATTTACATCGAACAGAAGGATACTAAACCAATTGAGCCTTTTGTGGGGTGTAAAAGCTTTCTTCTACGATAAGTTCGTGAGTACAGATGAGACTATTGACGATATTAACGATATGGCGAAACAATATAAATTTGTGGAAGTTGGTGACTTTACAATCAACCTTGCCGCAATGCCAATTACCGCTAAGGGTATGGTGAATACGCTAAGAGTTTCTGAAATAGAATAGAACCTTCCAAGTTTAGATATAACGACCGGGTATCTGCAAAAGCAGGTATCCGGTTTTTTAATGGTGAAAGTAGCGGTCACCAATATCAAGATCTTCCCGAACAAGAATATCTTTGATCAATCTACTCGTATTCCCGTATTGATTATGCCTGAATACAACCTCTAGTGTGTCCATAGTTAACTTTAAGATCTTGAAGTCTTTGTATTCCTTAGTGGTACTTAGAAGTTCGGGGATTTGCGGACTCGCAATTCGCAGATAGGGTTCGTTTTTTGACCCTTTCTTAAATTCCCAGGTACCAACGAGACTTGGTCCACAATTCTTATTTTCGCCATTATTGTCTCGAACGCTTTGATCATTTGAAAAATTCTGGCGATACTCCATAAAACAGGGTCCCATGTTCATTCGAACGTTATTATTCATACGCCTGGCGAGCTTCCAGGTTTTGGTTTCTCCACCTGTCAGCAAAGATTCCGCATCCTCTGGCAAGCTGTACACCTGCTCTTCCTGGCAGGAAAGTACGAGAACGATCATCATCAATACTAAAATTGCATTCTTCATTAAAATTTGAATTTTAACTGTACCGATACTTCTTTTTCCGCTTCTTTGCTATCCGGTTTTTCAGTGTTCAAATTGGACAGTGATATTCCAAGCAGTCTAACCGAATTTTTCATTTTCTCCTGATATAATAATTCTTTGGCTATTTCGAGAATGAGTTCTTTACTGGAAATATAGTAGCTAATCGTTTTGCTTCTGGTTTGCTGGGTAAAATCACTGTACTTGATCTTCAAAGTGATTGTTTTCCCGGCAACATCAGATCTCTTGAGTCTTCGTTCTATCTCTTCAGCGATGTTCTGAAGTTTTTCAAGCATAAAAATTTCCGAAGAAATATTCTCATTAAAGGTCCTTTCAGCACCCAGCGATTTACGGGTTCTATGCGGTTTTACTTCACTATGATGAATGCCGCGAACGACTCTGTAAAAATGCCTGCCACTCTTTCCAAAATGTTCACTCAGGTATTCTTCCGTTTTAGACTTCAAATCTTTTCCGCTAAAGATGCCGAGCCGATACATCTTTTCCGCAGTTACTTTTCCAACTCCGTAGAATTTTCTAATGTCCAGCTCTTCCAGGAATTGCAAAACTTCTTCTGGCGGTACGGTTTTCTGTCCGTTTGGTTTATTAATATCACTGGCGACCTTGGCGATAAATTTATTAATTGAAATACCTGCGGAAGCGTTTAAACCAGTTTTTTCCTTGATCTGGTCTCTTATCTTTTTAGCGATAAGCGTCGCACTCATCAGGCCTTTTTTATTCTCGGTAACATCAAGATATGCTTCATCCAGTGATAATGGCTCCACCAGGTCTGTATACTCATAAAAGATCTCCCTGATCTGTGCTGAAATTTCGCGATATCTCTCAAAATTTGATTTAACGAAGATAAGATCAGGACAGTTTCTTTTAGCCATCACACTGCTCATCGCACTGCGTACACCAAATTTTCGGGCTTCATAACTGGCTGCACTTACCACTCCGCGTTGTGAACTTCCCCCTACTGCGACTGGCTTTCCCCGAAGATCAGGGTTGTCCAGTTGCTCGACTGATGCATAGAAGGCATCCATATCTACATGGATAATTTTGCGAAGTTTTTCCACCTTGCAAATTTAAGTAATATCTTAGTCTAATTAATAGCTACAGCAATGGAACAGGCGAAAACAGCAATCATCCTGGGGGCTACCGGTCTAACCGGTGGAATTCTTTTAGATAAATTAATTAAGGATGATCGTTATAGAAAGATCAAGGTTTTTGGAAGAAATCATGTATCTCAAAAAAGTGAAAAGATCGAGGAATATCTCATTGATCTTTTTGAACTTGAAAAGATTCAGGAACTATTCACTGGAGATGAAGTCTTCTGCTGCATAGGAACTACAAAAAGCAAAACTCCAGATAAGGAATTATATCGAAAAATTGATTTTGGAATTCCTGCGACCGCGGCCAAACTAGCTAAAAGGAACAACATTGACACCTTTATGGTCATCTCAGCTCTGGGAGCCGATGAGGATAGTAATATCTTTTATAATAAGGTAAAAGGAGAAATGGAAGGTGCAGTACTGGAACAGAAAATTTCGAATATTTACATACTACAACCATCTTTGATCGCTGGTGACAGAGCAGAGAACAGGTTCATGGAATCCATATTTATTAAATTAATGAAATTGGGCAATCACTTGCTTATTGGCAATCTTAAAAAGTACCGGAGTATAGAACCTCAGGAGATAGCCAATGCCATGCGATACCTGGCGAACCATCCATATAATAGCGGAAGAATCGAATCTGATAAGATCAAGACTTTAAGCAACTCTTCAGAATGATAGAAATTGAAAGAAAGTTCCTGATCACTTCAGAAGCATTTAAGAAAGAAGCGAGTAGTAAAACCTTATTTATTCAGGCTTATCTAAATACGCATCCGGAAAGAACCATCCGCATACGTATCCAGGCTGATAAAGCTTTTATGACCATTAAAGGCAAAAGCTCTGAAAGTGGAGTTTCCCGTTACGAGTGGGAGAAGGAATTGCCAGTTGACGAAGCTAAGGAACTTCTCAAGCTTTGTGAGCCGGGAAAAATTGAAAAGTACCGTTATCTCGTGACTGTAGGACAGCATACATTTGAAGTAGACGAATTTCTGGGAGATAATCAAGGTCTACGTATCGCAGAAGTCGAGTTACATTCAGAGCAAGAATATTTCCTGAAACCTGATTGGCTGGGTGAGGAAGTGACCGGTCAAAATCAATATTACAATTCACAGCTTACTCTTAATCCCTATAAAAACTGGAAAAAATGAAAAATCTTATCTTAATTGCACTTCTGTCCCTCTTTGTTTCCTGTGATCAATCTTCTAAAAAGGCTTCCGAAGAAACTGTGGAGGTGAAAGGGGATACGATCGTAGAAAAGGAAGTTAGTACAAAGTCTATCGAAGAAGATCTCAAAAAGAGAGGTTACCAGACTTTTAGTTATAAAGAAGGTGATACTACCTATCTCATGCAGCAATATTATATGGCTTTTCTGAAATCCGGACCTACAAGAAGCCAGGATTCTACCGAGGCTGCAGAGCTTCAAAAGAAGCATATGGCTCATCTGGAGCGTATGGCCACTGAAGGTTATACCAGTTTAACAGGACCTATGGGAGATGATGGTGACCTTCGTGGAATTGTAGTTTTTAATACTGCCACTCAAGCCGAAGCAGATAGCCTGGCCAATTTAGATCCCATGGTGAAAGCTGGCAGATTAAAGGTTGAAATACATCCATGGTGGGCTGCCAAAGGCGGTAAGCTTAAATAGAGGTGATCTTACTTACAATATCGTGTTTGGGTAATAAGCCTGACTGTCTCCAGAATTGTTTCCCATCCTTGAAGAGTATCATGGTTGGAACCCCTCTAACCTGATATTTCGAGGCTAATTCCTGGTTCTTATCCACATCAATCTTCACGATCTTTACACCTTCCCCAAGATCGTTTTTCACTTCTTTTAGTATAGGAGCAAGGGATTTGCAAGGTCCACACCAGTCGGCATAGAAATCTACCAGTACTGGCGTATTTCCGGAAATAATATCACTAAAATTACTTTTCATGTTTTTCTTTTAAAGTTAAGAAATCTATAGTTCGAATTATTTTAAAAGCAGGTTAAAAAGTACCTACGATCCCTACCCGGCCAAGACCTACCTGCATTTTCCAGCTTATTTTATTGGGATTCTGTACTCCGTAGTTTCGTTCGTTCTTCAGGTATTTATCTATACTGTCCACAACCGCAACGCTAATTGCAAGACTAAGTCCAACATCGGTAAGCCAGTGTGCACCAGACCAAAGCCTGGAAACCGGGGAAACCATTCCAACTCCTAAAAGTCCAGCTTTTACAAAAGGATTATCGAACTGCTTGGATAGTGCATACAATGTTGTAAAGGATAGGATCGTATGCCCAGACGGAAAGGAGTGGTATCTTCCCTCTTTATTGAAAGGATCAAAGCTGCCTTTACCTTCACCAGCCGATGGTCTGGCTCTTCCTACCACCGTTTTAGAGATGGACTGAATGATCCCTGAAGCTGTAGCTGCTGAAATCATTAACACTCCTGTTTGTCTTATCTTTTCATTCTTGGTGAATAGACCAACCAGGTAAACCGCACCAGTTACTCCGTAATTATTTTGCGGACTCCCAAAATACCATCCAAAATCCTTTACAAGTTCGGGAGCATCTTCGCCCTGATCCATAAAGTATTCACTGGTCTCCTCATCGAAAATGTAAAGGGCAGCGGTACCGGCAACTACAGCTCCGGCAGTGATAAAATCATCTTTTTGCCATCTAAATGGAGAAGAATAGGTATTCTTTATTCCGCCAAAAGCACTGGCACCGTCATATTTCAGTAATTCCCAGGTCGTGGGAACACTGTCCTTTTCAATTTCTTTTGTTTCCTGCTGAGACCAGGTAACCGATGAGAGCGTAAGAAACGCCAGGCAGAAAGATAGAGATTGTAATTTTCTAAGCATATTATAATTTTAAAAAAGTGACCTCAAACTCTAAAGCCCGAGGTCACCATCAACCAACAACTAACTATGAAAAAACTAAATTCTAATTATTTCCAGCCGCCGCCTAAGGCCGCGTAAAGATCGACAATTGATTTTAATTGATTGTACTTTGCGTTAGCAAGATCTAAACTGGAATTTAAGGCATTCTGTCTTGCCGTTAAAACCTCAAGGTAATTGGCAAGCCCATTATTCAGTAATTCTTCGGAATAATCTGTCGCAAGATCATAAGCTTTGAATTCTTTCTGTTTTACATCGATCTTTTCTGAAGCAGCCTCGTAAGAATACATGGCATCTGAAACTTCTTTACTCGCCGTTAGAATCGCTCTTCTAAATTCAAGTCTGGCCTGTTCCTGTTCTGCCTGTGATACTTCATATTCAGTTCTAATAGCTCTTCCGTTCAAAATAGGCTGAGCCAAACCGCCAATTACGGTAGCGAAAAGTGAATTAGGATCAAAAAGATCTCCTTTATCTAAAGCCTGTAATCCTCCAGTTGCACTCAAAGTAAGCGAAGGATAGAAATTGCTTTTCGCAACATTGGTCAATTCAAATGCATTCACCAGATTATATTCCGCAGCAATGACATCTGGGCGGTTACGTAAGAGTTGTACCGGAACACCAATATTAAGATCTGTCGTTATCTCCTGCTCGTCCAGGTTGGATCTTTCAATTAACATGGGTGCTTCACCCAGAAGTATAGAAAGTGTATTTTCAAGTAATCTTGCTTCATTTCTAAGGTCTATCAAGATAGCTTTTGCGGTGTATAGCTGCGCTTCAGTTTGCTGCACTCCAACTTCAGTAAGAGTTCCAGCTTCCTTTAGAGCTTTTGTAGTCTCAAGGCTATTCGCCCTGGTTTCTACTGTTCTTTCAGTAATCGCGATCTGCTCGTCCAAAGTCAGCAATTGATAGTAGGTTGAAGCTATATCTGAGATCAACCTGGTTTTCACTGCCTGATGTGCCGCGATACTTTGCAAATACCTGGCATCAAAAGCACGTTTTCTACTTCTAATCTTACCCCAGATGTCTGCTTCCCAGGAAAGATCTGCACTTAATTGATACTGGTCCAGTGAACTAAATAAACTACCAAACTGGCTGTTTTGAGAAAGTTCCTGGTGAGTAAAGGTGGCATTGGCTCCCAGAGTTGGAAGATAACCAGCTTTACCTTGTTTTACGTAAGCTTCCGCAGCATTGATCTGTTGCATTGCTACGCGAATATCAATATTATTTTCAAGGCCTTTAGAAATATAGTCCTGTAAGATCGGATCTGTAAACATCTCCTTCCAGGAGACATTTGCCATATTCAAACTATCCTGGTCTATCTCATCGGTTCTGTAATTCGCTTCTTCAATTACCTCTGGTTGTTCGTAATCTTTAGCAACAAAACACGATTGAAGGCTAAGGAGTACAACTCCCACCAGACCAAATTTCATGTTATATAATACGTTCATCTTCAATCTTATTTAGTTTCAACAGCTTCGGGTTTCTTACCTACTTTTTCCTGCAACCACTGGAAGAGAATAAACAGGATAGGAATTACGAAGACTCCCAGAATAGTTCCAATTAATAATCCTCCGGCAGCACCTGTACCAATAGAACGGTTTCCTTCTGCACCAACTCCTGTAGCTAGTACAAGCGGCAGCAATCCAAGAATAAAGGCAAAAGAGGTCATAAGAATTGGTCTTAGCCTGGATTTCGCTCCATCAATGGCGGCATCTACGATCGATTCTCCCTGTCGTCTTCGCTGCAAAGCAAATTCCACAATTAGAATAGCATTCTTGGCAAGTAGACCTATTAGCATGATCAATGCGATCTGGAAATAGATATTGTTCTGCAATCCTGAAAATTTTGTGGTGATATAAGCACCAAAAACTCCAAGTGGTAAGGAGAACAGCACTGAAAACGGTAATAAATAACTTTCATATTGTGCCGCCAGCAAGAAGTAAACGAACACAATGGATAATAGAAATATCGTGGTCGTTTGGTCTCCGGCGTTTACCTCCTCCCGGGTTAGACCACTGTAAGCAGTCGTATAATTTTCCGGAAGTGTGCTGGCAACTTCTTCAATGGCTGTAATCGCATCTCCTGAACTAAAACCTGGATTGGTTGCACCACTAAGCTTAGTAGAGTTGAACAGGTTGAAACGGGTTACAGATTGTGGCCCATACACTCTTTTAAGATCCACAAACTGCGTTATAGGACTCATTTCTCCGGAAGATGTACGAACGTAAAGCTTATTGAGATCAGATTTTTGTGCACGATCTTCAGGATAAGCCTGCACGTAAACCCGGTATTGTTTTCCGAATTTAGAGAAATCGGCAGCATAAACCCCTCCAATATATCCCTGAAGAGTACTGAATATTTCATTTACCGTAACGCCTTTTTCTTTAGCTAATGGTACATTCAATTCCAGTTCGTATTGAGGATAATTGGTATTGAAAGAACTTTGTGCATATTGAATCTCAGGTCTTTCAGAAAGTTTCCTGATAAATTCCTGGTTGGCTTCATCCAACTCGTTGAAACCTGCCCCAGATCTATCCAGTAAATTCACTTCGAATCCTGATGAATTTCCGAAGCCGGGAATACTGGGAGGTGAGAAGAAAATAATATTTGCTTCCGGGATGGTTGCCGCAACACCGAACAACTTTCCTGTAATACTTTCAACAGATAATTCTTCGCTATCACGCTCTTCCCAGTTATCCAGTTTAATGAATCCAAGTCCATAATTACTTCCTGCACCACTAATTAAACTTCTACCGGCAATTACTGAAACTCCCTGAATACCTTCAATATCTTTTACTTTCTGGTATAGCAGATCATTTACTTCCTGGGTTCTGTCTATGGAAGCACCTGCAGGTAATTCGAGGTTTACGAATATAAGTCCGCGATCTTCATCTGGTACAAAACCTGAAGGAGTTGTAGAAGCAGACCACCAGATTCCACCAATTGCGAGGATAAGGATCAAAGCGGTCACCCATTTGTTCTTGTAGAGAAACTTCAGCGATCTTCCATATCTCTCGATAGTCGCATTAAATCCGCGGTTAAATCCATCATAGAACTTCTTTAGGAAACTTTTCTTACCATTTTTCTTCTCGTCATGAGTCTTCAGAAATAATGCACACAGAGCAGGGCTTAAGGTTAATGCGTTTACTGCAGAAATAAATATTGCTACGATTAAGGTGATTCCAAATTGCTCATAAAATACACCAGTTGGTCCCTTAATGAATGTCACCGGAATAAATACCGCTGCCATAACCAGGGTGATCGAGATGATCGCTCCAGAAATTTCGTTCATGGCTGTGGTTGTAGCCTGTTTGGCACTTTTAGCACCTTCATCCAGTTTTGCGTGGACGGCCTCGACCACCACGATGGCATCATCTACCACAATCCCGATAGCCAACACCAGCGCAAACAAGGTCAATAAGTTGATACTATATCCAAAAAGGTTCAGGAAGAAAAAAGTACCAATAATAGATACCGGAACCGCAATGGCCGGGATCAAGGTCGACCTGAAATCCTGTAGAAATATGAATACAACCAGGAAAACAAGTATAAAAGCTTCAATAAGCGTATGTGTCACCTTGTTGATCGAGGCGTCCAGAAATTCGTTGGTATTGTACGGCACATATATCTCCAGACCTTCAGGAAGATCTTTTTCAACTTCTGCCAGTCGGTCTTCGATTTCCAGGATGATATCACGAGCATTGGAACCTTTGGTCTGGAAAACACCCATGTTTACCGCAGGATATCCCTTAGTCATGGAGCTTCCGCTATAACTTTGAGCATCGAGTTCGATCTCAGCAATATCTTTAAGTCTTAGAAATTCTCCATTTCCAAGAGCCTTGATCACGATATCGCTGTATTGCTCCTCAGTATTGTACCTACCACTGTATTTAATAGTGTAGTTAAAAGCTTTACCGCCATTCTCACCCAGAGAACCGGCAGCAGCTTCCAGACTCTGCTCATTCAAAGCAGCGATCACATCTGTTGGAACAAGGTTGTATGCTGCGAGTTTATCAGGCTGTAGCCAGATTCGCATGGCATAATCCTTACTTCCAAAAACCTGAACGTTCCCAACACCATTTACCCTTTGGATTTCAGGAATGACATTGATCTTTAAGTAATTCTGAATGAAAGTATCGTCAAAATCCTTGTTCTTACTCAAAAGAGAAAAGAACATTAGTGCACTCGTTTGTTGTTTCTGGGTAGTTACCCCGGTTTGTTTAACTTCTGCAGGTAATAGAGGGTTTGCACGGGCCACCCTGTTTTGTACGTTCACCGCAGCAATGTCTGGATCTACCTGTTGATCGAAATAAACTGTGATCTCTGCAGTACCATTATTAGTAGCTGTTGAGGTTAAATAGGTCATTCCCTCCACACCGTTGATCTGTTCTTCAATAGGAATGATCACACTTTCCAGTACCGTTTCTGCATTGGCACCTGGATAAGAAGTGCTCACGGTAATTGTTGGTGGTGCAATGTCAGGATATTGCGTGATAGGAAGGTTGGAAAGACCAAGTACCCCCAGGATCACGATAATGATGGAAATCACCGTAGAGAGTACGGGTCTTTCTATAAATGTCTTTAGCATAACGTTTCTTTTTCCTGAAAATTTATCTGAATACCTTTTCAATAGGCTTAGCCACACTGTCGAAAGCGACTGGTTGAGGCTTTATTTCGGTATCTGGTCGTAATTTGGCCAGGCCTTTTGCAACAATCGTATCTCCCTGCTTCACCCCAGATTTCACAACATATAAATTATCTATTCTTGTAATAATTTCTAATGTTGAACTGGTTACTTTATTGTTGGCTCCAATCTTATAAACAAGAACATTTCCCTGCCTCTCAAAGGTGGATTCCTGCGGAACTATCAAAGCATTTTCATAGGTCTTCGGAATTAAAATTTTACCGCTATTTCCATTGGAAAGAAGTCTTGAAGGATTGTCAAAAACTGCCCTGAAGGATATGGATCCGGTATTTTCATTCACCTGCGAATTGATGGTTTCGATCTTACCTTTTTCAGAATAGGTTGTTCCATTGGCAAGCTTCAGTTCTACTTCCGGCATATTATTGATCTTATCCTGAACTTTTTCCCCTTCATATTCTTTCAGAAAATCAAGATATTCGGTTTCATTCATGGAAAAGTAGGCATAGACTTTACTTATATTACTCACGGTGGTTAATGGTTGAGTACTGGTTGGACTCACCAATGCACCTTCACGAAGTCTTATGGAACCTACATAACCGTCTACCGGACTTTTGATATTGGCGTAACCAATATTTGCAGCAACACTATTGTAGCTACTTTGCGCCTGTTGCAGTTTTGCCTTTGCTGTTTCCAGCTGAACGTTACTAATAATGTTCTTTTCCACTAAAGGTTTTAGCTTATCTACTTCTACCTGGGCAGCATTAACGTTAGCTTTCGCTGCAGCTGCATCCTGGTTAAGAGATTGAGTTTCGAGTTTGAATAGTAACTGACCTTTCTTTACTTCCTGTCCTTCATCTACCAGAACATCTGTAATGTACCCGGAAACCTTCGCACGAACCTCACTATTAATGATCCCTTCGATCTTAACGGGATAAGTGGTATAACCAGTAAGTGTTCTTTGGGGAACCTCTGTTACCGGAAATGGTTTTGCTTGCGGGGCTGCAGCCTGAGCCTGTGATTCTCCTTCATTCCCGCAGCCTGCCAGGACTAATAATAGGACGAATAAACCTGAGATTGATAACGATTTTTTCATTTCTGCTTTTCTTCGATAATTAATTTTCCAGTTCCTGGTTCATTTGTTCGATCGTACGTTCCAGGTTTTCTTTTTGCAATTTTAAATGATCCATATATAAACGGCCTACACCGCCAGATCTCTTGAACTTCTCTTTATTATAGGTTGAATTGAACTCGTGAATTTTATCAACGACCCGAATCTCTTCTTTCGTCCTGTTCATCTCTTCGTTAAGGGTATTCTTGAGATAGGTTCTGCTTGCCCTGAAATAGCGCTTTCTATCCCCGGATTTGGTGAAGTATTCTACTTTTTTGGTTTGTAGCAGTAAATTAAGTTGTGTAGAGACAGAACTTTTACTCGCCTGGGTGATTTCGATGATCTCATCAAATGTATGTCCGTCATTAGGAGACAGGATCATGATGATATAGATCCTTGCCGATAAAGGAGCGAGATTATGTATTTTCTCAAAATGAACCCCGATCTCTTCGATCAGTTTTCGTTTTTCTGGTGAACAACAATCCATGCAATTATTTTAAATGAGCTTGCAAATATACAGTTGGTTCTGAACGCACCGAACTAATCAAACTTAAATGTTCGTTAAAAAATTTTAATGTCTTAAAATGGAGTTCTGGTGAGTCTTAATTGCAGGACGTCATCCGTTAATGTGGGAGCTAGTTATCTTGTTCGTAAAATATTGAGGTCTGTAGATTTAATGACATACCCAATTCTAACCATACTGGTATATTTATCGTAATCGATGAGACTTTCAGCATAACCAGCGAACCATTCCAGCATTAAATACTGGTTTCCGGAATTATTGAATAATTTGTAGTAAACCTTTGTACCTACAGATCCTTTCCAATCTTTCAATCCTTTCCTAACCGTTACCTCGCCAATCAATAGATCTCTGAAAAAGGTCTGTTGTACTTTGACTTCAGCTAAACCAACAAAATCCAAGAGATCAGGATGATTTTCGGTATAAGCAAAAGGAACCCATGCTTTCGCGCTTAGCATAGTGCGTCTTCCCAGTGGAGTATGAAACATTCCTGAAACTCTATTCCAGCTTCTGCTAGCCAGACTGTCCCGTCCATTGGATTCATGTTCGAGCTGCAGTTCTGCCAGGGCAATGATTCTATTGGATTTATCGAATATTGGCGTCCCAACTCCCACAGCAGGATTAAAGTTGATCTCTTCAAAAGGACTGGATTTGTCATAGATATTCCAGAAAGCTTTCTGTGTATAGCTCACGAACAAATAGCTGTTAAGAGGTAGGGTTGCCCGGGAAATTAGCTGCTTAAAACTAATCTGATATTTGATATCAGAATTCATCTTGTTTGCCGATTTGTTCGTGGGGATTCCGCTGATCAGGTAATTATCGTGATAACTACTAAATGAAGGCATGCTTTTGATGGTGTCATTAACTTCCTCACGAGACATTCGTTGCGCGTTGACATTTGAAGAATCGCAAAATATAAGAACGAGAAGGCTTAAAAGGCCGATCTTTTTTGTAAATGACATCATATTAGGACTTTGTAGGGAATCTTTAAGGGTACAAAGGTAGCTCTTAGTTCGCGTTAAATCTAATTTGATGCATATACAGATATATAACTAAATGAAAAAAGCTCCTGATTCCAGGAGCTTTGTAAGTTTCAAAAGGATATATTTTAATCGGTGTTATTCTCTTTGTAGATACCCAATTGTAGATCACCTTTTGCATTCATGCTCGCACGGTACATTCCCTCAGTATTAAATTCCATCGCCACATTTCCTCTATGGTCAATAGCGATGATCCCACCATTACCGCCTAAAGCCGGTTGTTTTTTCTGAATAACTTCACTCGCAGCTTCCTGAAGACTCATGCCCTTATATTCCATCATTGCTGAAATATCATAGGCTACAACTCCGCGAATAAAAAACTCACCCCAGCCGGTACTGGAAATTGCGCAGGTGGCGTTGTTAGCATAAGTTCCAGCTCCAATAATAGGGGAATCCCCGATTCGGTTATATTTTTTGTTAGACATCCCGCCAGTTGAAGTACCAGCTGCAAGATTTCCATTTTTATCCAGCGCAGCACATCCTACAGTTCCAAACTTTTCATCCTTTACGAAAGGGTCGTAAAATGCAGTCTCGTTATCTTCGCGGTTCCTTGCTCTTTCCATTGCTTTAAACCTGTTTTCAGTATAGAAATATGAAGGGTCAACAATTTCGAGTCCTCTTTCTTTAGCGAAATCTTCAGCCCCTTTTCCAGATAATAGTACATGTTCTGAATTTTCCATGACTTCAAAAGCCAGGTTGATTGGGTTTTTGACGTTTGTAACCCCGGCAACCGCTCCGGCATTCAGATTTTTGCCCTCCATGATCGAGGCATCGAGTTCATTGATTCCTTCGTTGGTGAATACTGCGCCTTTTGCCGAATTAAATAGCGGACTGTCTTCCATAATATTGATGGTTCGTTGAACAGCTTCCACAGCAGTTCCTCCATTCGCCAGAATTTCGTGACCGGTTCTTATCGCCTCTTCCATCTTATCCTTGTAGGCCTTTTCCAGACTATCACTCATATTTTCTTTAAGGATCGTACCAGCACCTCCATGGATCACAATCCCAAAATTCTGTGTTGCATCGGTTGTAGTTTTATTTTCTTCTGCTGAAGTAGCAACTTCTAATTTATTTTCTGAATTCTGATCACATGAAAGTAAAGTGACAAAACTGAATAGGAAGAGTAGTTTTTTCATAGGTCGTATTTGTCTGAAAGTTATAAAATTTCAGATAGACTTCTGAAGCAAACTCTTAATTCAATTTTAATAGATGTTCTTCAGAAGCTTTCCGCAGTATTCAGTAATTTTAGAAAAAATCGAAATATGCCTGTAGAAGGACCTTTTAACCTGAATAAGTGGATCGAGCAAAATCGCGAGCACTTAAAACCTCCCGTAGGAAATAAGAATTTATATAGAGAATCTGGCGATTATATTGTCATGATCGTTGCCGGGCCAAACGCTAGGAAAGATTATCATTATAATGAAACAGAAGAATTGTTTTACCAGCTTGAAGGAGAGATCGAGGTCCATATTCAGGACGAAGGTAAAAAGAGAACTATGAAATTAGGTCCTGGCGATATGTATTTGCATCCCGGGAAAGTGCCACATTCACCTGAAAGAAAGGAAGGTTCCATTGGCCTGGTAGTGGAACGCAAAAGACTTAATGAAGCTGGTGAGGACGGTTTGCTTTGGTTTTGTGATAATTGCAATCACAAGTTATATGAGGTTTACTTCCCTTTACACGATATTGAAACAGACTTCCTAAGACATTTTAAACATTTTTATAATAGTGAGGAACTTCGCACTTGCGAAAATTGTGGTGAAGTAATGCCTGCCGATGAACGATTCACAGCTCCGGAGGAATAGCCGTTTATTTTTACTATTTTCGCAATAACTACACAAAATAATCGATAAAAACGCAATTTAATGAGCAAAATCGCTGAAGAATTCGGGATTAAACAAGCCCTGAAAGATTTAGGTTTAAACGACGTAAATAATGGAACATCTACCGGTAAAGACTGGTTTAGTAACGGAGATATCATTGAATCATATTCACCAGTTGATGGTGAACTCATTGGGAAAGTGAAAGCAACCACCAGTGAGGATTATGAAAAGACAGTTTCTACAGCTGCCAAGGGATTCAAGGAATGGAGAACATGGCCAGCACCACAGCGTGGGGAAGTTGTACGACAGTTTAATGATGAACTTAGAAGATTAAAAGAACCATTAGGGAAACTTGTTTCTTATGAAATGGGAAAATCCTACCAGGAAGGTCTTGGTGAAGTTCAGGAAATGATCGATATCTGCGATTTTGCAGTGGGGCTTTCAAGACAATTGCATGGTTTGACCATGCATAGTGAACGCCCTGGGCATCGCATGTACGAACAATACCATCCTCTTGGAGTTGTAGGAATTATTTCAGCTTTTAATTTTCCGGTAGCAGTTTGGTCATGGAATACGGCTCTGGCCTGGGTTTGTGGCGATGCCTGTATCTGGAAAGGTTCAGAAAAAACTCCGCTTACATCTGTGGCCTGTCAAAACATTGCAGCTAAAGTTTTTGCTGAAAATAATGTGCCTGAAGGTATTTCCTGTTTGATCACCGGAGACTACAAAGTTGGCGAAATGATGACCAAAGATGAGCGTGTGCCATTAATTTCGGCTACAGGTTCAACCAGAATGGGAAAAATTGTAGCTAAGGAAGTAGCTGGAAGATTAGGAAAAACATTGCTGGAACTTGGTGGAAACAATGCGATTATTGTAACACCAGATGCAGATATTAAAAATACGGTGATTGGAGCTGTTTTTGGAGCAGTTGGAACATGTGGGCAGCGTTGTACTTCCACCAGAAGATTGATCATTCACGAAGATATTTATGATAAAGTGAAGGATGCTATCGTGAGCGCTTACAAGCAGATCAGGATAGGAAACCCACTTGATGAGAATAACCATGTTGGACCGCTTATCGACAAGGATGCTGTTAAAAATTACCAGCATGCTTTGAAGAAAGTAGTAGAAGAAGGAGGAACTATTTTAGTTGAAGGTGGTGTCCTTGAAGGTGAGGGTTACGAAAGCGGTTGTTATGTGAAACCTGCAATTGCCGAAGCTAAGAATGATTTTGAGATCGTACAGCATGAAACCTTTGCACCGGTATTATATATTATGAAATATTCCGGGGATGTAAGCGATGCGCTGGAATTACAAAATGGAGTAAGACAGGGGCTTTCCTCTGCGATCATGACAAACAATTTGAGAGAAGCTGAACGTTTTCTTTCTACGGAAGGATCAGATTGTGGAATTGCTAATGTGAATATTGGAACCTCGGGTGCTGAAATTGGTGGAGCATTCGGAGGAGAAAAAGACACCGGTGGTGGTCGCGAATCAGGTTCTGATGCATGGAAAGTATACATGCGAAGACAAACGAATACGATCAATTACACGACTGAACTTCCACTGGCTCAGGGAATCAAGTTTGATTTGTAATCATTATAAACTTATTGAAAACCCGCTTTCTAAGGATAGCGGGTTTTTTTATGCTATGCTTGACCGTAAATCGTTAAATCATACTTAAATACGCGGCCCAATTTTGAATCAGGCTGAGATAATCTTTATTTTCGAGGATTAGAAACCAAAAGAAGTTATGAGCGAATTTTCAAAAGAACAGGCTGAAAAGGAACACCAGAAAAGAACGGAAGACTTTTCTAAGGAAGATGTAGGGAAGGTGATCGATGAGGAGGAAAAAATTCTCAATAAGTTCGAAACTAAAGGAAAATTGAAGCGTTATCTGGATGATGCGATGATCCTTTTTTCCCTGGTTAAAGATTATGCCAAAGGGGATTACAGGGATATTCCATTTAATATCATAGCAGCGGCCGGTGCGGCACTTTTATATGTATTGTCTCCAATAGACCTTATTCCGGATTTTATACCGGTACTTGGCTATCTGGATGATGCAGCAGTAATCGCTTTCTGTCTGAATTTAATGGAGAAAGATCTGGCAACTTATAAGGTTTGGAAACAAAACTTTAAGCAACTTAGCTAAGTCAAAAACCTAGAATTAAAAAAAGCCGATTCGCGAGAATCGGCTTTTTTTATCTTGAAATTTAATATTAGAATCTATAGCCAATATTTAAACCTGCATTGAATTCGATAGCAGAGAACCTGTCTTTCACTTCATCACTAAAATTTCTTCCTATATTAACGAAAGGTCCTATTACGAAAGTATCATTGAAATTCCATTTGTATCCTGCACCAAGTCCAATGATAAAGGAATTCATATCTGTTAATAGATCAGCATCAAATTCTGCATTTGGAGCAGCTTCGCTAAATTCGCCACTTCTGTACTTCAGGAATGGATTTACATATAAACCTGATGCAGCGTATTCTTCTCCAAAATAGTAGTTATAACCAACTTTAAAACTATTGGTTTCAAATTTTCTGGAACCACTTTCAGAATGATAGTTGATACGATCATTGATCAGGATCATTCCTTCGATAGATTGATGATCATCCAGGAATCTTTCATATCCAAACTCAACAGATGCGATCGCAATGGTATTAGCGATATTCAATTTAATCTCGTTATTTTTTTCTGTGCTCTGTGCCTGTGCAAAATTGGTAGCGACCAGGCAAGTAAGGGCAAAAATTAATTTTTTCATATGGTTCTTTTAGTGCTTTGTAGCATTTGTAGATTTAAAAAACCCTGCAAGTGAACTGCAGGGTTTATATTTTTTATGGAATTTCAATTATAGCATTCCATTGTTGGAAACCCATTTAAATGTATGAGGATCCTGTGGTACTGCAATTCTACCAGCGATTCTTGTCATCCTTTCTGGCAGGGCCATCAGGTAATCACGAGCTTTCTCTGCATCGTCATTAAGACCACGCATTTTATCAATTTCCCAATAATCGTTTAACTTCTTCAGAATGTCGATATAATCCATAGTAGTATATACTCCTAATCTTTGGGCAGCATTAGAAAAGTTTTCGAAAGCTTCAGCAATTCCCTGTCCAGATTCTCTAATAAATTGAGCAGGCATTACGATCTTCTTTTTCATCATATCTACATAAGCCAGCATCATTTCACTTGGATCATGTTCGAAAATGGTCTTTACAAATTCTCTGTAAGCCATGTAATGTCTCATTTCATCTCCAGCAATGATGTTACACATTTTAGCCAGCATCTTATTTCCCTTTTGCTTCGCCAGTTGTCCTACACGTTTGTGAGAAATGTTGGTAGCCAGCTCCTGGAAGCTGGTGTAAACGAAGTTTCTATATGGGTCTCTCCCGGTTCCAATATCGAAACCATCACTAATTAGGTGCTGAGTCGTTTTTTCGATCTCTTTCATATCTACTCTACCAGAGAGGTAAAGGTATTTATTCAACGTATCACCATGTCTATTTTCTTCTCCAGTCCAGTGTCTTACCCATTTAGCCCATGAATTGGATTTTCCTTTACTGGCATCATGTTGTTTTACACCTTCCATATCCATTAACCAGGATTCGTATGTAGGCAAAGCTTCTTCAGTAACCATATCGGCTACTAAAACCACCCAGAAGTCATACCCCAGTTCTTTAGCTTCTTCACGAATCTGGTGTACACCTTCAAAACCATCTTCAGTTTGAAGATTTGGTAGAAGGTCTGTAGGTTGCCAGATGTCTTCCACCGGGATGAGGTATTTGTCGATGAAACCCTGTACAGATTTCTCCACCGTATTCATTACTTCTAAACGTATATTATCCATTGCCATGCTGTAGTTCTTTGTAGATTTTCGAGTGCTAATTAAAGCCTGTTTGTTCAATAAATTACAATAAACGTGCAAATATTTTTTAAAACTTCAAAATTTGCGAATTATAACCTCAAAAACTTGAACTTCAAAGATATGAATAAGGATAGAGAAGCTATCGTAAATGAATGCTAATTTCTGCCCTGTTCATCAGGATATAGCGTATGAACCGGGTCACTTTGCACGATTTCTTTGGTAATAACATCAATTGCTGTAATTGGACCCTTAAAAGCTGCTCCAGTATCTACATTCCAGATATTTGCTTTATTCACAGGTGTTGTTTTACCAATTCTGGTCACCGGGGTATGTCCAATGAATATTTCATCAAAATGAGCAAGTCTTTTAGGATAGAACATATCACCGGGTTTGATCGAAGGATCCATAGCTAATGCCATTTCCCATAAAGTCCGGTCCCAGTAAAAACCTTTGTCTGAATACTCATAATCTGGACCATGTAAGTTTGTAAAGCCGGCATGAACAAATAACCGATTATCATGTCGGTAGTAATTCAGCGTATCCTTAAAGAATTGAATATGATCCTCGATCTGTTCATGAGTAAAAGTGCGATAGGCATCGATGCTCGACTGGCCACCATGTTCCAGCCATTTTTCGTTCATTTCTCCACCTTCAAGCCACTTTTGTGCAAGGTCATCATGATTTCCACGTATAAAAATACAGCTGTTCTGCCGGGCAAGTTTGATGAGGTAAGTAACCGTATTTGCAGAATCGCTCCAGCCATCTACATAATCACCCAGAAAAATCAGGGTATCCTCAGGTTTAAGGTCGATTCGTTCCAATACCTGAATTAGCGCTTTCTTTCCTCCATGTAGATCTCCAATAGCGAATGTTCTTGCCATCTTAATTATATTTTACTTTTCTTAAAATTCTCATACTGTCTTTGTAGGACTGGTAATATTCAGCTCCAAAATTCTTAAGATAAGGTCGGGCCTCTTCAAGTTTATCCAATGCATCTGAAAAATTGTTCAAATAGCAAAGTAAATAGGTAGACGGTAAATTCCGCAGATCCTTAAGATCTTCAGCATTAAGATCAATACCGTTCCTCAATTTATCAACAATACTGCGATTGGTGTTATAAATATGATATAACGTCTTTTTATCGAATTTCGGAGCTTCAAAAATAACATTACTTTCAATTTCATAGCTTCCATTATTACCGAAACTGATGGTAACTTCCTCTAAGGGATAGTACTTAAACTGATCATGTAACCCCAGATGTACGTATTCCAGGATCTTAAAACTGTCTTCATTCTGAATAATACTTACCTCGTCAAGAGCAGAATAGAATAGTTTCACCTGCTCGTTAATCAACTCGATATCTACCCGGGAATAATAGGATTGCTTCTTGATCTTTTTCTCCCTTCCCGCCCAGCAAACCACAAAATATTCCTTGAAAACCTTGTAACTAGGACTATAATCCTTTCTTTTCCGCATAAAATCGAATACGCCGTCTAAAGTGTATTCTATATTATTGTGTGAATGATTTTCGATAGATGCTACCTGAGCTGAGTTTACATCCTGAATTTCTATATCAAAAACCTTAGGCATGGAGATACTTCCATCCCGCATAAAAATCGACCCTCCGTAATATTTCCAGATATTTTTTCTGAAGGAACAGATCTTAGCATGATTGGGCCTGATGGTGACGAGTCCAATCACCAAGTGATCTGGTAAATGTGGAAAAGGAATATTCTCATAAGATATTCGCGGAGGATTGCTGAGGTAAGCGTTGATCAAATTCTGAATTTTACTATCATCAAAAAAATCAATGCCAACTATTTTGCTATCCTCATCTTCAACTCCAATCACGATATAAGAATTGTTTTCCGGATTGGAATTGGAAAGCGCGCAGATATGTTTCAGGAATTTCGCTTTTCCTTCCCGTTCACCAATGTTCAATTGTCGCTTCTTATCGTAAAAGCTATTCTCATCATTATGAGCCAGCAGATTTTTAATAAGAAGTCTTTTATTGATCATGATGCAGTCCTGTTCGCTAGTTTTTATCTACAATGGTGCTACTGGCCTGAGCTGTGCACATCACGGTAAGATCTGCGATGTTTACGTGGTAAGGTCTGGTAACTGTAAAGTGAATGATGTCTGCGATATCTTCCGGTTGTAAGGCTTGAAAACCCTGGTAAACTTTATCAGCTTTTGCAGCATCTCCTTTAAATCTCACATCGCTAAATTCAGTTTCGGTGAGTCCGGGATTTATGGCACCAACGCGAATTCCGTTACCATTCAGGTCTATTCGCATTCCCTGGTTGATGGCATCTACCGCATGTTTGCTGGCACAGTATACATTTCCATTTGGATACACCTCTTTTCCCGCAGTAGAACCAATATTGATAATATGACCAGATTGTCTTTCCATCATTCCCGGGATGACCGCCTTACTCATGTATAAAAGACCTTTAACATTGATATCCAGCATATTGTCCCAATCATCCATATCACCGAATTGTATAGGGTCCAGTCCATGTGCATTTCCAGCATTATTTACGAGAATATCAATCTGCCTGAATTGCTCCGGAAGACTTTCGATATTATCAAATACTTCCTGTCGATTTCTTACATCAAAGTTGAGGATATGTACCTCGGTTTCTACAGCTAGTTCCTGCTGTAATTGCTGAAGTCTTTCCAGTCGTCGACCACAAAGTATCAATCTAAATCCTTCCACTGCAAAGCGTATGGCAGTAGACTTTCCTATACCGCTCGTAGCGCCGGTTATAAGGGCTGTTTTCATATTTGAAATTTATTTTCTAAAGTAAGAAAGTATTACTTAGCATTAGCTATATGTGTATTAAAGCGTGGTTAAGTGGAGTTAAAAAGAGTTAAATCGAATCAAAGGCTAAAATTTAGCACAGGTATTGCCGTTCTCTCGCTGAACCAAATAAAATCAATATATGAAATACTTAAGTGTAAGTTTTAAAAGCCTACTTGTCGCAACGCTGATTTCTGTTGGACTTGTGAGTTGTAATGATGATGATTCTGATGGATCTTCTTCTGAAAGAGCTAATCTAAGCATTAGAATGACAGATGCTCCAGGAGATTATGACGCTGTTTTTATCGATGTACAGGGAATTGAGATCCAGCTTGAAGCCGATGATGATCTGGATGCCACCGATGATGATGGAACAGAAGGTAGCGAATGGGTGACTGTTGAAGATGTGAATACTGGCATCTACGACTTACTTGAACTAACGGGTGGAGTCTCACAATTACTGGCAGATACTGAAGTTGAAGCAGGTTATGTAGGGCAGATGAGATTGATCTTAGGACCTGATAACACAGTGGTTGTAGATGGAGAGACTAAAGCTCTAAACACTCCAAGTGCACAACAATCTGGTCTTAAATTACAATTGAATCAGCGTTTAGAAGGTGGTGAAAATTATGCATTTCTTCTTGACTTTGATGTTGAACAGTCAATTGTTGAGACAGGAAATGGAGGTTATAACCTTAAGCCTGTAATTAGATTGAGCGCAGAAGCCAATGCCGGAATGGTAGTTGGAACAACCGTTGTTCCTGCAGCTTTAAGCAGTGATGTACAGTCACTGGTTGTACTTACTGGAAATGGTATTACAGTATCGGCATACACAAACAATGATGGTGATTTTGCACTGAATGGAGTTCCTGCTGGTACTTATGATGTGAAAATCACACCTCAGATTTCTTCAGGTCTTACAGTTTATACGGTAAGTGACGTGGAAGTTCGTCCAAACGAAACTACAGATCTTGGTGAGATAGAGCTATAAGCTTTTAGAACATATAAAATAGAAAAGGCAGTGCTTCAGGGTACTGCCTTTTCTATTTTAACCTTTTTTTAACCAACGTAAATCCAATAAAATAACAATTTGCGACGCTTACATGTTGTACGTATATTCACGACATCAAAATCCGAAAAATCATGATGGAAAACGATTCATCTGTTGATATAGCCAGTATTAACGAAAAAATTGAAAGAGAGAGTGCTTTTGTAGACCTGCTAACCCGGGAGATGAACAAAGTCATCGTAGGGCAGAGTCATATGGTCGAACGTTTGCTAATAGGCCTTTTAGGCCAGGGACATATCCTTTTAGAAGGGGTTCCGGGACTGGCGAAAACTCTTGCGATCAACACCTTGTCTCAGGCTGTACATGGAAGCTTCAGCAGGGTGCAATTCACACCAGATCTTCTACCTGCAGATGTAGTGGGAACCCTTATCTATAATATGAAGGAGAATGACTTCAGTATAAAGAAAGGGCCAATTTTTGCGAATTTTGTACTTGCAGATGAGATTAACCGTGCCCCGGCAAAAGTTCAATCGGCATTACTGGAAGCCATGCAGGAAAAGCAGGTGACCATTGGTGATGAAACTTTTATTCTGGATAAACCATTCCTGGTGATGGCGACTCAAAACCCGGTGGAACAGGAAGGAACCTATCCGCTGCCAGAGGCACAGGTAGATAGATTCATGCTGAAGACGGTGATCAAATATCCGAAAATGGCTGAGGAACAATTGATCATTCGCGCCAATCTCAAAGGTGCTTTTGAAAAAGTGAATCCTGTAGTAAGTCTTGAGCAGATCCTGCGTGCACAAAGTGCAGTTCGTGATGTGTATATGGATGAAAAGATCGAAAAATACATTCTTGATATCATCTTTGCGACAAGAACTCCAGAGAATTACAATCTTTCAGATATCAAACCATTGATAAGTTTTGGAGCTTCGCCAAGGGGAAGTATCAACCTTGCGATCGCTTCCAAATGTTATGCATTTATTCGTCGTCGTGGGTATGTGGTGCCAGAAGATGTTCGTGCCGTAGTACATGATGTGCTAAGACATAGAATTGGGATCACTTATGAGGCCGAAGCTGAAAATATTACTTCGGAAGATCTAATCAACAAGATCGTGAATGAAATCGAAGTGCCATAGCGATCAAGATCGTGCACGGCCGAAGATTGGTAATAAATTTACCGGTTCATAAACATTGTTGAAGGAAGAGATGGATACAAAAGAGCTCCTAAAAAAAGTACGTAAAATAGAGATCAAAACCCGCAGACTGAGCGATCATGTCTTTGGCGGGGAATATCACTCTACTTTTAAAGGACGCGGAATGACCTTTAGCGAGGTAAGATCTTACCAGTTTGGGGATGACGTTAGAAATATTGACTGGAATGTTACCGCACGCTATAATGAACCATTTGTAAAAGTATTTGAAGAAGAACGTGAGCTTACCATGATGTTAATGGTAGATGTTTCCGGTTCTGAACTTTTTGGTACCCGTGAGCAGTTTAAAAAAGATGTAGTTACTGAAATTGCTGCTACACTGGCATTTTCAGCAACAAAAAATAATGATAAGATAGGTTTGATGTTATTTACCGATAAGATCGAACTTTATATTCCGCCGAAAAAAGGGCGTTCTCACGTGCTAAGGATCATTCGGGAACTCCTCGAATTCCACCCGGAAAATTCAGCAACAGATATTACAGGTGCATTGAAATACCTGTCTAATGTCATGAAGAAAAAAGCGATCGTTTTTATTCTTTCAGACTTTATGGATGAGGGCTATCAGCATACCCTTAAAATTGCATCGAACAGACATGATGTGACCGGTATCAGGATTTTTGACAAAATGGAAGAGAGTATTCCAAATCTTGGTCTTGTACAAATGCAGGATGCCGAAAGTGGTGATTATATCACGGTAGATACCAGCTCTAAATCTGTTCGAAATTCGTATTCAAAATATTATCAGGAGCGAATGGATTATTTTCTACAGAGCTTCTCTGTAAGTGGTGCGGGGACGATTAATAACCGGACAGACGAAAATTACGTAAAGAAACTACTAGGCTATTTCAAAAGAAGAGCTTAACGAATGGACTTGAATAAAATCTCCACATATCGCCAATTAATTCTAAGAAACTTACCCGGGCTTCTGGCAATTTTGTTGTTTCAAAATATCTCGGCTCAGGAGGTTATTACTTCGAGCATAGACTCAACGAGCATTAGGATAGGTGAGCAGATCACCTATAAAATTGAAGTGATTTCTAATCCTGAGGATTTAGTTGTTTTTCCTGAAGGTGAAACGTTTTCACCGCTGGAAATGGTGGAAAGCCTGCAACCTGACACCATTCGGAAACAGGGAAATTATAAATTGCTCAAAGAATATTTTCTTACCCAGTTCGATAGTGGTAAATATGTGATTCCTTCTCAGGAAGTGCTTATTCAAAACAGGACGTATCGTACAGATTCTTTCGCTGTAGAAGTAAAGGATGTCATTGTAGATACTACCAAGCAGAATTTATATCCTCTAAAACCATCGGTAACGGTTTCACCGGGATTCAGTATTCCAGACTGGTTATGGTGGTTGCTAGCAATCCTGGCTATCGCAGGTGCAGCAGTTTACCTGATCGTACGAAAAAGAAAATCTGATGATAAGGTGCGTGAACTTCCCCCCTATGAAGAAGCAATGGTGCAGCTCAAACAACTGGACAGTTCGGGACTGCTTGAAAACAGGGAGATTAGGGAATACTACTCACAGTTAAGCTTTGCCGTGAGAAAATACCTGGATCGAAAGATATACGACCATGGGCTGGAAAGAACTACCGGCGAGTTGATTTTATACCTGCAGGCACAACGCGAATCTGGAAAGCTTAATCTTAATGAAGAAACCATTCGTAATTTTGAAAAAATTCTTAATCGTGCCGACCTGGCGAAGTTTGCTCGTTCCAAACCAGATATTATTACGGCTAAAGATGATCGTGCTAAAACTCAGTTGATTATTGATGACCTTCGTGCTGCGGTCCCACAACCTACACAGGAAGAGTTGCTACAAGACGAAGAATATTTAGAAGCACAGCGCAAAAAACGTAAGAAACGCAGGATCATTCTGGGTGTTCTGGTTGGTGCCGCTATCATAATAATAGGAGTCACTACCCTTATAGCTACCAAAGGTATTACCTATGTGATGGATACTTATATTGGACATCCTACCAAAGAATTGCTGGAAGGTGAATGGATTCGCAGTGAATATGGAAATCCTAGCGTAGCGGTGACCACCCCAAAAGTACTGGTACGAGGTGAGATCGAAATGCCGGAAGATGTGCAGCGCATGATGGTAGGCTCTGAAACTTTTATCTACGGAAGCTTGCTAAGCAATTTTTATTCCGCAGTGACCACTATTAAATTCCAGGGAGAAGTGCAATTTGATCTGCAAAAAGCTGTTGATGGGATTTACACCAACCTGGAAGCGCAGGGTGCAACGAATATCGTCATGAAGCAGGAAGAATTTACAACCTTAAATGGAGCCAAAGGTCTTAAGGTTTTTGGAACGCTTCAGGCTCAAAATCCTGTTACCGGAGAGGCAATCCCAAATGAATATGTAATTCTGAATTTTGCTGAAAAAGGTGGTTTTGAACAGATCATTGTCATCTTCAATGAAGATGATACCTATGCTGAAGAAATCTCGCAAAGGATCATCAATTCAGTTGAAATAAATAACCTGAAAGAATAATGTTTGCAAATTTCAATTTTGAGAATCCGGAATTTTTCTGGTTACTATTGCTGCTTCCGCTGGCAATAGGCTGGTATATCTGGAAGCGAAATAAGCAAACGGCTGCCCTTAAGATTTCGTCAACTAAAGGATTCAAGGGGAAATCTGGCTTGCTTCCTAAATTGCGACCAGTACTTTTTGTATTGAGATTACTTACACTGGCTTTGATCATTACCGCGATGGTGCGACCTAGAACGGTTGATGTTTCTACGCAGTCCAGTAGTACCCAGGGAATCGATATTGTTATGGCAATAGATGTTTCTGCCAGTATGCTGGCGAGAGATTTGCAGCCGACGCGTCTTGAGGCTACTAAAAATGTGGCAGAAGAATTTATCAAGGATCGTCCTGCAGATAGAATTGGCCTGGTGGTTTATGCCGGTGAAAGTTTTACAAAAACTCCCATTACCAGCGATAAATCTATTGTGCTGGATGCTCTGGAAGGAATTGAATATAATAATGTTCTCGAGAATGGAACTGCGATTGGTTCCGGACTGGCAACGGCAGTAAATAGGATCAAGGATAGCGATGCTGAAAGTAAAGTAATTATTTTGCTTACCGATGGGGTGAATAACTCCGGATTTATAGATCCTAACACCGCCAGTGAGCTGGCACTGGAATTTGGGATCAGGGTTTATACTATTGGTGTTGGTAGCAATGGTATGGCTTTGTCCCCAACCGCAATTCTACCTAACGGAAGGTTTCAGTATGGAAATGTGCCGGTAGAGATCGATGAAAAATTACTTAGCCAGATCGCTTCCACAACTGGAGGGAAATATTTTAGAGCGACCGATAACGAAAAGCTGGAAGCTATTTACGAGGAAATTGATGCTCTGGAGAAAACAGAAATTGAAGAATTTCGTTACTATAATTACGATGAAAAATACAGACCATTGGTGTTACTTGCCGGTGGATTGCTTTTACTGGAAGTGCTATTAAGAATGACAGTATTTAGAAGCTTTGTTTAATATGATATTAGAAGAAAAAATATGGTTTTGGTTGTTACTGGTTATTCCACTGTTGATCGTGCTATATCTTCTACTGGTATTCTGGCAGAGGAGAACGCGACGAAAATTTGCTGATAGCCACCTCTTAAAAAGTCTTGTTCCCGATCGATCCAGAAGTAAACCTTTTCTAAAACTTTTATTGATCCTGCTAGGAATTGCTGCACTTGTTGTAGCGCTGGTCAATCCTAAAATAGGTTCTAAAATGGAAACTGTGAAGCGTGAAGGAGTTGATATCGTTTTTGCCATAGATGTATCTAAAAGTATGGAGGCCGAAGATATTGCGCCAAGCAGGATCGAGAAGTCAAAACAACTTGTAAGTCAGATTTTGAACAATCTTGGAAGTGACCGCGTAGGAATTATTGCTTATGCCGGTGGTGCGTTTCCTCAACTGCCAATTACGACCGACTATTCTTCAGCCAAAATGTTCCTGCAGGCTTTGAATACAGACATGATCTCCTCACAGGGAACTGCCATTAGCGATGCGATAGAACTGGCAACAACCTATTATGATGATGATCAGCAGACCAATCGGGTTTTGTTCATCATTAGCGATGGAGAGGATCATGAAGGCAATGTAGAGGATATCGCGGAACAGGCTGCGGAAGATGGGATTCGTATCTTTACTATTGGTGTAGGAACCGAGAAAGGTGGGCCAATTCCTATTAAACGAAACGGGGTTATTCAGAATTATAAGAAAGATAACCAGAACGAAACGGTTATCACAAGGTTGAATCCTCAAACCCTTCAGGAAATTGCAGATGCTACTGAAGGCGCCTATATCGAAGGTAATGTGACCGGAGATGTAGTAGATGAAGTTTTAAGTCAGCTTCAGAATATTGAAAAGACAGAATTTGAAGCCAAGCAATTTGCCGACTATGAATCTCAATTTCAGTGGTTTCTGGGAATAGCTTTGGCATTATTTTTTCTAGATATTTTTGTATTAGAGAAAAGTACCGCCTGGTTAAGAAAACTGAATCTTTTTGATGAAGGCGGCAGGAAAAAGCAGAAGAACGATGCAGCATAAAACCGGTTTTAAAATCACACTCAGTATTTTACTGTTCCACTTCGGAATAGTGACAGTTCTCGCGCAGAAAGATCAGGAGAAACTTCAGCAGCAATCCGATGAATACATTGTGGAGGCTCAGGAAGCACTTTCAGAAAATAAATTTGCGAATGCCGAAGCTTCTTACCGAAAAGCCATTGCGAAGGATCCTTCTAATATGAAGGCAAAATACAATATGGGTAACCTTTATCACGCCAAGGAAAAATCCCTGAATGCAGAACAGCGCTTAAAAGAAGCTGCAGAAATCGCTGAAAGCAAAGATGAAAAACACCAGATCTTCCACAATCTAGGGAATTCATATATGCAGCAGAAGAACTATCAGGAAGCTGTAAATGCTTATAAAAATGCGCTTCGGAATAATCCAACCGATGATGAAACTCGTTATAATCTGGCTTTAGCTAAAAAGAAACTGGAGGAAGAAAAACAAAATCCAGATCAAAACGACGAGCAGAATCAGGATAAGCAGGATAATAAAGAAAACGAAGACCAGAACCAGGATCAGAAAGATCAGAATAATGATGGTGAAGGTGGTGACGACGAAAAGCAGGATCAAAAGCCTAAGGACGAGGGAGAGAACGAAAAGGATAAGAAAGAAGGCGATCAAAACGAGGATAAGGAAAAGCAGGAAGGCGACGAGAAAAAAGAAGATAAAGGCCAGGGAGATGAAAAGCAGCAGCAGAAGCCAAAACCAGCACAGGGTCAGTTATCGCCGCAACAAATTCAAAGTTTGCTGGAAGCCATGAATAATGAAGAAAAGAAAGTCCAGGATAAAATTAACGCCCAGAAAGCTAAGGGTGTGAAGGTTAAAGCTGAAAAGGACTGGTAAGAATTTTTAAAATTTCTGACTAAAATTTGCGTTGATATAGATAAGGATGAAAACAAAATTATTGATTTTAAGTTTTTTGATGTTCACCGGAGGTTTGCTCCAGGCGCAGGTGCGTTTTGAAGCAAAGGTTAGCAGGGAGAAGCTGGGAATTAATGAACGGCTTCGGGTTGATTTTGAAATGAACGAAGATGGTGACAATTTCAATGCCCCTTCTTTTTCAGATTTCACCGTAGTTGGAGGCCCCAACCAAAAAATAAGTACGAGTATCCTCAATGGGAAAATGGCTTATTCAAAGACCTACAGCTTTTATCTCCAGCCGAAAAAGCGTGGAATACTTACTGTTGGACAGGCTGAGATCGTTATCGATGATAAGGTTTATAAAACTTCACCCATAGATGTTGAGGTCACTGCTGCCGTAGACAAACCTACCGATGGCAATAATACTGAATTGATCGCCGAGGATAACCTGCATCTCGTCGCAGAAGTCTCTAAAGCGAATCCTTACCTAAATGAAGCGATCACTGTGGTTTATAAGCTATATGTGAGTCCGCGAATTAGTGTAAGTAACTGGAGGGAACTTGACAATCCAAAATATAATGATTTCTGGAGTCAGAGTGTGGATATTAAGCAACTTCGTGTCGAAAATGGTGAATACCGTGGTGAGCCGTATCGATACGTGATACTTAGAAAAACGATTCTTTATCCTCAAAAAACAGGTGAATTAAATATTGAACCACTTACATTGTCTGTGGCGGTAGATGTTCCTAGTGAACGCCGCGATATTTTTGGAAGCAGGATTTATAAAACGGTAAATAAAACCGTGGCGGCAGATAATAAGAAGATCAAGGTAAAAGCATTACCTACGAACGCGCCGGAGAATTTTACCGGAGCTGTAGGTAAATTTGATTTTAGCGTAAGTAGCAGTAAAAAAGAATTGAATGCTGGTGAGAGCCTGGAGGCCAAGGTTGAAGTAAAAGGGAATGGAAATTTGAAGTTATTTGACCTTCCAGAACTTACCGCTCCTTCATCTCTGGAAATGTATGATCCGGAACGTCGTGAAAATGTAAACACGAATTTGAACGGTATGCAGGGAAGTATATCCAATTCCTATACGATCATACCAACCAGAAAAGGGAAATATCCAATTCCGGCATTGTCCTTTTCATATTTCGATCCAAAAAGCGAAACTTATATCACCCATACTTCAGATGAAATGCTAATAAGCGTTGATAGCGGACCTTTGGCTGGATCCAATTCTACTGGCAATTCCGGAGTTAATAAGCAGCCGGTTGCTTTCAATGACAGTCAGTTTAGGTTTATTAAGCTTAGTACTAATTTGAAACCTCTGGAGGATTCAGGTTTCTTTGGTTCCGCTGGTTTCTGGACGGCTTTGATACTACCGCTGGCAGCGATTCCTCTGTTTATTCTCTTCGGAAGAAAAAGAGATAAAAGAGCCGCAGATGTTACTGGAAACAGAATTAGAAAAGCAGATAAACTGGCCAGAAAATATCTTTCAGAAGCAAAAAGGAATTTAGGAGACCAGAAGGAATTTTATCTTGCGCTGGAAAGATCGATGCATAATTATCTAAAAGCAAAACTGGGAATTACCACCAGTGAAATGAGTAAGGATAGAATTCAGCAAATACTTAGCGAGAAGCAGGTGGATGAGCAAACTACAACAGAGTTTATATCGCTTTTGTCCAGTTGTGAATATGCACGTTATACACCGGCATCATCAGACGCTATGCAGCAGGACTACGAAAAAGCAGTACGAGTAATTTCAACCCTGGATAAACAACTATAACATGAGAAAAGTAACTGTTCTTATCTTTCTATTTGTTTCTATTCTTGGGTTTTCCCAGAGCCAGGAACTTTTTGATAAAGCGAACGCAGCTTATCAAAATGGAGAATTTGAAGCTTCTATCTCTAGTTACGAGAAGATCATAGAAAATGGTGAAGCTTCAGCAGAGGTTTATTACAATCTTGGAAATGCTCATTATAAATTGAATAATGTCGCCCCGAGTATCTATTATTTTGAAAAGGCACTTCAGCTACAACCAAAGGATGAAGATATTAAAAATAACATCGAGTTTGCTCGCAACATGGCGATAGACGATATCGATGAGGTGGAGCAAACGGGACTTTCCGCTTCTTTTGGTAACTTGATCTCAAAATATACGGCTTCTGGGTGGGCAATTTTTGCCATTATATTTTCGGTGATGTTTGTGGTGTTGTTCTTACTATACTTTTTCTCCAGAAGCTCTCTTCAGAAGCGGTTATTCCTGGGTTTTGCATCTCTAAGTGTAATCGCCTGTATTATTTCGGTAATATTTGCCTTTCAGCAGGAAACTTACGTCGAAAACAACCAATATGCGATCATATACCAAGAAGTTGTAGAGGTGCGGGATGAGCCTAATTTACGTGGTGAAGCCAGCTACGAACTTCATGAAGGTACAAAAGCAAAGGTGCTTGAAGATTTTCAGGAATGGTCGAAAATTGAACTTTCCAACGGTGCTCAAGGTTGGGTCAATAGTCAAAACATCAGGAAGTTGTAGATATTTTTGATTAAGTCTTTACAATTCATTATTATAGTTTTCTATAGTTCTGAAATTTGACTTAGTTTTACAATCGTGAAGAACATCACTTTCATTCTGGCTTTTATATTCACAGCATTTCTGTGCACTCCCAGCATTATCGCTTTGATTGATAGAAATGTTGACATTTCTATTGCCTATAATATGAATGAAGAGGAGAGTTCTACCAAAAACCAGATCAGTCTCGAATACACTATTGAGGAGATGGATTCTAATTACAAAAGCATCCATTATCTTCAAATTAGAAAGCAGGATGGACATAACTACAGAGAAAGCAGGTATAAAGTTTTTCTTTCCATCACCTCTCCGCCCCCGAAACTTGCGTAATACTTCCAGACCCAAAGTCACGGTAAATTCGTGAACCCTTTTATTATTCAGTTTTAAGATTACGGGAGTTCCTCCTGAAATAATACATTATATATGTTTAAGCATTTAAATAAAGATTTTCCGGCAAGTATTGTCGTATTTTTTGTTGCCATTCCTTTGTGTCTTGGTATTGCTCTTGCCAGTGGTGCACCGTTGTTCTCCGGTTTAATTGCCGGTATCATTGGTGGTATCGTCGTTGGAGCCATTAGTGGTTCAAGCCTTGGAGTTAGTGGTCCGGCAGCAGGACTTGCAGCCATTGTTCTTGCAGCGATCACCAATATTGGTTATGAGAATTTATTACTGGCTGTAGTGATTGGTGGTGCGATCCAGATTGGATTCGGACTTCTAAAAGCAGGTATCATTGGATATTATTTCCCAAACTCGGTCATTAAAGGAATGCTCACAGGTATCGGGATCATTATAATCCTGAAACAGATACCTCACTTCTTTGGCTACGACGATGATCCTCAGGGTGACTGGGCATTTTTCCAGGTTGATGGAGAGAACACATTTTCAGAAATCTTCAACATGGCGAATGGTATTAGCCCGGGAGCTACTTTGATCGCTATCATTGCCATGATCATTCTTGTACTTTGGGAAACTGTATTAAGCGATAAGGGTAAATTTTTTAAACTTGTGCAGGGACCATTAGTTGCGGTGGGAACCGGGATAATTTTCTTCCTGGTAACCAAAGGAAATGAAACTTTTGGAATTTCTCAGGAGCATTTGGTGAACGTTCCAGTACCCGATAGTTTTGACTCTTTCGTTGGTCAGTTTACTTTGCCTTCTTTCGAAATGATTGGTTCTTTGCAGATCTGGATCACAGGATTTACGATCGCGTTGGTGGCCAGTCTGGAAACTTTATTATGTGTGGAAGCAACAGATAAACTGGATCCACATAAAAGAACCACTCCTACTAACCGTGAACTTTTCGCACAGGGGACAGGAAATATGCTTTCAGGTATGATTGGTGGATTGCCAATTACACAGGTGATCGTAAGAAGTTCTGCGAACATACAGTCTGGAGGACAAACTAAAATGGCAGCAATTCTGCATGGTTTCTTACTTCTGATCTCTGTAGTGGTGATTCCAAATATTCTTAATTATATTCCACTTTCAGTACTGGCAGCTATACTTTTTCTTGTAGGATATAAACTTGCAAAACCAGCCTTATTCAAGGAAATGTATTTGAAAGGATGGAAGCAGTTCGTGCCATTTATTGTAACTATTGTTGGAATCGTATTCGGTGATCTTCTAATAGGAATTGGTCTTGGACTTGCCGTTGGAATCGTGGTAATTCTCATCAAATCCTACCAGAATTCCTACTTCCTTCACATTGAAAATGAGAATGATGAAAACAAGACTGTGAAGATGACTCTTGCTGAAGAGGTTACTTTTATCAATAAGGGTGCGATCATCAAAGAACTGAATAAGTTAAAAGATAATTCTTATCTTATCATGGATGTGCGAAAAAGCAGGTATCTTGATAACGATATCATCGAGATTCTTGACGATTTCAGAGTAAAGGCCGCGGAAAAGAATATAGATATTAAGGTGGTTTCAGAAAGAGGAACTGTTGAGAACCCAGATAGTTACCAGGAATTTTTCGCTCAGAAGAAGATCAGCTAATTTAGTAGGTCAGCATTAACCTAAACTTAAAAATAAGAACGAATGATGATTACAGATATAATCAATAAAGACAAGCAAACAAATTTGAGTCCTGATGCAGTGCTGAAGGATCTAATGGAAGGAAACGAGCGTTTTTCGAGTGCTAAGATGCATCAGAGAGACTACGCTTCCCAGGTGGAACAGACCAAAGGAGGGCAATGGCCACAGGCGGTTGTTCTTGGCTGTATCGATTCACGAGTGCCATTAGAAACTATTTTTGACCAGGGAGTTGGAGATATCTTCTCTGCCAGGGTGGCAGGAAACTTTGAAAATACCGATATTCTTGGAAGTCTGGAATACTCCTGTAAAGTTGCCGGAAGTAAACTGGTGATGGTTCTGGGGCACGAAGCTTGCGGCGCAGTTAAAGCTGCCTGTGATGATGTTGAACTTGGGAACATTACGCATTTATTAAGCAACATAAAACCTGCCGTAAAAGCAACTGAAACTAGTGGCGAAAGAAATTCCAGTAATTCTGATTTTGTTGCTGGTGTGGTTGAAAATAATGTAAAACTTACCATGGACAGGATCAGAGAAAAAAGCCCGATTCTTAAGGAAATGGAAGATAATGGTGAGATTAAAATCGTTGGAGGAGTCTATTCTATCTCCAATGGAAAAGTAAGCTTGCTATAAGATATTAGTAACAGAAATATTAAGAATCCGGGATCACTTCAATGTGGTTCCGGATTTTTTATTCAGCTTCCTCTTCAGTATCCCAAAGGTCTTTTTCTTTCACCTGCTTGATGATCGATGGTAAAATGATAGGGGCGATCATAGCTACCGGTTCATAAAGAACAGAATCTTCAAGTGTTTCAGTTTCTACGAATTCAAGGGTTTTATTGCTGGTCATAAAAAACATGATGATCACACTGGCCACAAAAGCAGATTTCAGTAATCCAAATATAGCTCCCAGGAGTTTGTTTACAATTCCTAGTGCCGCAAAGTCTGCTACTTTGGTAAGCATTTTACCAACTAAGGATACTACGAAAATGATAATCAAAAAGGTAATGGCCAGGCTCGCAAGGTTGATAATTTCTATATCCCAATCTACATGTTGTGAAAGAAATTCGCCGGCGTAGTAGGAGAAATGAATGGCACCGTATATACCGGCTACAAGTCCTACCAATGAAGCAAGCTCAATTAAAAATCCTCTGAAAAAACCACGTACCAATCCGTAAAGCAGGAAAATACCCAGGACAATATCCACTGTATTCATACCTCAAATATAATAATTATAAAATCTTAGATGATATCTTTGCAGTATGGCAAGAGATGAACAATTAAAAGAGCGCTGGCAGGAATTACAAACCAAATTGTCCAATCAATTTGCAGATGGAGAAATTTTGGAGCTGGATGCTATAATATACTTGATCGGGGTACAGGAATTGGGTCAGGTTCACCGTAAGTTTAAGAAGGATCATAAACTTGATTTGATGCATATTGCAATTTGTACCTTACTGGAGCCTTATGGCTATTATGAATTCGATTATTTTGATGAAGACAGCTGGCCACATTTCAAGGTGAAGGAGGAGTTACCAAGTTTAAAAGCCGGGGAACAGTCGGTTTTAATGAAGGAAGCGATCGTGAATTATTTTATGGAAAAAAAGTATATTTCATAAATGAACCTTCTGCTAAGTTTTGATTCGTTTCCAAATGATAGTGGTCCTATCTACCAGGAAACAATGGCTGGAAGATTACCGGTGGAGCCTTTCAATACTTTTAGCAATATTTTCTTTCTACTTATCATTATTTACTTTTCGCTAAAGGTCTATAGCGACTATCGTAATCATAGATTTTTAGCCTGGAGCCTACCGGTTCTTTTTATGGGATTTGTTGGAGGTACCGTCTATCATGCTACCCGAAGTCATGACTTCTGGATGTACCTGGACTGGCTACCCATTATATTTCTATGCCTGGCAGTTTCAGTTTATTATACAATAAAACTGGAAATCACCAACCGGAATAGGATCTGGCTAATCGTTCTAATTTTAATTCTGGTGTTTGGAGTACGTATGCTCCCCTGGGATGATAGTGTACAAACCTCTGTAGGTTATGTGGGTACAGCGCTGGGACTTTTACTTCCTGTAATCACCTATTTCTTTACCACACGAGCTGAAAACTGGGTTCATATTTTACTGGCATTCCTCAGTTTTGGATTTGCCATCAGCTTCAGGGTACTGGATGGATTTATGTATGTAATTCCTATGGGAACACACTGGCTATGGCACAGCTTCGGGGCACTTTCCGTATTTTTTCTTATGAGCTTTATTTACCGGGACAGGTTGCTGGTAAAGTCTCTTTCTTCGGAAGTGGCTACTTCAGAATAAGCATTTAAAGCGCACGATTTTCGGTATTAATTTTACTAAATTTGCGCTTCTGAAAAGACTAAACCAATGATTGATAAGATTAAAGGGCATATTGCTGAAGTTGAAAACTTTAATGCTGCTACGAATGAGGAAATAGAAACTTTCCGAATCAAATACCTTGGTAAAAAAGGGATCCTGAACGACTATTTTGCTGAATTCAAGAATGTTCCAAATGAGCAGAAGAAAGAATTTGGGCAGGTGATCAATCAGCTTAAGAGTGCTGCAACCCAGCGTGTAAATTCTTTAAAGGAAAGTCTTGAAAACAGTCAGGAAGAAAAAGGTGTGTATGGCGACCTTAGCAGACCGGGAGAACCGGTTGAAATAGGTTCGAGACATCCAATTTCTATTGTTAAGAACCAGATCACCGAAATCTTTGGCAATATTGGTTTTAATGTTTCTGAAGGACCGGAGATGGAAGATGACTGGCATAACTTTACGGCACTGAACCTTCCGGAATATCACCCGGCAAGAGATATGCAGGATACGTTCTTTATCCAGACAGATCCTGATATCCTGTTGAGAACACATACTTCATCAGTACAGGTGCGTTACATGGAAGAGAACAAACCGCCTATTAGAACGATCTCTCCGGGAAGAGTTTTCAGAAATGAAGCAATTTCAGCAAGATCACATTGTATATTTCACCAGGTAGAGGGATTGTATATCGATAAGGACGTGTCTTTTGCTGATATGAAACAAACGATATTGTATTTTACCGAGCAACTCTTCGGAAAATCAAAAATACGCCTTAGACCTTCTTATTTCCCGTTTACCGAGCCAAGTGCGGAGGTTGATGTTTACTGGGGTCTGGAAACTGAAACCGATTATCGTATCACCAAAGGAACAGGTTGGCTTGAGATCATGGGCTGCGGAATGGTAGACCCGAACGTTCTAAAAAATTGTAATATAGATCCACAGGAATACTCTGGATTTGCGTTTGGGATGGGAATTGAAAGAATTGCCATGCTGCTATACCAGATAGAAGATATCAGGATGTTTTACGAGAATGACCTAAGATTTCTCGAGCAATTTAAATCTGCACTATAATGAAAAAATACGCTATCCTCATTATTGGGGCAATTATCCTGGGAATCATCATTTATGTGACCTTCGTGATCGCGGTTATCAAACTAACTTTAGGATTAATCATGCTTGCAGTTGCAGCAGCACTCCTATACTGGTTGTG
>NZ_JBLVTK010000001.1:783382-809587 GCF_048285865.1 Christiangramia marina | reverse complement strand
TTCCGGAAGTGGAAGAGGTATACCTCGCTGCGGTCTATGTATTAAATGAACAATTTGAATCCTATGAATGGAATGCCTATTTGATCAATGCTTCTTCTGAAGCTCTGGAGATGGCGCTTATCGTATCCAGAGGTTTTGATAAGAAGAAGGAAACTTCTACCATGCGACATAAAATTGAAGTACTGCCGGCAAAGAATTTCGCCAAGATCGAATTTCTCCAGGAAGATGTGCTTAAGCTGAACAATGAGTTTAAGGTGACATTCTTCCAGAATAATAAAATGTACGAGAAGACTTTCGTTTTTAAGGCAAATAGCATTCGGGAAAATGCACGGGTGGAGATCCCGGTGATACCGGAAAAAGGAATTCTTGCAAAATGAAGACTCGATTTTAATGCAAAAAAAGCCTCCATCTGGAGGCTTTTTTAATTCTGTATAGGATAAGGTTCTATTAAAACCTGTTATTAAGATCTTCAAACTCTCCTTCAAGAGCACCACCATCATGAACTTTTACAGTTCCTCCAACATATAGTTTTGAACCCTCTCCAACAAATTCCAGCTTTCCGTTGCTCTGGATATTCAGATCTCCGTGAATTTCAACCATTCCGTTTACTCTAAGTGTACTTCCAGATGTGATCGTAAGATTTTCAGCTGATCTATTATTACCAAGATACATAGCTCCAGAAACATTCATTTCTCCGCCGCTACTAAGATTAGCACTTTTCTCGATCATAAGTGTCCCGCAGAAATTAAGCGTTCCATTTACATTAAGATTCTTCACGTTCATAACACCAGAGTAAGACTCAGTGGTAGAAGGTGTAATCGTTAGATTCTTATTACCGCCAAAGACCGGGTAATCTGAGCAACTTAGAAATTCTTCCGGGCTATTATTTGGTGCATCTTCCAATGAAATGATTCGAAGAATTTTCAAACCTTTTCCAGAAGCAACGTAGATATATTCACCTTTCGCCTGTACGAAGTTTGCACTACCTTCAATTTCCGCAATACCTTCAGCAAGTGGAGTTAGATCTTCACCAAGCTTTAGGATATCAAGTCCTGCACCACCGTTAGCCATATATACATAATTCCCATCAGTAGAAACAGCGTTAGTCACAGCATCTTCAGTAGAAATAGTAGCAGCATCGGGATGCATTTTAAGTGGCAGGCTGCCTACTTTAGAATTACTTTCAAAACTATAGATCCCTGCACCTTCTGTACCTTCAGAAACAAGAATATTATCACCATACCAGGCAATCGTTCTTTTTGATTCAGCAGATAATGCAGCAGTACTTATTTGAGAATTAAGAGTAAAACCTTCAGCTACATTGAAGTTCATAAGTCCGTCAACACCACTTAGAACAGCCAACGTGTTATTTTTAAGAGCAGCATATCTAAGGTCTCCAATTTCTTCAGTGGTGATTCCATCAAAAGCAGCAATCATTCCAGGATATTCAAATCTTGTGATCGCACCTGCATCTCCACTAATTGCGATAGCTTCACCATCTATAGGCAGCACATGAACACCTGCATTTCCAGAATTCCCGAAATCAAGATTATAGTTAAGTTCTACTCGAATGTCATCTACTTCCTGAACGAGAGTGGAAGGTAAATTACCGTTTTCAAGATTAAAATACGCCATCATCGTGCGATTTCCTGTTCCGCGATTCTCTTTTGCTGAAGCCCCGGTTAGTACAAGCACATTATTGTTATCTACAAATAATGAGTTAATATCTGCAATCGAAGTGGTCATTCTGCTTACTAAAGCAGGATTGTATTTATCCTGAATGTCGATTACATCGACAGCTCCAAGATAAGTGGCGCCTTCTTTATTATAAGAAACATAAGCGAAATCACCTTTTACATCTACATGTGTAGCTCTTAGTTTTACTCCATCAACTTCAGGAGCTTCAAGCGAAGCGATCTGCTCGATACCAAAAACGGTAGAAGCATCAGAATTTCTATTGTTGCTAATTGAGGCAAAACCAATAACGCCAGTTTCGTTAAAATTGATCGCAGAGGAAAGTTCTGAAGCATCTGCAATACTGAAATCAGATTCCTGAGAAGTTTCGTCTGAAATACTGTTCTTTTCGCAGGATGCAAATAATAGGATCGCACTTAGGCTGAATCCGAATAATCTTTTATTCATGGTAAATAGGTTAGTTAAAGTATTTGGGCAGGTAAAAATAGCAATTAATCTCTATGTTCAAAATGAAACTGGTTGAATGACAGGCTTTTTCGATAAAGTGTAAGAAACTACCGATAAGAAAATACTGATAACGAAAAAAGCCGGCAATTAGCCGGCTTTTTAAGTATAACGAAATAATGAATTTTCTAGTGTTCGTGACCGTCGTGGTCATGATCTTCCTCACCTTCGTAGGTGTTGTACATACCGTAAACAAAGGAATAATCGGCAGTTCTAATATCTCCCATTACCCATAACCAGTTGTTTTCAAGGTCATCATTCAGGAATTGTAAGGTAGCTCCAGAGTTCAGGATCAAATCTCCAGTTACGATCAGGACTCCGTTGATATTGAAGTGACCACCATAATTGATGATAAGGTCCTTAGGTTCTTCCTCAGATCCTATAATTGCAAGACCAACTGTTGTCATCTCACCGTTACGTCTAATAACAGTATTTTTTTCTGTTTCAATCTCACCACAAATATTTAGTTCACCAGCTACACGCAGGTTTTCTAAATGAGTATGCTCGCTAAAGTCCATAGCTTCACCTTTTCCAACATGTAGGTCTTTAGGACCATCATAGACAGGAAAAATATCGCAATCTTCAAAACCATTCTTTAAGAATACTGGTTCGTGGATTCCCTGCAGAAACACAGGCTCATGGATTTTTGTTGTAGAAGTTTTTGATTCTTTTACTGCTGATAAAGTTTCTGTTGTGATATCTTCAGAAACACTATCAGTCTCACACCCGGTTAGGAATAGGCCAAGTCCCAAGCCGAGAAAAAGTAATTTTTTGTTCATGATAATTTTTGGTTTAAAATGATTTGGTAGGGTAAAAGTACTATATAAGATGATAACAGTGCAAATAAATCGCTGAAAAGTTTGTATAACAGCGATTTATAAGATAGATAGTAAGAAAAAACTGATACTTTAATCTAATTTGTCCACTAGTTTATTAAAGACTTTCTTCGGATTTTTTCCCTCATAGAGGATGGCATATACCGCATTGATAATCGGCGTTTTAGCTCCCTTTTCCAGGTTGATCTTATAAGCACTTTCAGTAGCGTAGTATCCTTCAGCAACCATGCTCATCTCCATCTGAGCGCTTTTAACGGTATATCCTTTCCCGATCATGTTTCCGAACATCCGGTTACGACTAAATACAGAATAACCGGTCACCAATAGGTCTCCCAGGTAAGCGCTATCGTTGATATTACGCTTCATCTTATGAACTTTCTTGATAAACTTCTTCATTTCCCTGATGGCATTACTCATAAGTACACTCTGGAAATTATCACCATAACCCAGACCGTGAGCGATTCCTGCGGCGATTGCGTAAATGTTCTTTAATACGGCTGCGTATTCCGTACCAATAACATCATCTGTAGTTTTGCAGGTGATATAATCACTTCCAAGATAGCCTGCAACCAGCTGGGCCTTTTGTTCATCCTGGCAGGCGACTGTTAGGTAAGAAAGTCTCTCTAATGCAACTTCTTCGGCATGACAAGGTCCGGTTAATACTCCAATACATTCCATGGGAACATCAAAATACTGGTTGAAATGCTCTCCAACAATTAGACTAGTTTCCGGAACGATCCCTTTAATTGCAGAGAAAACAACTTTGTCATGCAAGGGAATGGTTAGTGCATCCAGTTCTCTTTTCAGAAATGCAGAAGGAATGGCGAAAATGATAAATTCTGAAGCTTCTACAACTTCATTGATATCGTTGCTTAGCGTAAGCTGATCATTATTAAATTCTACTGAACTTAAATAATTGGGATTATGATCCTGCTTCTTTATATGTTCTACAGCATAAACACTGCGCATATACCAATTCACATTATCAAGATTCTCACATAACATTTTCACGATAGCTGTTGCCCAGCTACCTCCACCAATGACACCAAAACTCGGAGCTTTATCCATATAATTACATTCTCTTCTTCAAAAATAGTCAATTTTAGAGGTATTAAAAGAATTCTTCGGCATTTCAGCATAAATATTGAGAATGCTATAATCCCACCATTTAAAGATTAACAATTAAAGTTCAATAGCTGTACAATTTGATAAATCTGTTGTCGTTCTAATATTGTGCTTTACTTTCAGTTTTGTAAAGTTTACATTCTTAGTTTTTTTGGTTGGTTATTTAGTTGAAAAAAACCGTTTCGGAAGGAGCGGTTTTTTTTATGCCTTGAATTTTGAGAAAACTTTAGGATGTACAAGAGGAGCGAATCTGGAAGGCTTTTGTACATTTAAATAACTAACTATAAATCATAATAATGGGATTATTTTCGTTCATTAAGAATGCAGGAAAAAAGATCTTTGGTGCTGATAAGCCAAAGGATAATGAAGTAAGTACAACAGATAATCAGTTGAAAGAAAAGAAGGAAAATGAAAGAGTTTCAAGGAATCTTGAAGAAACTATTCGCGACCTGAACTTAAAAGCTGATAATCTTCATATCAATATTGAACACGATATGGCTACGATCACAGGTACTGCTTTAGATCAGGCAACCCGTGAAAAGATCGTACTGGTTGTAGGTAATTCTGAAGGGATTGCGCAGGTAGATGATAGAATGGATGTTGAAAACAAAGAGCCTGAAGCCGTTTTCCATACTGTAGAAAGAGGTGATACTTTAAGTAAAATCTCTAAAAAACATTATGGAGATCCAAACCAGTATCCATTGATTTTCGAGGCAAACAAACCAATGCTGGATGATCCAGATAAGATCTATCCTGGTCAGGTTCTAAGAATACCTCCAATGGATAGTAAAAGATAGATTTCAAAGACTGTTTAAAAGTCCTGAGAATATTAAATTGAGAGCAGTCGACGTTCTTATGCTTGTAGTTCCACCATGAAAAAAGTAGGTTCAATCAGCAAACCAGGATATTCAAAAAACGGATTTTTAAACAGTCTTTACTTATTTGTAAAAATTCATTTCTTCAATATATTTCCAGACATCATCGGGCAACAGAGGTGTCACATTTTTTCCTTCGGAAATAGATCTTCTTATAAAGGTTGCTGAAATTTCAATAATTGGAGCGTCAACTCTGCTTATTTTGGCATGATCTCGAAATCTTTCGATGACCGTACCTTCGGCTATTCGGGGATACACATACAACTGATGATTCTCCAGAATAACTTCATAATTCTTCCAGCGATGGAAACTCTTTAAATTATCCTCACCCATAATCAGGCAAAACTCATTGGTAGGAAATCTTTCCTGTAAGTGTGCCAGCGTGTTTACGGTATAATTTGGTTGTTCCAGACCAAATTCAATATTACTGGGTTTGAGGTTTTCGAAAGGTTCACAAGCCCTATATACCATTTCCAGTCTGTGATGATTATCAAGTAAACTGCTTTTCTTTTTGTGCGGATTGTGCGGAGTCACAACCAGCCAAACCTCATCAAGATCTGAATGCTCTACCATATGATTGGCAATGATCAAATGACCAATATGAATAGGGTTAAAAGATCCAAAGAATAAACCTACTTTCCTGTTCATTCTTTAATATTATCTGCGCCAACATAATTGGAAACCAGATTATAAGCTTCCTTTAAAGCAGTTCCCAGGTGATTGTTCTCGATAATAAAATCAAATTGAGGTGCGGTGGCAAGTTCAATAGAGGCTTTTGCTACGCGCATATTTATTTTATCGTCACTTTCAGTCTTACGTTTTTTTAACCTGATCTTTAATTCTTCGATACTCGGTGGTTTCACGAAGACTGCCAACGTTCTGTCTGGATAGATATGTTTGATATCCAAGCCGCCAACCACATCAATATCAAAAATAACGTGCTTTCCTTTCGCCCAAATTCTTTCCACTTCGCTTTTCAAGGTTCCGTAGAAATTATCGCGATAAACTTCTTCCCATTCCAGGAACTCGTCATTTTTGATCTTTTGTTTAAAATCTGACAGCGAAAGGAAATAATAGTCCTGTCCATGTTTCTCTTCACCTCTGGCTTCTCTAGAGGTAGCCGAAATTGAAAAATCAAGCTTCAATTCCTCATGTTTCAGTAAATGTCTAACTATGGTAGTTTTACCGGATCCTGAAGGAGCTGAAAATACGATCAATTTACCGTCGTCCATTACAATACGTTTAAGATCTGTTCCTTAATCTTTTCAAGTTCATCCTTCATTTGGACCACCATTTGTTGCATTGGTGCATAATTGGATTTGCTACCTATGGTATTGATTTCTCTTCCTATTTCCTGGGAGATGAAGGCAAGTTTACGTCCATTGGAATCTGAAGAATCCAGTGTCTTCTGAAAATAATCTAGATGGTTATCCAGTCTTACCTTTTCTTCAGTAATATCAAATTTTTCGATATAGTATACGATCTCCTGCTCAAAACGATTTTCATCGGCTTGCTCCTTTATCTCTTCTATACCTTTCCGAAGTCTTTCTCTAACAGCTTCCACACGATCCGGATCGATCCTGATCACATCCTCAAGCAAGCTTTTTATATTGTTGATACGAAGTTGAAGATCTTTTTCAAGGGCTTCACCTTCATCTGTTCTAAAGTTATTGATCTCTTTTAAAGCATCTTTTACTGCAGTTTCGATCACAATAAATTCCTCTTCATCGATCTCCTCACGTTCAGTTTTAAGAGCATCGGGCATTTTTACTGCCATTTTCAATAGCTCAATTTCGCTGGTATCTACAATCTTCCGAAGTTGATCCATATAGATCTTTACTACCTCAGTATTCACATTTGTAGTAGTTTGTTCTGCGGTAGATTCCACATAAATGGAAAGATCTACTTTACCGCGTCCAAGAGAATCGGAGATAATATTTCGAAGTTCGAGTTCCTTTTCACGGTATTGCGACGGAATGCGGGCATTCAGGTCAAAATTCTTACTGTTGAGAGATTTGAGTTCAACAGTGATTTTCTTGGTGGGAATTTGTGTAACGCTCTTCCCAAAGCCTGTCATCGATTGGATCATGCCTGAATTTTAAAAGCTTGCGCAAAGATAATCAATTCTATAGCATGTACAATTGTATGCCTGGTAGATGCCATCTAATCTAAAAGGGAACTCATAAATTCGGTAATTCTTTTTTCATGATAATAAGCATTACTTCTGGTCACAAAGCCTACATGGCCACCAAAAGCAGGCATCTCAAGATGTATATTTTTTGAATTTTTCGCAACCTCTTCAGGATAACAACCTGGAGATAGAAAAGTATCATTCTTAGCATTTATCAATAAAGTGGGCACTTCTATATCCTGAAGAAAATTCTGAGCGCTCGCCTGAGCGTAGTAGTCAGCTGCATTTTTATAACCATGAGCCCTGGAAGTATAGAGTTCATCAATATCCCGAAGAGAATTGCAGGAGGCTATCTTATTTTTATCAAGATGATCTGGAAACAGTTCTGCACGTTTTTTAAGGTGCTGCTTCAAGTTGATTTCGAATCTCTTACTATAGATGAAATTTCGCATTCTATTGATCGCTCCCAGTGATCCTGCCAGGTCACATGGAACAGAAACTCCCGCAGCACCAATGATTTGCTTCGGCCTGCTACGCTGTTCACCCAGGTATTTCATGAGTAGATTTCCACCCAGGCTAAATCCAACCAGAGCGATTTTCTTATATTTTTTCAGGGACAATACATGGGTTATAACTTCGGCCAGATCATCGCTGGCGCCAGCATGGTAACTTTGAAAATATCGGTTCATTTCTTCGCTGCATCCTCTAAAGTTCATGGCCACGGCATCCCATTGCATATTATTGAAGGCAAGTGCCATACCGTGCATATAAGGTCTATCTGCACTCCCTGCTAAACCATGAAGCAGGATCACCAGCAATTCTGAATCTTTTTTGCATTTGCTCCAATCCAGATCTATAAAATCTCCGTCACTAATAGTGATACGTTCCCGTGTATAGCTTAGCTCTACCTTCCGGAGTTTGCCAGCGTAAATGGTTGAAGCATCTGCATTCTTGAAAATTCCTGTAGGATGATAGTTGCTTGAGAGAAGCGGCATGTATCTACTTTAATATAAACTTAGGTAAAATTTGTTATGCATGCATACTATTTATTGGTAGTTTTGAATAAAAGTAAGATCATGTATACCAAGAAATTCGAGATAAGATGGAGCGACCTTGATGCGAACAGGCATCTGGCCAATTCTGCCTATATAAATTTTATGAGCCATACAAGAATGGGCTTTTTGATGGAAAATGGTTTTGGGCAGAAGCAACTCGCTCATTACAATCTGGGACCTATCGTCTTTTATGAGCATATATATTATTTCAAAGAGATATTTGCAGGTGAACCGGTTACAGTAAGTCTAGAGTTAAACGGACTTTCTGAAGATGGGATGTACTTTGAATTTATTCATAAGATCTATGATCATAAGGGAAGGAATTGTGCAACTTGTGAAATGATGGGATCGTGGATAGACCTTGAAGAACGTAAACTTACCACCCTGCCGGAAGAACTTTTCAAGCAGTTGGACAGTACGCCAAAAACTAAAGAGTTCAGAACCCTAACCAAGGAAGATACCCGTAAATACGGGAAACGACCAGATAATTTAAGCAGCGAAGAGCTGGCTAAACTATAAGCAGCTTAAGTTTTATAGAAAGGTCTGTATTGTAGATTTATTCTATAATATCAGGCCTTTACTTTTGTCTTTTTCATACTTACCATATACACGCCAACGAATACCAGTGTAGCCGCAATTCCCTTAGTCCAGTTCAGGGAATCTGCCCCAACCATGATGGCGAAGGTGATCGCGATAAGTGGTTGCAGGTATATAAATGCACTTATTGTTGATGCTGAAAGCTGCTTCAGGGCATAAATATTCAGTAAATAGGTCATAAAAGTTGTTCCAAGAACGACAAATCCCATTTTCCAGATCGCATCCATTGGTAAATTGTTCCAGTCCACAGCAACAAATTCAGAATAAGTAATAGGAAGATTGATGAATACGGCGATTAAGAATAGCCACTTCATCAAAGTGATCGCATGATATTTTCTAGTCAGTGGTTTTACGAGTATAAGGTATAGACCATAAGAGAAGGCATTGACGATAAAAAGAACATTTCCTAACGGGATGTTCGGGGCGTTCTGGTTTTGATCAGAGCTAAAAAGTACCAACACCAGCGCACCTGCCATTCCTACAATGATCCCAATAGTTTTTAATAAGGTGATACGTTCTTTTATCAGGACGGAAGCAAGGATCAAAACCATTACTGGCGATAATGTAATAATGACCGAACTGTTGATAGGTGTTGAAAGACTAAGCCCTTTAAAAAAGAACAGCATATTAATAACCATCCCAAAAATAGCACAGCCAATAATACGCGGCCAGTCAGAAGTTGCGATCTTTTCCTTTGGTGCAAAAATGCTTATCGACCAGAATAGGATCGCTGCACCAGTCACTCGAAGTAATATAAAACCGAAAGGCTCGATATACAAAGGCATTAAACCTTTGGCAAGCGTATGATTGATCCCGTAAATGGTGCTCGCTCCAATGGCTGCCAGAATGGCTAATAATCTGGTATTATCCATGTACAGAACTTTTTGCAGCTTCCACGGTCTTTTTAGAATTACCAATAAAAATATTGTCTCCGTTAATGACCACCGGTCGCTTCAGGAATGTATAATGCTCCAGAATAAGTTCCTTATAATCAGATTCCTCTAAAGACTTATTTTTTAGATCACGCTCTTTATACAACCTCGCCCTTTTACTGAAAAGACTCTCATAAGAACCAGCTAATAGATGCATTTCTTCCAATTGTTCCTTAGAAATAGCTTCGGTCTTGATGTCCTGAAGTTCAAAATCATCTGGAAGATCCAGCTCCTTCAAGATTCGTTTACAGGTGTCACAGGTGGAAAGATGATAGACTTTTTTCATAGCTGAGAGTTTTCGGAAAATGCAAAGAACGAATATTTTGTTGGGAAAACATATATTCTACGCCATCCTTAATCTTCAGAAAAAACAGAAAGGTGATTGAGATTCCGTTTATTCACCTATTAAAATCATCAAAAAATCTTAATTTGAATTCCTTAATGTCATTTAATTGGGTCAAAATTCACAAAATTTGAAGACATCTACGATCTTTAAACTCACAGCAGTACTATGCCTTTTTGGTTGCTTCTCGGTAATAGCAGCAGATATTATGGGCATCATTCTTCACGAAGAGCACAATCCTATTAAGAACACCATAAGTATGCTGGCCATTGGTAAATATGGCTGGATACAGGATCTGGGTCTTGACTTTCTTGCGATGGGCTATGTTGCACTTGCAATCGGACTTTTCACCTGGAAGAAGAATAATGCAAGGTGGTTGATTGGTCTGGCGGTTCTGGTTCTTATTGGCACAGATCTGATGATGATCGCAGAACATCATCAATATGCGGGACGTCCTGGTGAAAAGATCCATCGGAAACTGGTCTACATACTCGCAGGATTATTTTTGATCCTTCATATTCTGGTCTATCCCTATTTAAAATCCTTAAAACCTATGCTGAAAAAGTTCACGATATGGGTTGGAGGATTATGGCTCCTTCTGGCGCCAATCCTGCCATTGATGCCCGATGATATCAATGGAGCTTACGAGCGATTTATTTGTAGTCTGCTGGTGATCTGGCCTGCAGTGATTTCCTATTATTTATGGAAGTCTGCTAATTTAAAAAATGCGAGTCACGATTAATTTAAACCGAAGCTATTTCAAATTTCTGGTATATTACTCTTCTATAGTTTCTTTGTTCTTTAGATATTCTGAAATTTCTGCTCTGGAATAAGTCATTCTGAAACTTCCTGCGGAATAAGGAGCAATCTCATAAGCATTATAATGCAATACGATCTTCCCAGGATAGACACCGATATTAGCCGGAAGGTGGAACTTTTCATTTTCAAAGAAGAAACCGGTATTATTAATGCTCGCACCTTCAGGAATGTTCTGTTTAACGCGGAAATCCTGCTCTGCTTTTTTGATAAATTCCGAAGAAAAGAGGTCTTCTACGACTAATAGCTTGCCCGTTTCAGCATCAAAATTGAGGTAACTCACACTATTATAGCCATGTGCGCCACCGGTAAACATATCTGTAGTAAATTCCATGGAAACCAGCTCTTCGTTCTGCTGAATTACTTTTCCAAGCATCGTGGCTTCCCAAGGAAGGTCGTAATCGGGAAAGTCGGCTGCAGTTCTTTCATAATTCTGCAAAAATTGATCTACCAGTTTCCGGGGGGATTGTATACTATCCGACTCTGTAAAATCCACAGTATTCTGAAGGAAGCTTTCCACTTCTAAATTGATCTTTTTCGAGATCTTTCCATCATTTTTTGCGACCGGGTAGCTGAGACTAATAAAAGTGCAATCTCCATTCTCAGGATCACAATTGTTATAACTGTTCTCAACGGTTTCCTGCTTAAATTCCAGGATTTCTATTTCGTCATTTTTCTCCTCATCTGCACAGGAGAATAGAATCAGAATCATTAAAGCTGAAAGAATTGCTTTTTTCAAGGCTATTGGGTGTTAAATTAAAGGATAAAGGTAAATTGAATTTTGTGAATGCTCAACGAGCTGATTACATTTGTTTACTACGATTTTCAGGCATTGAAAGGCTAATGTCCAAGAACGAACACCAGCACTTTTCGTAATTAAAAATATTGCAATTTGAAGTTCAATACCAAGACTATACATGGAGGACAGGACAATGTGGATCCAGCTTATGGATCTGTCATGCCACCTATCTACCAAACCACGACCTATTCTCAAAGTTCACCCGGTGAACACAAGGGCTATGAATATTCCCGAAGTGCGAACCCAACCAGAACCGCACTGGAAAAATCACTCGCCAGTCTTGAAAGCGGTGAATATGGTTTGGCATTTGGTTCGGGGCTGGCTGCAATAGATGCAGTGCTTAAAATGTTTAAACCAGGTGATGAGATCATCTCCACAAATGATCTTTACGGGGGTTCCTACAGGTTGTTTACAAAGATTTTTGAAGGTCTTGGAATAAAATTCAATTTCGTGAGAATGCAAGTTGCAGGAGATATTGAGCAGCATATCAATGATAAAACAAAGCTCATCTGGGTAGAAACTCCTACCAATCCAATGATGAATATTATCGATATCGAGGCAGTTTCAAAGGTTGCGAAGAAGCACGAACTGCTTTTAGCTGTTGATAATACTTTTGCCACTCCTTACCTCCAGAGACCCTTGGAACTTGGTGCCGACATTGTAATGCACAGCGCCACCAAATACCTGGGTGGTCATAGCGATGTGGTAATGGGTGGACTGGTTGTGAAGGATAAAGAGCTAGCCAGTAAACTCTATTTTATTCAGAATGCCAGTGGTGCGATTTGTGGTCCACAGGATAGTTTCCTGGTATTACGGGGTATAAAAACCCTGCATCTAAGAATGCAGCGACACTGCGAGAATGCACAAGCCATTGCAAAATTTCTAAGATCCAACGCCAAAATCAAGGACGTGTACTGGCCAGGCTTTGAAGATCATCCAAATCACGAGATCGCCAAAAGCCAAATGAGCGGATTTGGAGGAATGATTTCCTTTAATACTAAGGAAAACACACTGGAAAGCGCGCGTAAGATCGTCGAAAAACTGAAAGTCTTTACGCTGGCAGAATCCCTTGGTGGCGTAGAATCTCTGGCAGGACACCCCGCCAGTATGACCCATGCCTCTATTCCGAAGGAAGAAAGAGAAAAAACAGGTGTGGTGGATTCCTTAATTAGACTTAGCGTGGGAATCGAAGATGAAGAAGACTTAATCGAAGATCTTCGACAGGCTATTGGATAAATAATATTAATTTTAATTTCTGAAACCCCTTAAATAGGTTTCTTTATATATACCACGATGATTAAAACTTCAATTTTCTCACTATTACTTCTACTAGTTTCGGGCTTTACAACTGCACAGAGTCTAAGTTCTCCAAATGCTGAACTTGAGATGAATTTCAGCCTGACCGATTCAGGTGAACCAACTTACGAATTAACGTATAAAGGTAAGCCAGTGATCAAACAAAGTAAGCTAGGCCTGGCCTTGAAAGATTCAGAAGATCTGCTTAAGAATTTTGAAGTAGAGAATAGCAGTGAGACCAGCTTTGATAATAACTGGAAGCCAGTTTGGGGAGAAACTAAAGATATAAGAAACCACTATAATCAACTTCAGGTTGAACTAATTCAGAAAGACACAGATCGTAAATTGATCCTTAACTTCAGACTTTTCGATGAAGGTCTTGGGTTTCGATATGAATTTCCGGAGCAACAGAATCTAACTTATTTTGTTATTGAAGAAGAACATTCTCAATTTGCAATGGCAGGAGATCACACCGCATTTTGGCTTCCCGGCGATTATGATTCACAGGAGTATGATTATACTGAATCAAAACTTTCAGAGATCAGTTCAAAATTTGATACGGCGGTTACCGGGAACGCTTCTCAGGAACAGTTTTCAAACACAGGAGTGCAGACTTCTCTTATGATGAAATCCAGTGACGGTCTCTACATCAACCTACATGAAGCGGCTCTTGTAGATTATTCGCTAATGAATCTTAATCTTGATGAAGAGAACCTGGTTTTTGAATCCTGGTTAACTCCAGATGCAGTTGGTAATAAAGGATACATACAGACGCCGGCAGTATCTCCATGGAGAACGATCATGGTAAGTGACGATGCCACAGAGATCCTGGCTTCCAATATGAACCTGAACCTTAATGAACCAAATAAACTGCAAGATACCAGCTGGATCAAACCGGTAAAATATATTGGAGTATGGTGGGAAATGATCACAGGTAAAAGCTCCTGGGCGTACACAGATGAATTGCCATCTGTGCAACTTGGCAAAACCGATTATTCCAAAACTACTCCAAATGGTAAGCATGCTGCCAACACAGAGCATGTAAAAGAGTATATAGACTTCGCCGCAGAGCATGGTTTTGACGCCGTTCTTGTGGAAGGCTGGAACGAAGGTTGGGAAGACTGGTTCGGCAAATCAAAAGATTACGTATTTGACTTTGTAACTCCGTATCCAGATTTTGATGTGGAAGCCATTCATAAGCATGCTCAAAGTAAAGGTGTGAAAATGATGATGCACCATGAGACTTCCGGGGCGATCAGGAATTATGAACGTCATATGGATACAGCCTACCAGTTCATGAATAAGTATGATTACCCAGCCGTAAAAAGCGGTTATGTTGGAGATATCATTCCGCGTGGTGAACATCACTACGGGCAGTGGGCGATCAACCATTTTTTATATGCTGTAACCAAGGCTGCAGATTATAAGATCATGGTAAATGCTCATGAAGCGGTAAGACCCACAGGATTAAGGAGAACCTATCCAAACCTTATTGGTAATGAATCTGCTCGTGGTACCGAATTCCAGGCATTTGGAGGTTCCAAACCAAATCATGTGACTGTATTACCTTTTACAAGACTCATTGGCGGACCTATGGATTATACTCCCGGAATCTTTGAGATGGATATTTCTAAGCTGAATCCTGACAACAATTCCCATGTAAATAGTACGCTGGCTAATCAACTGGCTATGTATGTAACGATGTACAGTCCATTGCAAATGGCGGCAGATCTTCCGGAAAATTATATGAGATTCCCAGATGCTTTTCAGTTCATTAAAGATGTAGCATTGGATTGGGATGAAAGTGAATACCTGGAAGCGGAGCCTGGCGATTACATTACTGTTGCGAGAAAAGCAAAGGGAACCAATAACTGGTTCGTTGGAAATGTGAATGGCGAGAAAACGCGGACTTCAAAAATTGAATTTGACTTCCTGGATAAAGGTAAAATGTACATTGCAACGATCTATGCAGATGCTGCAGATGCTCATTACAAAACAAATCCTCAAGCCTATGAGATCAAAAAGTACCGGGTGAATAGCAAATCCAGGTTGTCACAGCAATCTGCTCCGGGTGGTGGTTTCGCGATTAGCATCATAGAAGCCGAAAAATCTGAAGTAAAGGATCTTAAAAAGCTATAATTTCAAATGACCGGGATTTCTTTAGATAAGTTCCCGGTCATTAAATTTTCATAAGTGAAAAAACTTTTAGTAATAGTTCTGCTATTTATCACGGTTGAGTCATTCAGCCAGAGATACCGGGATTTTGAGGTGGGTCCAAGTATTAGTTATGCGCATACCTCCTTATATCTTTCTCAGAATGTTTTTGATAGCGGTGAGAGCGACAGCTTTACCAATTCAGGTTTTGAGCCTAACTACGCGGTGGGAATCTACGCGATCTACTACCTGTTGCCTAAAGCAGGCTTTGGAGCCGAACTCTACTGGCAGCGAACTTCAGCTTCAGATCTTATTGATAATGAACATTACAATTCGTTGACTTTTATGCCCTATGTTAATTTCGACCCCTTTAACCAGATCGAAAATGTAATTTTCGGGGCGGGAATTGGAGCTTCGTTTATTCAAAATGCTCCAGATTATGGGAACGTTTTGGAGGAAGACATTCGTGTGATCACAATCCCGGCAAAATTATCTGTCTCCTACCGGGTTCGTAATCAATTTACTTTTGAAATCTCCGCACAGGCAGAGGTACTGGAAGTAGTAAAGGATCAGGTACGAAGAAATTCCATTTTACTTGGATTCAAAATACCTTTTAATCGTGTTTTTGGTAATTATCGTTAAGACTTAAAGATCGTTTTAAAAACTTCTATCAGTTTATCAACTTCTTCCAGGGTATTGTAGTGTACCAGGCTCACTCTTACCACGCCAATATTATCTTCCAGCTGAAGGTCCTGAATTAATTTTTTAGCATAGAAATCACCAAACCTGATTCCAATATGATGAGGATCTACTGCTTCTACAATTTCATTACTTCGGAAGTTTTTGTGCACAAATGAAATGGTAGGCACTCTTTTTTCAGCAGCAGCACTGGGTTGTCCAATGATCTTTATTTCTGAAACTGAATTTAAATAATCCAGAAGTCTTGTGGCCAGCTTTTCTTCATGGGTAGAAATAAGCTCGTAGGTTTTATTCAATTTTTCCTTAAACTGAAGATCTTTTCCGTCGAAATGATGATCGTGCAATTCAGCAAAGTAATCGGTAATTCCGGAAACCGCATAGGTAAGCTCGAAATTGAAATTCCCGGGTTGCAGTTTATAGGGAACAGCATCCTTATCGATAAAATAATGGTTGATACTTTCCAGCTCTTTCAGTAAGTCATACTTACCATACATCATGGCCAGGTGTGGTCCATATGTTTTATACCAGCTAAATGTATAGAAGTCGGCATCCAGCTCCTGCACGTCCACTTTTCTATGCGGAGCATAAGCAACGCCGTCTACACAGATTAGCGCACCTGCTTTATGTACCATTTGAGCAAATTGTTTAACAGGGTTGATCGTTCCCAGCACGTTGGAGGCGTGAGTAACGGCAACAAGTCTCGTGTTTTCTGTCAATAAATCTTCAAGATCTTTTATATCAAGTTCCAGAGATTCTGGATTTACCTGCCATATCTTAACTATGAAACCAGACTTTTCAAGATCTGTCCATGGAGAAACATTCGCCTCATGGTCTGTATTGGTCACAATGATCTCATCTCCCTTTACCCAGTTCTTACTAATGCTCAGGCTAAGAATTCGCATAAGCATGCTCGTACTGGAACCTATCACGATCTCCTCAGGTCTGGAAGCATTGATAAGTTCTGAAACAACTTGGGTAGAAGCCTTTAATCTGTCTCCGGCTTCCTGAGAAACAGCGTAAGAAGCACCTAGCTGTACATTGGAATGAAGCAAATATTCTGTGATCTTGTTGGTGACCTGCTTTAAAACCTGTGATCCTCCAGCATTATCCATAAAAACGAAATCCCGTTCAAGCGCAGGAAATTGTTCTCTTACAAATTTGATATCTATCATTCTTCCAATAGGTTTTCATTAAATAGTTCAAGTATTCTTCGGTATTCATCTGTCCAGCTACTAGGCTCCACGAATCCGTGATCTTCCACTGGATAAACGGCAAGCTCCCAGTTCTCTTTTCCTAATTCGATCAAACGCTGACTTAATCTAACCACATCCTGAAAATGCACGTTTACATCTACCATTCCATGAGCGATCAACAAATCACCTTCAAGGCCTTCAGCAAAATAAATAGGTGAAGAGCGCTTGTAGGAGATTGGATCCTGGGAAGGTTCGTTAAGAATATTGCTGGTGTAACCATGATTGTAGTGCGCCCAGTCTGTTACAGACCTTAAAGCAGCACCTGCCTGGAAAGTATCAGCTTCAGTAAATAAAGCCATTAAGGTGATAAATCCACCGTAACTACCACCATAAATACCCACTTTTTCAGGATTGATATCATGCTCATCTATAAGATATTTTACGCCATCAACCTGGTCACTTAGGTCTTTTCCGCCCATATGCCTGTAAATACCAGTTCTCCAATCCCTTCCATAACCGGCACTACCACGATAATCGATATCGATCACGGTGTAACCAAGATCAGTTAAAAGGTTATGGAACATATATTCGCGAAAATAACTGGACCACCATTTGTGAGCATTTTGCAAATAACCTGCACCATGAACAAATACGATTGCAGCATCATTTTTCACATCCTCCTCAGGAAGGTATAGTCTGGCTGGAACTTTCGCACCATCCTGCGCTGTAAATTTAATAAGTTGAGGTTCACGCCAGTCATAAGCCTTGAAGGCTTCAGATCTGCCATCGGTTACCTGGATCGTTTCAGCAGTTGTTGAGGTTTCTTTTAAAAATAGTTCTTCCGGTTTGTTCATATAGGAATAGGTGATCGCCATTTGCGATTCATCTGGAGATAACCGTACATCGTTATTCCCGGTCATGGAAGTAAGTTGCTCCACGTTACCGCCCATTAAAGGCATCTTATAAAAATGTCTTTCCCCGGCATGAACTTTCGAAGAAGTGAAATACCAGTACTTTCCATCATTTGAGATCATAGGATCAAAAACTTCATATTTCCCGGGAGTAAGATCTTTCTTTTTTCCTGTTTTCGTATTCAGGATCACTAAATGAGAATAGCCTGATTCTTCAGTCTGAAAATAAATATGCTTATTATCTGGCAACCATCCCATAGTTTCATATCCGTAGTAAGTATAACCAATTCCCGGTCCTGCGAGCCATGCTTCATCCCGTTGATGGTCAAGCGTTTCAAAAGTTCCGGTTTCAAGATCCACAGCCACGATCCAGCGGTCCTTATTATCTGTAGAACGTATATTTACTACCGCTTTGTCTCCTTCAGGACTAAATTTCATGGAAGATGGAATTACCGGTCGCGGCTCTTCTTTCCATTCTTTTTCAGGATAGTCTGCAGTATAATCAGGTAGTTTTGAAATTCCTGGTAGACTGGTGAAATCAAACTTTAGTACCGTATCCTTTTCAATTTGATACAATGCCAGTTCTGCGGAATATTTTAGATCTCCAACCTTGCTTCTGGCCGAAAGATCTTCAGTGTATCCACTTTCATCCACATAATTAGGAACGCCTGTGTTTTTTCCGCTTTCCCGATCGATTAGGCTGAACGCAGCGTATTTGGCATTGGGCGAGATCACGAAATTACTCATGTTCTTGCTGTCCAGGAAAAAAGTGAATTCTTCAGGATCGCTGGTAGATTCGCGGTACTTTTTCGATGCTTCCCTGTTCTCTTTACGCTCTCTAACAACCTGTAAAAGATCAAGGTTCTCGTCCTGAAGCCATTGATCCTTTTCGTTTAGTTTTTTATCTGCGGAAGCTTTTTTTGATCCAGATTTGATATTGGTAAGTTGCTGAAGCGTTCCGTTTTCGAGCTTATAGATAAATGCGTTGTCTTCAGCTTTAAAAAGTATTTCATTTTCTGAAGCTGAAAATTCAGGATCACTTATTCTGAAGGGCAAACTGATCAATTCCTTTTTGGATCGATCATTCATATCATAGATGATAAGTTTTCCATCATCTGTATACAGCATTTTCTTTCGGTCATTACTGAAGTTACCGTAGGTTGGGATCATTGCTTTAGATTCTTCCGAAGAAACCTTTATAATATTTTGAGGATCATCTATCGTGATTTTATAAAGACTGTCTGCAGCATTCCCTTCAGGATTGTACTGAAAATAGACATTTTCACTATGAATTCCCCAGCGAACTCTATCAGGAAAGTTACCTATCCATTGCGGATCCTGCATGATCTTCTGGACACTAAGTTCTGAAGTTTGAGCATTTAGCTGTAAAAATGGGAGGCATAGGATGGCGAGAAACGCGAATCTTTGAAGCATTGGTGAAAATTTACGATTTTGGAACGCCAATATAGCCAAATTTTAACTCCGCATTAAACGTTTTCGTACCACTGCGGTCTAATTTCAGAGCAATTGTTCTAAAAAGAACGATATTGTAAAATACATCAACCAATCTTTACATTATGACAAAAAAATTATCCTTAGCCTTTTTATTTTTCATCTCCTTTTCGGCTGCTTTTGCGCAAAGCACTCAGGAAATGGTGGAGAAGATCGTAAAAGAAGCAGAAGGCAATTCAGAACTTGAAAATCTTGCGCATGAATTACTGGACGTTGTAGGTCCAAGACTTGTTGGGACGCCTCAAATGAAACAGGCCAACGACTGGGCTGTAAATAAATATAAGAGTTGGAATATTGATGCCAGAAATGAAGAATGGGGAAAATGGAAAGGCTGGGAGCGCGGTATCACACATGTAGACCTTATCTCTCCAAGGATTCAGAGCCTTGAAGCACGACAGCTGGCCTGGAGTCCATCTACCGGCAAAAAAGGAGTGCAGGCTGAAGTTATCATCCTTCCGGCAGCAAAAGACTCTATGGACTTTGTAAATAAATTGAAGTCGGTTAAAGGGAAATTCGTAATGATCTCGATGCCACAGCCAACAGGAAGACCGGATGATAACTGGGAAGAATGGGCTACAGAAGAGTCATTCGAAAAAATGAAAAAGGATCGTGATAGTTTAAGTGAAGTTTGGAGGGAACGTACTTCAGCCAGCGGATTATCCAGAAGAGAATTACCTCAGGCACTGGAAAAAGCAGGAGCAGCCGGGATCATTTCATCTTATTGGTCTCGTGGATTTGGCGTAAACAAAGTTTTTTCTTCGTATACCGAAGAAATTCCAACCATCGATATTTCACTGGAGGATTATGGGATGCTATACAGACTTGCAGAATATGGTGATAAACCTGAATTAAAGGTAGTAGCTGAATCTCAGGAGCTGGGAGAAGTTCCTACTTTCAATACAATTGCAGAGATCAAAGGTTCAGAAAAGCCTGAGGAATATGTGATTCTTTCAGCACACTTCGATAGCTGGGATGGCGCAACTGGTGCAACTGATAATGGAACAGGAACTATCGTAATGATGGAAGCGATGAGAATTCTTAAAAAGTTGTATCCAAATCCTAAAAGAACGATTCTGGTAGGACACTGGGGTAGTGAAGAACAGGGATTGAATGGATCCAGAGCTTTTGTGAAGGATCATCCGGAAATCGTTGAAAATACACAGGCTTTATTTAATCAGGATAACGGAACTGGAAGGGTAGTAAATATTTCTGGAAACGGATTCCTGCATGCATATGACTATATAGGACGCTGGTTGTACGAAGTTCCAGAAAATGTTACTACGCATATTGAAACCAATTTCCCTGGATCTCCAGGAAGAGGAGGATCTGATTATGCATCTTTTGTAGCGGCTGGAGCACCAGCATTCAACCTAAGTTCATTGAGCTGGGATTACTGGAATTACACCTGGCATACCAACAGGGATACTTACGATAAGATCGTTTTCGACGATGTTAGAAATAATGTGATCCTTACAGCGGTACTTGCTTACATGGCTAGTGAAGATCCTGAAAAGACATCCAGAGAACAGATTAGCTTACCAAAAAGTAGAAGAACCGGAGAGCAGATGACTTGGCCAGAGCCACGCGATGCAACTCGTAGAGGAGGTCTGGACGAAGATTAATGAATTGAAAACATCACTAAAGCGGTCAATTTGCCAATTTCTTTTTGAGCACATTGGCCGCTTTTGTATATCCTCCATTTCCACCATCTATAAAGTGGATATGTTCATCTGTCTTTATGTTTCGAACATAGCAAGACATGATACTTTCTTCACTAATATGAAAACCATATTTAATGAGACCTTGTGCTTCAACACTATCAAGGTATTTAAAAAGTTTTTTTCTTTGGTCTGCGCTTCCGGTGATTACCGTATTAATTCTGCCATCAAGGCTTAGATTATCAGATAATTCCACCATACGTTTTAGGTATGTTTTTCCAAGATTGGTATTTCTAAGATAAAACTCTCCGAACAGACTAATCAAAACTCCTTTTAGAAACTCCGGAATATTACTGTCACCCCACTTAACCTTTACATCATTGCTAATACGGTCAAAACTGGTGGACATTTTAAGCTTGTCTGTAGAGATTGGTCTTCTGCGTTGCGTGGAACCGTAGATCTCGTTGAGCTTTTCGAGAATATCTGAATAAACTTCCGGGTAGTTAGCATCACCGCATCCAGCTATAAGAAGGCTTAAAACTTCCTGGTTTTCCAATGGTGGTTTGATCTTGTCCCATTTACAATCCATCCCGGATAGATTCAGAGAAATTTGATCTTCTTCGATTTGCAGGGATTCAGGTCTTTCTTTGATAAGCTTTTCAGCAATTAGTAATCCCTGACCCATGATTATCGGGATCACCAGAGATTCTGTAGTACTTACTCGGGCTATCTTTAATTCGATCCCATCCCGGTAAAGATCTTTAACAGGATAAGTTCCCAATGATAGTTCAAATTCAAAATTCTTCTGAACGTTCCTGTTGTGTTTTTCAAGAACAGATAAAGCTTTGGTAGTTATACTATCAGGTATTAAAAAAGTAGCTCCATCGCCTCCAAAAAAGAATGGAACGGTGATCCCTTCAGAAATGGACAAATTTAGTATAGCGATCACACAGCCGGTAGCTACCAGGTTCACTTCTTCATGCCTGCCTTCGTTGACTGCTTGGGTAGAATCCCGAATATCTGCAACCAGGACATGCCATGTTGGTGGAACCTCCTGGAAATTGCTTCTGTCTCGAAAAAGTTCATGAATAGCCAGATCACTAATCGGGACTTCGGTATAGAAATTACGATGCTTGTCCATCATAGAACTTCTGTCGAAATGGATGTGTAAAAATTTCGGATTTTAGAACTAATTGAGCTCAGCACCCACAGCTACTGAACAGTCATGTCCAGGTTGCCCGTGTGGAGGATTAATCGTTGGAGTGGCGCTTTGCATTCTTACAGGGCTAGTGGTCATAGGTTGGGCCGGAGTGTTTCCCTCACTTGTAAGAGGAGCTCCTACCGGTAGTTCACAACGATGACCTTCTACGCCATGTGCAGGATTATATTTAAGCTCACTGCCTGCTTCCATTTTTGTTTTCATCGAATTCGCAGCGCTTACGGTTTCTTTTTCTTCAGAAGTTTTCTCTTCTTCTTTCTTAGTCTCTTCACAAGCGATGAAGGCTATGAACAGAAGGCTTAAAAAACTAATTTTCATCAATTTTATCATATGGCTATCTTATTTAGTAAGTGTATCTAATTCTTCTTCTGAAATATTCAGAAGTCCTGATGCGGGCAATCTTTTGGTCATTTCTTTCCAGTTTTCATCTGCAGCGAAAACTTTCTTGAAAATTGGTCTTGCTTCTTCCATTCTCCCACTATTAGCAAGAGCTACAGCTTTCCAGTATTTCATTTCCAGGTTTTCAGGAAACATTTTTTCTGCAGTACCATATTCCTGAAGTGCTTTTTCCATATCGTTGGCTTCCACAGCAAGATCTCCTTTGTTCATATGCTCATAGGCACGATGAACCTTCAGTAATCTTCCAAGTTCCATGATCGGAGTTTCGTGATCATCCACTCTAAGATCCACTTTTTTATCTTCCCAGCTTTTGTCGGTTTTTTCAGGACCTACGACAATAAGAGCAGCAGATTGTTTTCCTCGTATATCACCACCGGCTTCCTGCGCGGCCAGCATCACAGCGACCACTCTTTCAGCCAAAGGTAGATCTGAATTCGCAGCATAGGCATTTGCCATGGCAGGAACTACATTCTCGTTTAACATCATATTTGCCTGTACAGAAAAATTACTGCCCTGAATATCTTCTGCAGCCTGAACGCATTTATCGCCGGTATAGGCAGAAACGTTACCGTTTACATCCAGAAATGCAACCTGACGGAAAGCACGACCTTCATCTTCATCTACCATCTTGGCAAGCGCGATATCTGCTGGCATTCCATTTTCCATTAATTCAAGACCCTGAGGACCGTATGCCGGATTTACAAAGGATTGAGTGGCAACCACACCCACGCCAGATTTTCCCCAGGAAACTATAGAACCCACCGAAAACCAGTGACTTTGAACGCCTACAGCCATTTCACCGGTGACAGTATCTCTGGCAACAATTGAAAATGTATGCGCAAAAGCACTTTTTTCGTGTCCAATATTCTGTGCTTGAAAGCTGAATATCGATAAACAGAAAACGGCTAAAACTAATTTTTTCATACTTAAAAAACTTAAAGTCTAAAGATATAGAATAAGACTGTAAATTTTAGAATTATGTAGTAGCGAAGTCAATACCGATTTTATAAATTCGTTGAACGGCCTCATAGTTCAATGGATAGAATAGAAGTTTCCTAAACTTTAGATCCAGGTTCGATTCCTGGTGAGGCTACATTTATAAAATTTAATTGTAGTATTTATAGTAGCTAACGATAATAGAGCTAAATATTTACACGTATTTTACACGTAATTCATTAGATTTCTTCAGGAATCAGCTGGATAAGACTTTACTATATCTATTTAGATAAGTGTTTTCTACTTTTCAAATATATTCTATACTTGTAAATTCTTGTGAAGTTTTTTAGCTATAACCGATATAAGCTAAGTTTTTACTTTTATTCAAATTAATATGACTAATAAAATAGATGTTGATGGGAACTTATAATTTTTATTGTGATGAAAGTACTCATATAGAAAATGATGGACATCCCTACATGATTTTATCCTATATAAGTACACCATATCACATGTTGAGAATGCATAATAAGAATATTCGAGAAATGAAGATTGAACACTTTTACCGCGGCGAGATGAAGTGGAGTTCTATTTCCAAATCTCAATATCCTTTTTACAATGAAATTATCGATTATTTTTTTAGTAACGACTTGAAATTCAGAGCTATAGTTATTGATAAATCTCAGTTAAATCACGAAGCATTTAATCAAGATCACAACTTATTTTATGATAAAATGTATTACCAGTTATTGAATAAGAAAATTGAACCTGGTAATAAATACAACATATATGTTGATATCAAGGATTCTTACTCATATTTAAAAGCCAGAAGTCTCAAAAACTACCTGGAACGCGACTATTATAACATTAGAAATTTGCAAGTGATAAGGTCTTATGAAAGTGAACTGATGCAAATGACAGATGTTTTAATGGGTGCGATTAATTATAAACTTCGTGGACTAAATAGAGTGACAGCTAAGAATAACATTATAGAGAAGATTGAAAAGATGTGTGGGAAATCTTTAGTGAAAAATACTAGCCCATTTGAAGACAAGTTTAACCTATTTTTTATCGAGCTCAGTAATGGCATTTAACCTTGTTAAAAAATACGACTCCTTTCTTGAGATTGGACATTTTACCGAACAGGAAAGGTCAAGAATACTACGGCAAATTTTTGACAGAGATATTGCTGATAACGAAGATTTCAGTTTTCACAATAAAATTATCCGACCGTTGAAAAAGGAAGATGTATTCGATGTTGATTCACTTTTCAAACATCTCACTTTCAGATCTGAAGAATATAAAGATCTAAACGGTAGAAAGCTTAAACGAAGAAATATTTTTGATTTTGAACGTTCTAAAAGATTACACTGGATTTTGCCGCATATCGACTTAAAATTAAAAAACGTAAAAATAGAAGTTTTTAGTTCTAAAGTTAGAAAGGATGGTAAAGATGTGATCAGAACATTCATATATAATGTTGATAAACAGTATGTAATAATTCTAGAACCTCAAAGAAGTGGTTTGGATTATTACTTTATTACGGCCTATTATCTTGATAAAAAATTGGGAGGTCCAAAATCTATACAAAAATCTATGAAAAGAAAGTTGTCGGTAATTTATTAAACCGCAAAGTCCGGTACACTTCTGGGCGTACCGGACTTCGTAATTCATTTCTCCTAATATGGTAGAATGAACACTGCAAATATATAAATTTAATTCACTTTTCGATATGGAGTTAAGTTTTTTATAACACTGATCGATCATAGCAGTGTATAGCAGAAACATAGCGTCAATTTAAAATAATTCAAATCTTGAAAAAAAAACCATTAGCACTAATATTAATCCTCGTTTTTATTTTCTTTTCGTTAATACCAATATTTATCTGGTTCGATTTTATATCATTTCAAATATATCCGGAAAATTTAGATAGGAGAGGTGAGTTTTTGAAACTTCTAATAAATGTATATGGTTTTATATTTATTGTATATGGTTTATATATTTCGCAGGAAAGAACTAGGGCATTTCAAGAAAGTGTAGAAAAGCAAGATAGACAAATAGCCAATCAAACTGAAAACATCAAACTTTCAAGGGAAACATTATTACATGATCAATTTAAAAATGCAGTACAACATCTAGGTAGTTCCAAAGAGCCAGTTATTCTTGGAGGTATTGCAGAATTGAATAGATTGGCTACGGATCATCCTGATAAGTTCTCTAAACTAGTCTGTAATATATTTAGTAGTTTCATAAGGTCCGAAGCAGGGAAAGACCGAAGCTCATCCAAAATAAATTGGATATTGATTAATACAGTTATTGAAATCCTCATCAATAATAAAGAGTTTTCTACATTAGAAAAGGATCTAAGAGGTTGTAATCTATCCGGTATACCTTTAAACAACCTTGAACTGAAAAATTGGAATTTTTCTCAATGCATCCTCTTTAAATATCTAGACAGAATCACTTTTAAAAATTGTAGTTTTTTCTCATCAGAAGCTTATAGTGTTGATTACAAGTGGG
>NZ_JBLVTK010000001.1:782688-783341 GCF_048285865.1 Christiangramia marina | reverse complement strand
AATTCAAAATTTACGAATTCTAGTTTTAGTGGTTTCAGTAACTCGTGTTCATTAAATTCAGAATATATACGCTGTCAATTCAAAGATTACCACTCAAAGAACATTTTTCTATTTAACTACTTTGATAATTGTACTTTAGATTCAAACAATGAATATATTTATTGTATTGATAATAATTATAGTGGAAGTCAATTTTATCAGTGTTCATTTCAGTTTTCAAAGATTGAAAAGTGCAAATTTGATATTTGCGAATTCAGTCAGGTAATTTTCAAAAAGCATATGGCATTTTGTTCGTTCATTGGTGTGGGAACTTTCGAACAAAAATTCGAGTTGGACAATCAAGATTTTATATTAGAAAAAATAGACAAACCTTCTATACTGGATGGTATAGAAACAAGTTCGATTCATTTCAGCTTATCAAAAACAGGCACCTTTGGTTATAAGCAAGCCAAAGAAATTGCGGTTTTATTTAATTCCAAAAAAAGTGGGAAAAATGATATGCCAGGGATCACTAATCTTAACATTCTTTCAGGACAGAAATTATATGAGTAATTATAGTATGATTGTAACCTAGATTCGCAGTTATATCAAATTGAATTAATGACTACGTAGGTTAGGAAATATGGTTTTTCTTATCTTGGTTGGCTGGTCTA
>NZ_JBLVTK010000001.1:781169-782652 GCF_048285865.1 Christiangramia marina | reverse complement strand
AATAAATAGCGGTTATTAGTATATGATAACTCGTAGATTTTATAGCCTTTGAATTTACTTATTTGTTTAAAGCATAGATAAATTAGATCGCCTTATTTATATCAAATAGTTAAACCTGTATCTTCTCAAATGAACCTCGTTACTTCCGTCTATTGCAATCTTATCACCTGCACTTCTAAGATCATGCGTAATTATATGACCTTCTTTTTTAATATCGATATTACTCACCAATCTATGCACAAATAGTCCATCCAATTTATCGAGGTTCCCGGTGTAGATCCTGTAGCTCAGTCGATCACTATCTAGGTCCAGAAATTAATCCAATGACTCAGTCAATCACTACTTAGGTCCCCGGAATAGATCAGGTAAATTGATAGATCAGCAACGATCTAGAGTAGAGCCAATAGCTGTGTAGATCATTACCTAGTTTCCCGGAATAGATCCTGTGGCTCAGTTGATCACTATTCAAGTCCAGAAATATATTCAATCGTTCAGTTGATTCCAAAGTTCAGTTGATCATTATCCAGGTTCAGAAAGAAACCCAATAGCTCAATACATTCTGAATGAGCTGGAGTAGGGCTAATGGACCGTTGCAACGGTTAATCCAGAATCTGGAAATTATTATTCAGTCAATCGTTATCAAGGTTCCCGGAGTTGATCAGGTAGCTTGATAGATCAGCAATGATCTGGAGTAGTTTAATATTCGAATTGAATCAACTAGGACAAATATGAAAATTTTGATCTTCTTAAAAACACTTCATTACTTCCATCAATTCCAATATTATCACCTGCACTTCTAGGATCATGCGAAATTATATGACCCTCTTTTTTAATATCTATATCGCGCACCATTCTACGTACAAATAGACCATCTAGTTTAAGTTTATATAAATGCTGTTCGATTCTATCGCGAATTACTTCTTTCCAATTATCGTATGGACCAATATGCCGGGTGCGCATAGCATAAACAAATCCTTCTTCATCTACTATCATCGTCCAAAGTGTCATACTAATTTCAACACTAGATCCACCAAATCTGGTTGCCATAAAATAATAGTCAACTTCAACACCCCCTAGAATATTAGCAGGATGGTTTCTTTGCTTTACTTCGATTACATTTCCAATGGTCTTACATAGCATATTATAGGATATTTTCCCAAAGTTAGGAACTATTCCAAAAACCCTTGAATTTATTTTCGAATTATGTAAATATCCAATTTGCATAGTTTGTTATTCAGGTCCCCAAAATAGATCAGGTTGCTTGATAGATCAGCGACGATCTGGAGTAGAGCCAATAGCTGTGTAGATTGTTACCAAGTTTCCAGGAATAGATCCTGTAGCTATGTAGATCCTGTAGCTCAGTTGATCACTATCCAGGTCCCCAAAATAGATCAGGTTGCTTGATAGATCAGCGACGATCTGGAGTAGAGCCAATAGCTGTGTAGATCGTTACCAAGTTTCCAGGAATAGATCCTGTAGCTCA
>NZ_JBLVTK010000001.1:777620-781069 GCF_048285865.1 Christiangramia marina | reverse complement strand
GAATAGGTCAGGTCGCTGTGTGGTCGTTGCAACGTTTAATCCAGAATCTGAAAATTATAATTCAGTTGATCACTATCCAGGTCCCCAAAATAGATCAGGTTGCTTGATAGATCAGCGACGATCTGTAGTAGAGCCAATAGCTGTGTAGATCGTTACCGAGTTTCCAGGAATAGATCCTGTAGCTCAGTCGATCGTTATCCAGGTTCAGAAACAAACCCAATAGCTCAATACATTCTGAATGATCTGGAGTAGGACTAATGAACCGTTGCAACGGTTAATTAAGAATCCGGAAATTATTATTCAGGTCGCTGTGAAAATCATTACCAAGGTTCCCGGAATAGATCCTGTAGCTCGTCGATCACTATCCAGGTCCCCAAAATAGATCAGGTTGCTTGATAGATCAGCAACGATCTGGAGTAGAGCCAATAGCTGTGTAGATTGTTACCAAGTTTCCAGGAATAGATCCTGTAGCTATGTAGATCCTGTAGCTCAGTTGATCGTTATCCAGGTTTAGAAATATATCCAAATGTTCAGTTGATTCCGAAGTTTAGTCGATCATTATTCAGGTTCAGAAAGAAACCCAATGGCTCAGTCGATCACTATCCATGTTTAAAAAGAAACCCAATAGCTCAGTTGATCACTATCCAGGTCCCCAAAATAGATCAGGTTGCTTGATAGCAACGATCTGGAGTAGAGCCAATAGCTGTGTAGATCATTAACAAGGTTCCCGGAATAGATCCTGTAGCTCAGTCGATCGTTATCCAGGTTTAGAAATATATCCAATTATTCAGTTGATTCCGAAGTTCAGAAAGAAACCCAATATCTCAATACATTCTGAATGATCTGGAGTAGGACTAATGAACCGTTGCAACGGTTAATTCAGAATCCGGAAATTATTATTCAGGTCGCTGTGTAAATCATTACCAAGGTTCCCGGAATAGAACAGGTCACTGTGTAGATCCTTATGCAGAATTCTAGTTGCTAACTGCTTTATCAAGTTATGAACAATTATATTGTTGATTTCCTGTTGATTATCACAGGTTCAATTCACAGTCTAACTAGAATTAATTGCAATACATTTGTTAATAAGGGTGGTTGTTAATAACGATCATAAAAAAACCGAGGCTGCAACCTCGGTTCCTGTTTGTTTAATCTTAAAAAATCTTTCCCAATGGCCGATTTTTTAGAAGTGATCATTTTACTATTAAGAATAGTTTTACTGATCATTCAAATTACAAGGCAAAAGCCAGAATAATTTGAGAGAAAAAGAACCCGACTAAATATGTCGGGTTTTTTATTCTACTATTCAAATATAATGCTTTGTACTAATTTATAAATAATCAAAGTTGAATTTATCCTAAACGGCCTTTAAATTGTACTGCCTGATCTATCGCTGCAACCAGATCACGATCTCTTAACCTAAATTCCCCTGAAACATGCATATTCCCACCGCCAGTAACATCTGAGATCATTCCTTTTAGTTTGTTCAATGGTGCAATTACTTCAGGATTGGATTTAGCACCAGAATATTCACCCATGAGCCCTAACGTTGGACCGCTTACAATACCACCATCAGCGAACTTAGGTATAGAAGCAAATGCAGCTAACACTCCACCTACGGCTGTTGATATGAAGGCTGGTGTAGCAAATATTGCTCCAGGTCCAGTTGCTGTACCAGAAGCAGTTGCTCCTGCAATTGCCTGCGAAATAGAAGAAGCTAGCATCATCGAAATTAATTTCGTAACAGTTTGCGCTAATCCTTTTATAAAACCTTCAAAACCATGTGATGCTAAACCTAAACTGTCAACCACAATTTGACTTAGATTTGCAAAGGCATTTCCAACTTCCTGACCAACTACTAATCCAACTTCACGAAGGCGCTCCATGCGTTCAATCATCTGATCGGAAACTATATTGAATTCATTTCCAATGTTTTTCCAATCATCAAAAGATTCTTCCAGTGATGAATTATACCTTTGAAGTTCCGCTTCCTGTTTAGCTATATCAACATTTACACCAGTTTCGATAAAGAGTTGCTTCAACTCATCAGTTTCTTTAAGGCTATCTGAAATTTGTTGATCGATATCAGTTGATAAGTTGACTGAAGAATTCCCTGTAACGCTTTTTCCATTACTCACTGCATTAGCAACCGCATTTTGAATAGCAGTCGCATCTATATTACTTTCAGAAAAAGTGATCTTTTTACGTTTGGTAACCGCATCTACAGCATCGCCAATATCATTCTTCATAGACGATGTGAAGAATTCAATATCTTTACTTATATCGCCTATCAGGCCACCAAAGTTCGTTCTGGCAAGTTGCCCCTGTTCTTTGAAGATGGCTGGAATAGCTTTAATATCACCAGTAAGGATCGCTTTAAATGCTTTACCAAGATTTTCTACAGAACCAAGAATAAATTCTATTCCATTAGTGAACCCGGAAACAATAAAATCGATCACCAGTTTTACAACGTTGTACAAGGTCCTAAAAGTGAGAATCACTTGTTCTATAGCGACCCGGAAAACAACACTTTCGTTGTATAAATCTGTAAAGTAGTTGCGAATATCTACTAGCGTTTTCTTGATTGGCTCCCAGTTCTTATAGATCACTACGGCAATTCCTGCCAAAGCAGCGATCACTAATCCAATAGGACCGGTTAATGCCGTAAGTCCTGCAGCCATTGCCGGAATAATATTCGCAACCAGTACACCCATCACAGCGAGCACAGGTCCCAAAGCTGCAGCGAGTGCCGCTACTACCACAATTGTTTTTTTAATACTTGGATCTAATAACTGGAAACGATCTGCCAGATCCTTCAGTTTTGAAATAAAGGGTAGTAAAGCTTCAGAAATGATCTTTCCAAAGTCCTCTAAGATATCGCCAAGCGTATTCGATAATTGTTTGAATGGTCCGGTTCCTGCTTTTGCAGCAGCTTCCGCAGCACCACCGTATTGATTTTCTAATTCATTCAAGATGATCGTTTGCGCATCTGCCAGCCTGTTCGTATTGGCCAGCTGCTTGATCACTTCCTTTTGCTCATTACTGAACTGGATCCCGGAACGGCTCAATGCCGATAGGTTTGCCACAGGATCATTTAAAGCCTTTCCTAACTGGATAGAAGCCGATTTTAAATCTCCATCCAGCCTTGTGGAAAGGTTTAAGGCTGCCAGTTGCGTTCTTTCAAACTGTTCACCGGCTATATTTGTAAAGGTTAGTAGCTGAGAGGTAACTCCTTGCAGGATCTCTTCATCACCAAATATGGTCTTATTCTGAAGATCACTCGCCATTTTAAGTAGCTGATCAGTGGCAAAGCCTGCCGCTTTCCCTGTAGAATTTACCCCGGCTTCCACCTGTGCAATGGCTTTTGCCTGCTTATCAAAAGCTACGACAGATTTGTAACCCATAGCCACGATAGGTGCAGTAAGACCCACCGTTAACCCGGTGCCCAC
>NZ_JBLVTK010000001.1:776175-777566 GCF_048285865.1 Christiangramia marina | reverse complement strand
GCTAGAAAATTGTTTGAGGTCGGCTGCAAATCGAATCGAAATAGTACTGAATGATGCCATTTTTTTAATTTAAGTTATTAATTATTAGCGTTTTACATTCATTTGGTTACCTGATTTTATGAACATTTTAAATTGATAAATTATTGATCAAGATCTATAATTTCATCCCCATGCGCACGAAATGTTGCATTAGAAAAGATCATTTGTGGTAGCTGATCAAGAAATATAAATGAGTGAATATGATTGCTGGTGTCTATTTTATTTGAATGCCTGCTGGTACTTTTAATATTGCTTGTAAAATTTTCAATTGAGTTTTCAAGTTGGATATATCTATTTACGTGTGTTGAGCAGGATTCTACAGAGCTTATATAGTCTCCAGGTTGAACTTCAGCATAAAGGAAAAATTTATTTTGAAAATGACCGTCAACAAAATATGGCCTTATTAAATAAATGCCACCATGAAAATTATTCTTTTCACCAATGATTAAACCACCTTTAGTACCATCCAGAAACGGAACCTTTTTTTCTAGTAATGTTCTAATTTCCTGCATTGTTAGTGTGAATACCTGTAGGTTCATTTTTCGATCTACTTCAAATCGACCAATTTTTTCTTTTTCCATTAAATCAAAAAAAGACCTGCTTAAATCTCTAGTCTTGCTATCTATCATAATCTATAGTTTAACCCCCCCCTTAAAAAAATAGAGGCGAGTAAAATTTCGACTGAGTGTCGATATACGCTAATAACCTTCCCAGGTGTTTTGACCCCTATGCCCCCTATAAACTTCATTATTTCCTCGGCTTTTCTTGATATCCGTGCGCTTCCTTACCTGATTTACTATTGTGACAAGATTTGCACAAGGGTTGTAAATTACTTTCGTCATAGATATCGCCACCAACATTCACCCTTTGTATATGATCTGTAACTGCTGAAGCTTTAATAATTCCTTTCTCTTTACACTTAATGCATAATGGATTACGCTCTTTATAATTCTTAGAGAATGCTCTCCACTTTCTACTGTTATAAACTTTCCGGTTCTTATCCTTATTCAGATTTTGAAAAGCTTCTCTTTTGTGTACTGGTACCCATGAGGGCTTAATAATTCTAGGTTTGTTTGGCATAATATTATATTTAACTGATTGTTTTTAGATAGGCTGGCATTACATAAGGTCGTTCACTCTCTTTCTGGTTTTTAATCCACCACCTTCCATATTTTTTAAATGTGTAAATAAGTTTTCTGTCTTTTCTTTTTTCTTTTTCATTCATAGAATCATTGAAGGATTCTATGAAAGATTCTTTGTTGAATATTTTCTTTTCATTCTCCTTTACCCAGATTTTAAATTCTTCTGAGTTATTATATTTTAAATATTCAAAATGAGAGAGACTCTCTCTC
>NZ_JBLVTK010000001.1:772242-776054 GCF_048285865.1 Christiangramia marina | reverse complement strand
GTGCTACAACTTTAAGTCCTTTATTGGTGAATTGCCAATATGTTTTACTATTATCGTCTTTCTTAACATGAAGTTTAATTAATCCAGTCCGAACAAGTTTTCTCTTAATTCTTCTACTTAAACCGTCATTTGACTTTATACCTATTGTAGGCAATTCTGAAATTAATTTCTTATAAGCTACCCAAAAGTAAATACCATCAGCCAATTTGATAGTTTGTACACCTTCCCACTCACGAAGCCAAAACAGTTGTTGTAAAATAATTCCATCAATACAATCAAGTTGAAATTCTTCAGTTTGGCTTTGATTGTATTCCACCAATGCTAATTGATTATAGGTGATATTATATCTCATAAATGCTATCTTAGCAGTGTATATTACTTGCGAGGTCGTATACTTCTATTGAACACATAAAGCCGGTTTATACTCCGGCTTTATTGGTTATAATAAATGAATGGTTATCTAAAATTGCTTTAAATAAAAATGGATTATATGTATAGAAACCTTGGAATAAATCAAGGACCAGCATATGCTCATTTTCCAAAAAGCGCGCGAGAATCGTGCTAGTAGGTAACGGTTTACCGTGTATTAGATCTACTAGAAAACCTTCATAAATTCCCGGTTTTGAAGTTGGTTGAAGATTGCAAGGTCCAGCATCCCCAAAAAAATCCAAATTGCGCGGCGAAAACTCCTTGTTTCCAGCGATTGTACAACCAACTTTTTCAGGAAGAAAAATTTCAGAATGATCTACAGAATCGAGCTCATATATAATTCCACAGTTTGACACTGAATCCATCCTGTAATAATGCCGTATATACTTGAATCCGTTCGTATGCATGATTCTAGTCTATAGATTCCTGTAAAGTTCTTTCTATAGCCTTGCGACTGAAATAAACGCGGCTACCTATTTTCATAGGTTCTAAAATTCCTTTGTTGCACCAAGTATGAAGGGTTGCATAAGAGACTTTAAGTAGCTTACTAACTTCCTTACGGTCCAGGTAATCATCTGGTTCCTTCGGTTGTAAATTGCTCTTTATTTCTTCAAGTTGGTTTTGAATTCCAGAAAGTATTTTACTTGTAAGTTCTTCTGGAGTACAGTTGTGAAGCTGAGTAACAGACATATCTTGAACAGTATTTAATATTAGATACTGTAAAACTATTGAGTAAGCGGTTTAAGGTTTACTCATATTTACTCATTTAATTACTCACAATTACTCAAAAATAGAGAGTGATAGTAAAGTTTTAATTGTAATTGGCAATAATTTGTTCCAATTGAGCTTTGAAGGCTTCGTTATAGTAGTTAGGTAAATTGGTAAACCTGACGAATTTAGTACCTTCCATTTCATCTACACAATAATGCTTTACGAATTCAAAATATTCTTTAGCTGACCCTGAAAACTTGGTTCGTAATTGATCATAAATTAAAGTGTATTTAGTAGTAACCCCGGCATTAGGTTTAGGGAATTCTTCCTTAAGAGCCTTAAATATTTCAAAGCCATTATCCTTGAATATTCTATTAGCTCTGTTTGTTTCAGAAGATTGAAGTTGTGTAGATCCTGGATAATTTTCAGGATTGAGAATTTTTTTCAAATAAACTTTTTCTGCAGTGTTTCTAATGCTACCCATCCACTGTGAAAAACCAACAGTATTGATATCATCTTTCAGTAGAGGGTATATTTTATTAATCAACTCTTTAGCTGAATTAAGCAGTTCTTTGCTATTGTAAGTAAACTGTTCATTGTTGATCGAAATACAACCAAAATAGGAATAAGATCCATGTTCGCTCCAGTAAGGTTTAGCAACATTCAATCTATCAAACTCCTTCTTAATTAGAAGCTTCAATTCTTTTTGATCGCTTGGATCTAGTAAATTAGCAGCTATTAGGGTTTCGTATTTTTTACTAAAATCAGAATAAGCATTGTTGAAATATGTTTTCAATACTGAACGTAAATAAACCCGGTTTTGTTCCCTGCGCGATTCCTGGTCTTTTATTAGATCTATATCATTACCTAAATTCATGATAGAACTATTTGAAAATTGATTTAATTCAGAATGAATTTATTTCGGTTCACGGTCCTTAAATTCTCTAGGGTTTTATCTCCTTGAAAACCTTGCAAAAGTATATAATTGATATCCTGCTTATCTGCAAAATTAGGATGCAAATTGTTTGGACCAAACTTCCTTAAATAGGCAGTTCCCAGGCCATTATTCAATATAAAATTAATTAGATTTTCATTTGTTTCTTCAAGGCGGTCTAGCTCTTTATCTGCTACTTTTGCTATGTTCCTATAGACATCAATTTTAGAAATAACTTTTGTTTGCACGAATGTCAAATATTCTGAATGCTGCTTTTTCAAATTTTCAACTTCGGCTTTTAGGTTTAAAATTTCTTGCTCTTTAGTCATAATTCAATTTATTAGTTGGCGGTTTTAATTATTTCGAATTCTGGTTTTCTGCTTTGCTTGATCTGGACCCGGTTCCAATACTGCGCAAGTACGTCGGCATTGTCTTTTGGTGCTTTGCCAATGTAGTTCAAAAACATTTTTTCAGTTTTATGACCTGTAGCACTCATTATAACTGGAGTAGGTATTTTTCCATAGTGATTTGTAGCAAATGAACGGCGGCAAATATGAGTACTAACCAATTCATGTTTTGGATATTCTTTCACAACTTTTCTCCAAATTGATTTTTTATTTTTGTCTTTCTCTTTAGTTTCAATTCTTTTGCCGGCCGTAACAGGTTTGTCAATCTCTACTTTTTCACAGACCTTCTTAATATAATCGTTGAATTTTTGACTACTAATTTTTCGCGGAAATTGGCCGTTATTTTTTTCTAGTGTTTCGATAACCTGATAATGCAACGGTAAGACAATTTTAGAACCTGTCTTGATTGCTGTGTATTCCAAATATTCACCTTTAATATTATTTTTTGTAAAGTTCAGTAAATCGCTAACTCTAGCACCAGACCAAACTCCAATTATAAGCCAATTTCTAGCATTATCTAAATGAGGACTTCTAGAAAAATCTTTATTATAAATTTTCTCAATTTCCGATTCGTCTAAAGTTATAAAGGTTGTAGGTTCCTTAGTAATCTTGAAATTACCGTTAAGAATAGAATCACTTATTTTAAAACCTTTGGTTTTATTAGCATCTAAACAAATTGTTTTGACCAGAGTTAAATATTTACCTATGCTATTGAAATTCAGAAAATGTTCATTTTTGAGATATTGAATAAATTCCCGGTGAAAATTCATATCTACTTCAGAGAGTAAGAACCGCTTATTTTTGTAAGATTCAAATTCTTTTAGCTTTCTCAGATTAGTTTCGTATTTCTGTTTTGTGGCTTTTTTTACTCCCGTACTACCATTTTTTAAAATCTTGTTCGGTAGGTTATCCAGGTGAAATTCTGCATAGTCGCACAAATATTCTAGTTGTAGATCTGGTGACTGTTCAAAAAAATCACTTAACACACCTTCAAGCCAATCTCCATTAATTTTAGCTCCTGTTGAATAGTCCTCATTAAAACGATCTGATATTTCAGTTCTTAAATCATTTAAGCGTTTTTCAAGTTTTTTACGTCCTTTAAATTCTGCATTTGATTTGAAAAAGCCTGCCTTGTTATTCCAATGTTTACTTTGGACGGTTATAAGAGTACTTCGGTGAATATCAAATTTACGGCCCTGCATAAACCGAACGTTTATAACAGAAGTTTCAGATTTAGATCGAGTAAAAAATTTAAGGGTTGCCATATCTTTTGGTTGTTGTGTAAAATTACCTTAAAAAAATCATTTACACGTAGTTTACACGTAAAAAAG
>NZ_JBLVTK010000001.1:756268-772203 GCF_048285865.1 Christiangramia marina | reverse complement strand
ATAAATTCAATAAATCCTTATAAATAGTACAGTTATTCAATAATAAAGCGGTTTTCAGTAGTTGTCAATTATTAATTAATCAAGTAGGTTGCGTTCCTGGTGAGGCTACAATTTCTTCATCTATATAAACTCGGGTCCATTATTATCTATTGATTCTAATATTTCACATCAAGATTATATTTGTAAAATATATATTTTAGAAGATGATGCTATTTGCTAATTTATATACAGCTAACTAACTGGTGTCTAGCTTCATATATCTGATTATTTTGCACTTAATCGAAATTATTGCAAAGTGTTAAATTGTTTATAAGTCGGATTAACGCTGTAAATATCAACCATTCGAAGTTTTATGCCTGTTGATATCCTCTTGATTTTAATCGACAATTACCTTGTAGTCAGACTATTAGATCAGTAAATTCAGCTATCCAAATAACCCTACCTGGACAGAACGTATTATTAACCAGTAGTGCCCTATTTGCTACATAGTATTCATGCTATGAAACCAACCGTAGTTGCAAGTCTTCAGGACGAAGTTAAAATTGATAAACAGGTTCAGTATTTATCTTTTCTTACTAAAGTTCTATTTCTTATTGCCATCAGTCTCCTTGTATTTTTAATTACTTCCAGCACCTATTCAGATTCAGGATCTAGAGATCATCAGAAGGAATTCGAGGGAGAGCAGTTGAGTAATACCTCGGCTTTGAATCCGCCAGCACCTTATTAGTTAGAACTCTTCAGCTTTCTTATTATCGGGTCTTACTATTGGGATTAAGATTTGTATTTTTATCTAAAAAGTAAATGAAATCAACTCCGAAAGTACTCATCTTCGATGTGAACGAAACTCTTCTTGATCTGTCTCCGTTAAAGGAAAGCATCAATAAAGCCCTGGGTATTGAATATGCGGCTGATATCTGGTTTGCTGAACTTTTACAGTATTCATTGGTAGAAACGGTAAGTGATTCCTATCACACCTTTAGCCAAATAGCACAGGAGGTATTAAGGATAAACGCCTTAAAATATGATTTAGATCTTTCCGAAGAAGAATTACAGCAAACCTTGAAACCCATCACCAGTCTTAAAGCATATCCAGATGTGATGCCAGGTTTAGAGGATTTAAAAAGTTCAGGATTTAAATTAATAGCTTTCAGCAACGGTAAACCTGATGTACTTCGAAAACAACTGGAATTTGCTGAAATTGATCATTTCTTCGATCATATTGAAAGCGTTGAGAAAGTGAAGAAATACAAACCTCATCTTGATAGCTACCAATACATTGTAGATGCTTCCGAAGTAAAGAAAAGCGATTATATGATGGTTGCAGCTCATGGTTGGGATATAGCCGGAGCAGGAAGGGCTGGATTGCAAACAGCTTTCGTGCGCCGGCCTGGGAAATTTCCATTTAAGCTGGCGAAAGATCCTGATCTCGTGGTAGAAACTATAGAACAACTGGCAAAAGAATTATAATAAAAAAGCCACACTGTTAGGTGTGGCTTGAAATTTATAGTATCGAGTACTAGAAGTCAAAGTTTACGGTGAAGTTCAAACGACCTCCTTCGTCTCCAACGTAGTAACCTATATTTCCGGTAAAGGCTTTGAAAGCGTTGATGAAAATCGATCCACCTACATTAGAATGCCATTCATTGCTATCATCGTTTTCTACCCATACTCTACCGTAATCATAACCAATGCTGGCGCCCATACGAATTGGGATAAAATTAGTTCTGAATTGAGCGATACCACTTCGAATATCAATATTCTGATAGAATGCATATTTACCATTAAAACGTTCGTTACGATAACCTCTTAGTGTATTTCTATTTCCACCGCCAAGTGTCGCCGCATGATAGAATTCGTACACATCGCCCAGGATCGCTTCACCACCAATTTTTGTCGCAATAGCCGCGAAACCACTTTCGTGTAACGGATAATTTAAAGATAGCATAGGTCTCACGTAAGCGAATTTATTATCAAATTCATCAATATTACTTTTATAACCTGCGGTAAGATCTACTTCAATCCCTCTTGATGGAAAGGCTGCTCTATCCTTATTATAATAATTGTAGTTCAACTCTGCACCAGCATAAAGCTGTTCTTCGAAAACATCATCATCCTGATCAAAAGTTTCAGCTACAATTCTATTTGCATCGTAAGAAACCTGCTTGGATTCGATCATAGGTTTAAAACTGAAGAATACATTATTGTTCTTTCTATAAATAAGTGAGGGCGCAACTCTCCATTGTTCAATTTTCACCCGGTTGAAATCTCTGGAAACATCGTCGTCATCATACTCTGTATCGTTTCCTGTTCCAAAATAGTTAATTACAAAATTCGGACTTGAATAATAAGCATCTACTCCTAAATTCCATTTGTAGAACACATTTGCGAATTCACCATAGTAACCAACATCAAATCCCTGGGTCGCAAAATAGTAGTTTGCAGAAAGATTATGTTGAGATGTAAACGGATTACGAACCAGACCATAGGTAGTAAAGGTGTTTTTAACTCCTAAACTAAATCCCTGGTCAGAATTAAAGTCGGCACTAGGAAAAAAGGTGAATTGGTTACTTTTTCTCTTCTTAGGATCGTAGTTGTTAATATCATAAGAATCTACAAGCATTTTATTGGCGCCTGAAGTTTTTATAGTGTTATCTTTACTCTTGTAATCGTAAATTTTCGCCTTTCTTGTATTCTGAAAGTCGTAGATATCATTCTCTTCGCCACCTATAACTTTTAGTTTTACCAGAGAAGAACCTTCGCCTACGATCTTAAATTCATCATCGCCATCTAGTCCATAGATCCATACTTCTTTGGTCTCGTCGCTTTTGTAAGTTTTTTGAGCAACTACTTTCCCATCTTCATTGGTTAGGTCAATTTGCGTAACACCGTCAGGTTTACGAGTAATAAGGAAAGCATCATCATCTTCAGTACCAAGGAAAATATCAAATTTTACCAGGTAATCGTAGTATTCACGTGCGATCTCCATCATATTCCCTCTTCTTACCTCAAGAGTGCTTTTGATGTCCTTTACATATTCATCATCTGCTATATCTGCAGGTAATACATCGAAAGCTTCTTGAATAACTTCATCTGTAAGTGTATTCTGAAGATATTCAGCCTGTTCCTTCCATGTATTCCAGTTATTATCTCTAATTACGGCTTTATCTAATGGATATCCAGCATGATTAAACCATTTTGGTCTTTTCACAGTTTCTGTAAAAGGTTCCATCGCTCTAATTTGAGGGAAACCTACTCGAAGTAAGGATAGTATAAAACCGTCTGTTTTCGAAAATACCTGGTCACGGTCCTTTGCGATAGGTACGTATCTTTTCTTACCTTCTTCATCCTCGAATTCTGCCCATTCGTACTGTCCTTCATGTCTATCCCAGTCACCTAGAAACATGTCCAGAAGCCTTGCTCTAATGTACATCTCTTCATCTACATAAGCCTCCTTTGATTCCTGCATTTCCAGAAGTAGATCTGAAGAGTTCAGAATATCTTCAGCTCCATCAAATATTGGTAGATCTTTATTTTCTCCTCCAATATGTGCTTCGAACATATATAGTTCGTCACCATATTCCTCATTATAAACTCCAAGTGCTTCCTGCTTCGGAACATAGTAAAGTTCAGAATTTGGGTGGAAAATATTTAATTCGTCCATGAATTTTCCTGCCGGGAAAGTACCGTAAGGAAAAGCTGTAGTGTAAAAATCCTGTACATAACGCTCAGCTACCGTGTTTTCTAAATAATCTTCTACATAGTGATTTGTGATCACGGTAGTTTGTAAAAACTGAAGAGCACTTTTCTTCAAAGCTCTCATGGTATATTCATGACCATCGTCATCTATAAATCCAAGCGATCTTGATTGATGTCCACCTCCAGCACCCAGTACTTTCATGTTACCGGGAATAGTGTCTAAATAAAGAACAGGGAATTCGAACTTTTTGCTGTAAAGAGATCTATAATGTTCTCCCCAAAGTGCTTTGTAAAGTCCATCCTTATCGGTTTCCTCTGCAGTATAAACAGAGGTGGTAGTAGTTTTACCTAATTTGGTGTCTGGCCATTCCACTTCGTCTAAAGTTGGCCGTTCTCTTGCTATTTCGTAGCTATAGATCTGCTTCTCGCTTTCTGGTGAAACCGAGAAATATTCTACGTTTGAAGATCCATTGTTATAGATATTGACCCTGGCATAACCAAGTTCATAACTCACGAAATCTCCTTCTTCTTTATCTGGTCTCGCCTTCGCAATTTCTTTAGTGACACCAGTAATAATTTGTTCAATCCCATCATCTTGTACAAACTGAAGATTTTTATCTTTTCCAGATAAGAAAATCACATCATTATATTGTCTGGCAAGTGCTTCAAGGCTACCCATTAGTTTTTTCAGCTGTGGATTTCGACTTGTTTGGGTGCCAAGACCTAGTATCTTTTCCAGAAATCCGATTTTGGTTTGTGTCATCACAGGATGATGAACCGCAACAAGAACCGTTTTTCTCTGGCTATCTTCTAATTCATCATTGAATTGATCCAGAAACTGAAGCCTTGTTTTGATCTCACATTTATTGTTGATATATGGGTGTTTATCCCAGTTTTCAATATACCATTGAGAATCTATCATTATAAGCTGCACGTCATCACTAAGACTTTCACTCTCAATAGGGCAACCATCATTTGGCCAGAAATCAGATTCCAGGGTATCCTGTAAAAAAGATTCGAGGTCATCTATATTATCTGGGGCGTCTTCCTGCCACTCATTGTATCCAGGAGTGTAAATTATTTTTCCGTTGAAATCCTTGATCTCGTCCAGTAGATTTTTCTTTAGATCTTCTTCAACTTTAGAACGTCCATTATCTTTATCTGGAAACCCACCTTCTGGTACAATATTACCAACCATTACCAGGCTGTTGGATTCATTCGCCTGGGAAGATTTCACGATTCGATCGAGTATCTGCTTATTATCTTCGTTAGAACGAAGTCCCGTATTGGAAGTGACATAAACCGAATGCACAACTTCTTTAGAATTCGTTTGAGAATACCCGGTCAGATTTCCGAGAATTGCTAATAGCATTCCAAGGAATAAAGTTTTACTGCCGACTTGTGTTTGTAGGGTTAGTTTAGTAATTATGCTCATTGAAGGTAGGAGTTTGATGAATTCAGTACTGTAGTAGTCTTCTTTTAAGAACCTTCAAAAAAATTCAATTAATTTAGGATGTCATAGCTCTTTATAATACTTTAACAACCACTCCTAAAATTTTTACTAATTAAGGTACATCTGCAATTGTCCAGGCTTCAGTTTAATTTTAATTTCTTTGAGATCCAGCATTCAATAATGTTGCTCCTGTTAATTGTTAGCGGACTAACCTTAGGTAATCTTCCAGCATATGGACAGGAACTCCCGCCGGTTACCAATTTCAGCCCTAATGATTATTCCGCAGGAAATCAGAACTGGATGATTTCCCAGGCTGATAATAAGAATCTGTATTTTGCAAATAGTACGGGTCTGCTTGAATATAATGGCGAGCGCTGGAGATTGTTCCCGGTTCCCAATAAATCTATAGTTCGATCTGTAAAGGTCGTTGAAGGCAAAATTTTTACGGGAGCTTATATGGAAGCTGGATACTGGACTCCAACAGATAACGGAGAGCTGGTTTTTCAAAGTCTGATTTCAAAATTCCCTGGTCTTAGCGATGGCGAACAATTCTGGGACGTTGAATATATAGATGGACAGGTTGTTTTTAGAAGTTTTGCGGGCATTTACCTCTACGATCTCGAACGAAATGAGATTGCGAAAATGTTCAATCCAGGTGGGAAGCCCATTTCCAATATTTTCAATTTTGAAGATGAGCTTTATTTTCAGCTTGCAGGTGATGGATTGTATAAATTTGAAAAAGGTCAGCCGAAACAAATAATTACTGGTGAGCAATTAGGAGATATTGCGATCATGCATTTATACGACCTAGCTGATGATGGTCTGTCTTTTATTACCGGGAATTCTGAATTTTATAAAATTCGAGCGGGTGAGCTTGAGCAGTTTAATATACAGCTCAGTGAAAGTATTGGGAAACCAAATGCACTTGACGCACTGGATCTTGATAATGGAAATCTAGTCCTTGGAACGGTAGGAAGTGGTGTGCTCGAGATCGATCGGGATGGTAAGATCATTGGTAGATTTGATCAGAATAATATCCTTCAAAATAATACAACTCTGGATCTGCACCTTGACCAGTCTGGGAATGTATGGGCAGGGCTTGATCATGGAATTAGTGTGATTGATCTGGGATCTAGCTTCAGATCCTTTCAGGATAACCGGGGAAAAGTTGGCTCCGTCTACGATTCCTTTGAAAAGAACAATTTGTTATATCTGGGTACAAACCAGGGATTGTATGTAAAAATGGATGGTTCCAAGGAATTTCAGCTGATCCCTGGAACTAATGGACAGGTATGGTTTCTGAACGAGATCGATGGAAACCTGTTTTGTGGGCATAATAGTGGAACTTTCCTGGTGCAAGGGGCTACTGCAACTAAGATCAGTGAGCGTCTAGGGACCTGGATCGTCAAGAAATATAAAGAGGATATCTATATACAGGGACATTATAACGGAATCAGTTTTCTACGGAAGCAGGATTCAGGATTTGAAGATCTGCCCATGCTAAATAACTTTCCACATTCCTCCAAAAGTATTGTGGTTGCAAAAGACCTCAGTATCTGGATAGGTAACGAGCATAAAGGAGTTTTTAATCTTCAGCTTAACGATTCTCTGAGCGCTGCTTCTAAGACCTCCAACTACAAATTTGACGAGGAATCTGGAATAACTTCCGGAGTATTTCAGTTTAATGATAGTCTATATTATAGTAGCCTAACCAATATCTACAAATTTGATCAGGTTAAAGATCGATTTGATCCAGATAATTCATTAAATCTTCTAGTAAGCGACGTGGAGAGGGTTTCCGGTAGAATGATCGTCGAGGAAAATGATGTTCTTTGGGGTTTTTCCGAAGAAGGGATTTTTTCCATTGAGCCTGAAGGAATTGGTAAGGATTATCAGCTCGAATATATTTTTATTGATCAGGATTACAGGAATATCGCGGTAGGATATGAGAATATCACCAGATTGAATAATGACAGGTATCTACTTGGAGTTGCTAACGGTTATGTAAGTTTTAATGATTCAGCTGCAGACTTAAATTTTGCCGATTTCGAGATCAGCATAGATAGAATAACTGCAAGCTCCATAGATTCACTTGGAGTTTCTTTAAATTCTTCGGAAGAGATAGAGCTTCCATTCAAGAAGAATAACCTGAAATTTGAGTTTAGCGCGCCGGTCTTTAAGAAATATACCAACACTAAATATAGTTACCGTCTCGTTGGTCTATCTTCAAACTGGAGTGCATGGACTGAAGAACATGAGGTATCTTACGAGAATCTGAATTTTGGAGATTATATTTTTGAGGTTAAAGCCCGGGTTGGTAATTCTCAAACTGAACCTGTAAGTGTACCATTTAATGTAGAGAGACCGTTTTATTTAAGTACTACCGCCATCATTTTATATGTTCTGATCTTTCTGCTCATCCTGTATGCAGTTCATTTAATGAATAGGAGGCATCATCGCAAATACCTGGCAGAAAATGAACGAGCGCTTAAACTGAAGAACTTGGAAGCCGAAAAAGAGATCATTAAATTAAAAAATGAGAAACTGGAACAGGATATGGCAGGTAAAAACCGGGAACTTGCGGTAACGACCATGAGCCTTATCAAGAAGAATGAGTTTCTAACCAAAATCAAGGATCAACTAAAGGAATACGAAAAAACCGGAAAGGTGAACTCGGTGATACAAACAATCGATAAGGACATAAGTGAAGAAGACAACTGGAAATTCTTTAAGAAAGCATTCAGCAATGCCGATAAAGATTTCTTTAAAAAGATCAAATCGAAACATCCGGAGCTAACTTCCAACGATTTAAAATTATGTGCTTATTTAAGACTGAATCTTAGCTCTAAAGAAATTGCTCCTCTGCTAAATATTTCGGTGAAAAGCGTGGAAATTAAACGATATCGTTTGCGTAAAAAGATGAATCTTGATCGCGAAACGAATTTGACCGAGTACATTCTCTCTCTATAACCTTTACAACTGTAGAAAATAACTCTACATCACCTCTACATTGACATAAATCCTTAAGATTTAACACATTAAGCAATGTGCTTTAATATGGCATCTAATGCCTGTCCTTATTGCGATTTCTATAATTCACGCCGCTAAAAATTGATAAAACTATAATTGTAGATATTTTATAAAGGTTGAAAATCCTCTCTACGCACTTCATGTTAATATATTGTAAAAGCAAATTTAATTTTAAAACACATGAGGAAATTTACCTGTCTTTTGATTGTATTTCTAAGCGGGTTTTTCGGTGCTTACGCGCAATCGTTTTCGGTTAGCGGAACTATCATCGATGAGAACAAAATGCCTTTACTTGGAGTAAATGTCATCGTAAAAAATGAGTCAAGAGGTACTACTACAGATTTTGACGGAAATTATACGGTACAGAATATCTCCTCTGGAGATGTACTTCAGTTCAGTTATTTAGGTTTTCAAACCCAGGAAATCACAGTGAGTGATCAACAAACGATCAATGTAACGCTTCAAACAGATTCAGAAGCATTAAATGAAGTAGTAGTGATTGGGTATGGTACTCAGTCAAGAAAGGAAATAACCGGTGCGGTAAGCGTAGTAGGTTCAGAAACCATAGAGGATTTGAACCCGGCACGAGTGGAACAGGCCTTGCAGGGTCGAGTAGCAGGGGTGAACATCACCTCTACTTCAGGTTCTCCGGGAAGTGCTTCCACTATTAATATTAGAGGGATAAGTACCAATGGTGATAACCGACCTCTAATTCTTGTAGATGGTAACGTGATCGAAGATCTTAGTGTTATTAACCCTAACGATATTGAAAGCATTAATGTATTGAAAGATGCAACTGCTGGTATATACGGGGTTAGAGCTGCCAACGGGGTAATTCTTATTACTACTAAAACAGGTTCTTACAATGCAGATCTTCAGGTAGAATTTGATGCTTATACAGGTGTTCAGCAAACTACACGAAGATTACCTGCATTAAATGCTACCGAATATGCAGTGATCGTTAATGAAGCTTACGCAGCAGATGGTCAGAATCCTCCTTATCCAAATTATAGAAACCTTGGAGAAGGAACAGATTATCAGGATGAGGTGTTTACAACAGCACCAATGTCTGATATGAACCTGAATATTTCTGGTGGTGGAGATCGATCAAAGTATTCCTTCGGAGCTTCCTATTTTAACCAGGATGGTATTGTGGGTGGAAGTAAATCCAATTACGATCGTTTTACAGGACGTGTAAACTATAATCTGGAAATTATAGATAACCTGAAAATTAACTTATCAGGGATTTATACCAATAGTAACCGAAAGACTTTAGCTGAAAATGCCCTTGGGTCTGTACTTTTTAATGCGGTGAACATGAATCCAAATATCCCTGTACGTGATGCAGATGGAAATTTCTCTCTTGCTGAAGGTCTCGGAAATGAAGTGATCAATCCGCTAGCTCAGATCAACGATGCTTTCAATGATACACGAGTAGACAAAATTAGTGGTGTTGGTGGACTTGAATATACTATATGGGATAAATTAACCGCGAAGACTCAATTCCAGTTTAACTATTCTGAAGTTGATGGAAGATATTTCTCTCCAGAGGTTTTCTACGGATCTGGAAAGGTTTTCAACGTAGACCGTAACAATGTTACCGAGAACTTTGAGATCTACAGAGATTATACCTGGGATAACTTTTTAACCTATAATGACAGCTTTGGTGATCATAATCTTAAGTGGTTATTGGGTATGTTGGTTTTTAAAACTACCGGTGATCTTGCTTCTTTAACAGGATTTGAACTTCCATCTAATGAATATGGCTCAGCGAGAGTTTCAAATGCTGCGGAAGTTGTAGATAACTATCAGAATGGTGGAGATACTTTCGATACCCGTTTATTGTCTTACTTCACACGAGTTCAATATGACTATCAGGGAAAATATCTATTTTCTGGTTTGATAAGACGTGATGGCTCAACCGCTTTTGGTCCTGAAAACAAGTTTGGATGGTTCCCATCTGCTTCTGTGGGTTGGGTAATTTCAGATGAGGATTTTATAAATGACAACGGCGCTTTAAACTTCTTAAAGTTAAGAGGTAGTTACGGGATTATTGGGAATGATAGAATTCCAGCTTTTAGATATGCTTCTTTACTGAATGGTGAAGGTGCGTATGTATTTGATGATGAAATTATCTTCGGAAAAGCAAGTGGTGCCCTAGGAAACCCTGAAATTAAATGGGAAAAGCAGAAAACACTCGATATTGGACTTGATGCCAGGTTCTTTAATTCCAGTGTTGATGTTACTATAGACTACTTTAAAAAGAAAACCGAAGATCTTCTTGTGATTCCGCAGGTATCTGGAATCTTAGGAGTTGCTGCTCCTGGATCTTCTGCTCCATTTGTAAATGGTGGAGGAGTCGAAAACGAAGGACTTGAATTCTCTATTGGATACAATCAGGTTGTAAACGATAATTTTAAGTTCAATGTGAACTATAACCTTACAGCTCTTAGAAATGAAGTGCTGTATGTAAATAGCGAAAGCGGATTCATTCCCGGAGGAGTTTTTGGAATAGGGCAGGAGCCGCCATCCAGAATGGAGCCAGGAAAACCAATCGGATATTTCTATGGATTAGAAACCAATGGAATTTTCCAGACACAAGCTGAAGTTGATGCTGCTGCAACGCAGGCAAATGCTGCACCTGGAGATATTCGTTTTGTAGATCAAAACGGTGATGGAGTTATAGATAGTGATGACAGAACAGATATTGGCGATCCAATTCCGGACCTTACCATGGGTGCAAATATTGGGTTCACCTTCAAAAACTGGGATTTCAATGCATATGCTTTCGCTTCCCTCGGAAATGAGATCGTAAGAAACTTTGAAAGAAATCAGCCAAATACGAACAGAACGAATGCATTCTTGGGTAGATGGACAGGTCCTGGAACTACAGATAGTTTCCCAAGAGTGACCGTTGGTGCTACTAGTAATAATCAGTTTTCAGATTTCTTCGTAGAAGATGGGTCTTACCTAAGATTACAAAACGTACAGATTGGATACACACTGGATTCAGATCTTATTGCAAATACCGGTGTAGAAAAATTCAGAGTATATGCTTCAGTAAATAATGCATTTACACTTACAGAGTACAGCGGTTATGATCCTTCAGCTTCTAATGGAGCTCCAATTGGTGGTGGTATAGACCAGGGATTCTATCCGGTACCAAGAATTTATATGTTAGGAATTAATATGAAATTTTAATTAAATGAGAACGAAATTATATACAATCAATTGGATACTCGCCTTTGCTTTTCTGGCGCTATCTGGATGTAGTGATGACTTCGTGGATGTAGACAGCCAGGATGAAAATTCTGAGGATTTCTTTAATACACCCGAAGATTATGATCTTGCATTGGTTGGAGCTTATGACCTGCTTCAATCTACTTACCTTAATGTGATGCTGGGCGAGATCGCTTCAGACAATACCCTGGCGGGTGGTGAGAGTGCGAACGACACTCCTGGAATTCAGGAGATAGACAATATGGAGCATACTCCAGTAAATCAGCAACTAAGAGATATCTGGAGCTGGATGTTTGCCGGTGTGAACCGCGCGAATTATGTATTGGAATTTCAGGATGCTCTGGATTTTGAAGGTAAGACTGAAATCATTGCACAGGCAAGATTTCTTAGAGCTTATTACTATTTTGAATTGGTAAAATGGTTTGGTGATGTGCCGTTAGCGGTAGATAACAGAATTCAGTTTGGAGAACAATTCGATATTCCCAGAACTCCAAAAGCTGAAGTTTATGCTCAGATCGAACAGGATCTTATGTTCGCTGCGGCAAACCTTCCGGCTGTACAAAGCGTAAAAGGTCGTGTAACTTCAGGAGCAGCTCAGGCTTTGCTTGGAAAGGCATATTTGTTTCAGAATAAATTTGCTGAAGCAGCTACTGCTTTCGAATCTGTAATTAGTGGACCTTATTCCCTCGTGCAGGATTATAACTTCATATTTGAGCCAGAAGGTGAGAATAATGCAGAGTCAATTTTTGAAGTTCAGTATACAGATGAAGAAGGTGCTGGTTTTGGATGTCTTCAATGTTCAGAAGGAAATGTGGCTGTTGGATTCAATGGGGTAAGAAACATATCTTATCCAAATCCAGAAAATGCTGTATTTGATTCTGGATTTAGTTTCAATGTTCCGGTGCAGGAAGTAGTTGATGAATTTTCAGGCGATGATATTCGTAAAGACGTTGCTATTCTTGATATCGAGGCACATGCTGCTGCTACTGGAGCAAGCTATGCTATTGGATACGAACATACTGGATATTATAACAGAAAGTATATCGCGAGAGCTGGGGATTTGAATACTGGTGATCAAAACCTTACAAATCCAAATAACTACCGCGCAATTCGTTTCGCTGATGTGCTACTAATGGCTTCGGAGGCTAATTTCAAATCTGGAAATGAAGATCGTGCAAGAACTTATTTGAACAGAGTAAGGGACAGAGCCGGACTGGAAGATGTTACATTTTCAGGAAATAACTTGCTAAATCAGATCTATGAAGATCGTAGACTAGAACTTGTTGGGGAAGGTCACCGTTTCTTCGACCTGGTAAGAACAGGAAGAGCAGCAGATGAAATCGACGGCTTCGTTACAGGAAAACACGAATTATTCCCTATCCCGGCTATCGAAATTGAGCTTGCAGGAAACAATTGGGAGCAAAATCCAGGATACTAAAAACTACCATTAAAACGAATAAAAATGAAAATATTCAGAATTTTAGCAATGCTTACCATCTCGCTTCTGCTTTTTACAGGATGTGAAGATGATGAAATTACGAACTACGCGTTCCAGGAAATCTCTGCTCCAACAGATGTAACAGCAGATTTTGATATTAGCCAGGATGATACCGGTACGGTAACTATTACTCCTAGTGGAGTAGGAGCTCAGACTTTTCAAATTGATCTTGGAAATGGTGATACTGCCGAAATTGCTAATGGTGAGTCGGTTACCACTGTTTACGATGAAGGAGAATATATGGTAGAAATTGTAGCAGTTGGTTCTACGGGTTTAACCAGCGAATACAATCAGATGTTAAATATCTCATTCAAAGCTCCTGAAAATTTAGTGATCAATGTAGATCAACCGGACACTGATCCAAAAACGATCACAGTTTCTGCTACTGCAGATAATGCGACTGTTTTCGACGTGTATTTCGGAGATATGGATGATGAGGAACCTACTCAACTTATGCCCGGAGAATCTATTCAGCATACTTACGAACCAGGGGTGTATGAACTAACTGTTATTGCGCGTGGAGCTGGTGCTGCTACATTGGAAGAAGATGAAATCATCATTGTTCCAGAAGCAACAGATCCTCTAAAACTTCCTGTTACATTTGATATGGGAACAGTAAACTACGCTGCTGGAACATTTAATGGTACTAGTTATGAAGTTGTAATTAATCCTGATCTTTCAGGTGCTAATACTTCAGAAACTAATGTTGCTGCCGTAACAAATTCTGGGGCGCAGTTTGAGGGTATTGCCTATACTCTTGGTGAACCGGTAGATTTTAGTACAGATTCTAAAACTATTACCATGAAGCTTTGGTCTGATGTTGCTTTACCGGTGCTTTTGAAGTTTGAAGATGGTGTTAATGGCGAAAGACAAACTGAAGTTTCTGCAGATCACGGTGGTACAGGTTGGGAAGTATTGAGCTTCGATTTTGCTTCAGATGCCATTAAAAGCTTTATTGATGGATCTCAGGGTGCTGGTGAGTCATTCGTGCCTACAGGACAGTACTCTGGAATGGTTATTTTTATTGATGGTCCTGGCACTACTGCTGGTACTTTTTACATAGATGATATCGAAAAAGGAGAAGAGGCGCAGAAGGATCCAGCTGTAGCACCTGATGCACCAACAGCAGCTCAGGAAAATGTATTCTCTATTTTTAGTGACGCTTATACAAATCCAGCGAACATTAACTATTTCCCAAACTGGGGTCAGTCTACTACTTATGAGATGATCTCTTTAGATGGTGATAATGTAATTAAATATGCTAATGCCAATTATCAGGGTATCGAAATTGGAGAAAGTGTGGATGCTACGGCTTATGAATTTGTAAATATTGATATTTGGTCTGGAGATTATACATCTATTGTGTTCTTTTTAATTAGTTCTACAGGTGAGAAATCTGTTAACCTGGAAGTAGCTCCTAATCAATGGAATTCAATTCAAATTCCTTTGACAGAATTTACAAGTCAGGACTTAGATATTAGTGATGTATATCAATTCAAGTTTGATGTACAGCCTAATAATGGAGGAAGCTTCTATATTGATAACCTGTATTTTTCTAATGAAGTACTTGTAGCGCCAACAGAACCAGTTTCAGCAGCAGCAACACCTACAGAACCAGAAGCAAATGTAATTTCACTTTTTAGTGATGCATACACAAATGTAAGTGTAGATACCTGGAGAACAGATTGGTCTGATGCTGTTTATTCTGAAACTACGGTAGAAGGGAATAATATAAAATTGTACGATCAACTTAATTTTGTGGGTATTGAAACTGTTGCGAATCAGGTGGATGCCTCGGCAATGACTCACTTTCATGTAGATTATTGGACAGGAAATGCTACTGCGTTTAGAGTTAAACTGGTGGATTTTGGTCCTAATGCTGTATTTGATGGTGGTGATGATACCGAACACGAGATAGAGTTTACAGTAACTCCTAATACCTGGGTGAAGCTAGATATTCCACTTTCAGATTTTACAGGATTAACTAATACATCAAACATTGCACAGTACATATTCTCTGCAAACCCTACGGCTGAAGCTACTGTGTACATAGATAACGTGTATTTTCACAACTAGGAAAAGATAAAAACTATGAGATATATTAAATTAATAAGCTTCCTGTTTGCAACTCTATTTATAATGAGTTGCCAGGAAGATGATCTCACCCTGGATACGATCGTAGTTCCTACAGATCTTCAGGTGAGTACAAATATTAGTGATGATGGTTCTGGCATGGTAGAATTTAATGCTACCGCCAACGATGCGATCACTTACGAGTACAATTTCAGCGATGGATCATCTGCGGTTGCTCCAAGCGGAACCTATACTAAACGTTTTACCAGGACAGGTTTAAATACCTACCTGGTAACCGTAGTAGCCTACGGTAAGGGTGGCGTTAGTAGCTCGATGTCTCTGGAAGTTGAAGTTGAAAGTGATTTCAATGATCCTGAAACTAAGCAATTCCTTACTGGAGGAAGTTCTAAAACCTGGTATGTGGCAGCAGTAGAAGCCGGTCACTTGGGTGTTGGACCTAATTTTGTTGCTGATGGTGTAGCAGGTGCTTTTCCAGAATATTACCAGGCCGCACCTTTTGAAAAAGCGGGTGATGAGATTAGCTCCTGTTTTTATACAGACGAGTTAACTTTTACTGAAGATGGTGAGAACATCGTTTACAACCAGGATAACATGGGTAGAACATTCTTTAATGTAGACTACGTGACCGAATTTGGTGGCGGCGGTGGCCAGGATGAATGCATCGATTATGATACCTCTGGTGAGAAATCGGTTACCCTTGCTCCGGCAGAAAATGGAGTTCCTGCCGATGCTACAACTGGAACTGAGATCCAGTTAGGTGGCGGTGGCTTTATGAGCTACTATATTGGAGCAAGTAACTATGAGGTTCTTAGTATTACTGAAAATACCATGCATGTAAGAGCAATTCCAGGAAGTAATCCTGATCTTGCCTGGTATCTAAAATTCACCACTACTCCTTTTGACCAGCAACAGGCAGGTTCAGGC
>NZ_JBLVTK010000001.1:738863-756243 GCF_048285865.1 Christiangramia marina | reverse complement strand
CATTTGTTTCTCAATTCACTGAAATCTTCTGGAGTGATGAGTTCGATGGGGATGCGCTGGATACCAGTATCTGGAACTACGAAACAGGAAACGGAACTAATGGCTGGGGTAATGGCGAATTACAATATTATACTGAAGATAATGTGTCTGTAGCAGACGGAAGTCTTGTGATCGCAGCTCGAAGAGAAGCTGAGAGTGGATTTGATTTCACTTCTGCAAGAATTACTACTATGGACAAGTTTGAAGTGACTTACGGCCGTGTGGAAGCTCGTGCCAAAATGCCTGAAGGTGGTGGAACATGGCCAGCGATCTGGATGCTTGGAGCCGATTTTGATGTGGTTGGATGGCCTGCTACCGGTGAGATTGACATCATGGAATTCGTAGGTAACAAACCAAATGAAGTTTCTTCAGCATTACATTATCCTGGAAATTCCGGTGGTAACGCACGTTTTGCTGCAACCGATATTCAGAATGCAGCTACAGAGTGGCATACATACGCGGTAGAATGGACAGCAGATGAAATAACTTTTCTGGTAGATAATGAAGTGAACTTCACGTTTACCAATGAATCTTCTCTGCCATTTAACAAGGATTTCTTCCTCATCATGAATGTAGCAATGGGAGGCGCACTTGGCGGAAATATCCCTGCCGAATTTAGCGAAGCTTCCATGGAAGTGGATTACATCAGAGTATATAAATAGTTTGTTTAGCTAACAACTCCCGGGAGCTTTCAGGTTCCGGGATTTATTTTTTAAGAGATTATGAGAAAATTATTCTTAAGTACCCTTTCACTTCTGCTTGGGACCATAGGGCTGCAAGCACAGGAAACAAGTCTCAAAAGTTCAGTAAAGAATGTCGAAGCCAAAGTAGATTCGGTTTTAAACATTATGACCCTGGAAGAGAAAGTAGGACAGATGATCCAGTACAACGGAAGTTGGGATCTTACAGGACCCGCCTCTGAAACTGGTAACAAACAGAAAGAAGATAGGCTTAAAAAAGGTCTGGTTGGGTCCATGCTGAATGTGCTTTCAGTAGAAGCGACCGAAAAAGCACAAAAGCTTAACATGGAAAATTCACGTATCAAGATTCCGATTATTTTTGGATATGATGTGATCCATGGATACAAAACAATTTTTCCGGTGCCGCTGGCTGAAACTGCGAGTTGGGACATGGAAGCGGCGGAGGAGTCGGCTCGAATTGCCGCTTTAGAATCTGTAGCAGAAGGTGTAAACTGGACGTTTTCTCCAATGATTGATGTTTCGCGCGATGCTCGCTGGGGACGAATCATGGAAGGTTCCGGGGAAGATCCTTATTTAACTTCCCAGGTTGCAGTTGCCAAAGTTAATGGATACCAGGGAGATGACCTCGCAAATCCTACTACGATCGCAGCAACCGCCAAGCATTTTGCCGGATATGGTTTTGCTGAAGGTGGAAAAGATTATAACACCGTAAATATTGGTAAGAACGAACTTCATAACGTCATTCTGCCACCGTTTAAAGCTGCGGCAGATGCCGGAGCGGCAACTTTTATGAATGCCTTCAACACGATCGACGGTATTCCTGCGACTGGCAGTGAAAGCCTTCAGCGGGAGTTGTTAAAAACGGAATGGGACTGGGATGGTTTTATAGTATCAGACTGGGGTTCTATTTCAGAAATGATACCTCATGGATTTGCCCGTGATAAAGTTCATGCTGCAGAAATTGCTGTAAAAGCAGGAAGCGATATGGATATGGAAGGCGGAGCTTACCAGGCCGGACTCGAGCAATTGGTTGCTGAAGGAAAAGTTGATGAAGAGCTTATTAATGATGCCGTTCGCAGAATCCTGAGAGTGAAATTTATGATGGGTCTTTTCGAGGATCCTTATCGCTATATCAATGCCGAAGTAAAAAAGGAAGTGCCTTACGAGCAGCATCTGGAAACAGCACGTGATATTGCCAGAAAATCGATTGTTCTTCTGAAGAATGAAAAGGATCTTTTACCAATGTCAGCTTCCGCAGGAAAGATCGCGGTGATTGGTCCGCTTGCTAATGACAAGGACACACCAATTGGAAACTGGAGAGCTCAGGGTGAATCGAACTCTGCAGTATCTGTAGTAGAAGGTTTAAAAAATCAATTACCAGACTCTGATATTGTTTATTCTGAAGGAGTAAAGTTAGGGATGGGAGAACGTAGCTTTTTAATGCCGCTTAAGATTAATAAAACCGATACTACAGGAATGGGTGAGGCAGTTAAAAATGCCAGAGATGCTGAAGTTGTGGTTATGGTGCTTGGTGAAGATGCATTTCAATCTGGGGAAGGTAGAAGTCAGGCAAATATTGGTTTCGCCGGACTGCAACTGGAGCTACTGAAGAAAGTTTACGCTGTAAATAAGAATATCGTTCTGGTACTTATAAACGGAAGACCAATGGAATTAAGCTGGTCTGCTGAAAATATCCCTGCTATCGTTGAAGCCTGGCAGCTTGGTTCTGAAAGTGGAAATGCGATCGCAGATGTACTTCTTGGAAAGTATAATCCTTCCGGGAAATTACCGGTTTCTTTTCCGAGAGCTGTGGGACAGGAACCCTTGTATTATAACTATAAAAACACAGGAAGACCATACAGCGAACAGCATGTAACCTACTCGCATTATACAGATATCGAAAACGGACCTTTATTTCCATTCGGTTACGGGCTTAGTTACACAGCTTTCGAATACGCTAAGCCAACTTTGAGCTCAGCTACACTAACTTCAGGTGAAACTGCGACCTTGAGTGTTGCAGTTACAAATTCTGGTGATACCAAAGGGAAAGAAGTTGTGCAATTATATGTACGTGATATGGTGGCAAGTACGAGCAGACCTGTAAAGGAATTGAAAGGTTTTGAGATGATCGAACTGGAAGCGGGTGAAACTAAAACTATAGACTTTGAAATTTCAGAAGAGATGCTTCAGTTTTATACCGCTCAGGAAAAGTGGGAAGCAGAAGAAGGAGAGTTCAGATTAATGGTTGGAACCAATTCAGAAGAATTACAGACAGTGACACTTAATTTTCAGAAATAATGAGAGGACCCTACTCCTTTTTAACCCTGTGCCTGGTCCTGGTTTCTACAGCCTGTGCACAGGAAAAAATAATTTTCGAAGAAGACTTCAACGCAGATACTCTAAATATGGAGGTTTGGAATTATGAAGAAGGGAACGGTTGTCCTGATCTTTGTGGTTGGGGGAACAACGAAAAGCAAATCTATAACCGCAATTATGTTGCCCTGGAAGATGGTAAACTGGTGATCACTGCAGAAAAAAAAGGTGATACCTACTACTCCGGAAAGATCAATTCCAAGGATAATGTGGAATTTACTTACGGTGTGATTGAAGTAAAAGCAAAACTTGCTACGGGCAAAGGTCTCTGGCCAGCTATCTGGATGTTGGGTGCAGACATTAGTGAGGTTGGATGGCCTGCCAGTGGTGAGATCGATATTCTGGAATATATTGGCAGAGAGCCGGGAATCGTTTTTACTTCCCTGCATACTCCGGCAAGTCACGGGAACACGATCAATACTAAGAAAACGAAAATTGCAGATATCGAAGAAGGTTATCACACTTACAAAGCAGTGTGGACGCCAGATTATATCGAATTTTTTGTAGACGGTGATCAGCTATATCGCTTTACTCCGGAAAACTACAATGAGGAAGAGTATCCTTTTAAAAAGGATTTCTATTTCCTTATCAATATGGCCGTTGGAGGAAATCTTGGTGGTGCGGAAATAGATGAGTCGGCATTACCAGACAAATTCTATGTAGATCATATCAAGGTAACTGAACTGCCTGAAAAATATTAAAGTAAAAAGCCCCGTATCGGGGCTTTTTTTAATTCAGATTTCTTTTTTCTATAAAAAAACGCTTCAGTAAGGTAGAAGCCTCTTCTTCAAGGATTCCCGATGTCACTTTAGTCTTTGGGTGAAGCTGGACTCCATTTTTTCTATAACCTCTGTTACTATCTTCAGCAGCAAAAACGATCTTTGAAATCTGACTCCAATATAGAGCACCGGCACACATCTGGCAGGGTTCCAGGGTGATATACATGGTACAATCCTTAAGATACTTACCGCCCAGAAAGCTTGCTGCAGCGGTGATAGCCTGCATTTCGGCATGAGCAGTTACATCGTTCAGCGTTTCTGTAAGATTGTGTCCTCTTGCAATGATCCTGTCGTTGATGACCACGACCACTCCTACGGGAATTTCCCCTTTTTCGTAAGCAGTTTCCGCTTCTTCCAGCGCTTTCCGCATAAAATAAGTGTCATCGTATGGATTGATCATTTCCGGGTTTTTGTGCAAGATATCAATTTTGAAAATTCCGTTTTCGTTTCAGGTTTATAATTCAGTTTGCATGATGTAACTTTGTTGCAAATGACCAGAAAACTATTAGATACCATTAATTTTCCGCAGGATCTGCGAAAGCTTCCCGAAGCCGGACTGCAGGATCTAGCCAGGGAACTTAGAGAATTTATCATTGAAATCGTAGCAACCAAGGAAGGTCATCTTGGGGCAAGTCTGGGTGTTGTAGAACTTACCATCGCATTACACTATATTTTTAATACACCTGAAGATCTTCTGGTCTGGGATGTTGGTCACCAGGCTTATGGCCATAAAATATTAACTGGAAGAAAAAATACGTTTCATACCAACCGACAGCTAGACGGAATTAGCGGATTCCCGAAAAGAGCTGAAAGTGAATTCGATACATTTGGAGTAGGACATTCTTCTACTTCCATTTCAGCAGCGCTCGGGATGGCAATCGCTTCCCGACTTAAAGGCAATTATCAAAAACAACATATTGCGGTGATAGGAGATGCTTCCATCGCCAGCGGAATGGCCTTCGAAGGTCTAAATCATGCCGGAGTAACCAAAGCGAACTTGCTGGTTATTCTGAATGATAACGCGATTGGTATCGATCCCAGCGTTGGGGCCTTAAAAGAATATCTAACCAAAGCAAGAGTTGGACATAAACCTGCCAGCGATAATATCATTGAAGCGCTCAATTTCCAATATTTTGGACCTGTAGACGGTCATGATCTGCCTGGATTACTGAAGGTTCTACACGAGATGAAAGAAATCAGCGGACCCAAATTTCTACATGTTATTACCAAAAAAGGGAAGGGTTTAAAGAAAGCTGAAGAAGACCAGGTAAAATATCATGCTCCCGGGAAGTTTGAACCTGCAACTGGCGAATTGCTCAAGTATGAAACCGAAGGTTTACCCATAAAGTTTCAGGATGTATTTGGTCTTACACTGGTGGAGCTGGCCAGAAAGAACGAAAGAATTATTGGGATTACCCCAGCGATGCCTACGGGTAGTTCGCTAAAATATATGATGGAGGCATTTCCAGACAGGGCATTTGATGTAGGTATTGCAGAGCAGCATGCTGTGACTTTATCTGCGGGACTGGCCACCCAGGGATTTACTGTTTTCTGTGCTATTTATTCTACTTTCCTTCAGCGTGCATACGATCAGTTAATTCACGATGTTGCCATACAAAAACTACCGGTGATATTCTGCCTGGATCGTGCTGGTTTGGTAGGTGAAGATGGAGCTACGCATCACGGTGTTTTTGATATTGCCTATTGCCGACTTATTCCAGATCTTATGATTGCAGCTCCTAGAAATGAAACCGAGCTTAGAAACCTTCTCTACACGGCTCAGCTTGGATTAGACAAACCATTGGTTATTCGTTACCCTCGCGGAAGAGGTTCACAGGTTGAATGGAAAACACCCTTTGAAAAGACTGTTATTGGTAAAGCTGAGTGCCTTCAGCAAGGAACTGATATTGCCGTTCTAACGATTGGGAATATGGCTGGAAACGCTTCCGAAGCAATTGAAAATTATCAAGGCTTAGTGAGTATTGCGCATTATGATATGAAATTTGTCAAACCGCTCGATAGAAATCTGCTAAAAGAGATCTTCGATAAATTTGATAAAATCATCACTATTGAAGATGGCGTAATTTCCGGAGGTTTTGGAAGCGCGATTCTGGAGCTAGCCATGCAACTTGATTATAGAGGTAAAATTGAGATTATGGGTATACCCGATAATTTTATAGAACACGGAAATATCGATGAATTACAAGAAATCGCCGGAATTAACGTTGAAGGAATACGGCAAAAGCTGGAAACTTTGAACTGATTTTATATTTTTGCGATTCTGTAATTCCTACCTGATGAAATTTTACCTATTAAGCTTCCTTTTTATATTTACTTCATTCTATAGTTCAGCTGCTCATATTAAACACGTTAGAGTGAATGATACTACAGCAACGGCAGCGAAGGATACCACGGCATCAGACTCTATGTTGATTTACTGGACCGAGAAGAACACCTTCGGAATGAATCTAAGTGAAGTGGCTTTTGTAAACTGGAATGCTGGGGGAAACAACTCAATTTCGGCTTTATTATATGCCGGTTTTGAACGTGATTTCGAAAAAGATTATACCATCTGGAAAAATTCGGCGAGGCTTAGGTATGGAATCAATGCGCAGGAGGGTAGAGAAATTAGAAAGACGGAAGATGAATTAAGATTGAGTTCCTCATTTGGTTTTAGAACCGACAGTACTTCGAACTGGTATTATTCAGGTAAATTTAGTTTCAACACGCAATTTACCAACGGTTATAAATATCCCGATACCGAAGTTCCAATTTCGAAATTAATGGCTCCTGGCTATACCTTTCTTGGGGGAGGAACAGAATTTTCGCATCCTGTAGAAGATCTTACTATCTACCTTTCTCCTATTACCGTGAAATCAACTTTCGTACTGGATCAGAGACTTGCCAATGAAGGGATGTTTGGTGTGGAGCCTGCAGTGACCGATGAACTTGGGAATATTATTAAGGAAGGTGAGATGCTTAGAACAGAATTCGGTTTTCTATTTACCAGTGAATATAACAAGGAAGTTTTTGAAAATATTGATTTGAGTAATCAGCTAAGTCTGTATTCAGATTATCTCAACAACTTCGGAAATGTGGATGTAGACTGGCAACTGGCAGTAAATATGAAGGTGAATGATTTCGTTAAAGCCAATGTTGGAACCCATATTCGTTATGATGATGATGTAAAGTTCAAGGAAGATACCAATGGCGATGGTAAACTCGAAACTTCCGGCGCCAGGATTCAGCTAAAGCAAATGCTTGGTGTTGGGGTGGTTTATGAGTTTTGATAGAAATTAATAAAAATGGATATTTTAATTTAATTATATGCGTAAATGACAACAAAAATACATTCTCATATATAATATTTCACTAAAATAACAATCTTTAAAAAAATTACTGTAGTATTGCTCTTGCAAATACTTTTTTGACAATTTTTTGTGAACCCTACCTAAGAAGTAAATTATTCATATTTAAACCAAATCATATGAAAAGAGTTTACTTGTATTGTTTTATGTTTCTCGCATTTATGTCCTGCCAGAAAGAGTCCTTGGAAAATACCCCCCCCCTCCAGAATCTTTAAGTAATACAAACGGGGAAGCAATACTAAAAGAATTAGAATTTCAAGAACTTCCCAAGGAATTTCACTCCTTATTTGGTGATAAAAATCAGCTGCTTGGGCTGGGGAAATCTTCAGTAAAATTTGGGCTTTTAGATAATAATACACCTATCAAAGAAGTTATTAGTCCATTAGGCAAATCAACCTTTACCATTGTTTTAAAGACAGAAGTAAAATCTAATTCTATTAATCCCTATTATTTCGATAATTTGATTATATCTGGTAGCGGTCAGGATAGGGTTCAATACATTGCACGCTATCAACCATCTATAACGTGGCTTAACTCCACTACCCGGGATTTTAGTACGTATTCTGGAAAAATTACATTTTACGATTTGGATGGTTCAATGATAAACTCCATAGAGCTAGAAGCCAATGTCACGAAATTAAATGTACACCTAAATAAAGTTCAGTGTCATTTGGAGATAAAATCAACTAAGATAATATGCGCTCATGTAATTGATGATGATGGTCGTCCTATGGGCGAACCAAATTGTTTAACCACTCTTGTTTATGGTTTTAAATGTACAATTGGTGGAGGTCCAACGGGAGGAGGTGAAGAACCTACGGAACCACGACAGGTAGATGGAAGTTGGTCGCCACCAACTTTACCGACAGAAATTCTTGATCCATGTGGGCAAATGCAACAACTGGCCTCGAATAGTAGTTTTAAAACTAAAATGACCGAACTTAAAAATAAGGTAAATGATAATTTTGAAAGTGGCTATTTAATACAAAAAGACGGGGATTTATTTTCTTATGTAGATATATCTGGCGATGCGAATACTGCGGAAATTGCCCCACCTACGAATGTGAACAATATTTTTGGATTTATTCATAACCATTATGAAGGTTCAGGAGTACTTTCAACCTTTTCAGGTTCGGATGTTAGGACCATATATCAACTCTATTTAAATAGCCAAGTAGATGATTTAAAAACATTTACCGCCGGAGTGACAACCTATTTTGGCACTAGTTATACCATGAAAATTAATGATACCTCAACATTTTTAAATTTCGGAAGTCAAACCCTAAATAATCAAAATGATTTTGATGCATTTGAGCTATTGTATCAAGCCTGGTATAATAGTTACATTAATGATTCAGGTGAGGTAACCGCTCGAGAAAAGGCGTTATTAAAAATACTCGAAAATTCTGGGATATCCCTTTTTAAAGCAAATTCCACTTTTTCATCATGGAGTGAATTAAAATTTGATACGAATAACAATATTATAAATACAAACTGTAATTAAAAACAGCTAAAATGAAAAAAATAATCTTATTAATTGTGCTAAGTGTTATTTCCTTAAATATAGAAGCGCAGGAAGTAATTACTATGCAGAAGGGACAGAGTCTAGGTGAAATTAAAAAAGGAGCTTATTATAAATTTCCCACAGATAAATACCAACCTTTTCTAGGCAAATGGGAGAGTCAAAATGAAAAATATATTTTGAATTTAGAAATGAAGAAACTTTTCCAAAAAGGACCAGATATTTATACAGACCGTATGGTAGGGAAACTTTGTTCTACAGTATTCACTTGTGAAGATAATTTTTGGGAACTCAAAGCTTCTGAGGTATCAAGCAGGGATCCAAATATTTCAATTTTCTTAATTTTTGATTCTAATGGGAATAGCACAGGAATGTTAATTTTTGAACTTTCTGAAGATGGGAATAGTGCTAAATGGCAAGTAAAAAAGAAAGAGGGTGTAAAATTGAAACCTGATTATTTGGATCCAGATCTTCCGGAAAATCTTTCGATGAAAAAACTTGAATAATAATAAAGGCCAGAACTAAAAATTCTGGCCTTTATTATTATTCCAATAGTAGCAAGCTGGGAATTTCCGGCGCCAGGATTCAGCTAAAGCAAATGCTTGGTGTGGGAGTGGTTTAAGAGTTTTAAACCAGGTTCAGTTTTGTACGAGTTTTTCCAGGCTTATTCGAATTACTGGAAATCCTGATCTTAAATTCTGTTCCTTTATCTTTCTCACTTGTTAGTTCAACAGCACCGCCGTGCGCTTCAGCAACCATTTTAACCAGTGTGAGTCCTATGCCTCAGCTTTTGAGCTTAGGCTTTTTAGTTTGCTTTCCGTATTGCAGAAAATCGAATATCGCCTTTTGTTTTTCCTGCGCAATAGGATTTCCATAGTTATGTACAGAAAGCAGCAATTGATCGTCCCCATCCTTCTCGATTTTCATGGTTATTGGGGTATTATTATCACCATATTTGATCGCGTTGGTAATTAGATTTTCTAACATTCTGCGTACAGCTACAGCGTCATAAATACCATAAAGATCCTTGTCCGGACATTCTAAAATGATCTCTTCAGTATAGATCTCTGAAGCTTCCTGGTAAATGGTTTCTATATCGCTATACAGATCTATTTCAGCATAAGTAAGCATCATCCCTTCACCAGCCTTTACAGTAATACTATCCAGTAATCCTTCCAGCATTTCAAGAGCTTTATTCACACTATGCATGGTCATTTTCTTGACCCTAATACTTCGATCCTGATCTATATCCTCTGTATTGAGCATTTCGATTCCCAATCTCGCGGCAGAGAGGGGATTCCTAATATCGTGTGCAAGAGTAGCAACTAATTTGCTTTGCATCTCTTGGATTGACTTTGTGTAGGCCTCCAGGCTTTTCATCATAGATTTATCAACACAGCACTTTAAAATATTATAGGTATTATGATCTTTGACGCCATTTATATTGAGCACCCTGAGAATCACGTTGTGGAAGATGATATATTCGTGAAGGATCTCATCTGCAGAAAAGCTTCCAGAACTGGCACGATGCCTGCCATGATCTATACTATTGCTTTCGATTAATGCAATTTTAGGATCCTCAAGATTCCAGTCAATTATATCGTATTCTTCCATGATTCCAATAATATCATTCAGGATGTTTGGAACGTGATCCCGAAGTGCGATCCTATTGGCCGAAGTTGATGATTTTACAAGTTCGAACACCTGTCGCTCCCAATCTTCGATGATAAGCTGAGAATTGTTCTTTAAAATTTGAGTAACCTTTTTCATAACACTAACTATGTAAGTATCTGAAACTTAAATATTGAAGAACCAGAAGCTTAAGTCGTGAAATTACTTTAGACTGAAAAGAATAAATAATACTAAACGTTAATTTTTTAACGTTTTAAGCATCTAAACCTTGAAATCTTTTAAATGAGGCTACGGTAAGACCGTCGGTTAGCGAAGCGATGTATGAACAGATAGCGATCAATTTATCATAAATCGAATCTTCTTCATTCAAATAACTTAACTGTGGAACAGATTTTTTGACCAGCTTCGTGAAGTTGGAATCTAAATTTTCAGTATCGGCAAGGAAAGCCTGAGTATAAATATCCAGCAAATAAGAAAGCATTTTAAAGCCGGCAATTTCCTTCCCGATCACCTCTTCGCTTTGATAGATTTTTTCCACACTTATCTTAATAATATCCCGAATTTGAGCTTCGTACTTGCTTTTATCGAATAAAGCTTCATGAAAATCACCTTCCAGAATGGCATCTTCATTCTTTAAAAAGATCTCTGCGGCTTCTGTGATTAATGTATTGATAGCTAAAGCACGCAAATACGCCAGCCTGTCTGAAGTAGTTTGAAGTTCATGATATTTGGAAGTATTGATACTATCCTTTACGAGTTTGATAAGGTATTCCAAAGCATAATCTTCATCGATAAGTCCAAGATTAATTCCGTCTTCAAAATCAATGATCGTATAACAAATATCATCTGCTGCCTCAACCAGAAAGGCCAGAGGATGCCGGGCATATCCAATGTGTTTGCCTTCGCGCGTGATTTTCAATCCCAGTTCTTCAGCTATATCCTCAAAAGTTTCTTTTTCACTCTGGAAAAATCCAAACTTTTTATCTTCGATCTTGGAACTTGGTTTATGCGGAAGGGATTCCTTGGGATATTTCGTGAATGCTCCTAAAGTAGCGTAGGACAATCGCAGGCCACCGCTAATTCCTGGTCTGTTTTCTGTAAGTATTCTGAAACCATTGGCATTTCCTTCAAATTTCACCAGATCCTGATATTCAGCTTCTGAAAGAGATTCTTTAAACCTTTTACCATTTCCATGGCTGAAGTATTCTCCAATTGCTTTCTCTCCGGAATGTCCAAAAGGTGGGTTTCCAATATCATGAGCAAGAGCTGCCGCTGCGACAATAGCCCCAAAATCATTCATCTGGTAACCTGAAGAATCCCTCAGATGTGGATGTTTCTGTAGTAATTTCTGACCCGTTAATCTTCCCAGCGACCTTCCAACAACTGAAACTTCGAGGCTGTGCGTTAGCCTGGTGTGCACAAAATCTGTCTTGGAAAGTGGAATTACCTGTGTTTTGTCCTGCAGGCTTCTAAAAGCTGAAGAAAATATGATACGATCATAATCCACTTCAAAACCTAAACGTGTTTCATTCTGCTCAATGCGCAGTCGTTTGTTTTTGTCTCCGAAACGTTTAAGTGATAAGAGTTGATCCCAGGTCATGATTTTCCATTTGTTGTGGTCCAAAAATATAAAAAAGGGAAGCAATAACTGCCTCCCTTCCCTCATTCAAATTTGAATTAGCCAAAATTCTTTAAGATCCGCACATCAGGCAGTCGTCACCTTCAGCTTCTCTGGATTGTGCAATGAGTGCTTTGAGTTCTTCTGGAGACAGCGCTCCTTCAGCTTCAGTTTTTTCTGAAACTACAGGCTGTGTGTTTTCCTGAAGTTTTTCAGCAGCTCGCATAGGAGCTTCCGAAGTAACCGCAACGGGTTCCTGCTTTTTCTCTTTCTCAAGCGTAAATTTGATAGCATCTACCGCCGATTTCGTTCTCAGGTAATACATTCCTGTTTTAAGTCCGCTTTTCCAGGCGTAGAAATGCATAGAAGTCAGCTTGCTGTAATTTGCATTTTCCATGAATAGATTCAGCGATTGAGACTGATCAATAAAATAACCTCGATGCCTTGACATATCAATAATGTCCTTCATGCTCATTTCCCAGACCGTTTTATAAAGTTCTTTAAGGTCCTGCGGAATCACATCGATATCCTGAACAGAACCGTTGTTTCTCATGATAGCATTTTTCACATCTTCTGTCCAAAGATCTCTGGAAACAAGGTCCTCCAGTAAATGCTTGTTCACCACGATAAACTCTCCGGAAAGTACTCTTCTTGTATAAATATTGGAGGTATAAGGTTCAAAAGCTTCGTTATTTCCTAAGATTTGGGAAGTAGAAGCGGTTGGCATAGGCGCCAGTAATAAGGAGTTACGAACCCCATTTTCTTCGATCTGCTTTCTAAGTTTACCCCAATCCCAGCGACCACTTAGTTCTTCATCTTTAATTCCCCACATATTAAACTGGAATTCTCCCTGGCTAATCGGCGAACCTTCGTAGGTAGAGTATGGACCTTCTACTTTCGCGAGTTCCATGGAAGCCGTAACCGCAGCGAAATACAGAGTTTCAAAGATCTCCTGGTTCAGTTTTTTAGCTTCATCGCTTGTAAAAGGCAATCGTAGTTTAATAAAAGCATCAGCAAGTCCCTGTACTCCAAGACCAACCGGGCGATGACGCATATTCGAATTTTCAGCTTCCTTAACCGGGTAGTAATTCCTGTCGATCACCTTATTCAGGTTCTTAATTACTCTTTTCGTTATCCTGAAAAGTTCCCTGTGATCAAATTCATTGTTCTTAACGAACATCGGCAAGGCGATAGATGCAAGGTTGCATACAGCTACTTCATCCTTGCTGGTATATTCGATTATTTCTGTACAAAGATTGGAAGAACGAATGGTTCCTAAGTTCTTTTGATTAGACTTTCTGTTAGCTGCATCCTTATAGAGCATGTACGGAGTTCCAGTTTCTATTTGAGACTCCATGATCTTTTCCCAGACTTCGCGTGCTTTAATAGTTCTGCGACCTTTTCCTTCAGCTTCATATTTTTCGTAAAGCGCTTCAAAATTATCTCCGTAAGTATCAAAAAGACCGGGACATTCATGCGGACACATAAGCGTCCAGCTGCCATTTTCCTGTACCCTTTTCATAAAAAGATCTGGGATCCACATGGCATAAAAAAGATCACGAGCACGCATCTCTTCTTTTCCGTGGTTCTTTTTAAGATCCAGGAAATCAAAGATATCAGCATGCCATGGTTCCACATACATCGCAAAAGATCCTTTTCTTTTTCCGCCTCCCTGATCCACGTATCTGGCGGTATCATTAAATACTCTTAGCATAGGAACAATTCCATTGGAAGTACCATTGGTTCCTGAGATATAAGAACCTGTGGCTCTCACATTGTGGATTGATAGGCCTATACCTCCAGCCGATTGTGAGATCTTCGCCGTCTGTTTAAGCGTGTCGTAAATTCCATCAATGCTGTCGTCTATCATGATAAGTAGAAAACAGGAAGACATTTGAGGTTTTGGAGTTCCGGAATTAAAAAGTGTCGGGGTAGCATGGGTAAAGAACTTTTTGGACATAAGTTCATAGGTTTCAATGGCGCTATCAAGATCATCAGGATGAATTCCAATTGAAACACGCATCAACATATGCTGAGGTCTTTCCACGATCTTGCCATCCAGTTTTAAAAGATAGGATCTTTCTAAAGTTTTAAAGCCAAAATAATCGTAATTGAAATCCCGGTTGTAAATAATGGTGGAATCTAGTTTCTCTTTATTCTCCTGGATCACCTCATATACTTCTTCTGAAAGTAAGGCTGCCTTTTCATTGGTACGCGGATTCACATACTCATAAAGATCTGTCATTACTTCAGAAAAACTCTTTTTCGTATTCTTGTGAAGATTTGAAACCGAGATCCTGGCAGCGAGTTTCGCATAATCTGGATGAGAAGTGGTCATGGTAGCGGCGATTTCAGCAGCGAGATTATCGAGTTCACTGGTAGAAACATTATCGTACAAACCTTCGATCACACGCATAGCAACTTTAACAGGATCTACAAGTTCATTTAGGCCATAGCAAAGTTTCTTAACCCTGGCGGTGATCTTATCGAACATTACAGGTTCTTTATGGCCGTCTCTTTTTACAACATACATAAGCTGGAATTGTTTTTTGGGAGCTTAAGTCTGAACATAGGCATCCCTGCCCGGTTTTGTAACCGGATTAATAATTTTAGATTTTAAATGGTATTCTTAGAAAAGCTCAACAAGCGCTGCATTGGGGGGCGCAGCGCAGTTGGACTTTAGAAATCGGCATCAAAGCTGATTTCATCTGATTCTTTATCCTTATTCATCACTCCTGCCTTCTGATATTCGCTCACTCTTTTCTCGAAAAAGTTCGTTTTTCCCTGCAGGTTAATCATGTCCATAAAATCGAATGGATTCGTAACATTAAATTCTTTCTCACATTCCAGTTCTACCAGAAGACGGTCTGTTACGAATTCAAGATATTGGGTCATTAATTTCGCATTCATCCCGATCAGGCTTACGGGCAGCGATTCAGTGACAAATTCACGTTCAATGTTAAGAGCATCAATGATGATCTTGCGTATTTTTTCCTTCGGAACCTTATTTACAAGGTGGTTGTTATGAAGATGTACCGCAAAATCACAATGCATTCCTTCATCCCTGGAGATCAATTCGTTGGAGAACGTAAGTCCAGGCATGAGTCCGCGTTTCTTTAACCAGAATATAGAGCAGAAGGCTCCGCTAAAAAAAATACCTTCTACCGCAGCAAAAGCGATCAGTCTCTCAGCAAACGAATCTGATTCGATCCAGTTTAGTGCCCAGTCTGCCTTTTTCTTGATAGCCGGGAAGACTTCGATAGCTGTAAAAAGCTGATTCTTTTCCTTTTCATCTTTAACGTAGGTATCAATTAAAAGCGAATAGGTTTCAGAATGAATGTTTTCCATCATGATCTGGAAACCGTAGAAAAACTTGGCTTCAGAGTATTGTACTTCATTCACGAAATTTTCAGCAAGGTTTTCATTTACAATACCATCTGAAGCAGCGAAAAATGCGAGGATATGTTTTATAAAGTAACGCTCATCGGCGTTCAATTTATTGGACCAGTCGGTTAAATCCTGGTGAAGATCAATTTCTTCCGCAGTCCAGAAGCAAGCTTCCATTTTTTTATACCAGTCCCAAATATCATTATGTTTGATCGGAAAGATCACAAATCGATCTTTGTTTTCCTGTAAAATTGGTTCTATTTGAGACATAAATGGGAGGTTTTAAGTATATCGGTGATTTTTGTTCTTTCGTTCTCTAACAAAGATTTAAAAATCAGCCATATAAAAGGGGAAATAGGGTGGAACCTTTTCAACAAAGTTTTCAACAGTGAAAAGTGCTATTATTCTTAGATAATTGTTAAAATAACGAACTAAAACATTGGTATACAGAAAAATATAATGTGTTAATGGTTATTTAAGAAAACCATCAGTATAGAGCGTTTTTGGGGGCTTTGTTTAATGGTTTTGATCTGTAGAAAATGGTTGTAAATTCATCTTATTCAAGGTAAGAACAAGTCCTCAAGATCAATTTTTGAAAAAGATTGGGCGTAAAAGATTAAACAAAATAGAGAATTGTTAACAGCATAGATAAATTTCAGAAACGCTAAAAAGGGGAATCCGGTGATCTATTTTTTCTGAATCTCGTCTGCGATAACAGTTAATTCCTGATACCATTCTTCGCCAAATTTTCTAACCAGCGCTTCTTTTACAAACTTGTAAATGGGCACCTGTAGTTCTGCTCCGAGACTGCAGGCATCATCACAAATCTCCCAGCGATGATAGTTCACTGCAGAAAATGATGTGTATTCCTGGATTCTAACCGGGTATAAATGGCAGCTTACAGGTTTTTTCCAGTCGATATCGCCCTGGTTGTAAGCTTCTTCGATTCCGCAAAGAGCTGTGCCCTTTTCATCAAAGGTCACGTAAGCGCAATCTGCATCATTGATTAGCGGAGTTTCAATTTCACCATTTTCACGGGTGATATAAACACCCTGGCGTTCGATAGCTTCTATACCTTCAGGACGAAGATATTGCTTCACTTTGGGATAGATCCTTTCCATGATCTCACGTTCTTCTGGCTCTACCGGAGCACCGGCCTCACCATCTATACAGCATGCGCCTTTGCACGCAGATAGATTACACAAAAAATCATTCTTGATGATCTCTTCAGAAACTAAAGTCTTACCTAATTGAAACATGCTGCAAAGATAATTCTATCCTTTTACAGACCTAAAAAAAAGCCTTCCAAAATTTATAGAAAATTAATAATCTCATCGATTGTCAATTAGAAATCTTGAATTACTTTTGCCGCTTATTTTTAAAGATTTAGGTTATGTTTAAAGTATTGGACCTCAAGCAAATATTCACCGCTGGGATGATTCTTTTTGCGGTAATAGATATCGTAGGAAGTATTCCTATCATTATAGATCTGCGCAAAAAAGTAGGTCACATACAGAGTGAAAAAGCATCGATCGTTGCCGGTTGTCTTATGGTAATCTTTCTCTTCCTGGGTAAAGAGATCCTGAATTTGATTGGAATTGATGTAAACTCATTTGCTGTTGCCGGTTCGTTTATCTTATTTTTCCTGGCTTTGGAAATGATCCTGGGAATTAGTCTATATAAAGATGATGCTCCGGAATCTGCATCTATAGTGCCATTGGCCTTCCCGTTAGTTGCGGGAGCTGGTACGATGACTACTTTGGTCTCTTTGCAGGCAGAATATGAAACAATAAATATCATTGTCGCTATCATATTCAATATTATATTTGTATACCTGGTTCTTAAATCTTCCGGACGTATAGAGAAGATTCTTGGATCTCAGGGTATTAATGTAATTAGAAAAGTCTTTGGTGTGATCTTACTTGCTATCGCCGTGAAGCTTTTCGCCGCAAATATTCAGA
>NZ_JBLVTK010000001.1:733325-738805 GCF_048285865.1 Christiangramia marina | reverse complement strand
GGAGTGAGCGTAAGTTCACTTGATCTCAATGCTCTTCTTGAAGGTGATAGTGCAAATGCGCTTATCGTTATTCTTGCAAGTCTTTGTGTGATCATATTGATGTCGATCCTTCTGGTTTCCAGGACGATTTCAAGAAAACATGGGTAATTTCCATTATGATGTACTAATCGTTGGGGCTGGAGTAGCAGGAATTTCCTGTGTACTGGTGCTTGGTTCTGCTCTCGAGAAGCCTTACGCTTTAAATCGAAAAGTAGGTATTTTGTTACATCACAGGAACTCTCACCTAAACTCGGCTTTGCTCAATAATGCCTTCGGAATAGCTCCCGGAACCAATGGTAAGGAACTCCTTGAGAAAAGTATCCTGCATTTAGAGAAACTTTATCCAGATGTAGAACTTATTCCGAAGGAGAAAGCAAAAGAAATTTTGTCTCTATCTGAAGGATTTCAGCTCACTACAAACAAAAATGTGTACACTTCAGAAAGGATCGTGATCGCTACTGGTTATACGAGTCCTATGCGAATTAAAGGATTGGAGGAGTATGTCGTTCCACATAAAAAAGCAATAGCAGAGAAAGAACGAATTCAGTTAAAGAATGTAGATCATCTGGTAGTTAAGGGACTTTATGTGGCTGGTACTTTAGCAGGCTGGCGTAGTCAATATTCAATTGCAGCAGGAAGTGGTGCAGCGGTTGCTACCGATATTCTAACTGAGTGGAATAACGGTGAGCATAGCAAAATCCATGATAAGCTAGCGTAGAAAGAACAGGATCAAACTTATTGGAAGTGTAATTGCGGCAAGAATCATAAGCCCGTGATGCAGATTACGAAAGATGAGTGCGGTTTTAAGCTTACTCTTAAAGCGTTCGTCCTCATTGTGTTTCATGGCGTCACGCATCAATCCCCTTGAAACATTGGAATGATTCACAAGTATATCTTTTTGTAGAAATAGGGAAGTACTGTTATCCAATAGTCTGAAAGTTACTGCAAGTATAAATAGCAGTAACGGGGTAAGCGGCCAGATGGCTGACAGATATTCCAGGAATTCATTCATGAGCGACCTAAAATATTATTTTTCCCTCGACAACTGGATTATTTTCTCGATTAATCGATCATCTTCATTTAAATACCGTTCAAATACATTAGTGCCAAATAGTTGCTGGGCAATTTCAGCCTTTAAAAATTTCTTTAAAATAGGCTTACGCTCTGCACTAACATTTCCTAAACCAATGTTCTGATATTTTAGATAGCGATTAAAATCATAAATGATCTTATCTGTGATTTCGATCTTTTCGCGGAAATTTTTCCTGGTAATACTGTTGTAAAATGTCCGATCCTTTTCCAGAAGATCGAATATAAATCGGCTCATGTAACCACCTCTTAAAAGTAAGGTGAGCTTTTCCTTTTCCAGGTTCGTATCTTTTGGAACAAATATATCCGGGATGATCCCTCCGCCACCATAAACAACTTTTCCACCGGGAGTTACATAACGCAGACTGTCATTGGTAACGATCGAATCCCGACTACTTAATTCTCCATTTTCATATCTTTCCATATAGTCATTGAAGTAGGACTCGTTTCCATTATCATATGGCTTCTGAATAGATCTTCCTGTAGGAGTGTAATACCTTGCAATGGTAAGTCTTACAGCGCTACCGTCGCCTAGCTCCATTTCTCGTTGTACCAGGCCTTTTCCATAGGAGCGACGCCCAACGATAGTTCCTACATCATTATCCTGTAAGGCTCCGGCTACTACTTCACTGGCGGAAGCTGAATTTTCATTGATAAGGACAAAAACTTTCCCGTTTTCAAATTCCCCTTCTCTTTGAGCAAAGGTTTCTTCAATGGAACCACTTTTATTCTTGGTGAATAGAATGAGCTTGTCGTCCTTGATAAATTCATCGGCTATATTGATCGCTTCAGAAAGGTATCCTCCAGGGTTGTCTCTTAAATCTAATGCGATTTGTGTGGCGCCAGCAGCTTTTAAATCCTTTATCGCTTCACTAAACTCTTCATAAGTTGTTTCAGAAAAACGATCGATCTTTATATAGCCCAGCTCTTTGGTAAGCATATAGCTGGCATCAACGCTTTTTATGGGGACAACACCTCTTCTTACATTGAATGTAAGTAACTCGTCGCTTCCCTTCCGAAGAACTTTTAAAGAAACTTTTGAGTTTTCCTTTCCCTTAAGTTGTGCTATGACGGAGTCTTCCGTTACATCGCTTTTGAAAAGAGCTTTCCCGTTAGCATATAATATCCTGTCTCCGCCGCGAATCCCAATCTTTGCACTAGGTCCACCTTCAAGAGCCTGTATGACGACGATAGTATCGTTCACCTGGTAAAAGCTTACGCCAATTCCAACGAAATCGCCTTTCATGTTTTCGCTGACTTTCGCATACTCATCCTTCGGAATATAAACCGAATGCGGATCCAGGTTTTCAAGAATTTTATTGACAGTAATATCTACGATGCTATCTGTATTTACATCATCAACATATTCATAATCTATATAGTCGATAAGGCGATTTAATTTCTGCTTTTTTGGATTGGCAGAGAATAATTCATCGCCGGTATCAAAATTAAGTCTCGCACCCAGGACCAATCCCGCAGCACATGCGATACTTAAAAGTAAAGGGGTATATATTTTATTTCTTTTTTTCAATTTTCTTCCAGTTCAGTGATCTGCTCCAGCTCAACGCCAGCTTTCCGAAGAAAGTCCAGCCCGGCATTGTCTTTATAATCAATTTGATAAACCAGGCGTTTAATCCCGGATTGATGTATAAGCTTACTGCAATCCTTGCAAGGTGACATCGTAATGTACAAAGTGGCATCTTTACAACTCTGCGTGGAACCAGCTACCTTTAAAATCGCGTTTGCTTCAGCGTGAAGGACATACCATTTCGTGTAGCCTTCATCATCTTCACAAAAGTTCTCAAATCCACTTGGCGTACCATTGTAGCCATCAGAAATGATCATTCTGTCCTTAACTATTAACGCGCCAACCTGTTTTCTATTACAATGTGATAATTTGCTCCATTCCCGGGCGATACGAAGATATGCCCGATCAAATTTGAGTTGTTTTTGCTGATTCATAGGTATTCACTAGCTCTTTGCAATGCATTATTAATTACCTGCAAATTAAAAGATTATTGCGAAACTTTATGATTCGTAGTGTTTAAATCTACAATGCGAGATAGGTTTCCTGCAGAATTGGTAAAATGACTCCAATCACGATAGAAGCAGTAACTATGATCCAGTCCCTTTTGGAGACTTTTAATAGGTTCTGACAAACAAATCCAATGATCATCACGGCCAGCACTACCAGTATTTGTGCAGCTTCGATTCCAAGCGCGAACTCTACTAATGGCCAGAATTTATTGCTAGTACCCGAAGCGATCATTTTAAAATAGGAAGAAAAACCAAGTCCATGGACGAGTCCGAAAAAGGCAGTTGTAAAATATAGAAGGTTGTAATTTGTATTCCGAACTTTTTTACCAGCAGTGGCAATATCGAAAATCGCAGTAGCGAGAATCGTAACTGGAATTAGAAATTCTACATAATTGGGATCTACTTTAAGGATCTTGTAAACCGAAAGAAACAATGCGAGAGTATGTCCAACTGTAAATAAAGTTACCAGGCCTAGCACCCGTTTCCAGGTCGTAAAACCATAAGAGGCTACCAGGACAACTAAAAAAAGAACGTGGTCATAAGCCTGCCAATCTAAAACGTGATCTAAACCAAGCTCGAAATAAACCCAAAATTGTGACATAAAAACGAAGTTATAGGGCCTCGAAAATACGACTTATTCATAAAATTGCAAAGGTGCTAGGCCTCTTTCAGGTTGAAGCTGAAGATTCTAAAATACCACTATAGTGGTATTTCTTTTGAGGCTAATCAGAATTATTTTAGTATTCTGAAACTATTAAGTTGTTAAAGAAAGATGATAAATTTTGAGTAGGGTCAAAATTTTGGTGTTGTATTTCTTTGAGGTCGTACAATTCATTCAGTATAAGTCTTTAACTCTTATTTTTTTATGATATTAAAACCTTCGGATCAAACCGAAGGTTTTTCATTTTCATAGATCTATTTAACTGAAATTGATTTGTTTATATTTAAGGCCTCAAATATAGGCAAATGCAAAAAGATCTTCAGCAAATATCAGATTACTGGAGAGAGGTCTATTCAAATAATATTGGAGAATACAGACCTTTCAAGCTGTCTACCGATTTCAAACGCTTCGCTTCCATCTTTTCCCTTGGAAGATCTTATCTATATATTGTCAATCTTCATAATTTTAAACTTGAGTATATATCAGATTCTGTAGAGCAATTCGTCAATACGAATGGGCGTGAAATTGAGCTTCAGGATCTTCTGAAAACTGTTCTGCCTCAAGAATTGGAACACATACATCTCAAGGGAAAGGTAATTAGTGATTTTTATACGGGATATTTAAATAAGTCTGAAGTCCTGCAGTATAAAAACCTATTTTCATACCGCATGGAAGATAAAAGCGGCAATTTTCTTACCATGCTATACCAGGCCATCCCTCTAAGCGTGCATGAATCTGGTTCCCCAGAACATGTTTTATGTATACAAACAGATGTTTCCCACCTTAAGGTAACCAGCACGACAGATGCTTCTTTTCTTCATCTAGATGGAGGAGAAAATTATTTAAATGTGGATGTGAGCAGTGGGAGGTTTGACGCTAAACTTATTCAAAACAGACCGAAGAGTTTGAGTGAGCTGTTTACAAATCGAGAAAAGGAAATTGTACGAAATCTTGCCCAGGGTTTAAATGCGGAACAGATTGCAGAACAACTGTTTTTATCTCCTCATACTATTAAAACTCATCGCAGAAATTTATTGAACAAGAGTGGATGCACCAACACCACCGAGCTTGTGGCTAAATGTCTTACGAATGGTATTATCTCTCCGGTTTAACGACTTCTTTAAATTATCATTAAGTATCTAAAATAAAAAAGCCCTGGAAACAGGGCTTTAATCTTAGGAAGTAATATTCTTAGATTTGTGGAACTTCAGAAGTTGCTTCAGGAGTTACAGTAGTATCCATCGCAGCTTCAGAACTCATCATTTCAGATGTAGTCTCTGAATCCTGATCTAGAGAAGCTTCAGCATCTACCGGAGTTGCTACCGGAGAGATAGGAGTTTCAGTAGAATCTTCTTTCTTGTCTGTACAAGAGATGGTTGCAACCATAAGAGCAAGTGCGAAAGCACCAAAAAATTGTTTTTTCATTTTATGTGATATAATTTAAAATCGGGCGAATGTATGTCAAATTTCAATTGCTTTTACATTGATGATAAAAAATTTAGAATAATTTTAAACACCTAATATTTAGTAGGTTATATTGATTTTAGATCTGATTCTCTTTTAGATCGAGTATGGAAATGTTTCAGCCTATATTTTCTTTAAATTATAAGTTGCGGTTACATTTTTTTTATATTTTTGCCGTCCACAAGCTCGA
>NZ_JBLVTK010000001.1:705311-733256 GCF_048285865.1 Christiangramia marina | reverse complement strand
TCGAGTACTGAAAGTGAAAACCCCTGATAACACAGGGGTTTTTTAGTTTTTCAGCTTCACTTTCAAAAATGAAAAAGCATTATAAAATCGAAACCGAGCCACTTAACGGGCCAATTGAAATTAAGATAGTTCTGGGAAAAAAGCAATTTACTGAACCGAAACTCTACATCGCAAAAGAAATAATAAACGGTAAAAAAAGACCGTGTGTAAAAGCTGGTAAGCGTTGGTATATATGGTTTTTGTGGCGAAATCCTGAAACTAATAAGCTTGATATTAAAATCAAAACTTCCGAAGGTATTAATCGGCTAAAAACAGTGCAGGAAAGAAAGGATGCTGGGAATGCAGTAAAGAAAGCTCTCTCTATTGCCTTGCATTCTGGATGGATTCCGCCACAGGTTAGAGACGAAACAAAACCTAGATCCAGACAAGAAAGTAGAAGCGTTCGTGAAGCCCTGGAGTATGCATTTAATATTAAAAGCCGGGAATTAAAAGAATCTACTGTTGACGATTACAGAGTAAGGCTTAATTTTTTCCTGGAATGGGCTTCCAAAAAACTCTATACAGGACTTCCTATAGGTGATTTGAAAATAGATCATATTTATGAATATATTGATTACCTGCAATTGGAGTATAGAAAACCAAATAAGGAAATCCTTTCCAACACTTCCATTGATAACTACAAAAGAGGCTTGTCAGCTCTTTTCACCGTTCTACAACACAAAAGAATAATTCCGCATAACTTCCTTACAGATATTCCTAAAACGAAGGGAAAACCGGCTAAAAACAAACCATTTACGAATACAGAATTGGTAGCCATCAAAAAGGAATTACAAAAGAAAGATCCATACCTTATTAACGTAATTTCTTTAATGCTTTATCCCCTTTTACGACCAGTAGAAATAGTCCGTTTAAAAGTTTCTGATATCAATACTAACGATTGGATATTAGGTATAGAAACAAAAACACAACGTATTGGATATTCCAGGATAATAGAGAGACTGAAACCACTAATTAGAGCAATGAACCTAGATAAATATCCTGGTCATTATAGCCTCATTACTAAAATGAATAAACCGGCTGTATGGGAAACTGAAAAACTTGGTAGTAAAGTCAAACTTTTTAGCCAGCGATTTACAAAGGTTATTAGGCCTATGGGTTTTGGTCAAGAATATGGACTATACAGCTGTAGGCATACTGCAATAATAGATCTTTATAATTCCCCCGTTTATAAGGGAATGAGTGAACAGGAAATAATTCTCAACCTTATGCCAATAACCGGGCATAAAAGTGAAGCAGGGCTACGAAATTACTTGAGAGATATTCAAGCTATGGTCCCGGAAGATCATAGTAAACTTTATACAATGGATTTTTGAAAACTTTTTGCTCTAAAATTTTCAATTCTATTTACGATATCCATCCAGAACTCATATTCTTCTTTCTGGATTTCAAACTGTTCAGGATGCTTACGCCTTTTGCAGCGTTTATCACCTTCAAAATTCAAGGTGTTAATATGCATGCCGTCCATAAAATATACAATCTGAACGATAAGGCCCGATTCCTCTTTTATGAATACATTTCCTTTTCCTGAAGTAAAATACCTGGTTTCCATTAAACTAAAGATAATAAAAAAACCCTGCACAATGGCAGGGTTAAAATTCACCGTTGCAACGGATTTTTTAGAGAATAGGCGTGGCGATTAATCGACCACTATCGAGATTTGCAATTCTACTATTTGCAGGATCTTCTTTTTCTTCTTCAAAATATACATCTGAAACATCTGTATTTCCTTCAATCGGTTCCATCGCACGATTATAGATGTTGAATTTTAGATCTGAAGGTGGTATTTTATTATACCTGTTTTTATCCGGATAAATATAATTCTCCCGGTAGTCATCAAATTTTTCCGTAAATAGAACTATATCCACATCAAATTGAGACTTGGAGCCACCGCGCATTTTTCCGGAGCTGGTCAATTGGAAAATAAATATGAATAATTTACCATCATACTTCTTTCTGAAATCCTGGTCTACCTGGATGTTCTTATCAATCTCTCGCAACTTTGCAAAACTATCGATCACAATAACATCATTGTTCAAAATAAGCTTATGAATATCGGCCATGGAGTTGATATCTGGAGCGTCTATATTTACAAAGTTTTCAGGTCTAATGTATTCTTCAGCTTTGCTAGTGTATAGTGAAGAATCTGGATGCTCCTCCATGGATGCATGACCAACTTTATAATTTTCAGCAAATGCATCGATCAATTGAAATGCAAAACGGGTTTTCCCGGCTCCCTGAGGCGCGGTTATACTTATACCCACGCTTTCCTTTTCTTTAATCTCTACTTCACCCAAAAATTTAGCGATATCAAGATTATCAATTTTGTAATTCTGAATCACGCGATTTTGATTACGTTGCATTCTGGCCGCTAGACTATTTGGGTTTCCTATCTGTGGAATATCTTTCTTTACCGGTACCGGCTTATTTTGAATTACCGGTTGCGGAACCGTTGCAAAGGCTTCAACCGGCTTTTCAATTTGGTCCGGAAGCTCAGCAACCGGATTACTTAGCCCTTTTTTTTTTCGCGCCTTTGCTCCAAACAATCCCAACTGGGCTTTAGGTTGTTTCTTTTTATGCAGCGTGTTTGAATATTCTTTTTTGATATCTTCTATCTCTTCAATGGAAGCTTTCCCAAATACCTCTTGAAAGTCTGCTAATATTTCTTCATAGAATTCCTGAATGTTTTTATAATCTACGAGGCTTTCCGCATCCACGCCAATTGCGTTCCAACGAAATTGGCCCTCAATCTGTTTTCCTTCAGGCTTTACTGCCATTTCCAATACAAGACCGGTTGCATCTTTGAAATTTAATTGGTACGATCTTTCCCAGTTCTTCGATTTTTCCTGGTTTACTTCATACCCAATAATTTCAAAACCTAATTTTTTTAATCCTTTTTCAAAATCGGCTTTCGATTTTGCGGTCAGTTTAGCCTTTCGCTCTCGATCTAGCAACTCATTAGTGTTTGGTTTTTTGGAAACTGAACTTTTAGGGACTTCTACAAGTTTACTTTCTGGAATACCTATAGCTCTTTTACCATTTGAATAGGTCAGATCATAAACACGGTTTTCTTTCTCCTGAGACGAACCTTTCTTGGGAATATAAACTTTTTTGATAGTTACCTCCATTTTTTTTGAAGAATGCCAGGCTTTTTCACCTTTCTTAAACTTTGAAGGTTTACTTTTTTTACGATCAATTTTCTTAACCGGTTCACTTTTAAGTGAACTTTGATAGGCCGGTACTCCGTTTTTATCCTGGTTCAAAATAAAATCGGCGGCTTCCTGCGCTTTGGAAGCTGCGCGCATAATAAATCGGTTATCTTCCTTCGCATGGGTTAGAACTGAATTCCAATTCTTAAGATACTCCGCATGGTTTTTCTGGTTATACCAAATAATTCCGGCATGTGCTGAAAGGAAGATAGCACCGAACTCGGCAACCAGTTCTTCTTTTGCATAAGGCTTGCTTCCAAATTTCCCGCTCATATCACGGTCAAGTCTTTTTTGTACACCTGTAGAATGCGTAAACTCATGGAAAAGCGTTCTATAGTAATCTAAACCGGTTTCAAAATCCTCAAATTTAGGCATGTGGATCTCATCAACGGTACCAAGAATATTATGGCTATAATAAGCACCGCCTTTTTTAGTATCTAATAATTTAGGCTGCGGACTAGGATAATTTTTTACAATTAAATCAGCGATCTCTACGCGAGAATCATTGTTCTTAATCGTTTCGCTACCGTCCTGGTACCCGATTTTAAAATTCTTTAAATCAAAGTCAATTCCGTCGATATCAGCACCGTTAAAAACATTGTAATATTTGAGAATAGGGATGTAAGAATTTTTATAATAATCCTTGCTATATCTTAGCTTATTGTGATTCTTGTTTAACCAGGCTAAAAACTTCTTTTTATTGTAGGTTCCAAAATCTATCTGTTCACCGTCTTTTCCTTTCTCCTTCACCGCATAAAGCATAGTGAAATAAACTACCGGCAACCCTTTAGAACCTTTCTTTAATTGCCCTTTGTTTTTCTCGATCTGGTTGAATGTAAGAAAGAATGGATTCTTTAACACTTTAGTCATTCCTTCCGTCAGTAGAGGAATATTAATACCACGGTACATTTTTTTCGTATCAAAATTGAAAGGCAACAAATAGCCTTCGTCGTTTTGATCGTGCCATTTCTTCTTGTAGTCCTTACCACTGGCTTTTTCCAGTTGCTTCAGCATCTTATCTGTGATCATCTGGTAAATGTCATCTGGAGCAACTGCTTTTTCAAGACCGCCTTCTAAATCCTCATCCGGAAACGCAAAATCAAGCCCCTTTAAACTATCCTCCGGAACCTGGTCTAATGCGAATTCTCCAACTTTTATTTTAAATTCTTCTTCCTCGTTTTCTTCCAGCAACTTAAATAACTTCAGGGATATTTTAGTTTGACCCTGTTTAGCTCCTAAAACAGCGATTTTTTGTAATTCCTCTCTGGTTGCTGTTTGCCCATCCAAAGCATTATATCTTTCTACTGCGGTCATATTATGCGTTTATAGTGAATGATTTCCCGAAGGCTTCAATATCAGCGGCGATTTTCAGCTTGTCTTTATCTCCAATTATATCTAGGATTTCAGCAATATTATTGCCTATTTCGGCCATTGAGAGACTTACTGGTATATTAGTAATCAACCTATAGTTATTCGCCGGCAAATTGATATCTGCAATATTTGGAAATGCGGTACCAAGCTTTTTACCTGAAAGTGTATAAAAATGCAGATTCTTAATTACCAACTGGTTTCCTGGAATATCAATTGAAATATTTGTTGGATTCGAAATTTGAACATCTACCTTAAAACTTATTTCCCTGTTGAAAGAGATATTTCGAATTCCCTTAATATCCATTTTAAGGTTTTCGAGAACATTGCTATACTCTGAAAATTTATCTTTTCCGAATACAAAAAAGCCGGTTGCGGCCAATGCTCCTAAACTAAGTACTGCTTTTAAATTCATTAAAATAATTTTTTATGTATGGTGAACCTGAAACCGATTTGATTTGTACCAAAACCCCAAAACGAGCCAATACCAAATCCTAAATCTCCTTTGATGTAATTTATACCGGCACCAGCTGAAGTAAATCCTAAACCCGGCACATAATCTGCTGATGGAGAAACAAATAAACCACCAGCTTGCGTGGTGGTATTAGTTGTGGTTTCGATAGTGGTTTTTAAGTGATCTATAGAGGTTTTTAGATCCATTTTAAGAATTCGGCCTTCGCTTAAAATATCGCTGTAAATGATAGCATCTTTCAACCTGGTAGTGTCTTGATAACGGCTGACTTTTTTAAGCAAGATTTGTTCTGCTGGATCTAATTTTTCCGGATCTGCTACAATTGTAACTTTTTCCGGAGTTTCTATAACCTGCACATTTTCCGGTTCACGATTTTTGATATTGTTATTGGTAACACTATCCTTTTCCGTTAGGATTTCTTCTGAAACCTTTACAGTAGTGGTTTTATCATCGCAATCCTGATCATTCCCCCGGCAATTCTCCAGAAGTAGAAGAGTTGCCAGGACAAGGATTATAAAATGTTCGAAACGAAATTTGAAATTGATCATAATCTATGGATGTGATTTTCTATAATCTTCAAATTCTCGCTTTAGTTTACTGTAGCGATTCTTCCACATTTCCTGATCTTTTTTCAATCGTTCCATGCGCAGGTTTAAATTGGTAAACTGGAGATCATATTCTTTTTTCAGAAAGCAGAATTTCTCTTCGTATCGATCTTTCAAATCGGTTAAGGCATCCTGGTAGATATCCAGCATCGATTTACTATAATCTGCCTCTGCTTTATTGCCTTCAACGGTTAGATTGCGAACTTCTACCTTCTTTCGTTTACGCTCTACGAACCACCCTAAGAGGCTCCCGATAATAAGCACGAGTAGTTCCCCCAAATAAGGTTTTAAAATTTCAATCATAATAAATAGGTTAAGTATAAAAAGAGTAGATTCTTAATGTCCGTTTCGAGGGGAACGGTCGTAACCCGGTTCTTCCTGTATGAATCGTGTTAGCCATAAGCGATCTTTTCTAAGCTGCGCTTCAGAAACTGTAAACCAAATTATGCGAGCTTCCAAGGTTCTAGTTTGTCCTCTAGTTTGGAATTCATAAACATCTTGCTTATTTCTTTCCAAAGCTATAGTGTATTGTCGATCTGGCTGAAGTGTATAACCAAATGGATTGAGCATTGGTATTATCGATACCCTATATTTATAATGTCTATTAGAGGTCATGATTTGAGCTGTATCTCCAGATATATTTAAAACATGGAAATCGACAATGAGCGTATCAAGATCTGACTCAGCTTCTTTGTACTCAGAATTGAATGTATCTAATCGAGCATGGTTTAAACCTAACTCCAAATTGGTTTGTTTTGCAGCTTGAGTAGCAGCTATTGCCGATTCTTTTTTAAATTCCTGCCAGTTTGGTCCTTGGGCAAAAGTTGTGAAAGCTGTTACCAACAAAGTTGCAATGATGAATAATTTTTTCATGATGAATGAATTTTGATTGAAGAATGAATAATTAAAAGATGATGATATATAAAATTACTACCGGTACCAGAACAAAGAAGAAATTACGCCAGTTATAGTCGCCGGTTAAGTCGTGTAAATAATGTTCCCTGGCCGCTGAAATGATTAGAACCTGAACGATAGCCCAAACCGGACCAAAACCGCTTAAAATAGTGGTAGATCCAAATAATAATGCCAGAACAAGGCCGTAAAGAAATTGGGCTTTCCAGTTGGTATTTTCGATGATGTTGATGATTTTTTGCATGGTGATGATTTAAGGATTAATAGTATTCAATTGAAAGATCGTCTGTGTACATTTCTGCAGTTTCAATATCTTTTGATGGTGGGTTAACTTGAAAAGTAAATACCTGGCCTCCGTTGACTGTTACAACTACCTCGTTATCTTGCCCAAAGATCAAAGTTTGTTGATCCCAAACTTCAGCAAGCGGAATATCATTGCCATTTACTGTTAATGCTTCAGGATCAAATGAATTATAATCGTCCGGGTTATCATTAAAGTACAGGTACATTAAGGTTTCTTCTCCTGCTGGTTTAGGATAGAAAAGATCGCCACCAATTGCCCAATCGTATATTTTACAGTTGATTTGGTTTAAATCTACTAATTCCTCTATCTTCTCTGTATTTGCTGGCCTCCCTGTAATCCTTGATTTATCACGATAAACTACATTGATAAAATCTTGGCTCCAACCACTCATTTTCTCATGTACATTTGTACTATAGTTGCCGTTTAAACCTGTCCTAGTAGTCCAATAAAACTCTAAATAAACATTAGTAGGAAGGTTTTTAATAATCACCATATCACTAAGAAACTTTGTACTTACATAAGTTTCAATTGGTGTTCCATCCATTTCAAAGATCTTTAATTCACACTCCAGGAAAAGTTCTGTTTGATCGTTAGGATCAGTATTATTTTCTAACCTAAAAACGTGCGTATAAGTTTCCGGCCCCGAACAGCAATCACCTACAACTACAGAAGTAATATTTCCTACGGAATCAATATTGTTTATAGTTAACTTACCCTCTTCATTGTAAGTTTCAAAGAAAAGTGATTTACTTTCGCTTTTAGTTTTAAAATGCTTATCAGTAATAGTTCCTTTCAGCCAATATTCAATTCCGGTCGTTTTATCCCATCCAGGGTTTAGCTCGAATATGCAACCTCTTGTAGAACTTCTCTGCCACCAATCATTGTTTGTGTATTCTCCATCAGTAACATTCCCCAGGGCCATAAAAGCACCGTTAATGCGGAAAACATTACTTCCTAAACTCATGTACTTGAATAGAATACATTTTGCTACAGTTCCCTCAAAAATGTTTTTAGCAAAGTTGGTCGTTCCTACTCCTAGAATTGAACTTGTAATAACACAATCTGAAGCAAATTGATATGCAGCCCTCCCAACAAATGGAACAGGATAATTCCTTGCGCCACCAATTGTAAGGCCGTCAATATGACCGTAATTGCTTATTACTGCATAACTGAAATTAATAACCTGGTCAAGGTGTCCGAAATTCTTAATATCGAAATACTCAATACTTGTAATCTCGTTCATAAAGGTTTCAGATCTCAATATCCCACCGGTTACAAAAGTTGATTTACTAAGGTTTTTAGCAATAACATCTATAGCATCTGAATCACCTTGCGCTTTTGGTAAGTTTTGAAAAACTGTATTTTCAAATTCTCCTATGCACCTGGTAACTTGTACCGGATTATAATTTTCATCTAAAGGAATAACCGGTATATCTCTAGCCTCAATATTATTAAAATTGCATTTTGCTTGGAATCCAAATTCATCGGATCTAAAGGCCATACCTTGAGCAGAAAAATCACCGTACTTCACTTCTCCAGCACCGTTACGATCTTCGTAAACCTGGAAACCATTTGTGAAAGGATTTTCGTTTGGTTTCGAGTTTTGTCTAAAATCTGTGAACCAAAAACCTTTTTCAATATCGTTTAAGAAATAAAGCTTGCGAACATCAGCTTCAGATAGCACATTTAATGCACCAACATGATAAACGTGGTTATCACTATCGAGCTTATAGCGATCTTCCTGCATTTTCAAACGATCCAAGTATTCTTGAGGAATCTTAAACCTTCGGAATCTTTGCGCTCTCCAATCCTGGTTTAGTGAAATATTCAAAGCTTTATTCTCCCTATGAGTAACAAAACCGTTCCTGGTACCAATTACATTATCGGATCTATCAAGTATTTCAGTATCGAACATATCATACTTAACTCCATCACCTTTGAAAGTCAAGCTATCTGCAAATTCTGAAAATTCATTTTCACTAATAGCAGTTAAGACCAATTGCTCTACCGGAGCAGGCATATTCTCTTCAGCAGATAAGCCGGAATAAGCTTTACCATCATGTACATCGGTATTTATCAAACCTCCAGGCTTCATGATCACTCTGCCAAAGGTTAGTTTATCCAGAATAGAATCTGTAGCAGCATTTCCATCTGTAGCTACTTCAGTCATTGTCAATTCTGTATCTGAAGTAATTGCTTTTACAGTTCGATCATAAGTTGCATAATCGTTTGCATCCAGCTTGTAAACCACTTTATCGCCTACCGCCAATTCATGTGTAAATAATGTTCCTGTTCCTGTAAGTTTATCACTTCCGACAACGCTGGAAACTGTACCGGTCAAACGTTCCTTAAAACGTTCTCTAATAACTTGATCGTTCACCAGGTTATTTAAGTAGAAACCGGCTTTGTAAGCAATCTTCATTCCTACTGTTAGAGGAATATTGTCGATATAATGAGATCCATCAGCGTAGGATTGATATACAAAACCTGTCATACCAATAAAGGCGTAACTTGGCGCATTTTCCGGTAGATAAGTAATAGTTACAGTCGAACCGTATGGTATTTGTTCGCCTCCTTCTAGCTTGTGGTAGTAGTTATATGGCAATTCGGCAACTGTAGCAATTCTGTCAACTGTAGCCGTATCACTATTTGGAATATAATACCTGTGCTGGTAGTTCTTCAGTAAGTACTTCTGACCAATTACTAAACTGTTATTTTGAAGTAATTGCAGCAAGTTTTCATAATCACCTTCAATGTAATTATTAGGGTTTCCACCTTTGAACACTCCAACTTCATCAATGTGCAATCCTGGCATCCTGTTACTGTTTTAAAAAGTTATGATATACTAAATAACCAGCCGTTGCAACGGTAACAACCGCTACCATTGAAATAGGTTTTTTGTATTCTACAGCGAATTTTTTAAGCCTGATCAACCAACCTCTTTCCCAGGTTTTATTTCCAATACTTTTATAGTGTTTTGCCCTGGCTTCGTTGTAGAGAAAAACAAATCTTGCTGGATCTACTTTATTTAGCGCGGCCAAAGTAACCGGCCCGATGCGATTGTCCTCAGATATGCGATATCCAAAATGATCATTCAAAACCTTTTGAGCGAGTTTTGCACCATCACCGGCGTTTACCTGGTGATCTATGATTGTATTGGCCATCGCCTGGCTATTAATCTCGCTGGCTTTCTGTAGATCCCAAAACCAATTCTTAAAAATGCTCTCCGCTTGGCTCTTAGTAATGGAACGCATATCACCTTCCGAAGGTGGACGTTTGATTATGCCCTCATAAAAACGTGCGGAAATACCAAAATTGGTACCCACTAATTGCCCTAGCGAATTGAAGTTTCCCGGATCTGCAGAAGATTTTTGAAATCCGCCTTCCACTTGCTGAAGCAGCGGTAAATAAGAGTAGAAACTAGCCATAACTAAAGTGTGATTTCTTTAGTTTCTTCCCCGAAGCTCATAAGTGCGATTAACAACAATGTGGCACCAATAGCCGGAATAAGATATTTTGGCGTTTCTTGTTTTTTCTTAGATGTAACTGTTACTTCGTCCAAACTTTCCATTTTTAAAGTAATTTTTTTAGGTAGCTCTATTAACTTGAAATACTGTGGCTCTGTACCTACATAACTAACTCTTACTACTGCATCACCACTGGCTGTTAGCTCTCCAAATCCGTTAGAACTTGTTGTAGTGCCAATTAAATTTCCAATAGAGATATGCGCTCCTTTTAAAGGGTCACCAAACTCGTTGTAGACATTTGTGTATTTGGTGATTTGCATTATTTTGAAGGCTTCACTATTATTTTTTCAATCTGCGCATAGTCCTGGTCATTTAACTCTTTACTAAGCCAATAGCTTAAATTTTTGGCAGGTGCTAGAATATCTGAATCCTTTGAAATCCCTGTAACTGTTACATAACCTCTCTGACCAAAAGACCTGGAGACCTTTACATAGTCATTGTAATTAAGATCGGTGAGCAATAGTTTGATACGTTTAGCTTCCTCCGTATTGGCTTTTCCAAAGGTTCCCATTGCATCCTGAAGCCTGTTAGCAATATTTAATGCTTCCACCTCCGTTAAAGTCGATGGTGGAAATCTATTATCTTCAGATAAATTGTTTTCCCTAGTATTGGATTGATCTCCAGTAGCCTTAAAATCTTTGTATATATTCCAGACTACATAGGTTACGCCAATGGTAGCACCTATTCCTAGAATAGGTTTCCAGTTATTTTTAATAAAATCTTTCTCTTTTGCTAGAGACGCTGTAGATACTGCCATAGATGCAATTGTTAGTAGTGGGAACATTTTTTTTTAGGTATACATTTTCAGAAAAGTCCAATTGGTATCAAGCATTTTTCGCGCTTTCGGACTTCTGGCCATCTTTTCCAATTTCTCAATTTGATCCATGGAGAGATTATTAGCCATATACTGTAGAGCTTTTGTTTTTTTCGTTTCTTCTTCCGGGTTATTGCCCGTTATTAGTATGGTTGCTGCCATCTTGCATTAATTTGTGTTTGATTAGTAGTTTTGAATACTCGTCCATGAATTTCTCATTTCCTTTTACGGCCTCCATTAAGACATAGTAAGAAGCGGCTACATGATCATCCTGTACCTGTGGATTCCCAATTGTATCTACCACTTTACTCTTGGTATCGCTCAACTGCTTCTGAGGTTCTGGAGCATTAAGACCTGGAGTAGTACCGCCATTTTTTATAGAAGCTATTCCAGAAATAAATCCTTCTGGGTTTTGAGCAAATGCATTCAGGAATTTATCGACCGCAGTAGGTTTATCCTGCTTTTCAATTTCATTTTCTAACCTCATATTTTCACGCTCCAGTCGCTTATTTTCAGCAATTAGATCTGCATTATGATTTTCCAGTTTGTCCGCTAAAGTTTTGACATCTGCATACCGATCTGCCTGGCTGTGCATTTTCAGAATTTCCGGAGCACCTAAACCAAGAGAATTTCCATAACCCATAAGACCTATATTATTTATTGGCTGTCGTTGCGGTGTGGCAACCGGCATTGCAGCCTGGCTACCACTTGCAGCAACGTTATCATTAGTACTCAAGGCGAAGTTTAACCCACAACTCGCACGCACGTAGGAGCTTCCGTTTTTCTTTTTCTGCGTGATTTGTACAGACTTTACTCCATTGTCTGCCAGCTCTTCAAAATACTTTGTTACTGGAGAGTATTCGCTGAGCAATTCAGCGTAACTCACACACTTTTTAAGCATTTTCTTTCTGTTGTAATCGTATATCTCAAAACGATGGATAGGATTGCTCGAAAGCCAGTTTATGAGGTCGTTTAAGTTTTCTTCAGCCATAATTTTAATCACATTCTAGTACCGGAGATCCGTAATACACAATTAGCTTGCGTTTAGATCCTACAGGCCCTTTAAATTTTATTGGAACTTCATTGTTCATTACCATACCCACTACACCGGCAAAAAACTTGTTTCCTGGTTTAATCACCGAATGAAGCACTTCCACATCATGCTCACCGAAATTATAGAAGGTAGGCTCTATCATTCCAGACATAGAAAAATTGTCGATATCATCCGTGATTATTTCAAATCCCAGGTTAGCCTTTTGAAGGCCAAGTTTCCCGGAAAGGAAATTTTTTAAATCCTGGAATAACCGTCCGAAGTATTCTAGCATGAGCTATCTTCTTTAATCACACCAAATACTACTTCGATATCTAGATCTGAAGCAAGTCCATCTGCGGTGCTAATTCGTGCGGTGATATCCATTCCGCCTTTTATTTCAAGAGGCTTAAAACCATCAGTGAAATTCCCGGCATTGGATTTTTTCCATAGCGATAGATCCATGGGAGCGGAAACCTGCGTATTTTGATCGTATAGACCTAAGTCTACTATTTTTCCCGGTTCCTTAGCAACGGCAACGGCGGCAACGATCCTTTTTCCTTTATCTAAAAAGATCTTCTTTTGCGCTAATGTTTCACCAGCGGCAAGTTTGATCTTTAGAGTAAACCAATCAATTTTTTCCATCTTAGAGGATTTTATGGTTGTAATTAAATAAAAAGCCCTAACCCTTTATAGGTCAGGGCTTTTTCACAATAACTAACCAACCAAAGTTTTTACTATTGTTTTTTGATTGTTTTGAAACCTTGTAGTTTCAATTCAACATACCACTGCTTACCAGCAGCAGATGGAGCTAGAGTAGCACCATCAGGGAATTTTAGTTCCATGGTGATTTCTTGGTTATCTACCAGGTAATTGAATCCTTCAAGATCATGGTAATAGTCCTCAGAAGATGCAGGAGAAATTGTTTTCACAACATCTGAAACTGGAAGGCTAATTACCTCACGACCATTCTGCATAATTAAAATCTCTGCATTTCTAAGCACAGCCGGAACTTTGCTAGCTACATAGTCTAAGATCCCCTCTTCACCAGCGTTATCTCCTTCAACCGCTGCAATAGCAATTTTGTCAAAGATTACGGCCTGATTTGCAGGAAGTCTTCTACCGTTCATGGTAGATACACCTACAGTTTCCTGCGTTTTACTATCAATTAGCGGCCAAGATGCAGCTGCACCTGTAGCATTTTTTCTAACTAAAAGCGTGTGACGGCCCAAAGTTGCTTTTCCCGAAGTAATATTTTCGTTCAGTTCCACTGAAAACTTATCGGATCTATCTAGTAGATATCCTCCAGCTTCGGTAATTTTTGTTCTATTTCTCATTACTGTTGTTTTTTAATTGATGAAATGAATATTGATGATGATTCTTTTAATACGATTTTGGATCTAACCTAGTAGTGAAACCGGTACATCCTGAACTTCTACCTCTCTACTTGCCATAAGGACCGGATTAGATCCCGGGTTCAAGGATGGAAAGTTTATTACAGGAGAAGCCAACATTGGACGTGTCTCGTCACATGGACAAGCTAAACCTGCCATACCTGCTACAAACTTATCTGTAGTAGTACTTTCAGCAGTTACCTGGATCTTATCCTGGGTAAGTTCTTTTACCACTTCTGAGGCTTGACGAATTCCCATACCAATAGCGATTGCCTGGGCAAGGGATTCTCCACTTGTTTTTGGGTTTAGGGTAGAAGCACCAAGCAGACCAAGTAAGATAATACCACCACGAGCATAGATTTTTTGCTCAGCTGGTACCAACGTCATAAGTCCACCGGAGATTGCACCACCACCGAACGCACCACCTAGGTAAAGCGCGTTTTCAGCTAATTTCGGGGATGTTATTTTTCCGAATTTCATAGAAAATTGATTTAAAATTGATTACTAATTTGTATGTACGTTGCTGCTAAGCTTATTTACTATTCTTGCTGTTTTTGGTTACAGAGGCGGACCAGGCAAGTAAGGCGCAAAACCCTGCAAATGCCCACGGCGTGTAATCTGTTTTACATTTTTCGCAATCCTTCATGTTGTTGCCTTGCGTTTGATCTTCCATTTCCCGAAATATTACATGATTAACAATGACCTTTTTTCGATCCAGTTGATTCCACTTGTAATCCTCTATACTTGATCCTTCAAATTTGCCGGCATTAGTCATTTGAATAGTCTTAACCGGTAACAGGTTTGCATCTTTAAGAGTTTGCTCGTAGCCGAAAATCACGCTGGAAATAATTTCTTCCAAAATCTTCACCTTTCCCAAAGCAACATTTCTCAAACTGGTATTAAAAGAGGTGTCAGCTTGCTTGGCATAATAAGCTCGAGCTACTTCTAAAGCCTGGATCACGGTATTAATTATTGCCGCATAAGAAGGATCTGCATAATTTGAAGCTTCCTGAATCAAGGAAAGCAACTGCAATACCCACACTTTTAATTTAGAGTGAAACCAACTGGAAATCTCGTTAGGTACATTTATGTCTGTCCCTGTAGAATCTTCGATCGTTCTAAATGCACCACTTTCTAAAGCAGTTTTAATATTCTCTGCAACTTTACCAGTAGCAGAAAATTGTAATTTCGATATGAGATTGTTATACCAGCTTGCCATTACTTCGCTTTCTTATTAGCCGGTTTTGCCGCAACCGGGGATTTTTTCATCATCGGGATTAAAAAAGGTAAAGTTGCCAGTGCTACCCCGCCTATAATGATACCGGTATTACTCCCGCTAGATTTTGACTGATCATTCCCAGAACCGTTCCCGGTAGGTTGGTAATTATTCTGCCCGGTAGGCTGATAATTATTACCTCCAGTGGTAGTTTGTGGATATTGTCCCGAACTGTTTCCTGTTGTTGGAGTTTTTGGAGTGCTTACCTGGGTTTTTCCTTCTACACGGTAACTATTATAGCTATACCTGTTATCTGAAGCATGACCCCATTCCCATACACCGTCAGGCTTAGAAGGCATTTCTGTAGTACGAACATGACCTTGTTGAGATCCTGTAGGAGTCAATTTCACTGAATTCTTCAATTGATCTAAAATACCATCCCTGGCCGCTTCTGCACTTTTCTGCACTTCAGCATAGCCTTCACGTGTACATTTTGCATACTTCGACTTTTGACCATTTTTAGCATTCGCAATATATCCTTCAACTCCATTCAGGAATTTATTTAGGCTTTCTGTAGTAACCCCCTGGTCAAGTCCTGAGTATTTACCAGCCAGATAGGGTAAATCTTTCGCAACGGCGGCTTGTCCTTTTGAAATAGAATAAGAAGCATTCCAACAAGACAAATCAAAACCATTAGCGAAAACAGCCCCGAAAGTACTTCCGAAGAAATCTGGTGGAAGCATGTCTAATAATTTTTTACCAGCCGTAGCTGCAGCCCCAGCAGTTGCAACAAAACCTAAACCGGCCTCGTATTCCTTATCGACTACAAAATCCAGTTTAAAAGGCTTCCCTGAAACGACAATACCTTTATCGTAAATCTGAAACTTCGGATCTTCACCCCTGGAGGTATATTTTGAAACTTCAGCACGAATAGCATCAACCGTTGCAACGGGGATTCCATTTTCTATTAAGAACTGGCAAAACGTATTAAAATTATTGATGATGTTTGCGGTACGCTCATCTTGTGGAGCATTCAAACCAACGTGGGATAATTTGTTCATGAATTGATCAACTTTTTCTATATAATTAACTTCTGTGTTCTCGTGCTTTGTAGCATCGATTACGTACGTTGGTGCATTGTCACTATAATTTTCTTTGTCTTGATCTTTGAAAACCACCACATAAACATGGGTGAATTCTTCCGGATAGAAATAAGCCTGGCGAACCTGCCTTACTGCGTGTTTTATTCCCAAATTGGATAAAATCGAGCTGGCAAATACGCTATAACTCTTACAATCAACCCCTTGTTTACGCTGCATCCAAGTACAGGCCGGTGAGCGTAGCTGTTGCAACTGCCCATCGGCGGTGTATTGGATGTGGTTGTAAAGGAAATTGTAAATATTATTTACCGTTTCTTCTACCGTTTGGCCTTCTAATCGTAAAGCAATTTTTGCCGTTTGATGACGAAATTTTTCAATCCAATCTTTCATGCGGTCCACAGTAAAAAAAGTATCACCATCCCCTAAAGGAGTGGTTTTGCACCTTACACGTGGCATGAGTATATCGAACTCTTTGCCCCCTTTCAGGTTGCGCTTTAATACTGTTGAAATGTCTACGTTATTAGCCATGTAATTAAGTCAAAGAACTTTCTTGCGATTGCTAAGATGCGGACTTAAAAACCTGAAGTGTTAAGACTTGTTAAAAATCGTTAAGGTTTTCTATAATTTTGGATAAATAGGGAGGAATAGGGGTGATTTGCAATAAATCGCTATGATTCGTAATGATTCATAACGGTATGGTAGGAAAAAAGCCATTGTGAGGTTGCAACGGCTTCATCAGGAATAAATATTTCAACTGAAATCTTTAAAGTTTTTCAATAATTTGAATTATCAGTAATCTATTTATTTGGTGTTTATATATGTATGATTATCTATATGAAGATGGATAATTGATATCATTTTGTTAACGATTAGTGCACTATTTGTTAAATAAAAGTGTATTTCATCGATTACTGCCGTTTATCGATGTTTGCTTTGATATCGTATCATATATTTGCACCAACAGTACACACCACGCGATAGGTTTTTATTAAAAACACAGCGTCCCAGGGTGTGTCTTTTGCTTTAGACCTCAAAAAATATCCCTCGTTATGTCAAAGGCATAGCGAGGTTTTTTTTTATATGTTTTCTAAACCTGCTACAACCATAACTCAACAAATTGAAACCCTAAAGAATAGGGGGCTAATCATAGTTGAAAAAGATAATGCAGAACATATTTTGGCTCACATTAGCTACTATCGTCTTGGAGAATACTGGTATTCTATGCAAGACAACAAAGAGCAACATACCTTTAAACCCAATAGTAAATTTTCCGATGTAATTTTTCTTTATCAATTTGATAAGGAACTAAGATTATTATTGTTTGACGTTATAGCTAAAATAGAAATTAGTTTACGTACTAAATTGATCTATCACCTGTCTCATGAGATTGATCCTTGGTGGTTTCAAAATTTTGATTTATTTATTGATAGTAAAGCGCTTGTAAAAACACTTTCTAATTTAGAAGAGGAAATAAACCGTACCAAGGATATTACTATTAAGAATCATCTAAAAAAGCATAAAGATGATTTGAGGTTTCCACCCAGTTGGAAAACATTAGAGCAAACAAGCCTAGGCTCATTATCTAAATTATATGGAAACCTCAGGAATGACAAGGTAAATTCGAAAGATTTGATAGCTTCAGAGTATGGAGCTGTAAATCACACCTATCTACCAAGTTGGTTACAGTCAATTGCACAAATAAGAAACTTCTGCGCCCATCATACTAGACTATGGAATAAAAATGTACCTGGAAACCCAAAATTACTTTCCAAGCCTCCCAATCCATGGATTAGGTCAGAGAATATTCCCAAACAGCACGAATTTCCGAAATTATATATTCATCTCTGCCTGATGAAATATTTACTGAATGTTATAAAGCCAAATAATAAGTTTACTGAAAAACTATTGTCCTTATTCGGAAGGTTTCCAAATGTTGATCCTGAAGCTTTAGGAATGAAGGATAACTGGCAACAAGAAGATTTGTGGAAAAATTAATGAAAGTAGGTATACATTAGACTTGATAATTAATTACTTATAATTCGAAATTAGAATAATTCTAATTGTTCTTCGTGTTTCAAAAATCTTCTTTTCGCTTCTTTAAACATCACTTTATCTATTTCGTAAACATAAGCGAAAGTTCTTGGATATAATCCATAAATAGGATTTATTCCTAATTAACTATTAAATTCTAATTAAATTAATTACTTTTGCCTAATATTTGTTTACTTTTAAACAAACGCCTAGCCGACATGTACGCACCGATAACCATAGCGAATTACTTCATATACAAAGCAATTGATGAAGGAAGTAAGATAACGCCAATGAAAGCTTTGAAATTGGTTTACATTTCTCACGGATGGCATTTAGCTCTTAAGAAAGAACCTTTGATTACCGAGCAAGCGGAAGCTTGGAAATATGGACCGGTGGTAGGCTCTGTATATCAAATCTTGAAAAAATACGGTAGATGTGATATAGACGGCGTACAATTAGTAAATAGTATGGTTAAGTCTGAATTTTCGGAATTGTTATCCAACCATATAGACCGAGACTTCTTGGATAAGATTTGGGATGTTTATAAAAAATATTCAGGAACCGAATTATCTTCACTGACACATATGGTAAATACTCCGTGGCACATTACATGGCATAAAAAAGGAGGTAGCTTAAAGGATGGTTCGATTATTCCAAATTCACTAATAAAATCTTATTACGAAAAAAAGCTTCAGGCAAACGTTAGCGAACCACTTAATTGAAACCCAATCAATGGCAGAAGAAGAATCAGAAGACCAGCTCGGTGGGATTGGTGAATCGATTAATCAAAATCAGCTTGAAAATAGTAAAGAGGAAACTGCTATATTCGACGAAGAAAATAAAAGAAAGAAAAATAAGCATAAACATCGTGTCGCGATCATTTCATTATATTTCATTCTTGGCATAGGGATAACTGTAATATTTATAAGAGTTTTTCATATCATAGCTCCAGATAACTGGATGTGGTTGGACGATCTAAAGTTACAAGCAATAGACAAATTATTATTTAGTGGAACTTTAGGTACTATTCTTGGGAAATATGGGAAAAATCTTTTCGATTAATTGAGCTATTTGCTTTTGCAATAAATTAATATTTTTTTTAATTGGAACGGCTACTCACATATAAAGTACCCGGAGCTGCACGATTTTGAATACTGTGGTTTTTCAAATAGATTAGTTTGACCTTTTCGATCCTTTATATATCGCTCTACATCGCGAATGGTTGTTATTTTTTTACCGCTTTTAGGATCAAAACCGGTTCTATATCGTTCTGGAATTTTATCTGGTTTGAAAAAAGTAGAATCACATTCTTTTTCGTAAATCTCTATGTCATCAAAAGTCTCCGGGAAGTGATCCAGTATAATTGCAAGCTCTTCAATAGTTACATAGATACATGGAAAGCATCCTACTCTTGTAACTCCTAAATAATACAATGGGTTAATTCTGAAATTCCTTTCTAAACTAAATAGAATTACATCATTTGCCGTTGCACTTATGAATGGCCTTCTTACATCATCTGCAAACTGTTCACACCATGCTAATACTTCTTTTTTTCGGTATGTATGATACCGTTCATCATTCTTACCATCTATCAGCAATCTAACTTTTGCTTCAAAAAATTCCTTTTTCTGCTTATGAGTAACTGGAGGTTTATTTTGAAATTTCTTAACGGTGATTTCATTACTCTTGTAGGGCTCGAAATAATATTTAAAATACCTACATTCTTCGGTCATGTTGGAACGAGCCTCGCTCTCATCATTCCGTATTCCCTGAAAAATAGTTATGTGATCATTAAGGGTTAGAATGTAATCGATCATCGGTTTTATTTTCAGCTCCTCCGTGCAAAACCTTGCCTTGGTTGAAGGAAATCTTTTTTTCTTCTTAACCATATCAATAAAACCACCGTATTTCTCGGAACTTAGAATAATAAATTCCACGCCAGTTTTTTTCACCAAGTACTGAATGTGAGCATATGTCGAAGGATGTTCCCATTGAGTATCACAGAAGACAGCGACTATATTTTCTACTCCATAAATATCGATACAGTACAATAGGGTAGCCTGACTGTCCTTACCGCCAGAAAGAGGCACTAGTAATTTCATAGTAATTATTAAACTTGCTGTTGCATTACCGTTGCAACGGCAAATGGTTAGTCGTTGTATTCTTCTTTATACCCAGACGGCACTCCCATCAGCTTGATAAATTCCTGGAATTCCTTTAACCTAAGTCTATGAGGTCTAATAGCTTCAGTTTCTGACTTGTGAGGATTAAGTTCTATTTGTATGTGATGAATAGCACTTCTAATTTCTCGATCGCTTTCTCTGGGAAACATTTTAAAAATTTGTTTTTTCGTTGCACCGCATGGCAACTTTTTTAGTTGTTTTTCTTCGCTAAGCATGCTGATTTTCGGGTTTAGATTGATACTGGTTTGCATTGCGGTTGATTAATTATTGTGTCATTAGTGAATAAAGTATTTAGCTTTCAGTTCTTTATTTTCTTTGAATGCTTTTCGGCACAGCCGAAACCATACATTTGAGGTAGTTATCGCTTCATTTAGACATATTTTCAATCTTGAATTTTGATTCTTCAATTTCCGGATCTGGAAAAAACTCCAGGTAATTATGAAAGCTAGAATTACTATTGCAACGGTATATAATGTTTGGTATAGCATGATCTAAGAATTAAGTTTGGTAAGTAATTGAGTAGTAGTAAGCATTTGTTCATCTATAGCCATGATAAAGCGGTTGCAACGGTTACGCTCGTAATCCTGTGTAGATTTCTGACTACGCATTTCATACAGCGCATCTAGTAAAATCATTGCTTTATGAATAGATAAATTGAGTTTAGAATTCTCTGGAGGATTTTGTTGAGCAGTACGCATATTGATATCATACCACAGTTCCACGGTAATACTAAGATCCTTCATGAATTCTTTAGGTTTCGGCATTACTTCTTGAAGTAGTTGTAAGCTGCTAGCATAATTGTTAAGCGCGGCTTTCATCAATTCAAAATCGCTTTGCTTCAATTTTTTACAGGTTATAATTGATCTCATAGCGTGTAGGTAAAAATTAGATTATCGGTATTGTTCGTATAAAAGTTTATTTTATTGGCAACGGTTATCAACGGCGATTCACAAAATCGGCGTAGCATACCCTCTATAATGTCTCTATTTGGTTTTCGATTGTGTTTAATAGGACTATACCATACTGGGCAAACTTTTCTACCTCTGGAATTCGTAAGCTTTAAATGATCATTTCCGTTTTTGAGTAGAATGCTCATTGAAATTTTACTGCAAGTGCTGCAGTAAATATCCCGGGAAGAACCACAGGTGCATCTCTTAGAATTATAGCTCATGACGAGAATATTTTAATTGATGTTTTACATTCGCTTTTTTTATAATTTCCGGAAGATCCTGGTAAACAGACTTATTGCCTATCTGTTTTACTTTTACAAATAATTCGTCAAATTGAATCTTGTTATCGAGATAGCTCTTCACATGGCGCTGAGCTTTTTGCAGATCGCTAATTTTACGCTTCCGTTTGATAGCCTTATTGTTGGTATCATCGGTTTTATTTTTCAAATACGATTGATGTTTTCGCCAAGCTTCACCGGCGTAATATTTAAACCCACCTTCTTTAGCCGTAGTTCTGGTAAGATCAAAGTAATCTCCGGGATAGAGCAAATTATATTCGGGGTTCTTACGCATAAACCTGCCAACGGCGGCCAGGCCGTAGCGCAATTCATCAATTTTTTCGACCAGGTGTATTTTTTTAAGAGAATAGCCGGATGGATTGATAAACTTCTTCTCGATCCAGTGATTATACGCTTTCAACCAGCTGGCCAGGTAAGGCGTTTCATTTCGGTACAGTTTTGCCGAAGATTTGAAAAAATCCTGCAAGATCAATTCTTTAAACTCTTCCCTGTCCATGGAACCGGACAACGCTTCTTTCTTTAGGATATCTTTTCTAAGCGGCTCGTAAGAATCGTACTGGTGAGCGGCAAGATTCGCGGCGAAATCTGTTTTTTCTTCCAATTTTCGGCGCAAAAATTCGCTCAGTGTATTTTTTTTCGCCGCAGAGGAATTTTTTTCGGGCGGGGTATCATTTTTTTTCACTACTTGCTTTCGGGTGTTTCCAATAGAAGAAAAATCATTAGGCGTGAGGCCTTGTGCCGAACTCCTTTCTCTCGAATGTTTACTAACATTCGCTTTTATTTCTTTATTGAGTAAGAAGGATCTATTAGAAACATTGTTATGCGGTAACTTTGTCCGCCCGTCAGGATTAACTGATTGATTTCCAGCAGCAGTTTTTTTCTGAAGATGGTTGTCCGTAATGCATAAAATTTTAGGGTTTATTTTGATTTTAACCGGTTTTGCAGACCCGGAAAATTCATATTCCTGTAATATATTAGCTTCCTGTAAACGTTTGCGCTGTCTTCTTAGAGTCCTTTTGCAGATATCAAGTCTTCGCTCCTCGTGAATTTTTTCACTAGTCATCCAGCCGCTATGCAAGTTTACCGGCGGTAGTGTTGCAGGAACATCTATTTGCAGTTTCAAACGGTTTGATTTGCGTTCGTACAATTGCATGGAGTAATGCCAAACAATGGCTTCAAACACCAACTGCGTTGGATATTTGAGAGTTTGTATTTTATCCTTTTTTGCAATTAATGAGCCGTTGCAACGGTTATATTCCTGTACACGCTCGTTGCGCTCCCATGTATTTAGCGGACTTATCATTTTATAGAAGATGCTGAGAGCTTTTATTTCCGAAGGTTGCAACGGCTTATTGCAACGGCTTTTTTCAACCTGCTTATTGTATTTTTTGATGTTGTAGTTTTCTTGTGCTACCCTCTTATTATAGGTATCCTTAGCTTTCAGGTAGTTTTCCCTGGTTCTACTGATGTCTGCCGGTATGATTATGGGATGAACATATTTTTTTTCTTCCAAATCCCGTTGCAACGGTATTTCATTCTCACCGTTGCCAGACCGTTGCTGGCTGTTGGAAGGCACATTAAAAACGCCGTTTAATTCTAGAATTGCGCGGTTAAGCATAGGGGGTGTTGGATTATTTTTATATTTTCGCATATCTACTGTTTGTTGTAAGACAAATTATTATTGAAAAAGCAAGGCAGGGGTGCCTTGCTTTTTACTTTTTGATACTATTAAATTCCGAGGATGGTATAAAAAAACCGTCTATCTCTTCGCTTGTGAACCAGGATGTGATCTCATAGGTTTTCGTTGAAAAAAATAATTGAAGAAAACTAGGTTTCTTGGACTTGTATAGATCCAGCCAGAATTTTTTAGCATTTTTAGGTATAGATTTTTCCTTAACGATTGCTTCCAAAAGAGCCAACTCGCATTGGCTTCTAAAAATTCTTATTAGAAGTATTCTCTTCACGATCGTAATGACAACAACCGTTGCCAGAACCGTTGCAATGGCTGTAAATAAAAGTTCAAATAATTTTTCCATGTTCGTAGGTTAATAAAATGGGCGCGGCCAGTCTGTCGGCGTTTCGCGCCCATTTTGGACTTGCGTCCGGGTGTTATCTACTGCTTATTTCAGCAGCTAATTTTTCAATATTTTCTGGGCGAAATTTTTCAGGTAATCTGTCATACCGTCCGTTTCTTTTCTTCGGTCTGGTTTTTAGCTTCTTTTTTTCATCATCAATCAACTGCATGAACACCTCGCGCTGGGAGTCATCCAGTGCTTGAAATGTAGCATATACGATATGTGCAGTTAATTTGCTCATGCTTTACTTGAAGAAGGCTATGATGTAGGGATCATAGCCGTTGCAAAGATTATCGTAAGGAATAATCGTCTATTTTGTTGCTATAAAATCTTTTGAGGTTGAACGTGCTTCTAATTCCTAGCTCCATTGTGTCAAGTTTTTTGAGTTGAGCTTCTAAGTGGGTGATTTTGTCTACTAATTGTTGCGTTTCCATTATTATCTGGTTTTAGTGGCTGTATCTTCAGCCGGTTCGTAATTTTTATTTCTAAGCTTTTTCAGTTCCTGTTCTTTGGTCAGTATCTCATCCTTATAGCGAAACAATTCCAGCAGCACATTAAAATCTCCCTGGTGACCGGCCAGAACATCGCTTACGATCTTCGGGGTATAACTTTTGGCTCTGGCAGGCTCCAATTTTGCATCATTCAATCGTTTGCTAATTACCTTCGCATATCCCGGCGGGAAAATCCCTCGTAGCTCGTCACGCTCTTTATCTGTTACCTTAATTTTCATATCTTACGTGCTTTTAGCGGTAATTAGGTTAAATAATGTAACTTTTTCACAAACAGTGATAAATAATTACACGCAAACTTATAAAAAATATCACTAATGAAGCAAAATTAGTGGTAAAAAATATAGATATATTTTTCATCGATATGGATATCAAGCTATTGCGATCAAAAACCGGTTTGTCACAAAAAGAGTTCGGAACAAGGCTGGGATTGACTTCCCAAAGTATTACGAAGTTTGAAGCAGGAGCAAATATTACGAGTTCGATTAAGAAACTGATCCGCTATGAGTTTGCAGAGTTTCTTCCAGAAAGTGAAAGGCTGGTATCAAAAGAAGCGTTACAGCAAGTTAGCCATGATAGTGCTGAAGTAGAGAAGTTGAGACAAGAATTGGAATTGGCTAGGATGAAAGCCGAAAAGGCGGAAAGTCTTCAGCAGATGGTAGATATGCAGAATAAGACGATCCAATTAATGGAAGATCAGCTACAAATGTATAAGGAGAGGTTATCGCTTTCGGGTGATGCCAGCAAAACCGCTTAGCTGTAGTATGGAGAAGTCCTGACAGCGCGCGAAAGTAGCCTGACATAAACTAGTATCATCAGAAATTAAAGTTAATTGTTAACTGTTATAATGATGAAAGATTTCTACGCGGAAGCATTTTTGATAAGAATATTAATCGCAATTGTTGTGATATTAGTTTTAATGAGAAGGAACAAGTTATAATCATTAATAATAAAATGTATGGCAGATCCATTTACAGGTCGTAATGACAGAGGAAAGCTAGGGCATATAATAGAAAATTTATCATCTGTTAACTACAGCCGTTTACATGTAGAACCTAAAATCGTCGCAGCAGATATTAGAAAGCAAGGTTATCATTTTAAATGTGTAGACTTGAATGATGATAATGCGAGCTATGTAACCTATATCATTCTGGCATTTTCCTTTCCCGCACCGTTAGGTTCTAAAGAGACACCAATTGAAAGAATTAAAAGAAGCCCAAATTTTGATATTGTTGATAGGGCTTTAAATGAGTTAGGCGATAAATTGGAATTTCGCCATTGTGGAGAATATGCATTGAATTTTCACGATTTTGATACTTTTAGAATGTGTCTGGAGATTGACGATCATTCTTTTTAAAAGGATTCAATAGTTGAACCAAAAGATTTATTCTATCAAAATCGTTATAATCAAAAAAAATGAACGTTAAAGATAAAAACACATTGGGTTTTGGTCATTCTATAGAATGGGGAGAAGCTACATGGGACAATACGGAGAATTCAATCCGTAATCGTTATGATAATGCAGATAATAAATTTAATGTCCGCGGTTCCAGTGAAGTACCTTGGACAGATTTTAATACCATGATCCTGGAAAGCTTAAGCAGAAAGAAATTTAATAATACAGAAGCTCAAGCAATTAGGGATGAATTAAAGAAGAGCTACGGGATATGATCAATTTTGCGACTAAAATTTAAAATCTATTAATGGTGATAACTTTACGTAATTACCGTAACATTTTGTTGACTAATGGATGGAATTTTAGCTATTTTGAATAAATTTTAAGCATGAATATAGTTTCTTTTTTCGCAGGTGCAGGAGGTTTAGATCTTGGTTTTAGACAGGCAGGATTCGATGTTACTTGGGCAAATGAATATGATAAAGATATCTGGGAAACCTATGAATTGAATCATCCTGAGAGTATTTTAGATAGGAGAAGCATCACTGAAATTTTAGCCGAAGATGTCCCTGATTGTTCTGGTATCATTGGAGGGCCTCCGTGCCAGAGTTGGAGTGCAGCCGGTGCTTTGCGTGGTATTAAAGATCAGAGAGGACAACTATTTTATGATTTCATAAGAATTTTAGAAGCCAAGCAGCCTTATTTTTTTCTTGCAGAAAATGTAAGTGGAATGTTAATCGATAAGCATCAGGATGCCCTAGATAACATAAAAAAAATGTTTGCTAATGCGGGTATTGGTTACAACCTGAATTTCAAAATGCTGAATGCCTCGGATTATGGAGTTCCGCAAGATAGAAAAAGGGTTTTCTTCATAGGATTTAGAAAAGATCTGGAAGCCACTTTTGAATTTCCAGAGCCACTAGAACATAAGATAGATTTACGCGAAGCAATTGGAGATCTTAAAGAATGTGCAATTCCTGCGACAGAAAAGAATAAGACGCAAGGTGCTGCATGTCATGTAAATAATCATGAATATATGGTTGGTGGTTTTTCTTCAATGTATATGTCTAGGAACCGTGTAAGATCGTGGGATCAACAATCGTTTACCATACAAGCTGGAGGAAGACACGCTCCCCTTCATCCGCAAGCTCCAAAAATGGAAAAAGTTGGTTTAGATAAACAACAATTTATACCGGGATCTGAGCATTTATATAGACGTTTAAGTGTGCGGGAATGCGCGCGAATACAAACATTTCCCGATGAGTTTGAATTTGTATATGATAATGTCGCTCACGGTTACAAAATGATTGGTAATGCGGTACCGGTAGAATTAGCAAGAATTCTTGCTTCTGAAGTTTATGAACAAGTTGAGATCGCATTAAGAAATCGAGAACAACGTGAATTGGATAACATTAATCAAGAAATAAGAGAAGCAGTAGCATAATGGCTAAACAAACAAAAACAGGTAAAGCATTTGAATATGCGTTATTGAAAGAACTTGAAAATAGGTTAACTGAGTTGACTAACGTTGAAGTTACCAAAAATGATCCATACGTAACCGCTAAAAATGCATTTGATAGTTTTGGAGAAGAAAAGCAGGAAGCATATAAAATAAACTCTAGTACTGCTATCAATTTCTTACTAGATATAGAGCCTAGACTAAAGCACGGGATCGATGATTCTGATATTCTTAGGCTGGAACTGGTGAGCGATCAGGCAGGTCAAAGTGGTGATGTTAGAGACGTTCTTATGATTAGATCTTCTCAGAATTGGGAAATTGGTATTTCGGCTAAGAACAATCATCGCGCGGTAAAGCACTCCAGACTATCTCAACGGATCGATTTTGGAAAAAAATGGCTAGATGTTCCATGTTCTGATAATTACTTTGCTGAAATTAAACCAATATTTGATAATCTAACCCAAATTAGATCCAGCGATCCAAATAGTACGTGGGACGTAATTGATGATATGCATGAAAATGTATATGTGAAAACTTTAAATGCATTTGCTAAGGAGTTACGTAGACTAGATGAAAGCAATCCCGGAATTGTCGCAGAAAGAATGGTTCAATATTTAATTGGAAGCATAGATTTCTACAAAGTAATTAAAGGTAAATCCCAGGTTGAAATTCACGGTTATAATATTCACGGAACCTTAAATATGTCTTTCCAAAATATTAAACCAAAGGCGAAAATTAGGAAGATACGGTTGCCTTCTCGCATAATAGAAATTAGATTCAAAGAGGATTCTAAAACGACAATCATAGTTTCAATGGATCAAGGCTGGCAAATATCTTTTAGGATTCATAGCGCAAAATCAACCGTTGAGCCTTCTCTTAAGTTCGATATTAACTTAATTAGCTCACCACATTCGCTATTCACAACTAGTATTTTACTGTAATATTCGGAGCCAGGAAACGAGCCAATTTTATTATAAAAAAGAACAATGTTTTAAATTTAACTTACTGAAAATAAACGTTTTGTTATAACTGTAA
>NZ_JBLVTK010000001.1:700618-705254 GCF_048285865.1 Christiangramia marina | reverse complement strand
TCGAGTACTGAGAATGTAAACCCCTGATATAACAGGGGTTTTTTAGTTTTTCAGCGTAAATTTCAAAACTGAAAAAGCATAGTAACTATTAAATGTAATCTGCTCTTAAATGGTATCTACTAATGGTGGATTCCGGAAACATCTTAAAAAAAGCCGGAGCTATAGCTCCGGCTTTTTTATCATGATATAAATTTTAATCCTAATTGAATCCTAACTGTATTGATTTTATTAAAATCCATCCATCGTCGTTCCGTTGGTATATTCTAAGATAGCTACTTTCGATTTTTTCATTTGAAGGCATAGTCGTAACATATGAAGTGCAAATTAATCCCCAATTCCTATTATTACAAAATAATGGTTTAGAAATTGTAAGCTTAGTCGATTTTCTAAAATTATTATAAATTGAAGACTCATCTCTTATTATGGGAAGCTTTTGCCTTGATGTATTAAGAGCTTCTTTCCTTAAAACTTCCAAATCACAACACTTAATGAATTCCCGAAATTGAGTTTCTATTTGTTCTTCGTTCACTACATTCCAGTTAAATTCAAGACTTTTTTCAGTTAGTAAATTTAAGTCCATAAAATCTTCCCAAGGGAGAAGTTCTTTGTGAACTTCAGTGTCACTCCCAATCGAATTAACAATTTTTTCTATTAAGCCAGTATTATCTGTTTGACAAAAACCTTTTAAAGAGAAAAACAGAAAGCATACTATTAGTTTTGTTTTCATATTGATTGCTAATGTTGTTCTTTTATTATAACCTTTGAAAAATTATATGTTTTGGTAAATTCTAATCTATTTCCATAGAGACCTTTTGATCTTTGTCCAGTACTCTAGAAGGTTTAAGTTCCCAGCAATTCTTTTATTTTTAGACGAGGTCTAAGCAAGCTCGCCAAACATGCGATCAATGTATCGAGCCCTCTTTCAGAAAGTCTTGATGATCTGAATGTCTAATATATAATTTTGATTTTTCTAAATATCTGAAAATAGCTGGATTTAATCGAATGAAGGTTTATAATAAGCATTCTTTTGTATCTCATCAAAGTTTCCCTATTGGCATATGTATAATATCCTGAGTTCTAAGATTATCAAATGATAGGGCAATAATTAATAAGAATATTATATTTTCCAATTTGCTTTTTTTTAATTATGGTCTGTAAGAATATTTTGTTCATGTGAATCCACAACTAGTCTATTCCATGACGAAAATATACTATTCAATATTCGTTGCAATTGAATGTACTCTGCATTATTATAAAAGCTGCACTTTTCACTTCAGAAGATAGGCAGTGATTCACCTTCGGGTTTGAACACTGTAAGGTTTTGGATAGAGTTGAGACGAAATCCCGGCCTGTAGAGATACAGGCTTCAAATTTTAAATTTATGACCAAACATATAAATTACTCTATTCTGGACCTCGCAGTTGTAGGCCAGGATATTTCACATTCTCAGGTTTTCAAAAATACCGTAGACCTTGCTCAGCAGGGAGAAAAACTGGGGTATAAAAGACTCTGGCTCGCTGAGCATCACAATATGGTGAGCATCGCGAGTTCTGCAACAACCGTCCTAATGAGTCATGTCGCTGCCAAAACAGATAGTATTCGTATTGGAAGTGGCGGAATTATGTTGCCAAATCACTCCCCATTAATTGTCGCTGAACAGTTCGGAACTTTGGGATCTCTGTACCCAGACAGGATCGATATGGGACTTGGCAGAGCTCCGGGGACCGATCAGGTTACTGCTCATGCCATTCGAAGTGATCGCATGAATTCTGTTTTTAAATTCCCTCATGAGATCGATGAAATTCAGCGTTACTTTAAGAATAGCTCAAAATCAACAAAAGTGAGAGCGACGGTTGCCGAAGGGGTTAACGTACCCATGTATATTTTAGGCTCAAGCACAGATAGTGCGCATGTAGCAGCAGAAAAGGGGCTTCCCTATGTTTTTGCTAGTCATTTTGCACCTGGACAGTTATTTGAGGCAATGGAAATTTATTACAGGGAATTTCAGCCTTCAGCATATCTCGAAAAGCCTTATACCATTGCGGGGATCAATGTAACCGCCGCAGAGACCAACGAGGAAGCCGAAAAACTTTCTACCAGTTCGCTTAGAATGATGGTGGGTGTTCTTACAGGAAACCTGGATTACTTGCAACAACCGGTCGAAATGGATGCTGAATTACGTGAAGTTCGCGATAATCCCGCTTTACAGCGAATGCTGAAATATTCGTTTGTAGGAGACAAACAGCACATCAAAAACAAAACTGAAGAATTTCTGAAGGATACCGGTGTTGATGAAGTTATTGTTGCTTCTCATATCTACCATCAGGAAGATAGACTTAGGTCGTACCGTATTTTTTCAGAAGTGATGCAGGAGATCAATTCCTAAACTTCCTTAAATGCGGAAGCCCAGGCGTTAAGTAAGGTTAAATTATTGCATACAGTACCTAACGTATTTGACTCAAGCACTCATTTCCACTATCTTGAAAATAAAAAAGTTTATGGAAAAGGTAGTGAAGATCAAATCGATTGGGCAGGTAACACATGATGTAAAACAATTTATTGTCGAAAAACCCGAAGGTTATGAGTTTACACCGGGACACGCAACAGAAATTTCGATCAATCAGGAAGAGTGGAAGGATGAAAAAAGACCTTTCACTTTCACCAGTTTAAACGAAGACGATCATCTGGAGTTTACCATCAAAATCTATCCAGATCATGATGGAGTTACGGAGCAATTAGCAAAATTAAAGGAAGGTGACGAACTGATTGTAAGAGATACCTGGGGAGCGATTGAATATAAAGGTCCTGGGTATATAATTGCCGGAGGAGCGGGGATCACACCATATATTTCTATGCTTCGGGATCTTAAGAAGAAAGATAAACTGGCCGGCATGAATTTAATTTTCAGTAATAAGACCGACAAGGATATTATTCTGAAAGAGGAGCTGGATAGTATGTTAGGCGAGAATGCTACTTACGTAATTACAGATCAGGAAGACACTAAGCATACAAATGCTTATTTGAACGAGGAATTTCTGAAAAGCAATATATCTGATCTTAGTAAACAATTCTATGTGTGCGGACCGCCTGAAATGACGGATGAGATCAATAAAACTTTGAAAAAAATGGGAGCAGATACCGATGCTGTTCAGTTGGATGATCAATAGTTATAAGTATCGAATAAAAATGAAAAAAGGCCGGAATTTTTTCCGGCCTTTTTTCGTTACGATTGCTCTTCTGTATAAGTCTTGAAACTTTCAAGGATCGACTTCCAGCCTTGTTCTTGTTGATCCACCGGATTCTGATCTTCTGTATCCAAAGTCTCTTTGATCATTACGTTCCCATCTTCTTCTGAAAAAGTTACTTCAGCATTTCTACCATCCTCAAGTTCATAAGTGAGTTTCTCTTTTTCCTTGACCACCTTGTAAGTTCCGGCGAAATCAAAACCTACTTTTCCATCTTCAGATTCCATCCTGTATTTGAACTTGCCGCCCTCCTTAAGATCATTTTCAGCATTGGGACATAACCAGTCTTCACTGGCTTTGTTCCATTTGGTAATATGTTCAGGCTTAGTCCAGTGTTCCCAAACCTGGTCTAGTTTTGCATTTATCTTACTTTCGATCTCGATCTTTCCTTCTGAAGCCATAAATGTTCTTTTTATTTAAATATATCAAAAATCCACACGGCAGTCAGATCATTTAGCAGACTTATCGGTTTTGTTTAACATTTTCACTTTAGAATCTCCGTAATATGTAAACAGGAAACATCCGAAGATCAGGCACATCATTTCCACGGAATATCTCATAGAATCCCCCTTTTTAAAAATCAGGTCTAATGCAATTTCAATGATCGAGATACCATAGTAAAAGAATAGATCAGTTATGCGTTCGTGAGAAATTTCCGAAAATTCATCCTTTATTTTTTTGAAGCCAACTAGAAAAAAGGCCAGTTTCCATGATCAACAAATTACTGTGTAGTAAGTACAGCTGCTACAATAAGTGGTACAGTAATTAAAGCCGATACTATCGCTGGTTTGGTCCAGCTTTTCCGGATAAATTCTCTTTCCATGCCTATATACCTGTTCCAGAAATATTCTGTCAGGATCAAAGCGCCACCTAAATTCAGCATTAAGCCAATGTAAGTAGTAGAAAAATTAAAAACGGTATAAGCATGACCAGCAGTATATAAAAGTGCAAAAAGCAATACCTGCCATTTTCCTTTATTCTCTTTAACGCTGTTCAGGTTGCTCATAAGAATAACTGCTCCAAAGATAGTGGAGAAAAGCAGGCAGAACATGAAAATAACTCTTTTCGAATATAGTGCGGGAACGAGTTCTGTTATTTCATTGTCTTCAAATTCATCATGGTTATGATCTGTTTCAGGATTGGGGTTTTCAGACCTGTGTGTCATATAGGTTCAGCAAGATTTTTTATAATTCAAAATCGAATTTCAGAAAAAGCAAGCTATCAAACTTAAATGATGTCATGACAAAAATCTACAATAGAATTCCATTCAGAAATAATAACACTCGCAATAATGGCAAGTACGATTAAAAACAGGATCAGGAGCCAGTCTATAGATTTGAGCCACTTCATCATTATTTTTATATAAGATATAGTGCAGTGTAGGGCCTCTA
>NZ_JBLVTK010000001.1:695753-700570 GCF_048285865.1 Christiangramia marina | reverse complement strand
TAAACTTTTCACGGTTAGGTTTGAAAACTTTAATTGTATAAATTACAATAATTCGATATTAAGCTATTTGATATGCCTATCATTATATAAAAACTATAGATAAAAATTATCGAATACCTTTTCGTAAATTCGAATTCTAATCCAATTTATTAATCTAATACTTAACAAAATGGGAAAAAATCATTCTGGAAGCGACGATAATCACAAGGTTTGGGAAGTTAATGAATCCAGTAAATGTCCATTTATGGGTGGAGCTATCAAGAACTCTGCCGGCAATGGGACATCCAACCGGGATTGGTGGCCAAATCAGCTAAACCTCAATATATTAAAACAGCATTCTTCATTAACCGATCCTATGGACGATGACTTTAATTATGCTGAAGAATTTAAAAGCCTTGATCTGGCTGCGGTAAAGCAGGATCTTTATGATCTAATGACCGATTCCCAGGACTGGTGGCCGGCAGATTACGGGCATTACGGACCATTTTTTATACGTATGGCCTGGCATAGTGCAGGTACGTATAGGATTGGAGATGGTCGTGGAGGAGCCGGTTCTGGCCAACAAAGGTTTGCTCCACTAAATAGCTGGCCAGACAATGCAAACCTGGATAAGGCGAGATTGCTACTATGGCCAATTAAAAAGAAATATGGTAGAAAACTATCCTGGGCAGATCTACTGGTGCTAGCCGGGAATTGTGCTCATGAATCTATGGGGTTGCCGATGTTTGGTTTTGCCGGTGGTCGTGAAGATGTATGGGAACCAGAAAACGATGTTTACTGGGGATCTGAAAGCGAATGGCTTGATAATGAAGAAAGATATGCTGAAGGCGAACTTGAAAGTCCGCTTGGAGCAGCACATATGGGCTTAATTTATGTAAATCCTGAAGGACATAACGGGAATCCAGACCCGGTAGAGTCGGCTTCTTATATTCGTGATACCTTCGGAAGAATGGCGATGAACGATTATGAAACTGTTGCTTTGATCGCGGGTGGTCACACCTTCGGAAAAACTCACGGTGCTGCAGATCCTGAAAAATATGTGGAAGCTGAACCAGCTGCTGCAGGGATCGAAATGCAGAGTATGGGATGGCAAAACACTTATAATTCTGGAAAAGGACCCGATACAATTACCAGTGGAATTGAAGGCGCCTGGACAGATACTCCAACAAAATGGAGTAATACATACTTCGAAAATCTATTTAAATACGACTGGGAATGCATAAAAGGCCCTGGTGGAGCATATCAATGGCAGCCAAAGGATAATGCCGGAGCGGGAACTGTTCCAGATGCGCATGACCCGAATAAGAAACATGCGCCATTTATGTTGACGACAGATCTTTCTTTAAAGATGGATCCAGAATATGAAAAGATCTCCAGACATTTTCTTGAAAACCCTGAAGAGTTTGCAGATGCTTACTCTCGTGCCTGGTTCAAACTAACCCACCGTGATATGGGACCTATCGAAAGATATTTAGGCCCGGAAGTTCCACAGGAGGAACTGTTATGGCAGGATCCTATTCCAAAAGTTGAACATGAGATCATCAACGATCAGGATGTGGAAAGTTTAAAATCTAAAATTCTTGATAGTGGACTTTCTACTGCCGCGCTGGTTTCAGCTGCATGGGCTTCGGCTTCAACTTTTAGAGGTTCAGACAAACGTGGTGGAGCCAATGGTGCACGTGTACGTTTAGCACCTCAAAAAGGATGGGAAGTGAATAATCCTCCGCAATTAGGGAAAGTGATCCAGACACTGGAAGGAATTCAGTCAGATTTCAATGATTCACAGGATTCTAAAAAAGTTTCTATAGCAGACCTTATCGTACTTGCCGGTTGTGCGGCAGTTGAGAAGGCAGCTAAAGAGGCTGGACATGATGTCAAAGTGCCATTTACCCCGGGACGTGCAGATGCCACCCAGGAAAAGACCGATGTGGAAGCATTTGAACCACTGGAGCCTAACGCAGATGGTTTTAGAAACTACTTCGGAAACAGGGATAATATCTCAGCATCAGCTGAAGCATTATTGATCGATAGAGCACAACTGCTCACTTTAACTGCTCCTGAAATGACAGTTCTGGTAGGTGGAATGAGATCTATTGGTGCTAATTATGATGGTTCTAAACATGGAGTTTTCACAGACAGACCAGGACAGTTGACCAACGATTTCTTTAAGAATATCCTTGACTTTGGAGTGACCTGGAAAGCAACTTCAGAAGATGATCAATTCTTTGAAGGTAGAGACAGAAAAACTGGCGAGGTGAAATATACCGGAAGCAGGGTAGATCTTATTTTTGGTTCCAACTCAGAATTAAGAGCACTGGCTGAGGTTTATGCAACCGATGATGTTGAAGCGAAATTTGTAAAAGATTTCGTGAAGGCCTGGAATAAAGTGATGAACCTGGATCGTTATGATCTTAAGGCTTAAAATCTATCTAAACAATTTGAAAAGGGTGGCAATTTGCTGCCCTTTTTTATTTCAGATCATGAAATAAAATACTGTACCGATTTTAGAAGTAAGACTACTATAAAAATCACAAACAAGGCAAGAATGAAAAAACTAACCCGGTTCAGGACTATACGGCTACCTGCAAGGTCATACCGTTGTCAAACTTTTCACTCAATAGAGATTTAGCTGTTTTTTCTGAATGCAGGGCGTGTAGATACAGCCATCCTATAGGTTTGTAGATTAAATTATGTCCAAATGGCCGTTCTTGTATATTCGAAACTGTCTGCGATTTTCATTTAGAAGAAACCTCTTCTTTTACGTTTAAGTCTGCAAAATATAAAAAGTCAGGATGTTTATATGTTTTCAGGTAGCCTTCAGCAAGCAAATCGGCTTCAGAAGAAATACTGACTAAATTCCCATTTTTCAGAAGAAAATTTTTAGAGACAACTTTTAGTACATCCTGGTAATAATGGTCTGTGATGACAATACCTTTTCTAGCTTTCAACTCCTTAATTAACTCAATAATATACTCCTTATACAGTGGTTCTACCATAAAAAAAGGTTCGTCCAGTAACAAAAATGGATGGTCAAGGTTACCCACAAGAAGTAATTCCAGATACCTAAGCTGGCCAATGGCTAGTTCTTTAATCTTTCTGGAAGCAAAATTTCCTACTCCTTTAGCGTAAAATATACGATCCTGAGCTTCCCCGTCTGAATGAAAAAAAGGAATAATATCCTGTACAGTTGTATTCTTCGGAAGAAAACTATCCTGCGGTAAATAAGCGATCAATTTTTCTGAAATGATGGAGGATGATGTCAATTCCCGGTCGTTGAGGTGAATACTGCCCTGGTCAGGTTTTATTTTTCCGAAGAGAATTTTTAAAAAGGTAGATTTTCCGGTGCCATTTCTACCGAAGATTCCGATAACTTCACCTGTTTTACATTGAAAATTGAGATCATTCAGAATATTATCTGCGTAGCTCTTGTGAATATTTCGGGCATGAAGAATTCTCAAAATAGCAACAGGATTATTCCGCAGATAACAGCAATCATAATATTAAGAAGAAAAACACGACTTAGCAGGAATGTCTTGCTAAATCCCAGGTTTTCATACATAAAGTATTGATGCTTTTTAAAATAATCGAATGCCAGCATACCTGTAAAAACACCAAAACTGCTAAAAATAAGCAGCGCATACAAAGGTCCGGCAGCGATCCCAATGATGATCGCCAGCGGAACATTGTATGTATTGATCTCCTTGAAATACCTGAAAACAGCCTGAGTAAACATCGAATGATAAGGTTTAAATAGCTATTAAGGTATAAAATTCAGTTCAGTATTCTATTCTGAATAGGCGCCAGATGAATAGGTAAGTTCGTAACTATGCGTATAAATTTCAAATACGATCCCAAAAGGATCTTCGACATAACACATTTTGAAAGGTTTTTCTTCCGGGTAATATTCTCTAATTGGCATTCGCTGTTTCCCACCATTAGCCACAATTTTTTCAATTAGACCTTCAATGTCAGGATCCTGTACGCAAAAGTGAAACAGTCCGGTATTAAATGGGTTGAATTCCGGAGCTTCTTTTTTGCCTTTAGAAAATGAGAATAACTCGATTCCCACACCATCTGAGGTAGACATATGAGCGATCTCAAATTCTTCCCAGTCATTTCCAAATACATCGATACACATTTGTCCAATAGCAGTATCAGGGTCTTTCTCTACCTTTGCTGGTTGCATGATCGTGTACCATCCCATTACTTCAGCATAAAAATCTACAGCTTTCTGAAGGTCTGGAACGGTGATTCCAATATGTGAAAATGATCTTGGATAAGCGTTTTCTTTTTTCATAATATTCTACTTTCGAACCTCAAAATTAAGGTATATTCGTCTCGTAAACAATAAGTTACCTAAAAGTGGTATAGGTTACTAAAAGAGTAAATAGAAGATTATCAGAGTTTTATGTCTAAAATTATGTCTAAGAATATTTGTCCTTTAAATGCGACCATGAATTTAATTGGTACAAAATGGAAACCTTTGGTGCTCTTTCATTTACTGGATGGTCCGGAAAGATCTGGTATTCTCAAATCCAAAATTCCTGAGATCAGCAATAAAATGTTCACGCAAACAGTTCGTGAACTGGAGAAGGACTTACTCGTTTCACGTAAGGTTTACCCGGTGGTTCCTCCCAAAGTTGAATATCAACTTACTGAAAAAGGAAGGTCACTGGAGCATATTCTGCGTGAATTGGATGAATGGGGAAAGCAGATTTAGTGATTGATTTATATCATCAAACATGGAAACTGTAATTTTTAAAATTCCATTAGCAAATTATGACCTGTTCGCGCGGAAGTTTTTCTAAATTTACGGC
>NZ_JBLVTK010000001.1:689869-695721 GCF_048285865.1 Christiangramia marina | reverse complement strand
ATGCCGACTACGGAAGCTAAAATCTTTAACTGTACACAAAGCCAGGCGCTGGCCGAGAAAATCGCCGATCATTACGGTACTCATCTTGGGAATGTGATCACTTCCACGTATAGCGATGGTGAATTTCAGCCATCTTTCGAAGAGTCTGTAAGAGGAAGTAGGGTTTTTATTATTGGCTCTACCCATCCGGGTAGTGACCATCTAATGGAAATGCTTCTAATGCTGGATGCTGCAAAACGCGCTTCAGCAAGACATATCACGGCTGTAATGCCTTATTTTGGCTGGGCTAGACAGGATCGTAAGGATAAACCTCGTGTGCCTATCGCCGCTAAAATGATTGCAAGTATTCTCGAAACTGCTGGTGCAACCAGGATCATTACGATGGATCTTCATGCCGACCAGATCCAGGGATTTTTCGAAAAACCTGTGGATCATCTATACGCAAGCACAGTGTTCCTTCCTTACTTAAAAAATCTTGGTCTGGACAACCTTACCATCGCATCTCCAGATATGGGTGGTTCTAAAAGAGCTTATGCATATTCTAAAGCATTAGAAACCGATGTGGTAATTTGCTATAAGCAAAGAGCAAAAGCAAATGTGATCTCCCATATGGAGCTCATTGGAGACGTCACCGGGAAGAATGTAGTCCTGGTAGATGACATGGTAGACACCGCAGGGACTTTGACCAAAGCTGCAGATCTTATGATGGAACGCGGAGCTTTAAGCGTTCGTGCCATCTGTACGCACCCTGTACTTTCTGGAGAAGCTTACGAGCGCGTAGAAAAATCCAAACTTGAGGAATTAATAGTGACAGATTCTATTCCATTAAGAAAGGAAAGCAAGAAAATCAAGGTAGTGAGCTGTGCGAATCTGTTTGCAGATGTGATGAAGAGTGTGAATGATAATCGCTCCATCAGTGAAAAGTTTATCATGTAACTTAAGCATTCGATATAATATAAAAAAGCCGGTTCTATACCGGCTTTTTTTATGCTTGATTCTGGTTCTTTTGACTTTCTATCGTGATGATCTCGATCTCTTTTCCGGTAATATCCTTCAGCAGATCTGCTTTGCGTAAACCTCCCCAGACTTCCAGTTCCGGATCCCCTAAAGTTGTTATTTGCAACCTGATCTTTTCTGAAGATTTGATGATCTCCAGTTCCTGGACGTTCTGATAGTGACTGCGATCCAGGCCGTCGGCAAGTCGGAGTAAAGCGGCTAGTTTCTTGATCCTCTTGCGTAGTTTTTTTGATAACTGTTTATATAAATAATGTCTCTTCTTAGGAACAGTTCTTCGGTGATAACGAGCGGTGTGCGCCATGATATTGATCTCATCCTCGGTGAAACCACGTAGATCTGCATGCCTAATAATATAAAGTGCATGCTTATGATGTTTGCGATAGTTGATATAATATCCAATATCGTGCATTAATGCTGCATATTCCAGTAGTTCCCGATCTCCTTCTTCCAGTTTCAGATCTTTTTGAAAAGCATCGAATAACTGCAGGCTCATAGCTGCCACATGCCGGGAGTGATCTTCCATCCAGTGGCATTTGCGTAAAAGTTCATGGATACTACGCTTACGCGGTTCGGGATAATTAGCGACAAGATCAAGTTTTGGACGTTCCTTTTTGATAAAATCGAGGATCATCCCATCTCTAAGCGCAGCTTCAGAAATTTTAATTTCTTTGATATTAAATTCCTTGATAAGATATTTTACCAGCACCATTCCCGGGTTGATGATATCTATTCTTTTTTCATCCAGCTCACTTATATCCTCACGTTCTTTGCGATCAAGCTGAATAAAATCCTTATAGAGTTTTTTAAATTCTGAAACATTAAAAACCAGTTCGTTCAGGCTCATATTGGCTGTATGAGAATTCCTAATGGCGATCATGGCGCCTATATTTTCCATGGTTCCGGAACTTCCAATGATGGTTCTGACTTGATGTTTTGCAAGTATTTCTGAAAGCTCCCCGAGTTCCTGTTTATAATGTTTTTTTAAAGCTTTGATCTCTTCTTTGCTAATAGGATCATGAGAGACAAATTTGGCAGCCATACGGGCAACGCCGAGTTTTAAACTTTGGGAATAGAGGAACTCTTCATTATTACCCAGAATAAATTCCACGCTTCCTCCTCCAATATCCACCATCAATACCAGTTCTTCGGAAAGTGCTATACTATGCTGAACCGCCAAACCAATCAATGCTGCTTCCTTACTACCCGAAATCGCTCTTACTTTAATGCCAGATTCAGCTTTCATTCGTTGAATAAAATCTCCTCCATTGGTGGCTTCCCTAATGGCTGAAGTAGCAAAGGCGATAATTTCTTCCACATGCATGCTATCGCATAGAAATTTTATCCTTTTCATGGCGTCAAGGCCACGTTGCATGGCTTCTTCACTCAATTTATTCTCCATTCCTTTTTCGGCAAGGGAGACCATTTCCTTCAGCTTGTCTACTGTTCTAAAACTTCCGTCAGGATAAATATCTACCAAAACGGCATGAAAAGAATTCGTACCAAGATCGATCGCGGCGATTCGCTTATTGGCATTTACAGTTTCAGATGGGTTCTCCATGTACTTCAGAATTAATTGAGTTTCAATTTATACAAATTATAGATGAACTTCCAGTGAGAGATCTCAAAATCATGATCTCTGTAATTCATCTGAACTTTTTAAGGTTCAGTGTTTTATAGATTCAGAAAAAGCTTTACTTTTGCAACCTCAAAATTTTGGCAAATGAAGGCAGTCCAAAGCGGACCCGACGACATTTGTTATAACTTTAAATTACAACAATGAAATCAATTACGATCAACGGATCTAAAAGAGAAAGCGTAGGCAAGAAGGCAACGAAGGCACTACGTAATGCTGGACAGGTTCCTTGCGTATTGTACGGCGTAGAAGGTGATCCACTACACTTTGCAGCAGAGGAAATCTCATTCAAAGACCTTGTGTACACACCAGATGTACATACAGTTAAAATTAAATTGAAAGATGGAAAATCTTTTGATGCGATTCTTCAGGATATTCAATTTCACCCAGTGAATGATGCTATCCTTCACATCGATTTCTACCAGATCTTCGATGATAAGCCAATTACAATGGAAATTCCTGTTCACACTGAAGGTGTTGCAAGAGGGGTTAAGAACGGTGGTGTACTAAGATACAACCTTCGTCGTCTTAAGGTAAGAGGTTTACCTGGAGATCTTCCAGATTACATCGTTGCAGATGTATCTAAACTTAAAATTGGTCAGAAACTTTACGTAACTGGTGTTGCTAGTGAGGATTATGTGATCCAGCATCCAGATAACACAGTAATCTGCCAGGTAAGAACATCCCGTAACATTGTCGCTCTTGATGACGATGAGGACGAAGATGAAGTTGCTCCAGATGAAGTGCCAGCTACTGAGACTGATGATGTAGCAGCAGTAAAAGAAGGAGAAGACAACTAGTCTTATTCTTTAATTCATATAGAAAAGCATTCCACTTCGGAATGCTTTTTTTATTAGCAGAATTTTATCATTCGGTTTTTAGTAATCTAATTTCAAAGTAGCTGATAAATTTTATCTTTACGAAAACTAAATTGGATGCTTTCATTCTTCGGAAGGATATTACGTAAGAAAGAGACCGGGAAGCAAATAGATCCCATGAAGAAATTTTTGATCGTAGGCCTTGGAAACATTGGCCCGAAATACGAAAATACCAGGCACAATATAGGATTTAAGATCCTTGACGAACTTGCCAGAGAAAAAGAGGTGAGCTTTGAAACCCAGAAACTGGGCGACGTTGCCAGCTTTAAATTCAAAGGAAGAACTTTCGTGCTTCTCAAGCCCAGTACGTACATGAATCTTAGCGGGAAGGCAGTGAATTACTGGATGCAGAAGGAAAAGATCAATCTTGAGAATTTACTTGTGGTAACAGATGATCTCAACCTGTCATTTGGTACTTTGAGACTCAAAACCAAAGGTAGCGATGGTGGTCATAATGGCCTTAAAGATATACAGGCACAATTAAATACAACAAAGTACAATCGTTTTAGATTCGGAATCAGTGATGAGTTCGCCAAAGGACAACAAATAGATTATGTACTTGGTGAATGGGATGATGATGAACTTAAGAAGATGCCGGAACGTTTAAAAACTTCCGCAGAATTAATATTGAGCTTTGGAACAGCTGGAGTTTCCAATACCATGAATTCATATAACGGAAAATAACAGGATTTGGAAGAGCATAAAGGTGCAAACTCATTTAGTAGTGAACGTCAAACTGTAGTGACCATAGGGACTTTTGATGGTGTTCATGCAGGACATCGCAAGATTATAGACCGCCTTGTTAACTCTGCCCATGCCAATAACCTCGACTCGGTAGTGCTTACCTTTTTTCCTCATCCAAGAATGGTGTTGCAGAAGGAAAGCAATATTAAGCTTATTAACACGATCGAGGAGCGCAAGCAATTATTAGAGCAAACCGGAATAGATCACCTTGTGATTCATCCATTTACACATCAATTTTCCAGGCTTACTGCACTGGAATTTGTACGGGATATCCTTGTCAATAAACTAAAAGCGAAAAAGATCATTATTGGCTACGATCATAGATTTGGGCGTAATCGCACCGCAGATATTAACGATCTCAAGCAATTTGGAAAGGATTTTGGTTTTGAGGTGGAAGAGATTTCCCAGCAGGATGTGGAGCAGGTCGCTGTAAGTTCTACTAAAATTCGGAAAGCACTTATAGAGGGAAGAGTGGAGCAGGCCAATATTTACCTTCAAAGTGAATTTACACTGAAGGGTATCATAGTTAGAGGAAGAGGGATTGGCAAAGACCTTGGCTATCCAACTGCAAATATGGAAATTCCTGAAGATTATAAACTAATACCGAAGAATGGCGTTTACGTAATAAGATCTGTTTTAGATGGACGAACCATTTTTGGAATGATGAACATTGGAACGAATCCCACCGTAGGAGGTAAGGAGCAAACGATCGAAACTTACTTTTTTGATCTTGAAAAGGATCTTTACGGAAAAGAATTTACCATAGAAATGCTGGTAAGGATCCGCGATGAAAAGAAATTTAATTCAGTGGAAGAATTAAAGATCGCCATGAAGCAGGACCAAGCATTTTCAAGTCAATATATCAAAGATAATTATGCTGAATAGGTGGTTGTTCAAAGAAGTCGATAATTCAGCACTCGTTGTATTTCGTGCGTTATTTGGATTATTGATCACCATCGAAGCTTTTGGTGCTATTTTCACTGGTTGGATTCGCCGAACCATGATAGAGCCAGAATTCACTTTCAATTTTATAGGTTTCGAATTTCTTCAACCGCTACCTGGAAACGGAATGATCTGGTATTACGCGATCATGGGTGTTTTCGGGATTTTTGTTATGCTGGGTTTTAAATATCGAATGTCCATGGTGCTCTACGGGATCATGTGGGCAGGCGTTTATTTAATGCAGAAATCCTCTTACAACAATCACTATTACCTGCTCATGCTCCTATGTTTTATCATGAGCTTTCTGCCGGCACATCGCTGGTTTTCGATAGATGCGTGGAGAAAACCGGAAATTAGCAAAATTTCCATGCCCAGATGGGTCTGGGCAGTGATCGTACTTCAGCTATGGATCGTGTATACGTATGCTTCCGTAGCTAAATTTTACCCGGACTGGCTGGACGGTAGTTTTCCTGCGATGCTTATGGCTTCCAAAAAAGATTACTGGCTGGTTGGAGAATTCCTTCAGCAACCCTGGATTCGCTACGCGATCACTTATTTCGGACTCCTTTTTGATCTGTTGATTATCCCATTGCTACTTTGGAAAAGAACAAGATTAATGGCATTTATCGCCGCGATAT
>NZ_JBLVTK010000001.1:648375-689824 GCF_048285865.1 Christiangramia marina | reverse complement strand
CTTACATGTCGCTCGCCTTCTGTATTTTCTTTTTTCCTTCGGAAACTATCAATAAAATATTTCTGCGTGGAAAGAAGAAATTCTACACTGGTAATGAGATCAATGTTCCTTCCTGGAATAAGATCTTTGTTGGTGCTCTGGCCGTGTGGTTCGCTATACAGATTGCATTGCCATTACGACACTGGTTTTTTCAGGACGATGTACTCTGGACCGAAGAAGGCCATCGCTTAAGCTGGCGAATGATGCTTCGTGGCAAAGGAGGCAGGATCACTTTTAAAGTGGTGGAAAAAGGAACCAGCGATACCATTATTGTTCAGAAAGAAGATTATCTCTCGCCTAAACAACTAAGAGCCATACCAAGCAAACCAGACATGATCTGGCAATTTGCGCAAAGACTCGAGCAGGAATATGCTGAAAAAGGTATGGAAATAGAGGTTTATACTGAAGGGAAAATCAGGGTGAATCGTGGTCCATATAAAACCCTGATCGATCCAAAGGTAGATCTGGCGGCTGAAGAATGGCAGCATTTTCGTCATCATGACTGGATTTTACCTTCTACCGAAGACTAATTTTCTAGCCTGCTTTTGCTACATTTGCAGCTTATAAAAATTTCAACTTCATTTAAAATTTTCAGGCCTTATGTTACAGGTTTCCAAAATAGCAGAACATAAAGACGAATATATACAGGCACTCAAAAAACGAAATTTTGAGGCTGAAGCAATATTCGATAAGATCCTTGAACTGGATGAGACCAGAAGGTCCACGCAGGCACAATTAGATGTTACCCTGTCAACATCCAATAAGCTTTCGAAAGAAATAGGGCTCATGTTCAAAAATGGGGAACACCAGAAGGCTAATGTTTTAAAGCAAAAAACCGGGAAGTTAAAAGAAGATTCTAAAGATCTTTCAGAAAAATTAAATAGCACTACAGCTCAACTGCAGGAGTTGCTATATACGGTCCCAAATATTCCTCATCCATCTGTTCCCGCTGGTAAAAGCGAAGAGGACAATGAAGAGATATTTAAAGATGGTGATGTTCCGGTACTGGCCGAAGGTTCTCAACCACATTGGGAACTGGCCAAGAAGTACGATATTATAGATTTTGAGCTAGGGAATAAGATCACTGGTGCAGGATTTCCGGTTTATAAAGGCAAAGGGGCGAGATTACAGCGTGCCTTAATCTCCTGGTTCCTGGATAAAGCAACCGAAGCCGGTTATACTGAATATCAATTACCTCTTTTGGTCAATGAAGCTTCAGGTTATGGAACAGGACAGTTGCCAGATAAAGAAGGGCAAATGTATCATGTTACTGAAGATGATCTTTACCTGATCCCAACGGCTGAGGTTCCTATGACGAACATGTTTCGTGATAACTTAATGACCGAAAATGATTTTCCAATAAAATGTACCGGTTATACCCCATGTTTCAGAAGAGAAGCGGGATCCTATGGAGCGCATGTAAGAGGATTGAATCGTTTGCATCAATTTGATAAAGTAGAGATCGTACGAGTGGAAACTCAGGAAAACTCCTACGCAGCTTTAGATGGGATGGTAGACCATATTAAAAACCTACTTAAAGAGCTGAAACTGCCATATCGTATTTTGCGTCTTTGTGGTGGTGATCTTGGATTTACGGCAGCGCTTACTTTCGATTTCGAGGTATTCTCTACTGCTCAGGATAGATGGCTGGAAATAAGCTCGGTTTCAAACTTCGAAACTTTCCAGGCTAACCGACTTAAATTACGTTACAAGAATAAAGAGAATCAAAAGGAATTGGCCCATACTTTAAATGGTAGTGCCCTGGCTTTACCAAGAGTACTTGCCGGCATCCTTGAAAATTACCAGACTGAAGATGGAATTAAAGTTCCTGAAGTTCTGGTTCCATATTGTGGTTTCGATTTGATCGATTAACCTGAGGTTCACCATACTGGAACAGCGCAAATGTTTATATTTACATATGCGCTGTTTTTTATTTATGCTGATTTTCCTGCTCACGGGCTCTATAGCGGTTGCACAATCTGAGCAGCTTGCCAGGAATTTCTTCGACCAGGGAGAATACAAAAAAGCACTTGAGATCTACAAGGATATTTACGAGGATAATCCTTCCAATCCAATCATATTTAATGGTCTCGTAAGTTCATATCAACAACTGGAAAATTTCAAAGCTGCGGAAGATCTTTTGCGGGAGCGTATGAATGCTTCAGCGAATAACCCAGCCATTCTTATTGATATTGGTCATAACTACGAACTTCAACAAAACCTGGAACGAGCAGAACAGTTTTACCAGGAAGCTTTGCAGGCGGGTGAGTCGCGGCCTAATTATGCGTACTCTATTGCCCGAAGTTTTGAGAAATACAGTTTGCTCGACTATGCAGTAAAGGCTTACGAGCGCGCAATGGAGATCAATCCCGCTCAGAACTTTAATTTGCAACTTGCAAGGATCTACGGGGAACAGGGGAATACAGAAAAGATGTTCTCTAATTATCTCGATCTAATAGAAGATGATACAAAATTTTATAGCCTGGCAAACCGGGAATTTAGTCGTTATATCACGGATGATCCAGCTACGGAAGCCAATATCAGCTTTAGAAAATTATTACTGAAGCGATCACAGGAAGATCCTAGATTATTATATAATCAAATGCTAAGCTGGCTTTTCGTGCAGCAGCAGCAATACGATAAAGCTTTTACTCAGGAACGCGCCATATACAAAAGAGGAGAAAAGAACTTACAGGGGATTCTCAATCTTGCATTGCTGGCACGGGAAGCGAAGCAATTTGAGGAAGCACAGGAAATTTTGACCTATGCGATCGAAGAATCGCCTTCACCAGCTTTCAATTTACAGGCCAGACATCTATTGCTAAAACTCAGGACCGAAACGGTAACTTCAGCAGGATTAAGTGAGCTTGAGACAGAATTTGAGCAACTGATCGGAGAATACGGAGTAAATAATGAAACACTGGAACTTCAGATCGATCTGGCAAACTTTAAAGCTTTCCGAAGAGATAAAAAAGAAGCAGCGATCTCTTTACTTGATAACGCTCAGGAACTGCAATTATCCAATTTCGAAAAGGCAAAAGTGAAAATGGCACTGGCAGATATCCTGGTGATGCAGGAAAAGTTCAACCAGGCATTGATCTATTATTCACAGGTGCAAAACCTGATGAAAAATGATGTCATGGCACAGGATGCAAGATTCAAGGTTGCTAAGACCAGTTACTATAAGGGTGATTTTGAATGGGCAAAAACGCAGCTTGATATTCTTAAAAAATCTACTTCGCAATTGATCGCAAACGATGCCATGGAATTGAGCTTGCTCATTAATGACAATAGCCAGGAAGATAGCACTCAAACTGCACTTAAAAAGTATGCCAGGGCAGATCTGCTAGCATTTCAGAAGCGAAATTCAGAAGCTATTTCCATGCTGGATACGATCCTGGAAATGCATAAGGGTGAAAGTATAGAGGATGAGGCTTTGTATACGCAAGCAAGGCTTTTCGAGGAGCAGGCAAGTTATGATAAGGCAGAGAATAATTATTTACAGATCATCCAGTCCTATGGTGATGATATCCTGGCAGATAACGCACATTACTACCTTGCCGAGCTTTACATAAACAAGCTCGAAGATCCAGAGAAGGCAAAGACGCTTTACGAGCAAATTATCTTTAACTTTGCCAATAGTATTTATTTCACAGATGCCCGTAAAAAGTACCGGCAACTTCGTGGAGATATACTGGAATAACATCTTTAAAAATTTTCCCATGATCATTTATAATGTTACCCTGAACGTACAGGAAGAGATCCACGACCAGTGGATGGAGTGGATGAAAAAAGAACATATTCCGGATATGTTGAAAACCGGAAAGTTCAGCAAAGCTTTGATGACCAAAGTGATGGTGCAGGAACCTATGGGCGGCATCACATATTCTGTACAATATACTACGGAAAGTAAGGAGATGCTGGAGCGATATTACAATGAAGATGCCACTAAAATGCGAGCAAGTTCCAAAGCTTTTGAAGGTAAATTCGTCGCTTTTAGAACCGAACTTGAAATAATTGGAGAATATACTTCCCAGGAATAATTGATCATGAAAAATAACAGGCCACCAAGACAAGATTCCAATACAGATGTTCGTGCAAAGAAACATCTTGGTCAGCATTTTTTAACCGATGAGAATATCGCCAGGAAAATCGCTGATACCCTGGATTATTCCGGATACGAAAAAACTTTGGAGATAGGTCCTGGGATGGGTGTGCTAACCAAGTATCTTCTTGAGAAAGATACTGAAGTTCACGTGATCGAGATCGATTCAGAAAGTGTGGAATATCTGGAAAGTCATTACCTGCATTTGCGTGGTCGAATTCATGAAAAAGATTTTTTAAAACATGATCTCGGTAGTATTTTTAGAGAGGAACAGTTCGCCGTAATTGGTAATTTTCCTTATAATATTTCTACACAAATCGTTTTTAAGGTGTTGCAAATGCGAGACCAGATCCCTGAGTTTTCTGGTATGTTTCAGAAGGAAGTTGCTAAACGAATTTGTGAGAAGGAAGGAAGTAAAGCTTATGGGATTTTGAGCGTACTTGTCCAGGCATTTTATGAAGCAGAATACCTGTTCACGGTACCTCCAACAGTTTTTAATCCACCACCTAAAGTGGATAGCGGAGTTTTGCGCTTAAAACGTAAGGAAAACTATAGTCTTCCCTGTAATGAAAAGCTTTTTTTTACCGTAGTGAAAACCTCTTTTAACCAACGTAGAAAAACACTTCGTAATTCTTTAAAAAGTCTTAATCTTCCAGATAATCTAAGGGAAGATACTATATTTGGCTCTCGACCGGAACAACTCGGTTTCCAGCAGTTTATTGAACTGACGCAAAAAATAGAGCCGTATGCAGTTTCAAATAAGTGAAGAATTAATTGACAAAATTCAGTACCTCATCGAACAAGGAAACGATGAGGAATTATTGTTGCACCTTGAAGACGTGCATCACGCTGATATTGCTGAAATTCTTACCGAAATCAACCTGGAAGAAGCTACGTATATCGTAAGGCTTCTGGATAGTGAGAAAACTGCTGAAGCTCTTATGGAGCTGGAAGAGAATGTTCGGGAACGCATTCTTGAAAATCTTTCTCCAAGGGAGATCGCTTCAGAGCTGAACGAAATGGATACCGATGATGCGGCAGATATTATTTCTGAACTGTCACCGGAACTTCAGCAAAATGTGATCGCTGAGATCGAAGATGAAGAGCATGCAGATCATATTGTAGAACTGCTTCGCTATGACGAAGATTCTGCCGGTGGTTTGATGGCTAAAGAGCTCGTGAAGGTTAATGAGAACTGGAGCGTTACCGGCTGTATGGCCGAGATGCGCAAACAGGCTGAGAACGTAACCCGTGTTCATTCCATTTATGTCGTTGATTCCAAAAATAAATTAAAGGGGAGACTGTCCCTTAAGGATCTGCTTACCGCTCCAAGCGACGCGAACATCAGCGATGTTTATATTCCGCAGGTGGACTACGTAAATGTGCATACTGAAGGTGATGAGGTAGCCAGGATCATGCAAAAATATGACCTTGAAGCGATTCCCGTTGTGGATGAAATGAATCGCCTCGTTGGTAGAATTACCGTGGATGATATTCTTGATTTTGTAAGGGAAGAAGCTGAAAAGGATTACCAGATGGCTGCAGGTATCTCTGAAGATGTGGAGGCCGATGATAATATTTTCAAACAAACAAGGGCCAGATTACCCTGGCTAATGATCGGGATGTTCGGTGGTCTTGGAGCTGCCAGTATAATTTCCGGTTTTGAAACCATACTTACAACATATCCAAACTTACTGGTATTTGTGCCGCTTATCCAGGCAACTGCCGGGAACGTTGGAGTACAGTCCAGCGCGATCATCGTACAGGGACTCGCGAATGACAGTTTGAGAGGGAATATTCTGTCCAGACTATTAAAGGAATTTGGACTGGCACTTATCAATGGAACTTCTATAGCCATTATCGTTTTCGCTATTAGTTCCTATTTCTTCGGGACCACTTTTCGGGAATCGATCAGTATTGGGGTGGCCCTGATCTCGGTGATCGTACTAGCCGCACTTATTGGTACTTTTATTCCTATTATTCTTAATAATAATAACATTGATCCTGCTGTTGCTACCGGACCTTTTATCACTACCAGTAACGATGTTTTCGGGATCCTTACTTACTTTCTTATCGCCAAGGCGATACTGGGTTTCTAGGACTGTTTTACGGCTTCTGCCAAATCATTCTTAACTTTGTAGCGGGCATTTTCAGTAGATTCCTGAAAATGTGAAAATTGCTAAATTCAAATAAGAGAACATGATCATCCTACACGCAGATACGAATCACCCTATATTAATGAAAAAACTGGCAGAAGCTGGCCATCATAATGTGGAAGGCTTCGAACAAAGCCGGGAAGAAACCCTTCAGAATCAACATCTTTACGATGGTATCGTCATAAGAAGCAGGTATAAGATCGATAAAGAATTTATTGATGCTGCGCCAAATTTGAAATTTATCGCCCGGGTTGGCGCCGGACTCGAAAGCATTGATGTGGAATATGCTCAGAAATGCGGAATCAAACTATTTTCTGCGCCGGAAGGAAATGCAAATGCTGTTGGGGAACATGCTCTTGGAATGCTGTTATCCCTGTTTAACCGACTCAACAAAGCAGATCGTGAGGTTCGCGAAGGATTATGGCATCGTGAAGAAAATCGCGGCGTGGAACTGGACGGCAAAACCGTTGGTTTGATAGGCTACGGAAATATGGGGAAGAGTTTTGCTAGAAAGCTCAGAGGTTTTGATGTTGATGTTATCTTTTATGATCTGAAGGAAGGAATTGCCGATGAGAATGCAAGACAGGTTTCCTACGATGAATTTTTCGAAAAGGCTGATGTCGTGAGTTTGCATACTCCGTTAACAGAAAAAACCTATCAAATGATCAATAAGGAATTTATTGCTAACTTTAAAAAACCCTTCTGGTTTATTAATACAGCAAGAGGGAAAAGTGCGGTGACAGAAGATCTAGTTGACGCATTAAAAGAAGGAAAGATCCTTGGAGCAGGACTGGATGTACTGGAATATGAAAAATCCAGTTTTGAAAGTCTTTTTGGGAATAAGAAGAATGTTAGTATAAGTGCGGCAGATCCTATTCCGGAAGCTTTAAGAGAGTTCATGTTTATGCCACATACACTATTGAGTCCGCATGTTGCAGGATGGACCAGAGAATCCCATGAAAAACTGGCCACAGTGATTGCAGATAAAATCATAGGGAGCTTTGGAGTTGAGAATAAGTAAATAGGGGGCTTCACTTTAGAGCCTTAGAGATCTCACTGATCTTTAAACAAGTAATAAAACTTTAAATTCGATTCATTATGAAAAACAGGGTTACAGGTTTAGGAGGTTTCTTTTTTAAAGCAAAAGATCCGGACGCTACAAAAAGCTGGTATAATCAGCATCTAGGTTTGGATACAGATCAATACGGTTGTACTTTCTGGTGGAAGGATAAACAGGGAAATGATTGCTCAACGCAATGGAGCCCGATGGATCATAAAACTGAATATTTTGAACCTTCGGAAAAACAATTCATGATGAATTTCAGGGTAGAGAACCTGGAAGAATTACTGAAGGTTTTGAAAGCTGAAGGAGTAGAAGTTGTAGGTGAAATGGAAACCTATGATTATGGTAAATTTGGCTGGATCCTGGATCCTGAAGGAAACAAGATCGAATTATGGGAGCCTGTAGATCAGGTTTTCCTGGATCAGAAAGAAAAAGATAAAGAATAAAAAAAGCCATGCATCGCATGGCTTTTTTCTTAATTCAATATATTATTTAAGCTTTAGTGGTAAGATCTAATAAAGCTTCTTTTATAGATTGAGGGCCTTCAATTGCCTCAAAAGTCATATTTTTTACTAATGGATCTGCCAGTGACATTACCAGTAAAAATGCTACATCATCTCTGGAGATCTCTCCTCTTTTTCCAAGTGAACCTTCTGCAACTTCAACTTTAGCAAGGCCAAGATCATCGGTCAACGCACCTGGTCTAACGATCGTATAATTCAATCCGCTTGCACGAAGATAGTCGTCAGCTTCTTTTTTCGCTTCTAGATAATGCTTAAGATCTTCATTTTTTGATGGCTCATCTGCTGCCATTGCGCTCAACATTACAAATTTCTGAACGTTGGAGTTTTTCGCTGCATCAATTAGTTTTTTTGCACCTTCCTGGTCTACCGCGATCGTTTTTTCCTCACTGGTTCCTCCACCAGATCCTGCGGCGAAGATCACCTTATCAATTCCTTTCATGGTGTGACTTACATCGCCCTCAAGATCTCCCATCACAGCTTCTACATCCATATCTTCAAACTGCTGTCTTTGTTCTTCTTTTCGAATAAGTGCCAGCGGATTAAAACTTTCAGAATTGTTCAGGATTTCGATTACTCTTTTTCCTGTAGCACCGGTTGCACCGGCTATTAATATATTTTCCATGTTGTTAGCGTTTAGATTTGCAAGTTAAGAATCAAGCTTTCCAATGTCCAGTAAAAACATCAGAATAACAGTATCTTAACAGCAGCTTATTTATCTTTTGCAATTGCTGCCGCCCGCTCTTCAAGTTCTTTCTGAAACTCTTCCATCACCGGTTTTACCGTGCTCTCGGGTAGATCAGCGATCCTTATATACATAAGTCCGTCTACCGCATCATTGAACAAAGGGTCCACGTTAAAAGCAACCACCCTGGCATTTTGCTTAATATATTTTTTTATAAGAACAGGAAGCCTGAGGTTCTCAGGTTCCAGCTCATCAATGATACGATCAAATTTATTGAGATCGGCTTCGCTTTCGTCAAATACAAGGTCTTTGTCTGCATCGACAAGTTTTACTTTAAATTCTTTCTTGGGATGAACATACTGTGCAACATATGGATCGTAATAATTGGACTTCATGAACTCGATCATCAGCGATTTTGAAAAATTACTGAATTTGTCGCTTATGGTGACCCCGCCAATCAGATACTTATGTTCCGGAAATCTTAAGGTACAATGCACGATTCCTTTCCATAATAAGAACAAAGGCATGGGCTTAAGCTGGTATTCTTTAATGATAAACGCCCGGCCCATTTCGATGCTCTCGCTCATCATTTTGTAAAGTTCCGGTTCAAAACCAAACAGGTCCTGCAGGTAGAAACCATCGATTCCATGAGCTGCGAAAATCTCATTTCCCATTCCCATTCTGTAAGCACCGGCGATCTTTTCAGCTTCTTGATCCCAAAGGAACAAATGGTGATAATGATCATCGAATTTATCCAGGTCCACACTTTTATTGGTGCCTTCTCCCACTTCTCGAAATGTGATCTCTCTTAATCTGCCAATTTCATTCAGGATGTTTGGGATCACTTCACGTTTGGCAAGAAAAACCTCGTAATTTTTACTTTGCAGCAGCCGTTTATCCATTCTCCTGCAATTCTCCACTTCAAGACTCATTAATTCTGAATTGGTTTCTTCAGCAACGTCTTTCGGAGATCTGGGAATCTTTAAAGTTCTGGGAAGTTTGGACAGTAAATTTTTCTTCTCAAAAACATTGGCAAGCATATATGTTTTCCGTCGTAAAAATGCGGTATACGCTTCAAGATTCGTATGCTCTTTCTGATCTTCTACTGAAATTGGATGGCCTATTCTAACCTTAATTTTTCTACGTTTTTGGGAAAGCATCTCGCTCGGCAGTTTTGCTGTACGCAGCACATCGCTCATACTAGCCAGGCGATAGAAAAATAAGCTGTTCTTAGCATGAAAATAAATAGGAAGAACCGGAACTTTCGATTTCTGAATAAGTTTCATGGCTGAAGGTTCCCAGGGTTTATCCACGATCAAATGTTTGTCTTTGCTGGTAGAAACCTCCCCGGCAGGAAAAATTCCCAGGGCATTCCCGGCTTTGATGTGTGCGATCGATCTTTTCATTCCTCCCAGGCTGGACTTGGCATCCTTATGGTCTTCAAAAGGATTTACTGGCAGAATGTAAGGTCTAAGAGGATCAAGACGGTGCAAAAGAAAGTTTGCAATGACCTTATAATCGGGTCTTTTCTCCAGAACCAGCTTCATAAGGATCATTCCATCAATTCCTCCAAGAGGATGATTGGAAACAGTAATAAAAGAACCATCTTTTGGAATTCTTTTCAGGTCCTTTTCCGGAATATCAAAATCGATCTCAAATTCATTCAGAATAGAATCTATAAAATCAATCCCATTAAGGTTTTTGCGTTTATCGTATTCTCGATTAATACGGGAAAGTTTCGTGGTTTTAAGGATCATCCAGCCAATGCTGTCACCAAGAAAACCAAATTTGCGAAGATTCATCACTTTGGCTACTTCTCTTGCACTTACAATTCCCATAGTTACCTGGTTTGGTTAGTTTTTGACCTAAAATCAATCTTCAGCTACCAGTTGAACGGTGTTTTGGGTCAATTGTTTTAAAAGTACGGTTTTATCCTTTTCCAGACTAGCGATCGCTTCCGCATTGAAATGCCTGATGGTATAGAGAGAAACACCGGTTTTGTAATCCACCTTGAATCGCGCTTTAAGATGCTGAATTAGTTTTTCAAGCTGGTTGAATTTATTATCTACGCAGACTTTAAAACTAATAGCCGAATTTTGAATGAGATCCACCTTCATTTGATATTTATGAAAAAGTCGGAATATTTCAGAAATATTTTCTTCCACCATAAAGCTGAAATCCAGGGAGGACAAAGAGATCAATACCTGATTTTTCTTCACAATGAAGCAGGGCACTTCAGGAAAAATAGTCCTACCCTTACTTACAGCAGTGCCTTCTTCCGCAGGATTAATAAAAGAGCGAACATAAAGCGGAATTTCCTTTCTCTGTAATGGCTGTAGTGTTTTTGGATGTATCACCGAAGCACCATAAAACGCGAGCTCTATAGCCTCTTCATAGGAGATCTGGTTGAGCAAATGAGTTTCGGTAAAATGCCGAGGATCTGCATTTAAGACACCAGGAACATCTTTCCAGATCGTTACACTTTCGGCATTAAGGCAATAGGCCAGGATCGCCGCCGAATAATCTGAGCCTTCTCTTCCCAATGTAGTCGTGAAATTGTTCGCATCTGAAGCAATAAAACCCTGAGTGATATTGAGCTTTGAGGTATCGATATGACTGAGTACGAGGTCCTGAGTCAACCTCCAGTTTACCTGAGCTTCCCGATTGGTACTATCGGTTTTAATGAATTTTCGTACATCCAGCCATGTTGATTTAATCTGCTGACTATTAAGGTATTCGCTAACTATAGTGGTAGAAATCAACTCACCAAAGCTCACAACCTGGTCGTAAACGAAATCGTATTGTATTGATTTATTATGTTCTAAAAAGTTTTCAAGTTCAGTAAAAAGCCTATGAATTTTAGTAAAAACCTGTGCTCTTGTATCTGGAAAAAGCTCCTGCATGATCTCCAGATGATAAGTTTTTACTTGCTCCAGCGTATTAGAAACTCTGGAATTTTGCAGGTATTCCTGTACAACAAATTCCAAGGCATTCGTTGTTTTACCCATCGCAGAAATTACGATCAGTTTTTCTGCAGTTCCTGTAACTTCAAGAACCTTTAAAAGGTTGCGAACGCCCTCAGCATCTTTTACTGAAGCACCACCAAACTTAAATACTTTGATCACTACTTTTTCACATTTTTATGGATACCACTTTCTTCCATATGTACGGTCTTCCAGCTCTCCTTTATTTGTGCACCTGTATTTTCATAAAATTCGATCGCATTTCTATTTCCTTCTGAAACGACCCATTCTATACGTTTAACGCCATGCTCGTGACCATATTTCACAACTTGTTGGTATAAAGCTCCGCCAAGACCTGTTCCACGCATACTTTCACGAACGATAAGATCTTCAAGGTGTACGGTTCTTCCTTTCCAGGTAGAAAACCTGAAGTATACCAGCGCCATTCCTTCAATTTTTCCAGAAACGTCGGCTACAAAACACTTAAAGTTTTCATGTTCAAAACCTTCTTTTTCCAGTGCGGCAACATCTACCTCTACATCATCAAGATGGTTTTCATGTGCGGCAAGTTCTTTTATAAGTTCCAGAACATCCCGCATGTCTTCGCGTCTGGCCTCTCTAATTGTATATTCCATATGTCAAATTTTAACAAAAATAGGGATTGTAGATGATAAGTCTATTAAAGCCTTATTAAAGCATATTTTTATTTTGGAGATAGGCATGCATTCCATCTGCATCCATTTGTACCGTATCCCAATCCTGCATGACGTTTGCACCACTTCTGCGATAGAAATCGGCAGCATCTTTATTCCAGTTTAGAACCACCCATTCTGTTCTTTTTACATTCTCTTCGGAAGCAAATTTGATCACCCGGCTGTAAAGAGCAGATCCCAGGCCTTTGCCTCTGTAGCTTTCCCGAACCACCAGATCCTCAAGATGAACAGTTTTTCCTTTCCACGTTGAGTACCTGAAATATATTAGAGCCATTCCGTGGATATTCCCTTCAACTTCAGCAACAAAACAGGTGAAAAGAGGTTGCTCACCAAAACCATCCCTTATAAGATCTTCTTCTGAAATAATGACCGCATCTGGCTCCTTTTCGAAGATTGCGAGTTCCTTTATGAGATCAAGAACGTCATGCATGTCCCGGGCTTCCGCCTTTCTAATGTTAATTTCCATATAAATACTTTTCTACAAATTTAAACAATAGTAGTATTGCCAGCGAAATCGTTATAGTAAGATCAAAATTTAATACTTTAGCGGCCAGAAACCCAATTTCATGTCTAAGCCAAATCAAACTCTCGGAGAATTTATCATTGAAAACCAGTCAGATTTTCCGGGTTCTTCCGGAGAATTATCCAGACTTATTAATTCTATTCGGCTAGCTGCCAAAGTAGTTAATCATGAGGTGAACAAAGCCGGTCTAGTGGATATCATAGGGGCTTATGGCGAGACCAACATTCAGGGTGAAGACCAGCAAAAGCTGGATGTTTATGCGAATAATAAGTTTATTCAAACTTTGACCAATCGCGAGATCGTTTGTGGCATCGCTTCCGAAGAAAATGATGATTTCATCCGGATCGAAGGGCATAAACGCGATCATAAGAATAAATATGTTGTATTGATGGATCCGCTGGATGGTAGTTCCAATATAGACGTAAACGTTTCTGTAGGTACTATTTTCTCGATCTATCAAAGAGTGACACCTATTGGGACTCCGGTTCAGAAAGAAGATTTTCTTCAGCCCGGTAATATGCAGGTGGCCGCGGGATATATTATTTATGGAACTTCAACCATGTTAGTATATACCACAGGTCATGGAGTGAATGGATTTACCTTAAATCCTGCTCTGGGATCCTGGTATCTTTCTCATCCAGATATGAAATTTCCTGAAGATGGAAGGATCTATTCTATTAATGAAGGGAATTATATTCATTTTCCCCAGGGAGTGAAGGATTATATCAAATACTGCCAGGAGGAACAGGGAGATCGCCCTTATACTTCCAGGTATATTGGTTCCATGGTATCAGATATTCACCGGAACATGATTAAAGGTGGAATTTTCATGTACCCGAAGAGTTCTAAAGCTAATAATGGGAAATTGCGACTGCTTTATGAGTGCAATCCATTCGCATACTTGACAGAGCAGGCTGGAGGTAAAGCAAGTGATGGTTTCCAGAGAATTATGGACATAAAACCTGCCGAGCTTCACGAACGTGTGCCCTTCTTCTGCGGAAGCAGGAAAATGGTGGAAAAAGCTGAAGAGTTTATGCAGAAAGCAGAAACTGAAGATCAGTCTCAGTCATTATCTTTTTCAAGCAAATAACGGTAATCTTCGAAGTTTAACTGTCCACTAAAGATCTGGATAGAACGCTCGATAATTCCTTCAGAAGCCTGGCTGGAAAAACCAAGACCAATCGCGTAGCGCTTGATGAGTTCAGTTTCTTCTTCGTCGATCTCATTATCTGCAAAAATGATCTTGAAAAGATCGTGAAGCCGCTCTAATCTTCTTTCCACACTATTGGATCCGGTAAGAGGAAATGCTTTTGGGTTTTCGATCACCTTGGCATATTCTTCTTCGTTAATATCCAGTTTACGGGCAAATCTTTGAAGTAATTTCTCTTCTCTATCATTAATCTCGCCATCAATGGCTGCAAGATTTACGATCGATGCAAAATGACTTAAGTTTCTTAGATGCTCTCCTGAGCCAAATAAATCTGAAAAGGACATTTGTAATATAATTTAGTCTTACAAATATAAAGATATCCCGCACTTTAATTACGCAAAGCCAGCATTATTCTTGCTAGTCGTTCGCTAATCTTTTCTTAATCCTTTCCGTTTGAATCGAGTATTATTTAAATTCAATTTTCTTCAGAATTTATGGAAACACCGCTACTGGCTTTTAATGATAAAGGAATTTACTGCGCTGCTGCAGATGTATATCTAGACCCGTGGAAACCTGTGGATAAGGCGATCATTTCTCATGGTCATGCAGATCATAGCAGGTATGGTCACAAAAAATATATTACGCATCATAGCAATGTGCCAATTATTAGTCACCGGCTGGGAGAAATTAATGTCACCGGCAAGAAGTGGAATGAAAGCTTTACGATCAACGGAGTGAAATTTTCGTTGCATCCGGCAGGTCATATTATTGGTTCTTCCCAGATCAGGGTGGAATATAAGGGTGAAGTCTGGGTTTTTACCGGGGATTATAAGACAGAGGATGATGGCGTTGCGGTCCCTTATGAGCCCGTAAAATGCCATACTTTCATTACTGAATGCACCTTTGGATTACCCGCTTTTAAATGGACTCCACAGGAGCAGGTCTTTACTGAAATTAATAACTGGTGGGCGCAAAATCAGGCAGATGGCAGAACTTCTGTGCTCTTCGGTTATTCCCTCGGAAAAGCCCAGCGATTACTTAAACATTTGGATCCTTCTATTGGTAAAATATATACTCATGGAGCGATTGAGAACATGACTGAAGTTTTACGTTCTCAAATCGATTTTCATGAAACTACAAGAGTGACCAGGGAAACTACGAAAGAAGAATTAAAAGGTAATATCGTACTTGCGCCGGGAAGTGCTCATGGAAGTACCTGGATAAGGAAAATGGTGCCTTATGTAACCGCCTCAGCCAGTGGATGGATGACTTTTCGTGGTGCCAGAAGAAGACGGGCGATCGATAAAGGCTTTGTACTCAGTGATCATTGTGACTGGCAGGGTTTATTATCGTCCATCAAAGAAACTGGTTGCGAAAAAGTTATCTGTACTCATGGATATACCGATATATTTTCGAAATATCTACGCGAACATGGTTACGACGCACGAACTGAAGAAACTCAATACGAAAGTGAAACCGGGCAACTGGAAAGCGATAAAGAAAAGGATTCGGAATGAGAGCATTTGCAGATTTGATCAAAACCCTGGATAGTACCAATAAAACTACCTTGAAAGTAGAAGCACTTACCGAGTATTTTAAAAATGCTGAAGACAAAGACAAGGTCTGGACCATCGCGATCTTGAGTCATCGACGACCACCCCGACCGGTAAACACCACACTCATGCGGGAATGGGCTTCAGAATTAGCGAATATCCCGCTCTGGCTATTTGAAGAATCTTATCATATTGTTGGAGATCTGGCTGAAACTATTGCACTTGTTATTCCGAAGAGTGACAGTTCTACGGAAAAAAGTCTGAATCAGTTTTTACAGGAGATCCTTGAATTGAAGAAGAAGCCAGAAGAAATAAAAAAGGAATATCTTTTTGATAACTGGCTAAATCTGAATTATTACGAACGTTTCGTCTTCACCAAGCTTATAACCGGAAGTTTTAGAATTGGAGTAAGTCAGAAATTGATGACCCGCGCTCTGGCAAAAGCTACCGAAATTGATGAAGATATCCTCGCTTATAAATTAATGGGTAACTGGGAACCTTCCAAAATCACCTACAATAAGCTTATTCTCGAGGAAAATGAAGAAGATTTTCTCTCAAAGCCTTATCCATTTTATCTTGCTTACGCTATTGAAGATGAACCTGATGCACTTGGAGATGTTTCAGAATGGAGCGCAGAACATAAATGGGACGGCATACGTTCGCAGGTAATTATTAGAAATGACCAGTTATTTGTGTGGTCACGCGGAGAAGAACTCGTAACCGATAAATACCCCGAATTTGAAGCCTTGGTTGGTGTAGTGCCCAATGGAACGGTCATAGACGGTGAGATTCTGCCATTTCCTGATGGTGAAATTGGTACTTTCAATGATCTGCAAACGCGGATTGGACGAAAAAATGTTAGTAAGAAACTTCTTGAAAAAACACCGGTTATTTTAAAAGCCTACGATATTCTGGAATGGGAAGGTGAGGACATCCGGAATACGGCATTTGGAGAGAGACGTGAGATCCTGGAAAAGCTATATCACGAAGTTCAAAGCGAAGAGTTACCCTTACATCTTTCAGAAAGTATACGATTTAAAACCTGGGAGGAAGCAGCTGTAGAACGCGAAAATTCGAGAGAGGTAAAGTCGGAAGGATTAATGCTGAAAAGACTAGATTCTCCGTATCTCGTAGGGAGGAAAAAAGGCGACTGGTGGAAATGGAAAGTTGATCCTCTCACCATAGATGCTGTTCTTACCTATGCCATGCGAGGTCATGGAAGGCGAAGTAATTTATTTACAGATTATACATTCGGGCTCTGGGATGAAGAAAAAAAGGAACTGGTCACTTTCGCAAAGGCTTATTCGGGACTTACCGATAAAGAATTCAGAAAGCTGGATGCCTGGATCAAACGAAATACGCTGGACCGCTTTGGTCCTGTTAGAAGTGTAACTCCACATTACGTATTCGAAATTGCTTTTGAAGGAATTGCAGAATCTAAAAGGCACAAAAGTGGTGTTGCAACGCGGTTCCCCAGAATACTTCGCTGGAGATTAGATAAAAAGATCGAAGAAGCCAATACTTTGGACGATTTAAAAGCGCTCATACCATAATGAAGAGGGCAGAATTCATAGGACTGGCAGAAGACTGGTTTGCGGGACAGGACTGGAAACCCTTTAAATTTCAGAAGGATACTTGGACAGCCTATCTTCAGAAGAAAAACGGATTGTTGAATGCGCCTACCGGAAGTGGGAAGACCTATGCCCTATGGGTTCCAATAGTACTGGATTATATTCGTAAAAACCCGGATTATAAAACGAAGCATAAGAAAGGTTTAAAGGCGATATGGATCACTCCGCTTAGAGCTTTAAGTGTTGAGATCGAACAGGCCGCTTCACGCTTTGCGGAAGAAATGGGAACGCAATTTACCGTGGGTATCAGGACCGGAGATACTTCCCAGAAGGACCGGGCCGCGCAGAAACGCTCTATGCCAGATCTACTCATTACAACTCCTGAAAGCCTGCAATTACTGCTAGCTTCCAAAAACTACGATAAAACATTCAAGGATCTGCAGGCGATCGTGATCGATGAGTGGCATGAACTTCTGGGGACCAAAAGAGGTGTTCAGGTAGAATTAGGTCTGTCCCGATTAAAAACTATCTCTAAAGATTTAAGGATCTGGGGTATTTCTGCTACAATCGGGAATCTTGATCAGGCAAGGGAAGTACTGCTTGGGCCAGAGTCAAAAGCTTTGGAAAATTCGGTTTTGGTGCGAGCATTCTTGAAAAAGAAGATCGATGTTCGATCTATCATTCCGAAGAAAATGGAGAAATTTCCCTGGCGAGGGCATTTAGGTCTGCATTTGCTGGATGAGGTCGTGCCTATTATCAAGGAATCCAGAACCACTCTGCTCTTCACCAATACCAGGTCGCAATGTGAACTCTGGTTTCAGAAATTGCTGAGTAAATATCCGGAGTTTGCCGGTGAAGTTGCCATGCATCATGGGAGTATTAATAAAGAAACCAGGCTTTGGGTCGAGCAGGCGATAAGAAATGAAAGTCTGAAAGCTGTGGTCTGTACTTCTAGTCTTGACCTAGGAGTAGATTTCGCACCGGTGGAAACGATCGTACAAATTGGCGGACCTAAAGGTGTAGCGAGATTTTTACAAAGGGCAGGTAGAAGTGGTCACCAACCGGGAAAAGTAAGTTTGATCTACTTTCTGCCAACTCATGCTATAGAGTTGATCGAGGCTTCAGCTTTACAAAAGGCCGTAGTTAAAAAGGCGGTAGAGGATCGAGTGCCTTACCTGATGAGTTTTGACGTTTTAGTTCAATATTTAAATACGCTGGCAGTTTCTAATGGGTTCTTCCCAAAAGAGATCTTCCCAGAAATTGCCAGTACGTTCTGCTTTCAGGGTATTACTGAAGATCAATGGCGATGGATCCTTAATTTTATCACCAAAGGTAGCCAGAGTCTTCAGTCTTACGACGAATATAAAAAAGTGGAGATCGAAGAAGATGGAAAGTTTAAGATCAATAACCGGGGAGTTGCCATGCGTCACCGACTTCAAATTGGAACGATCGTTAGCGATGCGGTACTTAGTGTAAAATATATTAAGGGTGGTTATATAGGAACTATGGAAGAGTTCTTTATTTCGAAATTGAAACCTGGTGATGTATTTACCTTTGCCGGTAGAAACCTGGAACTCGTTCGAATTAAGAACATGCAGGTACTGGTTAGAAAATCGAAAAAGAAAACTGCTAAAGTTCCCAGTTGGTCCGGTGGAAGGATGACTTTCTCCGCTCAAATGAGTGAATTGTTACGCGATGAAATGTATGAAGCTTCAGCATTGGAGCAGGATGAAAAGACCAGTCCTGAATTCGAAGCTTTAAAACCTATTTTTAAAAGGCAACAGAGAGATTCAATCATTCCAAAGGCAGATGAGTTTTTAATAGAAACTTTTAAAACCCGGGAAGGTTATCATGCGGTTTTTTATCCTTTTGACGGGAGATTTGTGCACGAAGCTCTGGGTAGTTTACTTGCTTACCGCATCAGTTTGCTTGTTCCTATTAGCTTTTCGATCGCCTTCAATGATTACGGATTCGAATTACTTTCAGACCAGGAGATCGATATGCAGCAAGTATTGGATAACAATCTGTTTTCTGCAGATTTTTTAATGGATGATCTCTATAAAAGTCTGAATGCTACGGAAATGGCCCGTAGAAAATTCCGCGATATAGCAGTAATCGCTGGATTGGTATTTACCGGCTATCCTAATAAGCTGATCAAAAGCAAACACCTTCAATCCAATTCTCAACTATTGTTCAGTGTTTTCAGAGATTATGAAGAGGATAATTTACTGTATCAGCAAGCTTTTCGGGAGACTTTTGAACATCAATTGGAAGAAGGGAGATTAAGAATCTCCCTCGATAGAATTTCAAAACAGACGATCGTGTGGAAAAAATGTGCGAAACCAACACCCTTCTCATTTCCAATCATTACAGATAGAATGCGTGAAAAATTATCTTCAGAAAAACTTGAAGACAGAATTAAAAGAATGTTGAAGCAATTAGAGGCTTAGTTACTCTCTCTCAATTGCTTATCGATATAATGTCTTACTAGCTCTGTAGTTACACCAAATGCAACATGGGCAAAAAGCTCATTGATCTGCATTCTTACAGGCACATCTGTTGGTTTAGGTTCAAGACCTAAAATAGGTAAAGAAGTTTCGTGGGTGGAAGCCCAGGTCGTTGCGCCAAAAATGATCCCGTCCATAGGTTTAAGGCCAAAACGGTTCTTTTTACCATATCCATAAGCGGCTCCTAGTGAACCACCCATTGGGATATTCACCAACTGTTCTGCCAGTGCTTCATTGTGAGTGCTTACGGGGCTACCTGTGATCTTAGTCGAAAGGTCATCTACTATCTTCATTTGAGAAGACTTCTGGTCGATTTCTCTAACCGGAAGAACCTGCTCAATAAGAGTCTTAACTGCTGTCCCGGCAAGACCACCAATAAAACCTGAAATTACACTACGACTTGTATTAGAAACATATGAATCCTTCTGAAAGAAATTTGCTACACTCATGATTTTGATTTTTTTGTGGAATAAAACTATTTATAAAGCCGGCGTTGCACAATGATTTAACACTGCTTTGGCACAGCTTTACACGAATTTTATATTTTTGAGTATGGATGATAAATTACAAGTAGCCATAATTCAGGCTGAGCTGGAATGGGAAAATTCTGAAGCGAATCTGGAGATGTTTTCAGAAAAGATAAAAGCGATCAGCGATAAGGCAGAACTTATTGTACTACCGGAAATGTTTACAACAGGTTTTAGCATGAATGCTGAAAATCTTGCTGAAGAAACGAAAGGAAAGACCCTCAACTGGATGATCGAAACGGCTAAGCATAAAAATGCTGCGATCACGGGAAGTGTGATCATCAAAGATCATGGCGAATATTATAACCGACTCTTTTTCGTATTTCCTGATGGAGATTATAAAATTTATGACAAACGACATACCTTCACTTTGGCCAAGGAAAATCTTACATATACTGCAGGAAAAGACAGGTTGATCGTTGAATATAAAGGTTGGAAGATTTGTCCTTTGGTATGCTATGACCTGAGATTTCCCGTATGGGCCAGAAATACCGAAGATTATGATCTATTGATCTATGTAGCAAACTGGCCTGAGAAGCGTGTAAACGCGTGGGATGCATTACTGAAAGCGCGTGCTATTGAAAATATGAGCTACTGCATTGGATTGAATAGAACCGGCGAGGATGGAGATGGCTATGTTTACAACGGGCATTCTGCTGCTTACGATGTTTTGGGTAATGCGATCACCGGCCTGGATAGATCTGACGAATTCGTGGAGGAATTCGAACTATCCAAAAAGGAAATGCTGGAAACCCGTGAGAAATTAAAATTCCTTCAGGATCGCGATTCTTTTAGTCTAGACTAAATGTGTAAGGTTGATCCCAGTTAGCGCGCACTTCCAAAGTGTCTCTTAAATACTGAATCCTTTCCGGCTGAATCTTTTTCAGGAAATTGCCTGTATCCCACTTTTGGTTGGCATTGCTGTCAAAAATAACTCGCACCAGGATATCCCCGGGATTGAGATAATTGAAAGTGAAATTAGACCGGTCTTCTGAATATTGCTCCGCTAAAATTTCACCTTTAATATTGGTTAACTGCACGATCACTGGAAATTGCTGAATATTCTGAAGATCTATGATAATAGTACCAAATGCCGAAAGATCCTTAGTGGTCATGTTCTTGTAAATGGTGTCATTCGTTTCTTCAAAAAGATCTGTGATTGCACCTGGAAAGGCAGTGATATTATAATTATTTGAGGGCTTTTTCTCGAATTTCAGTCTCACTTCATTCAGTAATGGATCAAATTCAGCTTCAAAAGGAACATCAGTAGAATCCATATCCATGATTCTGATCTGGTCTGCAGCATAATCAACGATTGGCGTGTTAGCTTTTAACTTGAAGTCTTTGATCAAATCGCCATTTTCGGTTGAAATCATCAATGAATCACGTTCCAGATTTCCCATTCTCGCGATTAAAGTATCCTGCGTCTTTGGAGAATTCACCACAAACATTAGGGTGTCCAATTCCGGACTGGTATTATACCAGTAATACAAAGTGTCTTTTACAGGGTCCTTAATTATTCTCGAGCGATAACCTTCAGGCCTGGCGGATAGCAAATCGATTTTAATACTATCGGGATCTGCATATCCTTCGTAACCAAAAATAATCTGGTTCCCTTTAAAATGATTCGGTCTTTTAGGTTCGAATTCAAGCTGTTCCTTGAAAACTGTAAGTTCAAAGCTCTCTTCACTAGGAATCGTAATATCACCTTCTACAAAACCAATTTTTTCCTTTTTAGGGTTATAGAGGTAATTATCGTTACTATCCATAAGCGCGACCATCCTGTAAGTTCCTGCCTTAAGATTCTCAAGACTGAAATTAAAGGTGCTATCCTGGGAGTAGGTGATATACCTCGGAGTTTCCTTAAAAACTATAGAATCTGTGTAAGAAGTATCGGCTTCATAAAGCATCACAGATATTACTTCTGAAGGTTCTTTCAGCTTTGCGTCTCTAACAATTCCTGAAACTGACAGTGAATCTATATAATCTCCTGTTGAAAATACATATTTGAAATAATCATAGGGATTCCCTTCATTATTGTCGACGATAGATTTTCCGAAGTTAATCGCGTAGGTAGTATTCTCTTCCAAAGTATCCGTGATCTCTATCTTAATATCTTTTCTCGCTGTTCCCAAAGGCATGATGTTCGGCTTTGGGACCATGGGGGGAGAAATAATGATCTGCTGGGAAGGTTTGTCCAGCTTAATATATTCATCGAAGTAAATTCGTATTTCTTCTTTGTCGAAATTCGTAGTGAAGTTTTCAGGGTTTGCTCTTAAGAATTTTGGCGGATCTTCATCTACCGGTCCACCTTCGGGCATGCCTTTCTTTGCACACTGTACTGTGGTGAACAGAAGTATCAAAACGAGAATAAAACCGGGTACTCTTTTCTTCATGAATGAAAGGGAATTCTTTTAGCAAAGAAACAATTATTTTGAATTACAACGTAATGCTTAGTGTGTAATTGCCATGGTAGCGATAGATATTCTGATATTTTCTATTTCAAGTAATTTATGAGCACAGGCTTCCAGAGTAGCTCCGGTCGTAACCAGGTCATCAACCAGCAGCACAGTCTTTCCCTTCAATTCATCGGGCTTGTGAAGTTCGAGCGTTTGTTCAATTTTGCCCCATCTGGAGATCCTGCCTTTTCTGGTTTGTGTTTGCATGGCGTTTACTTTTAATAGAAGATCAGATCTATATTGAGCATTCAATTTCTTGGCGATTTCGATTCCAAATGCTTCTACCTGGTTGTAACCACGTTCTTTTAACCTGGATTTATGCAAAGGAACAGGAAGAACCAGGTCTATTTCTCTGTATTCATCGATCGCTGATAGCTCTTCTCCCAGCCATGCACCAAGATAATTTCCAATTTCCTGGTGTCCGCGATACTTCAGATCATGGATTAGCTGCTGTACCCCAGATTTTTTTCTGAAATGTAATAATGCGGTTGCTTTGTCTATCTTTACCCTGCCCTGGAAAATTTTTTTGACCGGATTGTCGTTATCTAAATGATACCTGGTAACCGGAAGATCATGAAGGCAACTCGTACAAAGTATATGCTCATTTTTCACAAGTTCTGTCTGGCAAATGTGACAGGAAGCCGGATAAAGAAGATTGATGAAATCGTGAAACATTTGTTAATGGCTTGTACCAGACTTGGTTAAACGTATAAATTTACAAACTAAATTGATTCATAATGACAGAAAATAAAAGCAATACTGCATTAAAAGTTCTTACAGGTGTACTTGCCGTGGCGCTTATTGCCCTGAGTATTTACACCATCAAATTCTATAACGAAGAAAAGGAGAATAAAGAGATCCTTCAGAAGGAAAAAACAGTTATAGAAGATGAATTGAACGAACTTATCATTAAATACGATGAGGCGATCGATGAGAATGAGGTGATGGATCAGGACCTCGTAAATGCGCGTGATCGAATTACCAGATTATTAGATTCAGTAAAAGATAATGAAGCGAATCTAATTATGATCTCGAGATATAGAAGAGAGATCGGTAATTTAAAAGCTGAGAAAGACAGATTATTCCGCGTGGTAGATAGTTTAAGTGCGCAGAATCAACAATTGAGTACTTCTCTGGATAGTACAAGCGTTGCTTTGCAGGAAAGAACAAGATTTTCAGACTCTTTGCGTAATACGAACCAAAGTCTTTCCACAAAGGTGGACAAGGCGGCACGTCTTAAGATCACAGGTTTAAAAGGAGAAGGTGTGATCGTTAGGAATAGCGGAAAACTAGTCGAAAATGATAGAACGGGACGAATTGACCAGATTAGAACCTGTTTTACTCTAACGGCTAATGATCTTGCAGATACGGGAGAGAAAACTATGTATGTTCAGGTTTATAACCCTGAAAATGAACTCGTAGGTGATCAGATTGTGGTGCAACATGAAGGTGGAGCCATGGTTTATAGCGCATCTTCGAAAGTATTCTACGAAAAAGATGAACTGGATGTTTGTATTCTTTCTAATACAGATGAGGATAAACTACTGGAAGGAACTTATAAGGTCTATGTATATAATGACGCTGTTCTTCTTGCGAATGGAAGTTTTAGCCTGAGATAGATTATTAAAATATAAATTACGGACCGCCTTGAAGCTTATTCAGGGCGGTTTTTTTATTTTTGTTCCATGGCAAAACAAGAAGACCTTTTTAAGAACGTGATTTCCCATTCGAAGGAGTATGGGTATATTTTTCAATCCAGTGAAATCTATGATGGCCTGAGTGCTGTATATGACTATGGACAGAATGGAGCTGAGCTGAAGAAAAACATTAAGGAATACTGGTGGAGAAGTATGACGCAGTTACACCAGAATATTGTTGGTATAGACGCATCGATCTTGATGCATCCCACCACCTGGAAGGCTTCTGGCCACGTGGATGCCTTTAACGATCCTCTTATTGACAATAAAGATTCTAAAAAGAGATATCGCGCAGATGTTCTGGTAGAGGATTATGCTGAAAAGCTACTTCAAAAGGCAGAAAAGGAAATATCAAAAGCAAAGAAAAGGTTTGGTGAAGATTTCGATGAAGAAATGTACAGGCAGACTAATCCAAGAGTGCAAAGATATCTTAGTGATCGTAAAGAGATCCTGGAAAGACTGGCTCGCTCGCTTACTAATGAAGACCTTGCTGATGTCAAAAAGTTAATAGAAGAACTTGAAATCGCAGATCCCGATACAGGTTCTAAGAACTGGACTGAAGTTAGACAGTTCAACCTCATGTTTGGAACAAAACTGGGAGCTTCAGCCGATTCTGCTACAGATTTATACCTGAGACCTGAAACTGCTCAGGGTATCTTTGTAAACTTTCTGAATGTTCAGAAAACCGGAAGAATGAAAATTCCTTTCGGGATAGCACAGATCGGTAAAGCCTTCAGAAATGAGATCGTGGCAAGACAGTTCATTTTCAGAATGAGAGAATTTGAACAAATGGAAATGCAATTTTTTGTACGACCAGGTGAAGAACTTGAGTGGTACGAGAAATGGAAAGAAATTAGATTAAACTGGCATAGATCTCTAGGTCTGGGTGAAGAAAATTATAGATTCCATGACCATGAAAAATTAGCGCATTACGCTAACGCAGCTGCAGATATAGAATTTGATTTCCCATTTGGATTTAAGGAACTTGAAGGTATTCATTCAAGAACAGATTTTGACCTTAAAGCTCACGAAGAACACTCTGGTAAAAAGCTGAGGTTCTACGATCCTGAGCTCAAAGAGAATTATGTGCCTTACGTGATCGAAACCTCGATAGGTCTTGATCGTATGTTCCTGGCAGTTCTTTCATCTTCGTTAAAAGAAGAGCAACTGGAAGACGGGAATACTCGTACAGTATTAAAACTTCCTGCGGTACTGGCTCCAACAAAAGCAGCAGTATTACCACTGGTGAAGAAAGACGGCTTGCCGGAACTTGCACATAAGATCATTGATGAACTTCAATGGGATTTCAGAGTGCAGTATGATGAGAAAGATGCCATTGGACGTAGATATAGAAGACAGGATGCTGCCGGAACTCCGCTTTGTATTACGGTAGATCATGATTCGCTGGAAGATGATTCAGTAACTGTAAGATTCCGAGATACCATGGAACAGAAAAGAGTAAAAATCTCTGAACTCGATGCATTGATAAGAAAAGAAACCGACTTTAAAACCTGGATGAAAGATTTCGTATAGAAATATTCATTTCTGGTATAGTCCCGATATAAAGGCAATTAAGTGATTAATTGCCTTTTTTATATTGATTAAATTTGATAATGTCTATTTTTAGTCATTATTGAAGTTGATGCATTCGCGATGAAAAAATATATACTATTACTTCCTCTTTTATTTCTTTTTCAGCTGAACGTTTTTTCCCAGCAGAAAGAAAGAATGGGACCTGCATTCATAGATTCTGCCAGCGTAATTAAATCGGGAGCACTTTCAAAGAAACGATTGATTCCTTCTACCAAAAAGCAAAAGCTTTATAATCCAAGAAACAGAGGGATCAACAAGATCGTTCCGGGGAAAGGCCTGCCAAAAAGAGATGATCCTACTGTTCAAAAGAAAAAAGGTGAGATCCCGGCGAAAGCGCCAATATTTACTTTTGATGGAGCAGATACGAGATCAACTCCCTCAGATCCTACCGGTGCCGTAGGCCGAAATCATTATGTGAATGCTTGGAACTCTGAATTTGCGATCTGGGATAAGCAGGGAAATGTTTTAATTCCTGGTTCTTCGCTCGCTAGTATCGGTGGAGCTTTCAATGATGAAACCGATGGGGATCCTATCGTTTTCTACGATGAGTCGGCAGATAGGTTCGTGGTAATGCAATTTAGCGATGACCTTGCACCAAGAGGTACGAGTAATTCTCCGGCAGCATTGCTTTTCGCAGTTTCTCAGGGTCCCGACCCCGTAAATAGTGGATGGTATACCTATAGATTTGACCTGGAATCACTGCCAGATTACCCGAAAATTTCACTTTGGAGCGATGGTTATTATATCACTACCAACAAGGATGCTTTAGAACCACAGGGTAAAGAAATTGTTTATGTACTGGAACGTGATAAAATGCTTGCTGGTGCAAATGATGTTAGAATACTGGGTTTTCCTTTACCGGGAATTCAGAATAACGGTTTCTACAGTCCGGCAGGTTTTAGTGTGATGGGATCAGATCTTCCGCCTGCGGGAGATGCACCAATAATTTATTTACAGGACGATCAATGGGCCGGGGTGAATGAAGATCATTTAAAGATCTGGCTTATGGATGTAAACTGGGAGGAACTTTCTTCTTCCAGCATAAGGTTAAATCAGGAACTTACTGATGGTGTTTCACCATTTATAGCGACTTTTGATGGTGGTAGCTTTAAGAATCTTGCTCAGCCGGGAAGTGATACAGATATTGATGCCCTGCAGGGTGCCATGATGTATATGACGCAGTATCGCAGGTTCGAAGACCACAATTCGGTCGTAATGAACTTTGTGGTAGATGTGGATGCTAGTCCTGCGGAACATGCAGGCATTCGCTGGTATGAACTAAGACAGGCGAACGATGGCGCAGCCTGGAGCGTTTACCAGGAAGGTACTTACGCCCCGGACCCGAGTGATAGATTTAGTGGAAGCATAGGGATAGATGCCCGGGGAAATATAGCGCTTGGTTTTACGATTCTGGATGATAATCCTGTGGATCCAATTTTCCCATCCATTCGTTATACCGGGCGATATGTGAATGACGCATTGGGAGTCATGAGCATCGAAGAGCAGAGCATTGTGGAGGGATTGAGTCCGCAGCCCAGTCCTTTTGGTCGCTATGGAGACTATGCGCATCTAAGCATAGACCCGGTAGATGATCTTACCTTCTGGCATAATGCAGAATATTTTGAAGGAACAAGACGTCTTAATAAAGTGGGGGTTTTTAGATTTTCTGCAACAGAACTCAACGATATTGGAGTGATTAGCCTGGAAAGTCCCGAAGATGCAAGTTTAACCGCTTCGGAACAAATTAGCATCAGGCTTAGAAATTTCGGACTTAATCCTCAATCTAATTTTGAGATCAGCTATACCATAAATGGTGGTGAAACGGTAACTCAGACCTATACTGAAACCATTCCTGCGGAAAGTGTTACTGAATTTAATTTTTCTGAACTCGCAGATCTTTCCGAAGTAGGCCAGATCTATACACTGGTGATTTCTACCAATCTTCAGGGCGATGTCAATCCAGGAAACGATAGTATTGAAGCTGAGGTGAAGAATTTACCACCTAATGATGTTGGTGTTACTTCCATCGACGCGCCGGAATCTGGAGAGAACCTGAGTGCTTCTGAGCAGGTGACGGTCACGATCGAAAACTTTGGGGGAGAGCCACAAGGCAATATACCGGTTTCTTATCAGGTTGGAAATAATGCTACCGTTTCTGAAGTTTTTAATGGTACCCTTGAAGTAGGAGGTCTTGAAGTTTATACTTTTAATCAGACTTCTAATTTTTCAAGTTCCGGGCGATATACGATTACGGCCAGAACCAGGCTGGCAAACGACTTTGATCCATCGAACGATTCAGAAAGAACGTCGGTTGCTAATTTAGATTGTATTCCTGAAGGTTCAGATTGCTCCCAAGGAGATGGCATATTTTATTTCGAGATCAATGATTTTGTAAATGAAAGGATTCCATGTACTACAGGATATCTTGATTTTATTGGAGGTACTACGAATCTTGATCGATCAATCAACGATTACAGCGTAACTGTTCAAACCAATTTTGCAGATGATGATGTGGAGAAGTTTTCCATGTGGATCGATCTGAATGATAACGCGGTTTTTGAAGATTCTGAAAGATTGATCACTTCAGAAGTGATTCCGGAAATTAATACACCTTTTACCTATAACTTCAGTTTACCTGAAGATGCTGCATTGGGACAACATTTACTGAGAATAAGAGCTGGTGATACCAGTTTTGATGGAGATCTAAATGATCCATGTTCAGTAATGGCCTATGGAACAACACATGATTATTCAGTAAATATCATTGACAGTACTTTAGATATTGAAGACTTCATCCTGAATGAAGCTGAATTGATCGTGGTTTCAGATCCAACCATAGAAGGACTTTACAGGGTAGTAATGGAAACAAGCTTTAATGAACCTCTACGCCTCACAGTTCATGATATTAGCGGCCAATTGCTCCTGGAAAACCTGATCCTTAATGAAGGAGATGGTTATGTCTACGATCTGGATATGTCATACGCTGCGAGGGGAGTTTACCTTGTTCGTGTAGGTACCCGAAAAGTTGGAAAAGTAAAACGCTTTATCGTAAAATAACGATCATTTTAAATAAATCATAACGCTATCCGGGACGACGAAAAGTTCAGATAGCGTTATTTTTGCGCAAATTCGACTCCTATGACTATAATATCATATAATGTAAACGGCATCAGGGCTGCCATCAGGAAAGGTTTTCTTGACTGGTTGCAACAGGCAAATCCAGATGTGGTTCTTATTCAGGAAATAAAAGCTACTCCAGAACAACTTGATCTGGAAGTCTTTGAAAAAGCTGGCTACCCATATCAATACTGGTATCCGGCAACTAAGAAAGGATATAGCGGCGTGGCAATTTTGAGTAAAACTAAACCAGATCATGTAGAATATGGCACCGGGATCGATTATATGGATTATGAAGGCCGGGTAATTCGGGCAGATTTTGGAGAACTTTCAGTCATGAGTCTTTATCTGCCGTCGGGTACCAATACCGCAAGGCTCGATTTTAAGTTCAAATTCATGGAAGACTTCCAGTATTATATAGATGAACTTAAAAATTCCAGACCTAATTTGATCATTGGCGGGGATTATAACATTTGTCACGAAGCCATCGATATTCATGATCCTGTGCGGTTGAAAAACACTTCCGGATTTCTTCCTGAAGAACGACAGTGGATCGATAGGTTGATGCAAAGTGGCTTTATAGATAGCTTCCGTCATTTTAATGAGGAACCAGATCAGTACTCCTGGTGGAGTTACAGAGCCAATGCACGAAATAATAATAAAGGATGGAGAATCGATTATAACCTGGTAGCAGCACCCTTGAAAGATCGCTTGAAAAGAGCAGTAATTCTGCCTGAAGCATACCATAGCGACCATTGTCCCGTTTTAGTAGAAATCGAAAAATAAAGAAATTATGAAACTTAGAATCCTTACAATATCAACACTTCTGGCATTGGGAACTTCCTGTGTCTCATCGAAAAAATACAATGATCTGGAAGGTAGAAATGCAGACCTTCAGCGTGAGAACAGAAGCATGAATGAAGACCTCAATTCCTTCCGAAGTAATTCGGAGAAGCTCGGGAATGATCTTGCCAGCTTACAAAAGGAGTACGATGCTGCAACGACCGAGCGAAATGATCTCATGCAGAAATATGCTGCGTTGCAGAAGAACTATACCAGCCTGGAAGAATCTTATGACGCCCTTGAGCAAAACAGTTCAGCAGCCATTCTGGAGAATTCCCGTCAAAACAGGGAGCTACTCGCGCAGCTTGACGAAAAAGAAGCCGACCTGCTTATCGAAAAAAACCGATTGGAAAAGCTTCAAAAAGACCTTAATCTCAGATCACAAAGAATCGATGAACTGGAGTCTGTTATTGCAGCTAAAGACGCTAAGATGAACACACTTAAGAATGCTGTTTCTAATGCGCTTACAAATTTTGAAGGTAAGGGATTAAGCGTTGAGCAAAAAGATGGGAAAGTATATGTTTCCATGGAAAACAAATTGCTGTTCGATTCCGGTAGCTGGGCAGTAAATCAGGAAGGAAGAAAAGCTGTAAAACAGCTGGGGAGCGTACTTGCGCAAAATCCCGATATCGCAGTACTCATTGAAGGACATACAGATAATGTGCCTTATGGTGGAAGCGGACAGTTAAAAGACAACTGGGATCTTTCTACCAAAAGAGCGACGTCTATAGTACAGATCTTACGTGAAAACAACCAGATTGACCCTCAAAGTCTTACCGCTGCTGGTAGAGGTGAATATGCACCAATCGCAAAAAATGATTCTGAAGCAGGAAAAGCCAAAAACCGTAGAATTGAAGTGATACTTACTCCAAAACTGGATGAAATCACTCGTGTTCTTAATGAAATTGAATAATTAGATGAAATATAGCAATCTACCGAATACCAGTATAAAAGTTAGTAAGATCTGTCTAGGTTCCATGACCTGGGGCGAGCAGAATACAGAGGCTGAAGGTCACGAGCAAATAAATTACGCCCTGGATAAAGGTGTGAACTTTATAGATACTGCTGAAATGTATTCGATCCCAACGAAGGCAGAAACCCAGGGAAGTACAGAAAAAGTGATTGGATCCTGGTTTAAGAAAACCGGAAGAAGAGACGATGTCGTGATTGCCAGTAAAGTAGCTGGTCCCGGAGATATGGTTTCGCATGTTCGCGAAAATCTTGGTTTTCATAAGGAAGCTATCAAGGATGCATTACATAACTCTTTAAAGAGATTACAAACAGATCATATCGATCTTTACCAATTGCACTGGCCGGAACGTAATACCAATTTCTTCGGAAAACTGGATTATAAGCATGATGAATCTGAAGAATGGGAAGAAAATTTTCAGGAGATCCTGGAATCTTTGCAGGAGTTTGTTCAACAGGGAAAAATTGGTCATATAGGTTTGAGTAATGAAACTCCTTACGGACTCATGAAATTCCTTCAGGCTGCGGGAGATAAACTGCCGAAGGTAGTGACCGTTCAAAATCCATACAGTTTACTTAATCGAAAAGATGAGGTTGGATTAACAGAAATACTTCATCGGGAGAATGTAGGTTTATTTCCGTACTCACCGCTAGGAATGGGAACGCTTAGTGGAAAGCATTTAGATGGTATTCAAAAGAATTCCCGTTTGGATCTGTTTCCGCAGTATAAGAGATATTCAAATGATCTGGCAGTCGAGGCAACCAGGAAATACAAAGATCTGGCAGATAAGCATGAGCTTAGTTTAACCCATCTGGCATTGGCTTTCGTGAACCAGCAGAAATTCGTGACCAGCAATATTATTGGTGCTACCACCATGGAACAATTAAAGGAAAATATCGAAAGTGTTGATATCATACTTAGCGATGAAATCCTGAAAGAGATCGATGAGATCCATCAACAGATTCCAAATCCTGCACCCTAAATATTTGGACTAACCAGACTCTCATGTACATACATAGAACGGTCGAGGCTATCACGAACATGATACCAATCGGCCGTTTTTCCATGCACGAACAACAATTCGCCATTTCTGGCAGTTTTCATTATTTTAGAATTACTGGCAGCTGCTTTATTCCGCAGGTTTGCTTTCGTTGAAATTACTCTTAGTTGCTGCGCTATTTCAATTTCCTTTGAAATAGCACTTTCCAGGGTTTCAGTTTTATAAACAAATCCCAGCGGATCGATTGCTCCGGTATTCCTGCGATATATTCCGAAGTGTAAATGTGGAGGTGTTGTTTTAGCGTTTCCAGTGTTGCCAACAAATCCAAGGGTATCACCGGTTTTGACCGAATTTAAATTTGGAACTATACTATCGAGGTGAGCATAATATATAGATTGAGAGCGTTTTGAATCACGCAGCCAGACTTGTTTTCCACCAAGGCCTTTCTCTCCGGAATAACCTATCCTTCCAGAAGTCGTTGCAATCACCGGTGTTCCCCGATCTGCAAAAATATCTATACCCTCATGATCCCGACTACCACCATCCCGTATGTCTCCCCAGTAACTACCAATATCTGCATTGTTCCCGCCAGAAACTGGAAATTGATAAGCTGGTAGTATGGAAAGTTGGATTGTAAAAGGCGTATGAGCTTCAATTTCCGGCTGAAATATTACTTTATAGAGTCCGTTTTCTTCTACTTCGTAGGAGATAGAACCATCAGATTTAGGTTTTAAAACTTGTTCAAACTTTTTATTTTGTTTGTTACGACGATATATTTCAGTAAAAATAAGGGTGGAGGAAGAATCGGTTTTAAAATTGGTGTTCAGGATCTCACCTGGTTTTAGATACGCCTGGTAGGAGTAAATACTAAAGCTCTTCGGTTTTAGGTTTCCTGCTTCAGTATACGGCATTTCAACTTCGATACTATCATTTAAGGCTTTCTGGATTCTTGATTCCCAAAGGCTGAATAGTTCATCTGAAATATTCTGTTCGCGCTGATACTTCTCTTTTTCAGAAAGACCTGAAATAAGATCTTCAGCTTTTTCCAGCTGAGAACAGCCAGAAATAAGCAACAAAATAAGAATATACCAAAGGTTGCGTATTTGCTTCATGTCGAGATAAATGTACGCAGCAATTGTGCCAGTCTATTCAAAAAGATGACTTACAACATCCTCAATTTTGGAAACTTTAACGATCCTGATATTATATTCAGATTTCGGGAATTTATTTTGTTTGGATACCATTATGCTGGCAAAACCAAGCTTCTCGGCCTCAAGAATTCTTTGCTCGACCCTGGTTACTGGTCTTACTTCACCGGCGAGGCCAATTTCAGCAGCAAAACAGATATCTTTTGGAAGTGCAATATCTTCGTTTGAAGACAGAATTGCAGCGACAACTGCGAGATCTATCGCCGGGTCATCCACGCTAATACCACCAGTAACATTCAGGAAAACGTCTTTCGCTCCCAGCCTGAAGCCAGCTCTTTTTTCCAGCACTGCCAGTAGCATATTTAGTCTTTTAGCATTATAACCCGTGGTAGAGCGTTGTGGGGTCCCATAAACAGCGGTGCTTACCAAAGCCTGGATTTCGATCATTAGTGGTCGCATTCCTTCCAGTGTAGATGCGATGGCTGTTCCACTCAGATCTTCATCATTCTCGGAAATAAGTATTTCTGAAGGGTTATTGACTTCCCGGAGCCCGCTGCCCTGCATCTCATAGATGCCCAGTTCATGGGTGCTTCCGAAGCGGTTTTTATGAGCTCTAAGGATTCTGTATACATGATTTCGATCTCCTTCAAACTGCAAAACAGTATCTACCATATGCTCCAGAACCTTCGGGCCAGCAATACTCCCTTCCTTCGTGATATGTCCAATCAAAATGACCGGAGTATTACTTTCCTTAGCAAATTTTATAAGCTCTGCGGTGCATTCCCTTATCTGTGAAATACTTCCCGGTGCGCTTTCAATATAGTCACTATGCAAGGTCTGGATGGAATCGATAATAACCACTTCAGGCTCGATCTCTTCTACCTGACGGAAGATATTCTGAGTTTTAGTTTCGGTAAGGATAAAACAATTGGCAGGATTAGGATCGATACGTTCAGCACGCATCTTGATTTGCTGCTGACTTTCTTCTCCGGAAACGTATAAAACCTTGTATTTTAATTGCAGACTGATCTGAAGTAGTAGCGTACTTTTTCCAATTCCCGGTTCACCACCAAGTAAAGTAAGGGACCCCGGAACGAGTCCACCTCCAAGAACGCGATTTAGTTCATTGTTACCAGTATTAAGGCGATCATGTGGTGTGGTTTCAATTTCAGCAATAAGTAAAGGCCTGGCTAATTTTTTAGCTTCCTTACTGGCACTTGTTTTCCAGTCCTTTTTATCAGGTTTTGCAACAAGCTCTTCTACTATCGTATTCCAGTCGCCGCAACTGTTGCATTTCCCCTGCCATTTTGCATATTGTGCACCACATTTCTGACAATAGAATGTTGTCTTTACCTTCGCCATTTCCTAAATTATATTCTGCTAATAACCGAAATCTTTTTTGATTGCATCTGCCTTCTCCAGCATATAATCTGCATCCAGAAAAGCGATACTTTTTTGTCCGTAGGCATTTTGATAAATTCGCATTGCCTTTTTAGGATTGCCGGTTTCTTCTTCATGTCGGGCTTCAAAGAATGTTCCCAACATAGTTCCCGGATAATGATCGAAAGCAAGTTTATAAAGATCCTTATAGGCTTCCCAGTTACGTGTCTTTTCTATAGCATTATGAACAGCCATAAAATCGTTGATACTTATTTGTCTTTTAAGACCATAAAGCTCTTCGATCGATTCATATTTCTCGGTCAAATATTGGGTAGGAGAAATAGAAGTTTGCAGAAGGATCTCATTATAATCTTTGGTTGATATAGGGCGGTAGATCTCAAACATGCTTGAGATTGCCGAAGGTATGGCCTTGCCAACCAGCGAGTAATGAGATTCCCCGGTAAATTCTTCAAATTTATAAGAAACCAGCTTGTTGTTGATATTTTTGAGTTGATTATCGAAACTTGCAATGCCAGATTTTAGTGCAGGTATATCCTCGTTAGATGTAGCCAGATAGAACCATTTTTTGGATTCTGAGGATTCTAAAGCATCTGTAACCCAGTTAGTTACTTCTGGAGCCAGATCCGGACTAAGATTAATGTAACCTTTGAAAATCGGCTCTTGTTTAAGGAGATAATAATTGATAAAATTGGCGGTAAAATCATGTCCTACGATCATACGGAAATTTGCTGTTCTGTATTTTTGATCGAGACTGGCGAGTAGTTCCATTCCAATAAATTCAAAAAACTTAGCGCCTTTATCTGCAGGAAGAGAATTTTCTCCATAGGAAGTATCTTCCATGCGAATTCCGTCCTGGTTGATTCCAACAACGATCATTTCAGGAACGTCTTTCCAGTATGAATAATAATCTACCATACCAGCTACTGGTTCAAACAGGTAGTCTCCATCCAGAACGACCACAACCGGGTATCTTTTTTCTAAATTCTGTTCGTAATTTCTGGGAAGTTGGATTTTGATTTCTCTTTTCTCTCCCAACTTTTGAGAATTGACGGTCTCATGCAAGATCTGCGACCAGCTTACTATAGGCAGAATAAGTGCCAATAGCATGGTTGATAAACGGTTCATAGGTGTAGTATTGATTCGGACAGGAAAGGTAAGTATTATTTCCTGTTATTAAAAAGCGGTAACAGGATAAATGATAATCCGCCAAATAACAGAACCACAGCGGTTTGAGTTGCCCAGGAGATCCAGCCAAGCGCTTCAGCAGCATGTGATTCGATACCAAAGAACATCAGGATTCCGCCTACGGCTAGTGGATAAACGCCTATGCCGCCATTAGTCGCTGATACGGCAAAACTTCCCACAACGAATGCAGCCAGAATGGTGCCTGGTGTAGCATCTGCAGTCTCAGGAACGCTTAGTTTTATTACGAAGAACATGCATAGATACATTGACCAGATGAAGATGGTATGTGCTATAAAAGCCCATTTCTGGCGCATGTTCAGGATACTTCGCATCCCTTCCAGCAGTCCTTTTGCGAGTTTTTTTATTTTTTTAAAAGGTCCCCAGTTCGATCTTTTAATAACTGTAAGGCCTAAAACCCCGAGTCCTACCAATCCCAGAAAAATGAGTAGGGTATTCATGGGTTTGATGTTCTGGTCATGCAGGTAGCCCAGAAGATCGTCGGTTTGTAAAATAAGCGCAACGCCAATAATGAGCATTAGAATAAGTAGATCAGCAACTCTTTCAGAAATAATGGTTCCGAAGCCTTTTTCAAAAGGAACTTTTTCATAAGTAGTGAGGGTGGCAGCACGCAAAACTTCACCAGATCTTGGAATTCCGAAGTTGGCAAGATAGGCGACCATAACCGCCATGAATCGGTTTGGAAGCCGGGTGGTATAACCCATTGGCTCCAGCATAAACTTCCAGCGATAAGCCCTGGAAAGATGTGAAAGCGTTCCAAGAACAAAAGATACTGCAATCCAGAATTTGTTGGCATCAACAATACTTTTCCACAGGCTTGAACGTTCTTGAGCAGTAGAACTCTGTAACGAGTACCATACCAAAAAAATCCCCAGAAATAAGGGGATACTAATTTTTAAAAACTTTTTGAATTTTTTGCTCAACGACTTATTTCAAAAGATTGGTTTCTTCATCAGGAAATACCAATGAGGGCTTGAAGTTTTTAGCTTCTTCTATTTCCATAATTCCGTAAGCGATAATAATTAAAATATCATCCTTGGCAACTTTTCTAGCAGCTGCGCCGTTTAAAGTGATCTCTCCTGAATTTTTAGGGCCTGGAATTACATAAGTTTCAAGACGTTCACCGTTGTTATTATTAACGATCTGTACTTTTTCACCTTCAATAATATTCGCCGCTTCCATTAGATCTTCATCGATAGTGATACTACCAATATAATTTAGATCTGCACCGGTTACTTTAACTCTGTGAATTTTGGATTTTACTACGTGAATCTGCATCATGAATTAATTATTCAGAGCGATGTTATCGATGAGACGAATATCGTCTGCATATACTGCGATGAATGCCCTGTATTGTTTTTCTTTTTCTTTGGTTTCAATTTTTTGAAGACTATTAGCTTCAGCAATCATAAAATATTCCAGTTCGAGAACATCTTGATCTAGAAATGCCGCCTCAACCCAGTCTGTCACTTCTTTAGCACTTTTTGTGCCAAATAGCTCGCTGGCAGTTTGTAGCGTTTTATAAATAAAAGCTGCTTTTTGCCTGTTTGCATCACTTAGACGTTCATTTCGTGACGACCTTGCAAGTCCGCTATCCTCTCTTAAAATCGGACAGCCAATGATTTCTACCGGTAATTTTGTGAGATCTGTAAGTTTGCGTATAATCTGCAATTGCTGGAAATCCTTTTCACCAAAAAAAGCCTTGTCAGGTTCAGTGGCTTCGAACAATTTTTTCACCACGGTACCCACACCATTAAAGTGTCCATTTCTAAATTTTCCTTCCATGACGTTCTCCAAACCACCAAAATCAAATTGTTGGGAAACGATCTTACCATCATAAAGTTCAGTCGCATTAGGACTAAAAATCCACAAATCTTCGAATTTTGTCTTTAATAATGCGATATCCTGTTCAAGATTTCTGGGGTATTTTTCCAGATCATCCGGATCGTCAAATTGGGTTGGATTTACAAATATGGATACAACAACCTGGTCTGTCTGTTGCGTGGCGAATTGAACCAGGGATAGATGACCTTCGTGTAAAGCACCCATGGTTGGCACCAGTCCGATGCTCTTTTCTTCAGATTTCTTCTCGCGAATAGCCTCAAGTAAACGTCCTTTCTCCCTAAAAACCTGCATTTTATTTTAAAATTAACAGCGTGCAAACTTAATATATCTGTGGCAATCTGCATAAAATTTTGTAATTTTGCGTGTTTTTTATTCGGAAACGTAACTAAAGCAAAGAATATATGAAAGATAAGAGAGTGTTATACGTCTCGTCTGAAGTTATACCGTACTTACCTGAAACCGATATCTCATCTACTTCCTTCGAAGCTGCAAAAATGGTTAATAACCTGGGCGGTCAGATAAGGATCTTTATGCCAAGATTCGGAAATATCAATGAAAGAAGGCACCAATTACATGAAGTGATTCGATTATCCGGGATGAACCTGGTGATCAATGATCTTGATATGCCTCTAATCATTAAAGTGGCTTCCATTCCAAAGGAAAGAATGCAGGTTTACTTTATTGATAACGAAGATTATTTTAAAAGGAAAGCAACCTTAACAGATGAAGATGGAAATCTCTTTTCTGACAATGACGAAAGAGCAATTTTCTTTGCAAAAGGCGTGATCGAAACAGTGAAAAAGCTAAACTGGTCTCCAGATATCATTCATGTACATGGATGGTTATCTTCTCTTCTACCACTTTATTTAAGAAATTATTACGGGAATGAGCCGTTATTCCGTGACGCAAAAATTGTGACCTCTGTTTACAATCAAAGTTTCGATGGAACGTTAGATGAAGAACTACGTGAGAAAATTTTGTTTGATGGTTTTGAAAATGCTAACGTAAAACATCTAAAAACTCCAAACTTCGTAAATATTTTGAAGACGGCAGTAGATAATTCAGATGCTGTAGTAATGGGTGGTGATGATGTGCCTGAAGAGTTGCAGGATTACATTAAGAAGCTTAATAAGCCGGTTCTTCCTTATACCGAAAAAGAAAATTTCTCTCATGCGTATCAGGAATTTTATGACACTAAAGTATTGCCGGAATCGTAAGAAAAATTTTAAATGAGATTAAATAATTTATACAGAATAACAGTCTTTATGGCTGTTATTTCCGCTTTTGTAGGGTGTGACGAAGACTTTTCAGAAATAGGTGGAGAGATCATTACTAATCCTTCCAATGTAGAAGTTCGGGAGTTCAATGTGAATGCCTACACTAAAAAGCTTAATTCAGTACAAACCAATAACTCGTCCAACTTATTTCTGGGCGTCACCAATCACGATCTTTACGGCAAATCTGTCGCTAGTATAGTTAGCGAGTTGAGATTATCTACATTGGATCCGGATTTTGGAGACAATGTAGAACTTGATAGTGTGGTTCTTAAAATCCCTTATTATTCTTCGGAAGCAGCCACTTCAGATGATGATGAGATAACATATGAACTGGATTCTATTTATGGAAATGGTTCTTTTAAATTATCCATTTTTGAGACGAACTTCTTGTTGAATGACCTTGATCCTGATGCTGGTTTCGAATCGGCTCAGAGATATTATTCAGATCAAAAGCAAGTATTCGAGCAGAATATTGTAGGGCCAGCGATCTATGAAGAAGAGAATTTCATTCCTTCGCCTTTAGCTTTCGATTCTTACGAAGTTGGGGAAGATGGAACCGATACTATCGCCAATACACCGTCTTTCAGGATAAAACTTCCTGTGGATTACTTTGAGGCGAAGATCATTAATAAGGAAGGTTCTTCGGAATTATCCTCGAATACCGATTTCAGAAATTACTTCAGAAATTTATACATTAAAGCTGAAGAGAATGGAACTGAAGGATCACAAATATTCTTTAATCTGAATAACCAGGATGCAAAGATTACCTTGTATTACCGTAGTGATCGTGAGGTAGATGATGAAATTGAAGAAAATGTTCGTGGTAGTTATACCTTGAATTTTGCTTCTGGGAACAGAGTGAATCTATTGGAAGGAGCATATCCATCTAATGTTTTGCAGGAAATCCAGTCTCAATCTTCAGAAACCGGTGCTGAAAATCTTTATATTAAAGGACAGCAGGGAAGTATGGCTATTATTGAATTATTTCCAGATACATTGGTGCTTCAGGATCTAAGATCAGAAGATCTATTGATCAATGAAGCTACTCTGGAATTCTTTGTAAATCGTGATGTCTATGAAGGTGAAAATCCAGAAAGACTATATTTGTATGATTTTACAAATAATGCTTTTCTTGGCGATTACGCGATAGATCTTACGCTAAATGCTGCAGATCCTTCAACTAGTTTGACGACTTTTTCAAGTCCGTTACAGGTCGAAGAAGGAGAAGACGGTTATTATTATACTTTAAGAATTACTAACCATTTATCCAACATTCTGAATAATGATGGAGATAATGTAAAACTAGGACTTGTAGCAGTACCTAATATTAATACGGTAGTTTCAAGGTCAAGTCAGGGAGTAATTGCAGGTTCCTTAAATTCTGCAGTAAGAAATTCAGAAGAGCTTACCAGAATACCTACGGGTTCTGTATTAACTCCGGAAGGAACCGTATTGCACGGCAGCAATTCCGCAGACGAAAATAAGAGATTAAAATTGAGAATATATTATACCAACTATAATTAAGAAATATGTGTGGAATTGTTGGATACATAGGGCATAGAGAAGCTTACCCTATTGTTTTGAAAGGATTACAAAGACTGGAATATCGTGGATACGATAGCGCCGGTATCGCTCTATACGATGGTGAAGAGCTGAAGATGTGTAAAACGAAAGGTAAAGTAGCCGATCTAAAGAATAAATTCGAGGAGGAAGTTACTACAAATGGAACTGTTGGAATTGGTCATACAAGATGGGCAACACACGGAGAGCCAAATGATGTAAACTCTCACCCTCACTACTCAAATTCTGGTGACCTTGTTATAATCCATAATGGGATCATTGAGAATTATGATTCTTTGAAGAAGGAATTGAAAAAACGTGGTTATACTTTTAAAAGTGATACCGATACTGAAGTATTGGTAAATCTTATAGAAGATGTGATTATAAACGAAAAGGTGAAATTAGGTAAAGCAGTTCAGATTGCTTTAAACCAAACTATAGGTGCCTATGCGATCGCTGTTTTCAACAAGACGAAGCCTGACGAAATTGTAGTAGCAAGACTGGGAAGTCCGTTGGCTATTGGAGTGGGAGAAGATGAATTCTTCGTAGCGTCAGATGCATCACCATTTCTGGAATTTACTAATAATGCGATCTACCTGGAAGACGGAGAGATGGCAGTAATTCGTAGAGACAAGGATGTGAAAGTGAGAAAGATTCATGATGATTCACTAGTAGATCCTTATGTTCAGGAACTGCAAATGAACCTGGAGCAGATCGAAAAAGGTGGATACGAGCACTTTATGCTTAAGGAAATTCATGAGCAGCCAAATGCAATTAGTGATACCTATAGAGGTAGAATGCTAGTAGATCAAGGCATCATTAGAATGGCCGGGGTAGACGATAATATGGAGCGTATTGCGAATGCAAAACGTATCATAATTGTTGCTTGTGGTACTTCATGGCATGCTGGACTTGTAGCTGAATATATATTTGAAGATATCGCCAGAATCCCTGTAGAAGTTGAATATGCTTCAGAATTTAGATATAGGAACCCGGTGATTTCAGAAAACGATGTGGTTATTTCCATATCGCAGAGTGGTGAGACTGCAGATACTATGGCGGCGATTAAGCTTGCTAAAGAAAAAGGAGCCTTCACGTTTGGAGTATGTAACGTTGTAGGATCTTCAATTTCAAGAGAAACTCATGCAGGAGCTTATACACATGCGGGACCAGAAATTGGTGTTGCTTCCACAAAAGCATTTACAACTCAAATAACAGTGCTTACATTAATGGCTCTTAAGCTTGGAAAGTTTAAAGGGA
>NZ_JBLVTK010000001.1:627593-648341 GCF_048285865.1 Christiangramia marina | reverse complement strand
GGAGTTAGAGCGAATTCCGGAGAAAGTTAAAGAGGCGCTTAAGTCTGATGAGCTTATCCAGGAAATTGCTGCTAAATATAAAGATGCTCCAAACTGCCTTTATTTAGGTAGAGGGTATAACTTCCCTGTAGCACTTGAAGGAGCTTTGAAACTAAAAGAAATTTCTTATATCCACGCTGAAGGTTATCCTGCGGCAGAGATGAAGCATGGACCAATTGCTTTGATCGATGAGCAGATGCCAGTTGTAGTGATCGCTACTAAGAAAGGACATTACGAGAAAGTAGTGAGTAACATACAGGAGATCAAATCCAGAAAAGGAAAGATCATTGGTATCGTTACTAAAGGAGATGAAGAAGTTAGAGATCTTGCAGATTACGTGATCGAAGTTCCAGAAACGATAGAATCACTTACTCCGTTGCTTACAACGATCCCATTACAGTTATTATCTTATCATATTGCAGTATTGCTTGGAAAAAATGTGGATCAACCGCGTAACCTTGCAAAGTCTGTTACTGTAGAATAGTTATTATTCACATACTTGATAAAAAGCCTCTTCGATCGAAGAGGCTTTTTCGTTTTTATAAGAATTTTAGCACGGTTCAATGTTGAAAATTCAGGCATTTTTAAATCATTAAAAACTTCTCTTTATTTCAATCTGTTTTTTCAGAGAAAAATTTATCTTTGCACCCTGAAAATGACCTATTTCTGATTTATCAATTTTGAAATCAAGAGAGTAGGTAATTGAATTTTACGTAATAAAATTAAAAGAATTAGATAAATGTCTAAAGTCACAGGTAAAGTTGCCCAGATTATTGGTCCTGTAGTTGACGTTGTGTTCGACTCAGAAAACGCTGAACTGCCAAAGATCTACGATTCTTTGGAAATCGCCAGAAAAGATGGTTCTACTTTAGTTCTTGAAGTACAATCACATATTGGAGAAGATACTGTAAGAACGATCTCTATGGACTCTACTGACGGTCTTAGCCGTGGTGTTGATGTTCTTAATACCGGAAATCCTATTCAAATGCCAGTTGGTAAAGATGTTTACGGACGTCTTTTCAACGTTATTGGTGATGCGATTGACGGTCTTGGAAACTTGCCAAAAGCAGGTGTAGATGGATTGCCAATTCACCGCCAGGCGCCAAAATTTGAAGATTTATCTGTGTCTACTGAAGTTCTGTTCACCGGAATTAAAGTAATTGATCTTATTGAGCCTTATTCTAAAGGTGGTAAGATTGGACTTTTTGGAGGTGCGGGAGTTGGAAAAACAGTACTTATCCAGGAGTTAATTAACAATATCGCTAAAGGTCACGGTGGACTTTCTGTTTTCGCGGGAGTTGGTGAACGTACTCGTGAAGGGAATGACCTTCTTAGAGAGATGTTAGAGTCTGGAATTATCAAGTACGGTGACGATTTCATGCATTCTATGGAAGAAGGCGGATGGGATCTTCAGAAAGTAGATAAAGAAATCATGAAGGAGTCTAAAGCTACCTTCGTATTTGGACAAATGAACGAACCACCTGGAGCACGTGCGCGTGTTGCCCTTTCTGGTCTTACGATCGCGGAATATTTCCGTGATGGAGCTGGAGAAGGTCAGGGGAAAGACGTTCTTTTCTTCGTAGATAACATTTTCCGTTTTACACAAGCTGGTTCAGAGGTGTCTGCACTTCTTGGACGTATGCCTTCAGCAGTAGGGTATCAGCCAACGCTAGCAACCGAGATGGGTGCGATGCAGGAGCGAATTACTTCTACTAAAAATGGATCTATTACATCTGTACAGGCGGTTTACGTACCTGCAGATGACCTTACCGATCCAGCACCGGCAACAACATTTGCCCACCTGGATGCTACAACGGTACTTTCTCGTAAGATTGCTGAGCTAGGTATTTATCCTGCGGTGGATCCTTTGGATTCTACTTCAAGGATTCTTACTCCAGATATCTTAGGAAATGAACATTATGATTGTGCACAAAGAGTGAAGGAGCTTTTACAGAGATATAAAGAGCTTCAGGATATTATCGCTATTCTTGGTATGGAAGAACTTTCCGAAGAAGATAAGCTGGCAGTATCCAGAGCAAGACGTGTTCAACGTTTCCTTTCTCAACCATTCCACGTAGCAGAGCAGTTTACTGGTCTTAAAGGTGTGCTTGTAGATATTAAAGATACTATCAAAGGTTTCAACATGATCATGGATGGAGAGCTTGACAAGTATCCGGAAGCGGCCTTTAACCTTAAAGGAACCATAGAGGAAGCGATCGAAGCTGGTGAGAAAATGCTTGCTGAAAACTAAAATTAGTTAAATGTATTTAGAGATAGTTACTCCAGAGGCGGTAGTATTCAGAGCTAAAGTAGATGCTGTGAAAGTTCCAGGTCATGATGGTGAATTCCAGATGCTGAACAATCACGCGCCTATCGTATCTGTTCTTACTGAAGGTGATGTAAAGATCGACCTTGCAGCCGGAAGCTCGAACGAGATCAAAGCTAAGGATCAGTCGGCTTTTAGAACAGAAGGAAATAATACTGAAGTTTTATTCTACACCATCAAAGGTGGAGTTCTTGAAATGAAGGATAATAAAGCTATTATTTTGGCCGACTAATATTCCCATTCTTATATAAATTAAAAGCCTTTCATTTCTGAAAGGCTTTTTTTATGTGCATTGTTATACTGGTAATTATTTAGATTCCAGCCAGTTCTTTCGGTTCTTTAATTGTTCTTTCGAAGCATTTGCAGATAATGTGATCTTGTATTCAGGATCTGCTGAAAGTTCTACGGAAGTAGTTTCAGTCTTTCCAAATCTCTGGTACTCGATGCTTAACTTTTTACCTTCAGTAGTACCGGCTATCACTTTTTTCATTGCTTCTGAAGTATGTACTGGAGTTCCATTTACTGAGGTGATCAAATCTCCTTCGTCCAGGCCAGCTTTGTAGGCAGGACTTCCTATTACGGTATTCCGACTAATTTCCAGGCCATTTTCCGTTTCCCGGAAACTAGCTCCAAAATGATTCTTTTTGACCTCCTGTGTGATGCTAACACCAACCTGATCGAACAACTTCTTATATGCTGGTTGCCCACCCGTTCTTATATGTTTTGCGAAGAAATCGCTTGAAAACTCTTTACCTGCATACGCGGAAAGTGTTTTTTCAATATCCTTAGTATCGTAAGCAACTTCATTTTTGCCATATTTCAGCCACATCATTTTCATAAACTCATCGAGATTCAGACCTTTTTCTCTTAAAGAAAGATCGAGAGCAAGACCAAGTATACTTCCGTAGGAATAATAAGAGATAAAAGTGTTTTCGCGATTTACAGGGTCTACAGACTTTGCGGCATCTACAAAAGGTGCCTGCATGCTCATCTCCATAGGATTAAAATAGCGGGTGGCAGGAGAATTCCAGACATAATTAAAAGTTCCGGAAAGCCCTTCTATATATTCTTTTTCTGAAGTGATTCCTGCACGATGCAGGATCAATCCGGTATAATAACTTGTAAAACCTTCAGCAAACCATAAGTTTCGACTCATATTTACTTCAGAAAAACTGAAGGGTTCCAGATCCGCCGGGCGAATACGTTCCACATTCCATCCATGAAAAAATTCATGAGCAACGGTGCCAGTGTTACCTTTCATTCCACCATCTGCCAGAGCATCTGTTTTTGTGAGAATCGTACTGTTACGATGTTCCATTCCGTCGCCGCTGGCATTTGGCATATAGCAAGCCAGGAAAGTATATCTTCCATAATCATAATCTGGTAGTTCGCCGAAAACGGCTGCTTCCTGCTCTACGATCGCTTTGACCTGTTCGAAATATTGATCAAGTTCAGCTTCAGTTCCCTGGTGATGCAGCACAAATTCAATTTTCTGACCATCATGCTCGAAACTTCTGACTTGATGATCGCTGATCTCTATCGGGCTATCCATAAAATAATACAGATCTGGCGCCTTAAAAGTATTTTCATTGATCTTTTCAAGCTGTGTGGCGATCTTCCAGTCTGGTTGATCCTGAAGATCGATCTGTAATTCAATATCACGATCTTTTAATTCTTCAGAATACATAAAGGTTGCTGGGATATTTAAATGAGCATGGCTGGCATCAACCTGCGAATAGGTGCCATCTCCGCGATTTGCGTAGAGTGTATACTTTATGTTAACGGTGCCATCTGTATTCTTTACCGTCCAGGAATAAGGATCCTCTCTAGTAATTTCTAATTCTTTTCCCTCGCTATTGAAAGCTTTGAAGCCGTACACGTTTTTAGCAAATTCATGCAGGGCGTATCTACCAGGAGAAGTACGGCTCATTCGTAAAGTTAGTTCCTGTGATTTTATCTTCGGAAATGTTACTTCTATCTTTGCTTCATGATGAACAGCATTGCTGAAGGAAATTTTATAAGTGTTTACCTGTGAAGTCGCTGCCATGGAAGTTAACAGCAGTAACAATAATAATGATCGCATAAATTGAAATTTTAGGTACCTAAATTTAAGAGAATAAGTCGGAAATTCTCTAATCTGGCAAATATTCGAGAATATCCCCGGGTTGGCAATCCAGAGCCTGGCAAATAGCTTCAAGAGTGGAAAACCGAACAGCTTTGGCTTTACCAGTTTTAAGGATAGACAGGTTTGCAGTGGTGATGCCAACCATTTCAGCCAGTTCATTGCTTTTCATGTCTCTTTCTTCCAGAATCCGGTCCAGATTTATGATAATGGCCATACTTAAACGGTTAGTTTGTTCTCTTCCATCAATTGATTTCCCTCTTTAAAAATTTCAGCAAAGATAAAAGCCAATAGAGCAATGATTAGAAAATAAAAATCAATATGAAAACCACTTACGTGATAGTTGCCGAAATCCCACATGGTAATCCATGACAGTCCGGAAATAATAAGACAATAAATTCCTATCCTATGGAATGCCTGCACATTGGTGGTTTTAAAAGTTTCCAGATTTTCTACTGACTTTAAAACATTTTGAAATTGTTTTATTGCCAGATACATGAGAAGAATTATTCCTGCCAATCTTAGATAATTGAAATATAGCGAAGCTGTATTCCAATCGGTCATATAGATAACATCCTCATCTGCAACTTCTTCTCCTATTACTTTCTGGAATTTTATAGAATTGCCTTTTATCGGTTTGTCTGCATGCCATCCATTATAAAAATCGCGATCAAATTGAAAATGGATAAAAACAATCGTGAGAATAACTAAGACAAGAATGAAAGCTCCGTTAATTAAATGACAGAGAAAAGATGCGGTTTTAAGTAGGCTATTTTTACTCATGATATCTATAATTAGATAGTTAATTCGTTTTCCTTCAATAAACTGGCGCTATTTTTAAAGATTTTACTCAAATAAATAAGAAATAAACCAATAGATATTACCAGCCAAGGGCTTCCGAGATCATTTTCAATGGAAAGACCTATTTCTAATCTGTTATCAAAAATGATTACAGTGAAGAATTCCGCTACTATCTGTAGGATCACTACCCCAATTATTAATTTTCCTGCAAGGCTTAATCCAGAAATTTGAAGTTTCGTATACAACCTTTCTTTTTCAAAGTCTTTAATTAACTTTTTCAAAATATAAACTGATGAAAATAAAATTGATGTATAAATGATCTCAAGAGTGAAGAAAACTATTGCAGCTGCAGTTGATTCTTCGTTCTTAACGATGGTAATATAATCCAGAGAGCTAAGTTTTACGCTTCCACCTAAGAGAAAATATATTTAACATAGACTGGTTATAATTAGTTTCAGTAAAAGAAGAATGTAGGAAATGTTGATTATCGTTTTTAGGAATTTTGGCGGCTTCATCTATAGGTAATTATCGTTTTACGATAACAAACATATACTAAATTATCGATTATCAATAATTTAATTCGTAAATATTTCTAAGGGCTTGCTGTTATTGATAGAAAATTGTGAGTGAATTACATAGAGCGTAATTAATGTAGAAATCACGTTTATCTCCAGGATTATTGATTGCGCTAAAACTATTCTTCAATAATAACTATTATATTTGCGACAAACAGATTTACTAAGTATGCTTACCGCAATTCTTACAGGATTTATATTTTCTATTCTCTTGGTTTTTGTAGGGAAGTTTTTTAAAGGTAAGCTCTCGATCCTGGCTTCCATAGTACCACTTGGGCTCTTTTTATATTTTTTCCAGTTTATAGCTCCTATTGCAGATGGTGAAGTAATTACCAGGTCCTTTCAATGGATTCCATCTTTTGGGGTAGATCTTGGTTTTAAGCTGGACGGCTTGTCATTGCTTTTTTCTTTAATGATCACAGGGATTGGTTTCCTTGTTTTTGCATATACCTCTTCTTACTTAAAAGGGCACGAGTACCTGGATAGATTCTATGGATATCTAGCTGCGTTCATGGGCGCCATGCTTGGACTGGTGCTGTCTGATAACATGATCACTTTGTTTGTGTTCTGGGAACTTACCAGTATTAGTTCTTTCTTTCTGATCGGCTTCAATAATACAAATCCGGCTTCGCGAAAATCGGCAATGACCGCTTTGGGTATTACCGGAATAGGAGGGTTGTTGCTTCTTTCTTCAGCCTTATTACTTAATAATATTACGGGTACCTACAGTATTTCTGAAATGCTGAGTATGAGTGAAGCTATTCGTGGAAACGAATTTTATGCAGTTGCTGTTTTATTGTTATTTGGTGCAGCTTTCACAAAATCGGCTCAATTCCCATTTCACTTCTGGTTGCCTGGAGCGATGAAAGCTCCAACACCGGTATCAACTTACCTGCATTCTGCCACCATGGTGAAAGCGGGAATCTATTTATTAATGCGTTTTACTCCTATTCTTGGAGGTGAAAATATCTGGAATTACACGCTGATCATTGTTGGGGGAATTACCATGCTTTACTCTGCGATCCATACCTTGTTCAGAACAGATCTTAAAGGGATCCTGGCCTATTCTACAATTTCGGCTTTAGGTATTCTGGTGTTTTTAATTGGTCTGGGGACCGAAGAAGCATTCCTGGCTGCAGCAGTATTTATCATTGTTCATGCGTTATACAAAGCCACTTTATTCCTGGTGACGGGAATTATAGATCACCAAACACATACTCGTGATGTCACCAGACTTGCGGGACTTAATAAAATCATGCTTCCGGTTGGGATCGCCGGGATACTGGCAGCAATTTCCAGTGCCGGGATTCCCCCAACGATAGGTTTTATTGGAAAGGAACTTACGTACGAAGCTACATATCATTCAGAAACGATTATCATCATTTCGATGATTGCAATAGTGCTAACTAAGATTCTCCTATTATATGCAGGTTTTGTGGCGGGAATCAAGCCTTTCACAGGGAAATTGCCCGAAGAACACAAAAATGTGAAAGCTCCGGGTCCAATCATGTGGATTCCACCGGTATTTCTTGCAACCTTAGGTCTGGTTTTTGGAATTGCTCCATTTCTAATTGAGGGTGCCTTGATCAAACCTGTAGTGACGGCTCTTGGTGGTGATGCTTCTGAAATTCATCTGTCATTATGGCACGGATTTAATCTTATTTTTATCCTTAGTTTGATCACAATTGGCGTTGGAACTACTTTATATTTTATAATCAAGCCTTCAGAAAAACTAGTGGCAGCTGCAGCTAGATACAATAAGATTTCTCCTGAAAATATTTTGAATCTTATCAATAAAGGTTTTGTGCAATTCTCTAATTTCTGGACGAATTTCTTTCAGAATGGATACTTGAGAAACTACATTTCTATCATTATTCTTTTCATGGTGGTACTGGTTGGATATATCATGATTGGAAATACTCGTTTTGTGATCGATTATAATTCGTTATCTAAGATTACTGTCTATGAGATCACTACTACTTTAATTTTGATTGCGGGAATTTTCTATACTGTTTTTACTGAATCCCGTCTGGCAGCGGTGGCCGCTATGGGTGTGGTTGGTCTTTCCATTTGTTTGATCTTCGTATTCTACTCGGCGCCCGATCTGGCCATGACCCAGTTCTCGATTGATACACTTACGGTGATCCTGTTCGTTCTGGTATTATATAAATTACCGAAGTATCTGAAGCTTTCAGACTATAAAACGCGTGTGAGGGATGGTGTACTATCTAGTGTATTCGGTCTCATCATTACGGTTCTGGCGCTGGAAGTACTTTCCGAGCCTGTAAGCAAGCAGGTTGGGGAGTTCTATGCTGCAAACTCGTATGTAGAAGCTCATGGAAAAAATGTGGTGAACGTTATTCTGGTTGACTTCAGGGGTGCAGATACACTAATTGAAGTTTCAGTATTATCCATAGCAGCAGTAGGAGTATTCGGCTTGATGAAATTAAGACTTAAGATGAGGGATAGAAAACGATATGCAGATACAAGTCTAAAACCAGAAAAAAAGGAACAATAATATGCGAACAACCATCATATTAAAAACAGCTTCTAATTACCTTTTACCGGTATTGTTGGTGTTTTCGATCTTTATCCTTCTCCGCGGCCATTACCTGCCAGGAGGCGGATTTGTAGGCGGTCTTATCGCATCTATAGCTTTTATATTGCATTCATTTGCCAACGGACTAGAAAAAACCAAAGAGCTTTTAATCGTGCATCCGGGATTTTTATTACCGGTAGGACTCGCTATTTCTTTTATGGCCGGTCTGGCTCCAGTGATATTTTTTGATATGCCATTCATGACCGGACTCTGGTCACATGATACTGTTGCTATTCTAGGTAGTGTAGGTTCTGCACTATTTTTTGATATTGGTGTTTACCTCGTGGTAAATGGAGTAACTCTTACAATAATCTTTACAATTTCTGAATCGGCCTGATATGGAGATACTTTTAGCATTAATGGTAGGTATTCTATACGGCACTGGTATTTATATGATGCTTCGCCGAAGTATGGTGAAACTTATTATAGGGATCATATTGCTTGGTAATGGCGCGAACCTGCTTATTTTTCTCCTCGGAAGAATAACCAAAGGAGCTCCGCCAATTATACCCGGGGATTCCAAGGTTTTCGTAGAAGCCTTTGCAGATCCTGTGCCGCAGGCATTGATCCTCACTGCCATTGTGATTAGTTTTGGATTGCAATCTTTTGCCATCGTTCTGGTTAAGAGGGCGCATACCGTAGTTAGAACTGATGATTTGGACGAAATGAACGCAACCGACGAAGATTCATGACACAGCAACTAATTTTATATCCACTTTTCTTACAGATGGCCATCAGTATCATTCTGATGTTTGGCTGGTCCAGGATTCGTTTTCAGAAGATCTTTAGCATCTTTGGAAGTACGCTGAGCGTGATTCTGGCGATCGTGCTCTTCAACTATATCTGGCAAAATGGGACTCAAACTATTCAGGCCGGAAACTGGGAAGCTCCCTTCGGAATCACCTTTGTTGCAGATTCTCTGGCGGCTACGTTAGTCCTGTTAACGGCAATATCAGGATTGGCAGTTTCCATATTTTCAGCAGGTTCAGTATTAAGAGACCGACTAAGGTTTGGCTATTTCCCCATTTTTCATTTCCTGCTATTAGGTTTGAACGGAGCTTTTTTAACTGGAGATATTTTCAACCTCTATGTGTGGTTTGAGATCATTATCATTAGTTCGTTCGTGCTTATTACCATAGGTGGTGAAAAGGCTCAGCTTGAAGGTGCAGTAAAATATTTCACGCTCAACATCCTGGCTTCCATGATCTTCCTAACAGCGATCGCTGTACTTTACGGTATTACCGGAAGCTTGAATATGGCCGATCTAGCAGGACAGGTAGCTGCTGTGGAAAATCGCGGACTCGTTCAAATCACTGCCGTATTATTCTTGATAGGTTTCGGCATCAAGGCAGGAGTTTTTCCGCTGTATTTCTGGTTGCCAGCTTCGTATCATACACCTCCATTCGCCGTATCCGCTATCTTCGGAGGCTTATTGACCAAAGTAGGTGTCTATGCCTTAATAAGGGTGTTTACGCTAATATTCGTCAACGAACCCTTTCTAAATAATATTATCATGGTCATCGCCATACTTACTTTAGTGAGTGGTGGAATTGGCGCATTGGTACAGAATAACATGAGGAAAGTGTTTTCATATCTCATCATCTGTCATATTGGTTATATGATCGCGGGGATCGGGATGTTTACAGAAATTGCTATTGCAGGTGCGATCTTCTACCTTATTCATGATATTATCGTTAAAACCAATCTTTTCATGCTAAGCGGGGTGGTCTATAGAATCACAGGAACTAACAGCATGCGGGATCTTGGAGGTATTTATGCTAAATACCCGAAGATAAGTTTATTGCTATTTATCCCATTGTTTTCCCTGGTTGGGATTCCGCCACTATCTGGTTTCTGGCCAAAGATCAATCTTATTAAAGCTGGATTCTTCGGAGAAAATTATATTACTGTAGCGGCAATAATTTTCGCAAGTTTTATCACACTGGTGATCATCGCGAAAATGTGGGCTGAAGTGTTCTGGAAAGATGCTAAGGAAATGCCAGAAAGAGAATATTTTGGATATTATCATAAGATGACCAATCTAAAACGCTCTCAATTTATCGTGCCAGTAGCTATGCTTAGTATTGTATCTTTGTATATTGGTTTTGGAGCTGAACATATTCAAGAGCTTTCTGCAAGAATTGCTGACGAACTGGTGAATAGTGAAGGATACATTGAGGCAGTTTTAAAGACGAAGAATTAAGAAAATGAAGAATAAATTTCTTTCAAACATATTACTAACGTTCGTATGGGTTGCCCTTACGGGTGATTTTTCATTCGAAAACTATCTGTTTGGATTTTTTCTGAATTTTCATATTCTCTGGCTTATTACTGTAGGTAGAAAACGAACTCGTTATTTTCTTATAGTTCCGAAGATCATATTGTTATTATTGAATTTCCTTTATGAGCTTGTTAAAGCAAACATTGAGGTTGCTTATGAAGTGATCACACCCAGACTGAATGTGACACCGGGAATTATCATGGTGCCACTGGATGTCAAAAGTGATATTGGGATTACCGTTCTCGCGAATATGATATCCCTAACACCGGGAACTTTGAGCATAGATGTATCTAATGATAAAAAGGTTCTTTTTGTGCATGCAATGTACCTGAAGGATAGAGAAAAATTCATTCGCGGAATCAAGGATGGATTTGAACGTAGAATTTTGGAAGTGCTGTCATGACGTTAGTAGAATATTTACATTATATCATATTACCCGTGCTGGTGATCTCTGCAGTATTAATACTCTGGAGATTTATCAAGGGTCCAAGCATTGCTGATAAAATTGTGTCGCTCGACCTTCTTATTACCACAGGGATCGGGATCATTGCGATATACAGTATAATTTATAGTCAGTCAACTTTAATGGATACAGCCCTTATTCTTGCATTGATAGCTTTTTTAAGTACCGTAGCACTTTCATATTATCTAGAAAAACGTAAAAGGAAATGATAGATATCATTATAGCCGCCATAGCGACACTGGGAGCCCTTTTCGTTCTGTTAGCAGCGATCGGGATCGTTCGTATGCCAGATACCTACCTGCGTATTTCTGTAACGACCAAAGCGGCCACCCTGGGTGTTGGCCTCTTGTTACTTAGTTCCACCATATTCTTTAGTAATGCAGATGTAACTTCACAGGCATTTGTCATTATTCTGTTCCTGTTCTTAACGGCTCCTGTAAGTGCACACCTTATTGGCCGGGCTTCTTATTTCATCGGAGTTAAACTCTGGGATAAGTCGGTAATGGATGAATTGCAGGGTAAATATCAAAAGAACACTCATATCTTAAAAAGTAAGGTGGACGATACTCCCGAAGATAACGTGGATCACAGTAAAATGGATGACGCCGATAAGTAATTAGCAGTTACCTTTTTCTCCTCATCCTGTTCATTCTTTTTAATCATTTCGTGTTCAACATAGCCAAAAACGAGGTTGATAATTAGAATAAGTCCGCTAATAATTCCTAACTCTGTATACATTCCAAAACCAGCAAGACACCCGGTAGCAGCACTACACCAGACTATAGCTGCAGTGGTAAGACCCTGAATTTTCCTCTTCTTTTCCAGAATAGTTCCTGCGCCAATAAATCCAATACCAACTACGATCTGGCCAAGTACCCGGGTGATATCCACCGACTCTTCGTTCTGAAACCTTAAAGCCATTAATATAAAGATCGCAGAGCCAAGTGCCACCAGTGCGTTGGTTTTCAATCCTGCACCTTTGCCCTGGATTTCACGTTCATAGCCAATTAGTAGTCCGGCGATTGTTGCAAGTACTACTCTAAGAGCAAATAGTTCCCAGTTCATATTTTATAAAATTCATTGCTTAAGTTTGCCATATGCAAAAGCTACCGTTAAAATTAGAGAAAAGACTTGAAAAAAGGAAAAATGATAATTCCTATAGAAGTCTTCCTTTAGAAATTAAAGGGATAGATTTTTTTTCTAATGATTATCTTGGTTTTTCTTCTTCGGAAGTTGTTAGAAATAGGACTTCGGAAATAATGGATGCGCAAGCTTATAAAAATGGAGCTACCGGATCCAGACTTCTTTCTGGTAATCATCCATTATTCAGTAAAGCTGAAAAAATGATGGCTGAATTTCATGATGCTGAATCTGCTCTTATTTTCAATTCTGGTTACGATGCCAATCTGGGTTTTTTTTCCGCAGTACCGCAGAAGGGTGATATTATATTCTATGATGAGTTAAGTCACGCTTCTATCCGGGATGGTATTAGAATGAGCCTGGCGAAATCTTATAGATTTACTCATAACAGTCTGCAGGATCTTGATTCCAAACTACGAAGATTCGATACTTCATCTAACGATTTCCAGGTTTATATAGTGACCGAATCTGTATTCTCTATGGACGGTGATATTCCAGATCTCGAAGGGCTGACTAAACTTTCCAAGAAGTATAATGCTTTGCTGGTTATAGACGAGGCTCATGCCACCGGCGTATTTGGAGAAAATGGTGTTGGTTTGATACAGCAACTTGGTCTCGAAGAAAATGTATTTGCCAGAATTCAAACCTTCGGGAAGGCAATTGGAAGCCACGGTGCTGCTGTCCTGGGAAGTGATCAGCTAAGAAATTACTTGATCAATTTTGCAAGAAGCTTCATTTATACCACCGCGCTATCACCGCATACCCTTGCTACTATGATCACAGTTTATGAAAATCTACAATTGGATGTTGAGAATGTTACAAGATTACGTGCAAACATAAATTTTTTCAAAGCTGAACTTGATAGGAACGCGCTTACTAAAAGATTTATAAATAGCGATTCTGCTATACAAAGCTGCATCCTGCCAGGGAATGAACGGGTTAAGTCAATTGCTTTGCAGTTACAGGAAAATGGCTTCGTGGTAAAACCTATATTATCGCCAACGGTTCCTCTGGGACAGGAAAGATTAAGATTTTGTCTGCATGCCTATAATTCGAAGCAGGAAATTTCGGAGGTCTTAGAAAGGCTGGCTAACTTTGTGCAAAAATCAAATTAATGCCTGCTCATTATTTTATTACCGGAATTAGCACAGATGTTGGGAAGAGCATCGCAGCTGCAATGATCACTGAAGCTCTGGAAGCCGATTACTGGAAGCCTGTACAGGCAGGTGATCTTGATAATTCAGATACTCACAAGGTTGAGCGTTTGGTTAGTAACTCCAGGACGACTTTTCATAAGAATAGCTATGCTTTGAATAGTCCCATGAGTCCGCATGCTGCTGCTGAAATTGATTCAGTAAATATCGATCTAAAGAAGATCAAAAGACCTAAAACCAATCGCGATCTCGTTATTGAAGGAGCCGGTGGATTGCTTGTGCCTTTAAATAACAAAAGCACAATTCTGGATCTTATTGATAAAGATGATTGCGTTATTCTGGTTTCCAGGCATTATCTGGGAAGTATAAATCATACTTTATTAAGTATTGAGATGCTTAGATCACGAGGGTTAGAAAATATTCAGATCATTTTTAGCGGAGATGAGCATCAAAGTACTGAACAGGCGATCCAGGATCATAGCGGTATTGAAGTACTGGGAAGAATTGAGCAGGAGCCATATTTTGATAAAAATGTAGTACTGGAATATGCTGAAAAATGGAAGGAGAAATTATGCAAGAAGTAGAAATTACATCAAATCTTAAAGAAAGAGACAGCAAACATTTATGGCATCCGCTTACACAGCATAAAGTATCTTCAGAAATGCTGCCAATTTCAAAAGCCAGCGGCGTCATACTAACTGATGATGAAGGTCGTGAGTATATAGACGGAATCTCATCCTGGTACACTGCAGTATATGGACATTGCAATCCCTATATCACAAACAAGGTCTTTGCGCAGATGCAGAATCTGGATCAGGTGGTTTTCAGCGGATTCACACACGAGCCGGCCATAGAGCTGTCTGAAGCATTGATAAAAATTTTACCAGAAGGGCAGCAGAAACTGTTTTTTAACGATAATGGCTCCACAGCGACCGAGATCGGGATCAAAATGGCTTTGCAGTATCATCACAATCTTGGTAATGATCGAAAAGTTATGCTGGCTTTTGAAAATGGATTCCATGGAGATACGTTTGGCGCAATGTCAGTCTCCGGACTCTCAGTTTACAATGGAGCTTTTGAAGATCATTTTATACGTGTAGAACGTATTCCGGTTCCAGATGGAACGAACAATATTGAAATTCTTGATCAATTAGAATCTATACTAAATAAGGAAGAGATCGCTGGGTTTATATATGAGCCTTTAATTCAGGGCGCCGCAGCAATGAAGTTCCACGACAATGAAGGACTGAATGCAATATTGAAACTTTGTCGTCAACATGAAGTTCTTCTGGTAGCAGATGAGGTGATGACCGGTTTTGGTAAAACAGGAACTTATTTTGCTTCAGATCATATCGAGGAAAAGCCAGATGTGATCTGCATGTCCAAAGCTCTTACGGCAGGCTTGCTGCCTATGGGGCTAACCTCCTGTAATCAAAAGGTCTATGATGCCTTCTATTCAGATGAAATTGCGAAAGGTCTTTTTCACGGGCATACCTATACCGCTAATCCACTTGCGTGTACAGCGGCTCTGGCAGGGATAGAATTACTGACTTCCGAAGAAATTAAGCAGAACATTCACAGGATTTCTGAAAGTAACCAGCAGTTCGTTCGTGAATTGAAGCAAAAACAACAAGTTCTCAACGCTCGCTCTATGGGTGTGATTCTCGCTTTTGAACTGAATGTGGAAATGGAGCGCTACGGGAATTTGAGAAACAGGCTTTTCAGGTTTTTTATGGAGAAAGGGCTGTTTTTACGTCCGCTTGGGAATACGATCTATATCGTGCCGCCTTATGTTACTTCTGAAGAGCAGATGAAAAAGATCTATATATTACTTCAGGAATGTATAGATCAATTTCAGGCGTAAATTAACGCTTGATAAGCTATCCAAGAGAACTATCAATACTATTTTTGTTTTAAAATAAGTCCTTGAAAAATCCAATTTCCATAGACGCGATCGCCAGTATTTCACCATTAGGAAGTTCTGCGGAAGAGATCTGGAATAATTATCTGCAAGACTCTCATCATTTTAGTAAAATAACGACGACTGAAAAATCCTGGTGGGCAGGAGAATTACCGGAAGATATTAACAATCAATTACTGGAGCTTCAGCAGGAAGACTCCAGGTATCGCCATCTGGACCGTTCAGTTTTAATGGCAATTCTCACCGGTCGAAAACTAAAAAATGAACCGGGTTATGATAATAGCAATTCCGGCTTGAACATTGGAAGCAGCCGTGGCGCAACAGAACTTTTTGAGAAGTATCATAAAGAATTTATAGAGACCGGAAAGGCATCTACCTATAGTTCTCCAACTACCACTTTAGGAAATATTTCCTCCTGGACTGCGCAGGATCTGCAACTGGAAGGTCCGGAGTTTTCTCATAGTATTACCTGTTCCACAGGAATGCATTCTATTTTGAATGCGATCGCCTGGTTGGAAAGTGGAATGCGAGAAAACTTTATTGCCGGCGGTAGCGAAGCACCCCTTACAGGTTTTACGCTTGCACAAATGGATGCCATGAAGATCTATGCACAAAGTGATGATGAATATCCATGTAAATCGCTGGACATGGAGAAGCAAAAGAATAGCATGATCCTGAGTGAAGCTGCGGGATTGTTGTCATTAAGCAAAAACCCTTCAGCAAAATCGCAAGCTGTTATTCGCGGTATTGGGTATGCCAATGAAGAATTAAAGCATGGAGCTTCATTATCCCGGGAAGGTTTCTGTCTTCAGAAGAGTATGAAAATGGCAATTAAAAACACTTCTGAAGAAATTGATGCGATTGTAATGCATGCTCCTGGAACCATTGGTGGAGATCTGGCTGAAGTAAATGCGGTGAAAGCAATTTTTGGCAATGATCAACCAGCGATAACCTCCAACAAATGGAAGACCGGTCATAGTTTTGCTACTTCCGGAATTCTAAATATACAAATGGCGATATTAATGATTCAGCATCAGCAATTTATAACTGTTCCCTTTTCAAAATTTCAGAAGAAACCCAGGCAATTAAAAAACATTCTGGTGAATTCTGTCGGTTTTGGCGGGAATGCGGTTTCCCTGCTAATTTCTGCAAATTGATATTGTTAGAAATCGCGTTCATAAAACTTATTGCAGCTTTACCCTTTAAAGCTTAGTTTTCTTTATTTTTGAATACAAATCGAATTACATGGCACTTAAACACGACTGGACGAAGGAAGAGATCCTCGATATATATAACAAACCATTTATGGATCTGCTTTACGAAGCTGCAAGCATTCACCGCGAGCATCATGATCCAAATACAGTACAGGTTTCAACCTTGCTTTCAATAAAAACCGGCGGTTGTCCTGAAGATTGCGGATACTGTCCACAAGCAGCCCGTTATCATACAGATCTTGAAGGGAATGACCTTATGAGTGTAAACCAGGTGAAAGCCCAGGCGTTGCGTGCTAAAGCTTCTGGAAGTTCCAGAGTTTGTATGGGTGCAGCCTGGAGAAACGTAAAAGATGGGGAAGAGTTTGACAATGTTCTGGAAATGGTAAGAAGTATCAATAAACTTGATATGGAGGTTTGCTGTACACTGGGAATGCTTACTGAAAACCAGGCAGCAAGACTGGCAGAAGCCGGACTTTATGCTTACAATCATAATTTAGATACATCAGAAGATTACTATAAAGAAGTAATTTCCACCCGTGGTTTTGATGATAGACTTGCTACGATCGATAATGTTCGTAAAACGAATGTGACCGTTTGCAGCGGAGGGATCATTGGAATGGGAGAAAGTACGGCAGACCGTGCAGGAATGCTGGTTGCGCTGGCGACTCTTAATCCACAGCCGGAATCTGTTCCAATCAATGCGCTTGTTCCAGTAGAAGGAACGCCAATGGAAGAACAGGAACCAGTGCCTATCTGGGATATGATCAGGATGGTGGCAACCACCAGGATCGTAATGCCAGAAACACAGGTGAGACTTTCTGCTGGAAGAACTCAGATGAGTAGAGAGGGACAGGCAATGTGCTTTTTTGCCGGAGCAAATTCCATTTTTGCCGGAGATAAATTGCTAACAACTCCAAATCCTGATGTAAATGAGGATATGGAAATGTTTAAAATGCTCGGATTAAATCCGCAAAAACCTTTCGTTAAGAAATCTCAGCCTGAAAGTGTTGCAGCTGAAAATTCTCAATTTCAGAGTCAGAATGAGAAACCAAAATGGTCCCGACCAGGACACAAAATCGAGCGAAATCTTGAAGCTCAGCAAAAGGCAAAAACGAAAGTTTAATTAACGAATATCTATTGAAACTGGATCTCCAAAATATTCCCAGGCGAAGCAATCTTTCAAAAGAAGATTTTCACCGGGAATATTTTGAACCCAGAACGCCGGTTATTATTGAGGATCTTAGCCGGGATTGGCCTGCTCGTAAAAAATGGAATTTCGATTATTTCAAAGAGAAAGCGGGAGAAATAATCGTTCCCTTGTATGACGGCAAACCCGCCAGCGGTCGTTCTAATTCTCATGGTCCTGCTCGAAAAATACCTTTTAAAGATTATATAGATATCCTACAGGTTGGTCCTTCAGATCTGCGGATGTTCTTCTTCAATTTACTTAAGAACTGCCCTGATCTTATTAATGATTTTAAGTATCCGGAACTGGGAATCAAATTCTTCAAGAAGCTACCTGTATTATTTGTTGGAGGAGAAGGTTCTAAGGTTGTGATGCATTACGACATGGATCTGGCTAATAATTTCCATTTCAACTTTGTGGGTAGAAAGCGCGTTATCCTGTATCCGCCAGATCAAACAGGTTTATTATACAAGGTACCTTATTCCATAGTAAGTATGGAGATCATTGATATGGATGATCCAGATCTACAAAAATATCCTGCTTTAGCAAAAGCCAGAGGTTTTGAATGTACTCTGGAACACGGAGACGCTCTTTATATTCCCAGTCACTGGTGGCACTGGGTGAAATATGAAACCCCAAGCCTTTCACTTACGCTTAGATCGCTACCAACAAAACGATCAGATCTGGGAGAGGTTATATCTAATCTTCTAATTATGCGGAATTATGATAATTTGATGCGTAAATTGAAGGGTCAGAAATGGATAGACTATAAAAACCGTAAGGCAATGGAGCGCACGCATCGTTATGCCGGTATTAAATGAAGGATGAATTTATGAGACTTGAGAACATACCGAAGGTTAAGACCATTTCTAAAGCAGATTTTGTGCGAGATTATGTTCGACCGCAAAAGCCAGTGGTTATCGAACGTTTGATCGAGGATTGGCCTGCTTACGAAAAATGGAATCTGCAGTATATAAGCGATATTGCCGGGGACAAGGAAGTGCCATTGTATGATGATCGCCCAATTAGTTCAGAATTTAAATTTAATGAACCACACGCGAAAATGAAGATGCGTGAATATGTAGATCTCCTTAAAACAAAACCTACAAACTATCGTATTTTTCTTTATCATCTTATGAAGGAGGTCCCGTCCCTTCAGAAAGATTTCAAATTTCCGGATATGGGTCTGCGTTTTTTAAAGCAATTACCCATGCTCTTTTTTGGAGGAGAGAATAGTAAGGTGTTTATGCATTATGATATAGACTATGCTAATATTCTGCATTTTCATTTCCACGGAAAAAAGCGTTGTATCTTATTTCCACCTTCTGAAAGTAAATATCTATACAAGGTGCCACATGCTTTGATAAGCCGCGAGGATATAGATTTTACAAATCCGGATTATGACAAATTTCCTGCGCTTAAGGAAGCCACAGGCTTTGTTACAGAACTTAAACACGGAGAGACTTTGTATATGCCTGAAGGTTACTGGCACCATATGACCTATCTCACTGCAGGTTTTTCCATGAGTTTACGGGCAACTCCAAGAACGCTTACAAACTTTTCCAAGGCTATATATAACCTTGTTTTTATGAGGCATTTTGATAATTATATGCGAAAATTACGCGGACAAAAATGGATCGATTACAAGAATGAGCAGGCAATAAGAAATACGCATAGCAAAAATAAGATCGACTAAAGTATTTCCTGGAGAGAGTCAAAAACAAGGGAGGACTCATAGCCTTTGCGCATTAAATGATCTGCCAGCTTGCCTTTTCTTTTGTATTCATTTGGTTCGTTGATCTTCTCAAGTTTCTTTTCAGCAAGTTCAAAAAGCGTTGCACGATAATCAGATTCTTTGATTTCGGTAAGTCCCATTTTAATGATAGGTGACGAAATTCCCCTTTTCTTCAATTCCTGAGTGATCTTAATACGGCCCCATTTTTTAATTCTGAATTTCCCTCTTACAAAGCTTCTGGCAAAACGTTCCTCATTTAGAAAACCTTCTTGCATGAGTTCTATGATGATCTTTTCCTTTGCGGCGTCGATCATATGCATTTCATTCAACTTGTCTTCTACTTCCTTCTGGGAGCGATCTCTGTAAGCGCAGAAATGCATCAGCTTCTGTAAAGCTTCGTCTACACTATAAGATTTAAATTTATGCTTCATTTCGGGACAGGTATCTTTTCAATTGAAACGCCCAGTAAATGATACTGATCAACAACCAGATTGAAAATAGAGCAACTTCCGCAGGGATTAGATAATACGTATCATATAAGCTGAATGTGATTAGTTCGCCATAAAAAGTGAATCCCAGAATTAGGGTAATACTGCTTACAAGAAGCGGAAATTTTCTCATGTTTCAAATATATAATTTTGAACTCTAATTGCTGAAAGATTAGAAGTTCAAACATAAAAAAACCTTCCTGAATGGAAGGTTCTTAAATCCTTATCTGATTGTACTATTTAGCTTTTTTGTTCAGTCGGCCCTCTGCCAACTTATCCAGTTTCTCATCTGCTTTATATTCTTCGTCGAGAGTTTTTTGTAGTTTTTTGGCAATACTATCGTAACCCAGTTCTTTGGCGTAGCGAACTACAGTTCCATATCCTGAGATCTCGTAATGTTCTACTCTTTGAGCATCTGCAATTAAACCGGCGTCACGCACTTCTTTTTCAGCATCTTCTTTTAGAAATGCTTCAGCTTCAGCAATTAGTCCTTTCATTGCTTTGCAGGTTTCTCCGGTTGGTTTAATTTCCAGTTCCTTGCAAACTTCATCTAGGCGTTGTTGGTGTTCCCTGGTTTCTTCCAGGTGCGCTTCAAATGCTTTCTTCAACTTAGCATCGGTAGCATTTTCAGCCATCTTGGGAAGAGCTTTTAATAATTGGGTTTCTGCACTGTAGAGATCCTTCAGTTGGTGTTCGAATAAATC
>NZ_JBLVTK010000001.1:622552-627557 GCF_048285865.1 Christiangramia marina | reverse complement strand
AAGATAAAATTAAGCTGAAGAATAAATGACTGTAGTTAAACCAATGCCAAAGAATTGTTGCTCAAATGCCAATTGGCAATTTCAAAATAGGGCATAAAAAAACGCCTTCCAATTGCTTGAAAGGCGTTCTTGTTATTGGATCACTTTCCCGTCATTATCGTGAAAGTGGTACTCTAAATACGTGTAAGCATCGCGAGGTAAAATTTTCACCCACCTTTTGTGGTCAACAAACCACTTAGAGCGGGGAGATGGAAAGCCTTTAGTTAAAAAGGCTGCAATAAAGGGATGTGCGCTAAGGGTGATCTTTTTATGATCTTTCTTGATAAGCTTTTCAAGATCGACTTTGATCTTATTCACCAAACTAATTGGTGCTTCGATCTCGCCATTTCCGTTTGGATTGTCCTCACGGGTCTTGATATTCATTTCAGGCCTTACGCGCTGTCTGGTAATTTGTATCAACCCGAATTTACTCGGTGGTAGAATCTTGTGCTTGGCACGGTCATCACTCATTTCGTTCCGCAGGTGATCGTAGAGTTTCTTTCTGTTCTCGGCTTTGTTCATGTCTATAAAGTCCACTACAATGATACCACCCATGTCACGCAAGCGTAACTGCCGGGCAATTTCTGTGGCACTTATCATGTTTACCTCTAACGCAGTGTCTTCCTGGTTTTTGGATTTATTGGAACGGTTACCGGAGTTTACGTCAACGACGTGCATAGCTTCAGTATGTTCAATTACCAGATAGGCGCCTTTACTCATAGATACGGTGCGCCCAAAGGAAGTTTTTATTTGTCTCTCGATACCGTGTTTTTCGAAAATGGGTTGATTGGATTGATGCAACTTTACGATTGATTCTTTTTCTGGAGCGATTTCGCTCACATAATCTTTGATTTGCGTATAAAGTGTTTCATCATCCACGCAAATGGAAGTAAACGAATCATTGAATATATCTCTTAACAAAGAAGAGGCTCTGTTCAATTCTCCCAGTACTTTCGACGGGTGATGAGGTTTATACAATTTTTTACACATTCCTGTCCAGCGACCAACTAAATTCTGTAGGTCTCTGTCCAGTTCTGCTACTTTCTTGCCTTCAGCTACGGTTCTAACAATTACACCAAAACCTTTAGGTTTGATGCTTTTTACCAGTCTCTTTAAACGTTCCTTTTCTTCTTTGCTTTCAATTTTTTGAGAAACTGAAACCCTGTTTGAAAAAGGTACGAGAACGATATAACGCCCTGGCAGGGATAGCTCTGAGCTAATCCTGGGGCCTTTCGTGGAGATAGGTTCTTTAACTATTTGAACCAGTAGAGATTGATTGGATTTTAGGACATCGGCAATAGAGCCGTTTTTGTCTATATCCTTTTCAATAGAAAAATTCTTTAAAGAATAATCTTTTAGTTTACCTGTGCTTACACGTTTGATGAACTTTACCAGAGAAGAGATCTGAGGTCCCAGATCATGATAGTGTAAAAAACCATCTTTCTCATAGCCAACATTTACAAATGCGGCATTTAACCCAGGAACAGCTTTACGAATCTTGGCAATATAAATATCTCCAACATTGAATTTATTGCTGTCCTCCTCTTTGTTAAGTTCAATAAGTTTTCCATCTTTTAATAAGGCAAAATCTACAGCAGAAGGTTCGGACCGGATAATTAATTCTTTGTCCACACTTCCAGATTTTATATCCATACCTGTACTAATTACAGACATAGATGGATTAAACATTATTTTTTCACAGGTTTTGAATCCTGAAGAAACCTTTTTAGCAAAACTCGTTTGCTGAAGGTTTCAATTTCAAAGAACGATTGTAATTAAATAAAAAAAGTAGTTGTCACACTACTTTTTCTTGTGGCGATTAGCTCTTCTTCTCTTCTTACGCTTGTGCGTAGCCACCTTATGTCTTTTTCTTTTTTTACCACTTGGCATAGTGCAATGTCATTTAAATTAATACTTATTTCTTGGAAAGACCGGGTCGTCCGGTATTTCAATTTACTTTACCTCAACATTTGATTTAACTCCTTCTACAAAAATCTTTGCAGGTTTAAATGCAGGAATGTTGTGAGCAGGAATTTTAATGGTCGTGTTCTTGGAAATGTTTCTTCCAGTTTTTTCAGCTCTGGTCTTTACAACAAAACTTCCAAAACCACGAAGATAAACGTTATCTCCACTTTCTAGTGAAGTTTTAACCTCATCCATAAAAGATTCTATAGTAGCTTGTACGTCTGCCTTTTCCATTCCCAGTTTTTCTGAAATGTTTGCTACAATATCTGCTTTCGTCATTTTCGTGCTATTTAAATTTAATTATTGGGGTTCAATTTTTCAAGGGGGCAAATATAAGAATTAAATCTGCAATATTTCAAACCTAATTCACTAATAATAACGGAATAAACCTCTATTATTGCGGAGATTCATAATTTACTATGGTTTTTTCCAAAAGACTGAAGCAATGGTATTTGCAAAACAAACGCGACTTACCATGGAGATCTACTCAGGATCCCTATAAAATCTGGCTTAGCGAAATAATAATGCAACAAACACGGGTTGAACAGGGTTTGCCCTATTACCTGCGTTTTACTGAAGCATATCCTAATGTCCATGCCCTGGCCGATGCCCCGGAGCAGGAGGTGTTAAAACTATGGCAGGGATTGGGTTATTATTCGAGAGCTAGAAACCTGCATACTACAGCGATTAGGGTCTCTAAAGAACTGGAGGGGAATTTTCCAGATCATTATAAAGAACTTAAGACATTAAAAGGTATTGGTGATTATACAGCCAGTGCTATCGCATCCTTTTGTTTCAACGAACCTGTTGCTGTCGTAGATGGGAATGTATATCGGGTTTTATCCAGAATTTTTGGAGTGGAAACTCCTATTAATAGTACATCAGGAATCAAAGAATTTAAAGCATTAGCGCAGGAGCTTATAGATCATAAGGATCCGGCTACTTTTAACCAGGCGATCATGGAATTTGGCGCCATTCAATGCAAGCCTCAAAATCCTTTGTGTGATACCTGTCCTTTTAATGATGTGTGTCTGGCTTTGAAGAATAATCAAATCAAGGAGCTGCCTGTAAAGATTAAGAAAACAAAGATCAGGCATCGATACTTTAATTATTTGGTCCCTCACTTCAGGGGTGAGCAGACCATTCTTGAAGAACGAACAGGAAAGGGAATCTGGTCCGGACTTTATCAATTTCCGCTTGTAGAGACCAATAAACCGGTTGGTGAAGCAGAGCTTATAGATACAGAGAATTTTCAGGAACTCGTAGGGGATCAAAATTTTGAGCTAGATATATATAATGAGAATGAGGTTGTCCATAAACTATCTCATCAACATCTGCACACAACCTTCTGGACCGTCAATATTGATGCTGAAAGCCTCGAATCCATAAATTTCAATGACCTGAAGGATTATCCTGTACCGGTACTTATAGAAAATTTTTTAAATGAGTTCCTTCCGGAGGATTATAAATAGATGCTTGTTTATATCTTTGCTCGTTTTTGCCTTTGTGGCGAAAAAAAATTAGTATTTTAGAATAAATTTAGTCTTACTAAGCCTTTGTTGGCTTCAAAATTATACTGAAATGACAGGTACATTGAACAAGGTAATGTTGATTGGACATACAGGAGATGACGTGAAAATGCATTATTTTGAAGGTGGAGGATCGCTGGGGCGTTTTCCAATTGCTACGAACGAAAGCTACACCAACAAGACAACTGGTGAACGAGTAACTAATACTGAGTGGCACAACGTAGTTGTTAGGAATAAAGCTGCAGAGATCTGTGAAAAATACCTGAAAAAAGGAGACAAGGTTTATATCGAAGGTCGTATAAAGACCCGTAAATGGCAGGATGATTCTGGAAGCGAGCGATATTCTACAGAAATTCATTGTACAGAATTCACATTTCTGACTCCTAAAAATGAAAGTTCTGCAGAGCCATCTACTGGAAATCAGCAAATGAGTCAGAATAGACCTGCGCAGCAGCAACAACCGGCGACTCAAAGTCCCGGAAGTAGAAATGAACCTTATAACCAGACAGAAGAAGAGGACGATTTACCCTTCTAAGTTTAACTAAAATTTCAGCCTTTGGATTCGGAACCTCCCAGTTTGCTTTTGTTTCTAGCCTCAATGGGAATTACCCAGCTTATCAGCCTGATAACTTTATTCGTGCTATTATTATGTTCTGCGATGATCTCTGGAGCAGAAGTAGCATTCTTTTCACTTACCCCCGCGAATTTCATTACTGAAGATGGGAAGAGGTCAAAGACACAGAATATAGTCATCAGTCTGCTTGAAAAACCTAAAAAATTACTGGCTACGATTCTTGTGGCTAATAATTTTATCAATATTGCCATTGTTCTGCTATTCGATAGTCTTACCGATGATATCTTCGGAAGGATGAATACCACATATTTTGGCATTGATCTGCGATTTATATTTGAAGTAGGTCTGGTGACATTCCTGATTTTGTTATTTGGAGAGATCCTTCCGAAGGTATATGCGAGTAGAAACAAGGTGCAGTTTTCTAATTTTATGGCTTATCCTATTAATGTTCTGGATACGCTATTTTCGCCTTTAAGTACTCCAATGAGAGCCATAACGCTCTATTTTCATGATAAATTTGGGAAACAACGTTCTTTTATAAGCATTGATCATCTTTCCCAGGCGCTGGAACTTACCAGCGAAGAGGATACAACCCGGGAAGAACAGAAAATCCTGCAAGGTATCGTTAGCTTCGGAAATACAGATACTAAGCAGGTGATGCGTCCAAGAATGGATATTTTTGCCCTGAATGAAGAAAGTCCTTACGACGAAATAATTCCTGAGATCATTGAAAACGGTTATTCCAGGATTCCGGTCTTTCGAGAAAATGTAGATAATGTTATTGGGATTCTGTATATCAAAGATCTGTTACCTTTTTTAAATGACAAGAAATTCGTCTGGACGAGTTTGCTTCGTGAACCTTATTTTGTTCCTGAGAATAAAAAACTGGATGATCTTT
>NZ_JBLVTK010000001.1:574955-622477 GCF_048285865.1 Christiangramia marina | reverse complement strand
CCCTGGAAGATATAATAGAAGAGATTGTTGGTGATATTAGTGATGAATTTGATGACGAAGACCTTATCTATTCCAAACTCGACGAAAATAACTTCGTCTTCGAAGGGAAAACTCCGCTTAAAGATTTCTACAAAATCACCAAAATCGAAGATCCTACGGTTTTTGAAGATCAAAAAGGAGAGGCAGATACTTTGGCTGGATTCTTACTTGAGATCTCCGGAGGTTTTCCAAAGAAAAATGACGACATCATATTTCTGAATTATACGTTCTCAATTGAAGTGATCGACGATAAAAGGATCAAGCAAATCAAGCTGAACATTGCTCCCGTATGAGAAAATTATTCTTTATAATAAGTCTCTTGTTTTTAGTTGTTTCCTGTCAGGACGAGGTGCAACCAAAACCAAAAGCCTTCCTTGCGCTGGAGTATCCCGATGCACACTATGAACAGGTTAATATTGGTTGCCCGTACACATTTGAGAAAAACATTGACGCTCGAATTTCGCCTTCAAGAAATAAAATTCCGTGCTGGATCAACATTAATTATGATGCTATGAATGGGGTGATTTTTCTTACATATCAGCCTGTTCGGAATAATCTCGACTCTTTACTTACCGATGCCCAGAAACTACCATTACAACATACTGTAAAAGCAGATGCTATAGAAGGGGATGTGTATACGAACAGCCTTCATAGAACCTTCGGGATGTTATATGAAGTAGAAGGTAACGCCGCCTCCCAGGCGCAGTTTTATCTAACAGATAGTACAGATCATTTTATTACTGGTTCTGTATACTTCAATAGTTTGCCGAATTACGATTCCATCGTTCCTGCGGCTAATTACCTTAAACAGGATATAAGACAATTAATGGAAAGTCTTCAGTGGAATTGATTTTTTATTCGTACTTCACCGATATATTTCTTAATTATTTAGTAAAAAAGGTCTTATATTGTTAATGTAACCATAAATACATTAATTATGAGGCAATTTTATTTGGTATCTCTCAGGTTAATTCTCTTTCTGCTTACCCCAACAATTATATGTGCACAGGAAGTGCTGGAGGGTAAGACCATTAACGAAGCTACTGGTGAGGTGGTACCTTTCGTTAACGTGATCGAGAAAGGAACCACGAACGGGACCACGAGTGATTTTGATGGTAATTATAGTCTTAGCGTAGAATCTCTGCCTACTACTTTAGTTTTTTCCTACCTGGGATTTGAGACTCAGGAAATCAGGGTGACCTCCAATTCCCCTATGACTATTCAATTTGTTGAATCTTCAGCTACCCTCGATGAAGTGGTCGTTACAGGTTTGGCAACTTCAGTAAAACGTGCGAATGCGGCGAATGCTGTGTCATCCCTCTCTGCAAGTGAAATATCAGGTAGAACGCCTCCTCCCACACTTGATGGTGCACTATATGGTAAATTCGCAGGAGCAACGGTAAGTGCAAATTCCGGAGCGCCAGGTGGTGGTCTGTCGGTAAAACTTCGTGGTGCGACCTCTATTCAGGGCAATACACAACCACTTTATATTATTGATGGTGTATATATTGACAATAGTTCTATCGCAGCCGGGCTAAACGTAGTATCTGCAGCAGCTGCAGGGGGTAGTGCATCCAACCAGGATAACCCGTCAAACAGGATCGCAGATATCAACCCTGAAGATATTGCTAATATCGAAATACTTAAAGGTGCATCTGCCGCAGCCATCTATGGTTCCAGGGCCGCCGCCGGGGTGGTCATCATTACTACTAAAAAAGGTAAGGCTGGAGAAACTATTTTCAATTTCTCTCAGGCTACAGGCTGGACAGAAGTAAACAATCTTTTAGGTCTTCGCGACTATAACGAGCAGCGTGTGCGCGATAGCTTTGGCGATGAAGCCGCGGCAAGTTTCCTGGAAGCTCAGCAGGAAGGCAGACTTGTAGATTATGAAAAAGAAATCTTTGGAGAAAAAGGACTTATTAGCATCACGAACTTCAGTATGAGCGGAGGTAGTGAAAAGACTCGATTTTATACCGGGATTACTCATAATGATGAGGAAGGTATCGTTAAAGGGACAGGTTACAAGAAAACATCCCTGAGATTGAATCTTGACCATAGACCAACCGACTTCATTAAGCTTGGACTAAGTTCCAGTTATGCACATTCATCTGCGAATAGAGGTTTTTTTAATAATGATAACTCAGGAACTACGATTGGGGTGACGCTTACCGGAACTACACCGTGGCTTGAGCTATTCCCTAATGAAGATGGTGTTTATCCAGATAATCCTGCCGGAGCTTCCAATCCTTTACAAACCAGAGATCAGGTTCGAAATAATGAGACCGTGAACAGGTTCATTGTAGGTGGAACCGCTAATGTTGATCTTTATACTGCTGAAAGTTCTAATCTCGAGTTGATCCTTCGTGGAGGTCTTGATTTCTACGGACTCAAAACCAGAGCGATATTTCCAAAATCCCTACAATTTCAGAAGCCATCTAATGGTGGATTGAATGGGGTGGCTGTTCAGGGTGATACTCAAAACAAGAACTACAACTTATCAGCATTCCTGGTCCATAATTATTTCACCGGGAACGATCTCAACTTCCGTACTCAGGCTGGGGTGACCAGAGAGAATTTTGACAGGAATACGCAATTGATCTCTGCTACCGGTCTTGTTGCTTCTGAAACCAATGTAGATCAGGCGGCAAATACTGGCGTGAATCAAACGAGATTGCTGCAGGAAGATTCTGGTTTCTTTGTTCAGGAAGAGGTGAATTTTCAGGATAAAGTCATCGCAACGGTAGGTCTTAGAGGGGATAAGTCTTCTAATAATGGTGATGCGAACGAGTTATATTATTATCCAAAGGCATCTGTAGCTGTAAATCTTAACGAATTCGGATTTTGGAATGAAAGCAGTCCGTGGAGTCAGTTTAAATTAAGAGCAGCATACGGGGAGGCTGGAAATTTCCCGCCATTTGGAGCACTTTTCACTTCATATAATACCTTTTCTACAGATGGATTGCTTGGAATAAGTTTAATTGGAGTGCGTGGAGATCGTAATCTTGAATCTGAAAGACAGAAAGAACTTGAATTTGGTACAGATGTGAGCTTCTTTAAAAACAGGCTTAATTTCTCTGCTACCTATTATATCAAAACCATTGAAGATCTAATTCTTCAGGCCGCATTGGAACCTTCTTCAGGATTTACCAGTGAATTTGTAAATGCCGGGGAGTTAAGAAACCGTGGTATAGAATTAACGTTAGATGCGGTCCCTGTTGCCACAGAAGATTTCACCTGGAATCTTGGAGTGAATTTCTACAAGAATACTTCAGAAATTACCAGGCTTGACGTAGATCCTTTCAACATTGGAGCTTTTGGAGCCACTCTAGGAACCTTCAGAATTGAAGAAGGATCGAGCGCCACGCAAATAGTTGGAATTGGACCAAATCCCGGAGAAAATGGATTTCAGAAGTTTGGAGATGCCGAACCAGATTTTCAAATGGGTTTCAACTCTCAGCTAATTTATAAGAACTTCGATCTTTCCTTTGTATGGCAATGGAAAAACGGTGGAGAGAACGTGAATCTTACAACTTTGTTAACCGACCTTAATGGAACCAGTCACGATTATGATACTGTAGATCTCGATCCAGACGGTCAGGTTGGAAACGGACCTTACAGGGTGAGTCAATTAGGATCATCTGCAGAGGTTTTTGTAGAAGATGCTTCATACTTAAGAATGCGTGAGCTTGGTTTATACTATAATATTCCTGCGGAAGTTTATGATGATTTCCTGAACGGCACTATAGATAATATCAAACTTGGATTCTCGGGTACCAACCTTATCAACATTTTTGATTATAACAGTTATGATCCTGAAGTATCCAACTTTGGAGCAAACGGAATTTTTACCGGAGTTGATGTAACTCCATTCCCTTCTTCAAAGAGATTTCTTTTTCACTTAGCAGTTAATTTTTAATACGTAGATGATGAAAAATACATTAACTAAAATATTCATACTCTTCTTTTTAATTAGCGGTTTACAGGCTTGCGATGTTGAAGAGTTTTCAGACCTTAATAATCCGGAAGTAGATGCTTTCCGTGACAATCTAACCAGAGGTGATCTTCAGGATCTGGTTGGCGGTGTGCTTTACAGTATGCGCGTAAGCCTCGGGACTTATTATGATGATCTTGGCGTGATAGGCCGTGAATACTGGAGATTTTCCAGTTCAGATCCACGATTTACTGCAGATCTTTTAGGAAAAGAAAACGCGGTGCTGGATAATAATACCTTTTATATTACCAATCCATGGGCGGCCAGGTACAGAACTGTGAAAAATGTGAACTTGATCCTTGAATTTATAGAAGGTCAGGACGTTTCAGCTCAATTTTCAGACTCAGAGATTAGCGCAACCAAAGGTTTTTTAAAGACTGTGAAAGCGCACGAACTGCTGCTTAATTTGAATCTTACCTACCAAAACGGTGTTCGAGTAGAGGCGAGTGATGAAAATAATCTGGGGTCATTCTTAGGTTATGATGCAGCGCTTACTGCTATAAGAGCTTTGCTTGATGAGGCGGCGGGAGATCTACAGAATGGAGGCGATTCCTATCCATTTACGCTTACTTCTGGCTTTTCAGGTTTCAATACTCCTGGATCATTCTTAGAGGCAAATAAAGCGATTGCAGCGAGGGTAGCGGCCTATCAGGAAGATTTTCCTGCGGTACTGGATTACCTGGAAGATAGTTTTCTCACTTTGGATGCTTCCATGCTTGATGAGGGTATTTACTATAACTTTAGTGCAGATCAAACTGATATCCTGAATCCATTGTTCTTTCCTGTCGAAGCGACAACAGCCGGAGCAAGGATCGTGCAGCCAGATTTCGTGACCGATGCTGAGGATGGAGACGAGCGACTTAGTAAAGTTGCCCAGCGAAGTGAACCTTTAACCTTCGATTTTCTAACAGGAGATTATGCTGTTTTCAGATATACTTCCAATATAGATGCGATCCCGATCATAAGAAATGAGGAGCTAATACTTCTTTATGCAGAAGCAAATATTTATCAGAATCCTTCTGAAGCTGTAGAAGCTTTGAATCTAATAAGGAATTCAGCAGGACTGGATGATTATGATGGTGATTCTTCTGAAGCTTCTCTTATCGATGAGATGCTTATGCAAAGAAGATATTCGTTGTTTGCTGAAGGTCATCGCTGGCTGGATGTGCGCAGGTATGATCGTTTGGATGAATTACCAACCGACAGGGAAGGGGATGATGTATTTGAGCAATTTCCAATTCCGCTTACAGAAAACCAGTAATATTGCTGATTTTAGATATAGACCATCCCGTACTGCGGGATGGTTTTTTTATGTTTTCATAAGATTTAAAAATTATCTTCGCCGGACTAAAATTTCAGGTTTGAAAAACATTAAGTGGATCTATCTTATCATTCTTTCTATTGTTTGGGGTAGTTCCTTTATCCTTATTAAAAAAGCACTTGTAGGATTGAGTCCTTTGCAGGTTGGGTCTTTCAGAATCATCTTTGCAGCACTGTTTCTAATATTCGTAGGTTTCCGAAGTTTGATGAAACTGAATGGGAAACAATGGAAATGGATCGTAATTTCAGGATTTCTAGGATCATTCTTTCCGGTTTATTTTTTCGCTTTTGCTGAAACCGAAATCGATAGTGCCATCGCTTCTATATTAAATGCGACCACTCCATTATTAACCCTGATAGTGGGCGCTGCATTCTTTCGAGCGGTAGTCACACAGAATAAGATCACCGGCGTGATCATTGGCCTTCTAGGAACCTTCGGACTCATCCTTAGCGGGGCGAGTATCAATCCGGATCAAAATTACTTTTATAGTCTGCTGGTGATTATGGCAACGGCATGTTACGCTGTAAACGTAAATATTCTCAAGACTAAGATGAGTGATATAAGTCCGCTTGGAATTACAGCGGGGAACTTTTTCGTGCTCTTATTTCCAGCTCTTTTGATCCTGTATTTTTCAGGATTTTTTGAACTGGAGCCTATTACTACTAAAGTTGAATTATCGCTTGTATATGTAGGAATACTAGGGGTCATAGGGACCGGTGTGGCAATGATCATTTTCAATAAATTGATACAGATCTCAGATCCTGTATTTACTACTTCAGTTACTTATACTATTCCAGTTGTTGCTCTTGGCTGGGGAATGTTGGATGGAGAGGTCTTTAGTTTCTGGCAGTTAATTTCGGCATTAGTGATACTGCTGGGTGTATTCATTGTGAATCGCTCAAGAAATATTATCGGAAGAAGAAATAACACCAAATAAAAAAAGCCCCGGAAACGGGGCTTTCATATTCTTCAGAAGAAATAATTATTCTACAGAGAAATCTGCATCTTCTACTCCTTCGTTCACCATAATTTCTGAAACTTTAAATTCAAAAGATTGTGGTCCCATACTTTGTGAGATAGTGAAAGGAAATTTCACTCCTTTTACTTCCTGGTAATCACCGTAACCAGTTGGAATGCTCATTGTCTGGCCTCCCTGGCTAACCGTTTTTACAGACTGTACTTTTAGTCCGCTATCTACAGCATAGTAATTCTTTGTAGTCTCATCAGTACTTACTACGTAAGCATCTTTACCATCTACCTGCTCGATCCCTTCGATCTTAGCGTCACCAACAGTTAATTCTGGAAAAGCATCAGCATCTGTTTTTGCAGCTTTGATCTGGTCTTCGTTGTATGGCATTTTCTGACCCATCTGCATTACGAAACCTGTCTCACCATTAAACACCTGCTTGCTTACAACCTGACCACCCATAGTTACTTCCTGGCTTAATTTTCCAGCAGCAGTTCTAGTCATGTCAAGTCCAAGTTCTCTACCCTGAACATTTGCACTAGCGATCATTTTTACACTTTCGATACCTTCGACAGCCTCACGACCGCCAATAGCTTCAATATACTTGTTGTATACCTTATCAACGCTCATATCAGCATCAACTTGTTTTTGCTCTGGCTTTTCAGTTTTCTCACCAAATCTGTTATAATAATTGATCGGGTAAGTTTTACCTTTATAGGTCATCTTTTCAAGATTCTCCAATACATCGGCACCTTTACCGGCGATCACAATTCTAGAATTGTCTGCCAGGAAATACTTCTTTGCAACACGTTGAACGTCTGCTTTAGTAACCTTGTCGATTCTTTCAAGATACTCTTCGTAGAAATCATCGTTAAGATCTTCAGTTTCGATCTCCATCGCAAAATTTGCAATAGTTGAAGGCTGTTCTAAAGAAAGAACGAAATCTCCAGTGATCTTAGCTTTGGCATTAGCCAGTTCCTGATCTGTTACCATCTCGTTTCTCATTTTGTAAACCTCGTCCAGGAATGCAACTACAGAGCTATCTGTAACTTCATTTCTTACACTTGCACTGGCTACGAAAGTTGAAGCATATTTATCATTCCCAGTACTTGAGTAAGCGCCATAAGTATAACCTTTGTCTTCACGAAGGTTAAGGAATAATCTTGCTTCACCACCACCACCAAGAATCTTGTTAGCTACAAGAACCGGGAAGTAATCATCGTCCTTTTTCTTAAGGTTGATCGTATTTACAAGAGCGATTTCAGATTGTACAGCGTTTGGCATATCAACAAAGTTGATCTCTGTTTGCTTTACATTAGATACTGCAGGCATTTTAGCTTCCGGAGTCGCTTTACCGGTCCATGAAGAAAAGTTCTTTTTTACAAGATCTTTTACGTCATCTTCATCTACATCTCCAACAACTACCAGGTAAGCGTTCTTAGGAGAGAACCAGGTTTTGTAATAAGACTTAACGTCTTCCAGTTTCACTGCGTTTACAGTTTCTTCCGTAGAGAATTCACCGTAAGGGTGATCTTTACCATAAGCTAGAGCAGAGCGAACTCTACGAGCGTTATAAGAAACATCCTTTTCACTACTTTTTAGTCCGTCGATAGTTCTCGCTTTAGACTTATCAAATTCTTCCTGAGTAAATTCAGGATTGATGATTCCATCTGCCATTAAAGCTAGCACATCAGGGAAATATTTAGATAGTGTATTTGCATTAGCACCACCAGCATAAAAATTTAGACGTGCACCAAGGAAGTCAACTTTTTCATTGAATTCATCCTTAGACATGTTCTTGGTTCCTGTTCCAATAAGGTCACCGGTTAGTCCGGAAACACCTGCTTTGGCACCTTCTGCATGCGGAGCATTGTCAAATCTTAAAGACATGGCAACACGTGGCAACTTATTGTTTTCCACGATCATTACCTGCATTCCATTATCAAGCTTGAAAGTTTCAGGTTCGTCCACATTTACTTTTGGAGCAGGACCCGGTTCGGGCATCTGGCTACGGTCAATTTGAGCTGAAACTCCGACTGTTAGCGTTGCAAACGCTGCCAGAGTTAGTATATTTTTTCTCATTGTTTTCAATTTTTTAATTATTATTCCGGCTGTTCGCTGGCTGGTAAATACTCAAGCACTACTCTTTGGTTAGGCTTTAAGTATTCTGAAGCAACTCTTTTGATGTCTTCTCTGGTGATATTTCTGTAAATATCAATTTGATCGTTGATAAGATCAGTATCTCCGTAAAGAAGGTAGTTTCTGGCTAAAGAGTTAGCGATACCTGCAACACTTGAATTTGAATTTACAAAGTTGTTTTCTGCTTTGTTCTGAAGCTTCTGGAAATCCTTTTCAGAAATAAGTTCACTTCTTAATTTAGCGATCTCTTCTTCGATCTCGGTATTTAAAGTCTCCAGTTGTGTTTCTCCCTGAGGAATACTGAAAATTAGGTACATCCCGTAATCTTCCTGCTCTAAGTTGAAAGCTCCAACCTGAAGTGCCTGCTTCTGCTCATCTACCAGTTTTTTGTATAATTTAGAGCTGTTACCATCACTTAAGTAATCAGAGATCATATTCAAAACGTAAGAATCTTTTTCAGTAAAAGCCGGAGTTCTGTATCCAATTACAGAAGCCGGGATTTGGATGTTTGAGTCATAAGACTTGGCATTGATTTGCTCGGTAATTGGCTCTTCTTTCGGGAAATCTCTGGTAACTTCATCTCCTGAAGGGATAGGGCCGAAGTAATCTTTGATCATCTTCTTGGTTTCATCGATCTTAATATCACCGGCAACAACCAATACGGCATTGTTAGGCACGTAGTATTTATCGAAGTAAGCTTTGAATTCATCTAAAGTAGCCGCATCAAGATCTGCCATATAGCCAATGTTTGGATCTTTATAAGGGTGATTCTGGAACATATTCTCCTGCATAGCCGGCAATAAGTTACCGTAAGGGGAATTATCCATACGTAGTCTTCTTTCTTCTTTTACCACTTCATTCTGAGTGTCTACACCTTTTTGTTTGATAATTGGGTGTAGCATTCTTTCAGATTCCATCCACAATCCTAATTCAAGGTTATTTGAAGGGAATACTTCATAGTAATAAGTTCTGTCCTGGCTGGTATTAGCATTGTTGCTACCACCATTTGAACTAACGATTTCGAACCACTTTCCATTTGGAATGTTCTCGGTCCCTTCGAATAACAGGTGCTCGAAAAAGTGAGCCATTCCTGTTCTTCCGTCTTCACGGTCTTTTCCACCAACGTGGTACATTACAGATGTGGTTACAACAGGAGCAGAGTTATCCTTGTGCAGGATCACATGCAGCCCATTGTCTAAATCATACTCAGTAAATTCTACTTCCTGAGCAAATCCTACGATTCCAATCAAGAAAAAGCAGAATAACAGTCCTAGTTTGTTAATCATTTTTTTAAGGTTTTTTCAATTGCCATTATTAGTTTGAGTAGCTATGAAAATGTTACATTAAAATAAGCTTATTATCGAGATTGTGCGAAATGTGTTAAAATTAACAAGCTATTAAGGCAATAAACGCTGTAATTTTAGGAAATTTACGTCTAAAACCAACTTTGCTATGGGTAAATTCAGTATTCCTATTAAATACGGTGTGGCTGTTGCCGCCGGTCTTATTGCTTATTTTCTAATTCTTTCATTATTTGATGCTCACAATCAGCCAATTTATAGCTTATTCAATGGGGTGATCATGGCTTACGGAATGTTTGAGGCCGTTAAGCATTATAGACTTCATAAAGGAAATAAATTTAAATATCAAAAAGGCTTTATGGCCAGTTTGCTAACGGGCTTTAATGCAACCATTATATTTACGATCTTCTTTGGCGTTTATTCGACGGAAATTAATCCAGGTTTCTTAGATGATCTAATTACGGTTTGGATTACAGATTACAACACCAGTATTGGTGTGGTATTATTTGTGGTAGCTGTTATGGGATTTGCTACAAGTTTGGTTCTTACACTGGCATACATGCAATTATTTAAAGATTCATGGAATACTAAGGAAGCAAAGAAGCACACGCTTTAATCAATTTTGAAAAAGACAAAAACCTTTGTCAATTAATTAATTAGAATTATATTTGCACCCGCTTGCGTGAAAACGGAAGTGATTTTTTAAGTATTTATATAACTAATTATACGCTATGTACGCAATTGTAGAGATAGCAGGGCAGCAATTTAAAGTTGCAAAAGACCAGAGAGTTTATGTGAATCGCCTAGCAGGTAAAGAAGGAGACAGTATCTCTTTTGATAAGGTACTTCTTACTGCAGATGGAGATAACATTACTGTTGGCGCCCCGGCTATAGAAGGAGCTTTGGTTGGAGCAAAGATCAACCGTCACCTAAAAGGAGACAAAGTAATCGTTTTCAAGAAGAAAAGACGTAAGGGTTACAGAACCAAAAATGGTCACAGACAAGCACTTACTGAAATTCTTATCGAAGGTATCGATCTTAAAGGTGGATCAAAATCCACTTCAGCTAAGAAAGAGGAGCCTAAGAAGGAAAATAAAAAAGAAGAATCTTCCAACGACCTAAGTCAGAATACAGTTGCAGAACTGAGAGAAATGGCTAAAGATAAAGGTATTGAAGGATATTCTTCAATGAAAAAAGCAGAATTAATTGCTGCATTAAGCTAGTTTAAACTACTAAAAACGAAATAAAATGGCACATAAAAAAGGAGTTGGTAGTTCCAAGAACGGTAGAGAATCAGAATCGAAACGTTTAGGCGTGAAGATCTTTGGTGGACAAGCTGCTGTTGCGGGAAATATTATCGTAAGACAAAGAGGTACTGCTCACCGTCCAGGTGAAAACGTATACGCTGGAAAAGATCATACTTTACACGCTAAAGTTGACGGACTAGTGAAATTCACTAAGAAGAAAGATGACAAATCTTATGTTTCTATTGAGCCATTTCAGGCATAGTTAGAATCAAATTTATATAGGAACCCTCTTCAGAAATGTAGAGGGTTTTTTATTTCCTGTAAATTAATTGTTTAACTTTGAGACGTAAAAAGTAAACATAATTATGATCGCAGAAGAATTTGGACTAGACGAGAGGCAGATAGATCGAATAATCGCCATGGCCTGGGAAGACAGAACTACCTTCGAAGCCATCGAATTTCAATTCGGTTTAAAAGAAGAGGAAGTCATAAGGTTTATGCGTGAGCAAATGCATCCAAAAAACTGGAGAAAATGGAGAGCACGCGTTCAGGGTAGAAAGACAAAACATGAGAAGTTAAGAAGTGATGAAGTTAGCAGATTCAAAAGTAAAGCTCAGCGTCAAATTACTGGTAACAGAATTAGCAAGAAGAAATACTAGCTTATCGTATATTTAGGGAATCAAGTTGATTTCCATGAAAATTATATATTCCTTAGTGTCTCTGATCTTTCTATTTGCTTTTGTTCTGAAAGGTAATTCGCAGTCTAGTGTTGAGGTAAATACGAGTTGCGGAATCGTACAGGGGAATTACGACAAGAAGACTGATCTAAGCATATTCTTAGGTGTACCTTAAGCAAAGCCTCCGGTTAATGAGCTTCGTTGGAAAGCCCCTCAAAACCTTGATCCCTGGAAAGGGATTAAAGAAACCAAACAATTTGGACCTTCGGCAGTTCAGGAAAACGTTTTTGGCGACATGGTCTATCGCAGAAATGGCAAAAGTGAGGATTGCCTGTATCTGAATATTTGGACCCCTGATGTTGATCCAGATAACAAGATGGCAGTTTTAGTTTATTTTTATGGCGGAGGATTTGTCGCCGGCGATGGTTCTGAACCCCGGTATGACGGTGCGGTACTAGCGCAAAAGGGAATTATTACCGTAACTGTAAATTACAGGCTGAACATATTTGGATTTTTGGCACATCCCGAGCTTTCAAAAGAATCGTCTTACAATGCCTCAGGTAATTACGGTTTGCTTGATCAGACTGCGGCCATTAAATGGGTTTATGAGAATATAGCTCATTTTGGTGGGGACCCAGAAAGAATTAGTATCGGCGGTGATTCTGCAGGATCTATTTCAGTTAGCATGCAAATGGCTTCTCCTTTATCTAAAGCTATGCTTGCCGGGGCGATTGGCGAAAGTGGAGCAGCTATAAATCCAGCTTTACCGCCAGTTCGCTTAAAAGAAGCGGAAAAAATAGGAGAAGACTTTGTGAAGCAAACCGGTTATACATTCCAGGAGTTTAGAAATTTGCCTACAGATTCTATTTTCAAAGTTTATAATCAGTCCGGTAGGTTTGGTTTCCCGGCCGTTATCGATGATTATTTCTTACCGAAAAGTTTGCCCGAAATTTACAGTAATAAAGAACAGGCTCAAATTCCACTTTTGGTGGGGTGGAATTCAGCTGAAATGAGTGCTGAAGCATTTTTGCAGGATAGTAATATGATCAAAACGAAATATACCGCGAGAATGAAGGAAACATTTCCAGATAAATGGGAACAGGCAATGAAGCTTTATCCTGCTAAGACAGATGGCGATGTTCGTTTAGCTGCGACAGATATAGCCTCCGATAGATTTATATCCTACAGCACCTGGAAATGGGCAGATCTACACGCTAATAATTCAGATCAACCGGTATACCGATATTTTTTCAAAAGAATCAAGCCTTCTTCAGATGACAATCCGGTAAATACTTCAGTAGGAGCACCGCATGCTTCAGAAATTGAGTATTTTCTTGGGAATCTTTATGGTGCTGACAATGCGAATCTTTCTGAAGATGATTTTAGTATTTCTGAAAACATTCAGAAATACCTGGTAAACTTTGTCAAAACAGGCAATCCTAACAGAAATCAACTCTTGAAATGGCCGTCAATTAGGTCTTCCGAAGATAAAACTCCGGTCTTAATAATGGATGCTGTTTTCAAAGTTGAAGACTCAGAAATTGAAGCTCGTTATCATTTTCTTGATACCCATTATCAACATGATAAATAACAAAAAATCCCCGGGCAGCGGGGATTTTTCAAAAAACCAAACAAAAAAAGGGTTATCAATTCAAAGAGAATGTACTAATTAAATTAACCTCGTTACCCTTATAGGAATATTGGGAAAGTGTATTATCCCCGATCATTAGCAACTTGTCATCAAGAGGAATGACATCATAGGTGTTAATGTTCGTAAATTGATCTACAAGACTAAGATCGGGGGTGTTTTTAGTATCAAATATTTTTAGCCCTTCATCGCCATCGCAAACAAAAAGCCAGTCATCCTTTACGCCTAAGCCAAAGGGATTATTCATTTCATAGGAACTTACAATTCTTGGATTGCTCTTGTCTGAAACATCTACAACATCCAACTGATTAAAATTTTGACCGCAATTGTTGCCACCACGAATGGTCACGTATGCGTAATTGTCTTTTACTACTACAGGATCACAGCCCAATACGTGCTGAAGGAAAGAAACCTGTTGGGGAGACTCCGGGTTCTCAAGATCATAGATATACATTCCAGTGGCACTACCCAGATATAGATGATCCTGGTAATGGAAGATCGTTTCTATATTCCAGCCAGCATATTCACTAGTTAGCTCAACCGGATTAGAAGAATTGCTAATGTCCACTACAGAGAGTTCGCTTTCTTCAGCTATATAAAGTAATTCGTCATTAATTGTAAACCTGGCCATACTACCGCCAGTACCAGATCCACCACCGTCTGCTTCTGAGAAGAAAGGCTCGTTGACCAGATCACCTCTGGCATATTCTATTTTTCGGGATTCGGTGATATAGCCTATAATAACTTCAGTATTATGATCAAAGTTTTCGAAGTCTACGAAACTTACCTGCCCTGGTGGTGGATTGCGAAAGTAATTAGGAAAAATGTCTTTGATCCTGCCTGCTTCTTGAATAGCACTCATGTCACTAAGATCGAAAACCACCAGATCCATCCCATTATTTGCGTATAGCATATTATTTCTAATAGCCACATCGGTATTTCTTGGGATCTTGAGAAATTGAACTTTAACCGGGTTGAATGGATCGGTATTATTGATAATGTGAACACCTTCGTTTTTGTCATTGATAAATATATAATTCTGCCAGGCGTAGATCTTTCCCGATTCCTTGATTTCCCGGGGAGCCTGAATTTCTACGGAGGCACGAAAATCAGCGATGGACTGAGTCACGGGTACTGCAACTGTAGTGAACTCATCATCACTATCCTCCTCACAGGAAGTGAAGAGGAATAGTGGTGATAATAGTAACACAAAAAGTAAATTTTTCATGTGTAATTGTGGTTAGGTATCTGTTAGATGCTATACTTTCGAAAAGGTTGCGTAGGATTTAAGAAAATTTTTTCTGTCACTTTGTCAGAACTTTGTTTAGTTCTATCTTTGCGTTTCTAAAAACCCGGAGTTTAGTATAGATTTATGGAGAAGACAATAGACGAGAAAAAGCAAGGGAACTCTTTAGTACTGGAGCCTAAGCCTGAAAATACCCGGAAACTTTTTATTGAAAGTTATGGATGCGCAATGAACTTCAGTGATTCAGAAATTGTTGCTTCCATTCTTAGTAAAGAGGGTTTTAATACTACCCAAAAGTTAGAAGAGGCAGATCTTGTGCTGGTCAATACCTGCTCGATTCGTGATAAAGCGGAGCAAACAGTTCGAAAAAGACTGGAAAAATACAATGCGGTAAAAAGAATAAACCCGGGAATGAAAGTGGGAGTGCTGGGCTGTATGGCAGAGCGCCTAAAAAGTAAATTCCTGGAAGAAGAGAAGATCGTGGATATGGTCGTGGGACCAGATGCTTATAAGGATCTGCCAAATCTTGTGAATGAAATTGAAGAAGGACGTAGTGCGATGAACGTTCTATTAAGTAAGGAGGAAACCTACGGAGATATTTCTCCAGTACGGTTGCAAAGTAATGGCGTTTCAGCATTTGTATCCATTACCCGCGGTTGTGATAATATGTGCACATTTTGTGTGGTACCGTTTACCCGCGGTCGCGAACGTAGTCGTGATCCTCAAAGTATTCTTGAAGAGGTGAACGATCTGGCAACGAGAGGTTTCAAAGAGATCACATTATTAGGCCAGAATGTAGATAGTTATCTTTGGTATGGTGGCGGACTCAAAAAAGACTTTAAAAATGCTACCGAAATTCAGAAGGCGACCGCTACAGATTTTTCTCAGCTTCTAAAACTTGTTGCAGAAGCACATCCCAAAATGAGAATCAGGTTTTCTACTTCCAATCCGCAGGATATGACGCTGGACGTGATCAAAATGGTAGCAAAATATCCTAACATCTGTAACTACATACATTTACCGGTACAATCTGGAAGTAACCGAATTTTAAAGGCGATGAACAGGCTGCATACCCGTGAAGAATATTTCGAGCTTATTAGAAACATCAGGGAAATGATCCCGAATTGCGGGATTTCTCAGGATATGATTACCGGTTTTCCAACCGAAACTGAAGAAGATCATCAGGATACTTTATCTCTAATGGAGAAAATTACATATGATTTCGGCTTTATGTATGCTTATTCTGAAAGACCCGGGACCATGGCTGAAAGAAAGCTGGAAGATAATGTGCCACATGAGGTGAAGAAAAGACGCCTTCAGGAGATCGTAGATCTTCAGCAGAAGCATAGTAAACAAAGGACAAAACGTTTTCTGGGTGAAATTACCGAAGTACTGATCGAAAGAGAATCCAAAAAATCTGATCAACACTGGAGTGGTAGAAATTCACAAAATACCGTGGTGGTATTTGACAAGCAAAATTATAAAATTGGTGATTTTGTAAATGTAAAAATAAAGGACTGTACCAGTGCTACTCTTATAGGGGAGCCAGTGGGGTATAGTGATAATAATTAACGAGAATAATGACGTTCTTCTCACTTGTACTGAAGAATGTCTAATAATACTGAAGTTTTAAATGGAATCAGTTCAGGCAATTAAACAGCGATTTGGAATTATTGGAGACGATCCAAAACTTAATCGTGCAGTAGAAAAGGCAATTCAGGTTGCGCCAACAGATATTTCAGTACTTGTTACCGGAGAAAGTGGCGTAGGTAAGGAAAGTATTCCGAAGATCATTCATGCGCTTTCTCATCGTAAACACGGGAAGTATATCGCAGTGAACTGTGGAGCAATTCCTGAAGGAACTATCGATAGTGAACTGTTCGGTCACGAAAAAGGTGCATTTACCGGTGCTACTCAAACCAGAAGTGGTTATTTCGAGGTAGCCGATGGTGGAACCATATTTCTTGATGAAGTGGGGGAGTTGCCATTGCCAACGCAGGTAAGATTGCTTCGTGTGCTGGAAAATGGTGAATTTATAAAAGTGGGTTCCTCAAAAGTTCAAAAAACCGATGTTCGTATCGTAGCTGCTACAAATATCAATATGTTCGAAAACATCAAAAAGGACAAATTCCGCGAGGATCTCTATTACCGTTTAAGCACGGTGGAAATTGCATTGCCGCCGTTAAGGGAAAGAAAAGGTGATATTCATCTGCTTTTCAGGAAATTTGCTTCAGATTTTGGATTGAAATACAAGATGCCCACGATCAAACTTGATGATGAAGCTGTGGCTTTGTTATTGAAATATCGCTGGGGAGGAAATATTCGGCAGTTGCGAAATATTGCAGAACAGGTTTCCGTTCTGGAACAGAAGAGAAATATCAGCGGCGATGAACTAAGGCAATATCTTCCGGATATTGGCAGCAATCTACCCGCAGTAATTTCAGATAAAAAGAAAGAAGGGGATTTCAGCAATGAACGAGAGATTCTTTATAAGGTCTTGTTCGATATGAAAAGTGACCTGAACGATTTGAAAAAATTAACGCTGAAGTTGATGCAGGAGGGAGACAGCAAGCAGGTTCAGGATGAGAATGAAGGTCTTATCGAAAAGATCTACGGGAATAGCGGTGATGATATTGATGAAGCTGATATTGATGAAGATGAGCTGAATGTGCTGCAAATTCCGCAACAGAATTCTTCATCACCAAGTCAGGAAGAAAAGGATAAGTATTATTTTGCTGAAGAAATTGAAGAGGAAGAAACACTTTCGCTTCAGGACAAAGAGTTGGAGCTTATCAAAAAGTCGCTGGAAAGACACAGTGGGAAGCGCAAGGCTGCAGCAGAAGAATTAGGAATAAGTGAACGAACTTTATATCGAAAGATCAAACAATACAATCTATAATTAATGACAAGATTTCTTAGCATTATCACGGTATTACTGGTGAGTTTGAGCTTATCTTCCTGTATGTCATATTCTTTTACGGGAGCAGACACTGGAGACGCCGAAACATTTCAGGTAAATTTCTTCCAGAATAATGCAGATCTTGTGGAACCGGGAATAGACCGTGCATTTACGATCTCTTTGCAGGACCTTATTCAGAATCAAACAAGTTTGAGTCTTACCAATACCAATGGGGATTTGATCTTTGAAGGTGAAATCACACAGTTCTATGTGTCGCCAATGTCTGCAACTGCTGAAAATACCGCTGCGCAAAGTAGACTGACGATTGCGGTAAACGTTCGTTATTACAACACACTGGAACCGGAAAAGGATTTTGAAAAGCGTTTTTCTTTCTATTATGATTATCCGGCACAGCAACAATTGATCGGGGCAAACCTGGAGACGGCACTGGACGAGATATATACGAGAATTACGCAGGATATTTTTAACGCAGCGCTTACCGACTGGTAATGGAAAAAAAAGCACTCATCGATTTATTAAATTCTCCTGCGGAAATTACTAAAGAACAAACGCGGGAACTGGAAATTTTGCTTGAGAAAGCACCCTATTTCCAGGCGGGTCGTGCTATAAGGCTGAAGGGGCTGAAAGAACATCAGGAATTCAGCTACAATTCAGCATTAAAGATAACCGCGGCCTATACAACAGACCGTGACATTCTTTTTGATTTTATTACTTCTGAAGAATTTAATCAAAACACGATCGCGAGACAGATCAGGCAGCAGGAAGACCGACTGAAGGAAATGACGGTTTACGAACATGAAGAAGTTCATGGAAGGCGAAGCATAGATCTGGATGACGCGATCAAAATGAAGCAGTCTGAATCTGAACGCGTTATGGATCCTGCATTGTTCGAACGTGCTCAGATGAAAGATAGTTCTTCAGATGTTGAGGTTACCAAAGGATCTTCCGAGGAAGAGAACCTGGAGATTGGAAAACCTCTGGAGTTTGATCAAAAGGAATCTCATTCATTTTCAGAATGGTTAAAATTAACCAAGGCAGAACCTGTAAAAAGAGAAAACGAGGCAGATGAACCTGAAGACGAAGATCGCCAGAGAAAATTTGATCTTATTGAAGAGTTTATTGCTAAAAATCCTAAGATCAAACCGGTAAAATCTGTATCCAAAAGCAATCTTGCCGAAGATTCCATGACCAGCCAGGAATCTCTGATGACAGAGACTTTAGCACGTGTTTACCTAGAGCAGAAAAACTATAAAAAAGCCATTCAGGCATATAAAATATTAATTTTGAAAAATCCCGAAAAAAGTGGTTTCTTTGCAGACCAAATTCGGGCAATAGAAAAATTACAAGACACTAATAACGATTAAGAATGAGCACATTCACTATATTTTTAGCTTTAATAATTATCGTAGCATTTTTGCTGGTAGTTGTGATCATGGTTCAAAACCCTAAGGGTGGAGGACTATCTTCTTCTTTTGGCGGCGGAGGTCAGCAAATGGGAGGAGTTAAAAAGACGACAGACTTTTTAGATAAATCTACCTGGACTCTTGCAACTTTATTGCTTGTTTTGATCCTGCTTTCTAACGTAGCTATTATGGATAAGCCAGCAGAAGCTGGAACAAGGGTTTTCGAAAGCGACGAACCTGTAAATACTGAAATGCCTGCAGCTCAACCAGCGACACAAACTGACAGTGAGCAGTAGATAAGATACTCAACAACATTTGTAAATGCCAGCTTATGACAAGCTGGCATTTTTTTTTGCCTTATGGCAGAGAAATAGAGCTGGCATAATTTTAGAAATATGTCTCCCGTATTTAAAAAATTAATTAACCTAATAATAAAATTTAATAAAATGGGACTAAACATTAAGCCGCTTTCAGACAGGGTTGTAATTGAGCCTGTTGCTGCAGAAAACAAGACTGCTTCTGGTATCATTATTCCGGAGACAGCTAAAGAAAAACCTCAAAAAGGTAAAGTTGTAGCTGTTGGTGGAGGTACCAAAGATCATGAGATGACAGTTAAAGAAGGTGATACAGTTCTTTATGGTAAATATGCCGGAACAGAGCTAAAACTGGAAGGAACGGATTATCTGATCATGCGGGAAGATGATATACTAGCGATAGTATAAGTTTCACTTCAATTTTCCAGCAGCCGCTGGAGTTTATAATCTAGAAATTAATTAACCAATTATTCTGTAGTCTAACTATAGAAAATTAAAAATAATAGAAATGGCAAAGGATATAAAATTTGACATTCAGGCTCGTAATGGGATCAAACGTGGTGTTGATGCATTAGCGAACGCTGTAAAAGTAACTTTAGGACCTAAAGGTCGTAACGTAATTATTAGTAAATCTTTTGGGGCACCAACTGTAACTAAAGATGGTGTAACTGTAGCTAAAGAGATCGAACTTGAAGATCCTCTAGAAAATATGGGAGCTCAGATGGTGAAGGAAGTAGCTTCTAAAACCAACGATCTTGCTGGTGATGGTACAACTACTGCTACCGTTCTTGCTCAGGCTATTGTAAAAGAAGGTTTAAAGAACGTTGCTGCAGGTGCAAACCCAATGGACCTGAAACGTGGTATCGACAAAGCTGTTGAATCTCTTACTGCAGATCTTGCAAAGCAAACTAAAGAAGTAGGTGACTCTTCAGAAAAAATTAAGCAGGTGGCCTCTATTTCTGCTAATAACGATGATGTTATTGGTGATTTGATCGCTCAGGCATTCGGAAAAGTTGGTAAAGAAGGTGTTATTACTGTAGAAGAAGCTAAAGGAACAGAGACTTATGTTGATGTTGTGGAAGGAATGCAGTTCGATAGAGGATACTTATCTCCTTACTTCGTAACAAATTCTGAGAAAATGACGGCAGATCTTGAAGATCCATATATCCTTCTTTTTGACAAGAAGATCTCTTCAATGAAAGATCTACTTCCTGTATTGGAGCCAGTGGCTCAGTCTGGAAAGCCTTTATTGATCATTGCTGAAGATGTTGATGGTGAAGCTCTTGCTACACTGGTAGTTAACAAACTTCGTGGATCATTGAAAATCGCTGCAGTGAAAGCCCCAGGATTTGGTGACCGTAGAAAAGCAATGCTGGAAGATATCGCAATCCTTACCGGTGGTACTGTAATTTCAGAAGAAAGAGGATTTACTTTAGAGAATGCTACGATCGATATGTTGGGTACTGCTGAAAAAGTAGCGATCGACAAGGATAATACTACCATCGTGAACGGAGCTGGAAACAATGATGATATCCAGAGCAGAGTAAACCAGATCAAATCTCAGATCGAGTCTACTACTTCAGATTACGATAGAGAAAAGCTTCAGGAGCGTCTGGCTAAATTAGCTGGTGGTGTTGCCGTACTTTATGTTGGTGCAGCTTCAGAAGTTGAAATGAAAGAGAAGAAAGATAGAGTAGACGATGCACTTCACGCAACCAGAGCGGCTGTAGAAGAAGGTATCGTTGCAGGTGGTGGTGTTGCATTAGTTAGAGCTCAGGCTGTACTTAGCAAGATCAAAACTGAAAATGCTGATGAAGCAACTGGGGTACAGATCGTTTCCAAAGCTATCGAATCTCCATTAAGAACTATCGTGCAAAATGCTGGTGGTGAAGGTTCAGTAGTGATCAACAAAGTATTGGAAGGTAAGAATGACTTCGGATATGATGCCAAGACAGATACTTATGTAGATATGCTGAAAGCTGGTATTATCGATCCTAAGAAAGTAACCAGAGTAGCATTGGAAAATGCAGCTTCAGTTGCTGGAATGATCCTTACAACCGAATGTGCGCTTATTGATATTCCGGAAGACAATGCCGGAGGTGGAATGCCACAAGGAATGGGCGGCGGTATGCCAGGAATGATGTAATCATTATTTCATATAATCAGAAAACCCGGCAAATTGCCGGGTTTTTTTATTTGGAGTTTTTGATCATTTCGTAAGAATTTAAAAGCACCTTCCCTGAGATTTATCTCTTATTCAAAATAGGCTTTCAGACAGGCCAGGAAATTTGCCTGACCTTCTGAGTTTCTGCCGAGCCAGGCAATCCCTTTAGCGTCATTTTGTATTCCTTCTTCTAAAACTGAATCCAATGTTTGGTTTCTTTTATTTCAGTAAGTTCGAAAGTTATCATGGTAATGTGATTTTCCGCACCTTCCCGGGTTAGTATTATAATTCGGGATACTCCACTTTAAGCACTTCATTAGAAAATTACAGAACTTGAGTTCCGGGAATTTTCAGGAGATTTGCTTACCTGCTTCAAGGTCTGAACTTGCTTCAGAAATAAAAATTTTGCTCAACTCCTTCTGGTCTGTTATTGTCTGGAATACATTTTTTTCAGCGACCTGTATCGTTAAATTGATTCTAAGCTTCTCTGGATTCTTCATAAACTGATTTATCGCTTTCTTATTTGACTTTTGCTAAAAGGAAATAATCTATATCTTCAGCTTTTTGAAATGTATGAATTCCAGATTCAAATTAATAGCGCTAGTAGCGGGGCCACTTCTTTATGTTATTTTACAATTGTTAGGTACACCTAACTCTATGCCTGAGGCAGCATTTGATGTTCTCTGTATAACTTTGTGGATGGCGATCTGGTGGGTTTCAGAAGCAATTCCCATTGCGGTAACTGCTCTATTACCAATTATACTTTTTCCACTCACCGGAGCAGTGAGTATAGAAGATACCACTGCAGCATTCGGTCACAAATATGTCTTCCTGTACTTAGGTGGATTCATACTCGCAGTGGCTATCGAAAGGTGGGGTTTACATAGAAGGATCGCCTTAAATATCATTCAGTTTATAGGTGCTGATATTAAAAAGATCATTTTGGGATTTATGGTGGCAACGGCATTTCTATCCATGTGGATTAGCAATACTGCTACTTCGGTAATGATGCTTCCTATCGGGACTGCAATTATCAGTCAGTTAAAGGACAACCCGGCAAGTGAGGAAAATGAAAACATGATTTTTGGAAAAGCCCTTATGTTAGCTATTGCTTACAGTGCATCTATAGGTGGAGTGGCAACACTCATTGGGACTCCTCCAAACCTGGTTTTTGCCGGAATCGTTGAAGAAATATATGGGGTTGAGATTAGCTTTACGAAATGGATCATTCTGGGCTTGCCTGTTTCTATCATTCTACTTTTTATATGCTGGAAGTATCTTACCAGCAAAGCTTTTAGTTTTACACAAACTGAATTTCCGGGAGGGAAGGCAGAGATCGACCGACTCAAAGCTGAACTGGGTCACATGAGCATACAGGAGAAAAGAGTTTTAGCAGTTTTTGCTATTACTGCATTTGGCTGGGTTAGCAGAAGCTATCTCTTACAGCCAATATTGCCGTTCATAGACGATACCATTATCGCGATGATCGCGGCTGTAGCTCTATTTCTAATTCCTGCAGGTAAGAGCAAAAGAAAACTGGTTACCTGGGAAGAGGCGGTTAAAATTCCCTGGGGAATTATTTTATTATTTGGAGGAGGAATGGCACTCGCAAAAGGTTTTGGAGAAAGCGGTCTGGCAATCTGGATAGGAGAGCAACTAACGAATCTTGAAAATTTACCATTATTGTTACTTGTGGTTGTATTGATTGCTGCAGTAAATTTTCTTACAGAAGTCACCTCAAACCTGGCAACCACAGCTATGTTGCTACCAATTCTTGCATCAATGGCTATCGCATTGAATCTACATCCCTATTTCTTGATGGTTGGCGCGACTCTGGCAGCATCATGTGCCTTTATGCTTCCTGTGGCAACTCCGCCGAACGCAGTGGTATTTGGTTCCGGTTATCTTAGGATTCCAGATATGATTAAAACAGGTATATGGATGAATATAGTCAGCATAGTATTGCTAAGCCTGATAGTCTATTTCCTACTGCCGTATTTATGGAGTTTCGATCAGGAGGTAATTCCGCAGAAATTTTTAAGAGATAGATCTTAGTTTTCTTCGAATTCTTCTTCTTTGATACTAGCCTTGGTTTGCAGGAAATATTTAGGACTCACACCATATTTCTCTTTGAAAATTTTAGAGAAGTAACTACGATTGTTGAGTCCGATAGATGTTACAATTTCTGAGATGTTCTTTTCTGAAAGTTTGAGCATTTCTTTGGCAGCTTCTAATTTAATATGCTGCATATATTTATTTACAGTAAGATCGTAAACATACTTAAAGCCTTCCTGAAGTTTATTTACATTAGTTCCAGCCTCTTTCGCAAGGGTTTCTACGGAAAGATTTGTGCTAAGATCACCCTGAATTCTTTTAGCGACATAATTCACCTTTTCAATATCAGACTTTCTTAAGATCTTTGGCAGATTCTCGCCATTCTCATCATCCTGATACTGGTCTATCTGAATAGTAAGCATTTCAAAAGCTTTGCCTTCCAGAAACAGGTTACGAAGAAATCCTGTAAAATCCTTGGTATTGATCTCGTCCATTAAGTCTGCCGACTTTATACTATAATTCCCCTGGTAGAAAAATTGCTTTTTCGATACTGCATCTTTAAATAGTTCCTTTAGGGTTGGATCAAGATCTTTAAAATCATAATTGGAACGATGTGCAAAGACAGATCTTATGATCTCCAGGCTTGAAACATGAGTTTGGACATCTTTTTTGAAATATAAGATATGTCCGTCATAACCACTGCTGCTCACAACGATGTTCTGGTAGGTGTCAATACTATGCTCATCATTACTATGCTGAAAGCAATGACTAATATTCCCTTCAGAGCAGAAAATAAATTTTAAGGGGTGTACAGTATTTAGAGAGAAATGAATTTCAACATCCTGCGAAAATTTACAATTGTAGGTAATATAGCCCATGCCGGAGTCAAAACTGATGCCTCGAATAGTACCTTCACCATACTCTGAAGGAATTTCAACTAGAAGTTCGCCGCTACGATTTTGTATATCTGCATCCAGCGATTGCGCTATATTTTGCACAATTTCATTAACCGGTAGCGTTTGAACATCAATTCTCATATAAATACAACATATTTTTTCGCCTAATAAGATAGGCTTTTTACAGATAAAAATCTTAAAATCTTCGTTCGTAAAATTAATATATGTGTGAAAAAATTAAGAATTTGGAATAGAGAATCTGTCAATAGAGATAATGGTTATGCGAAAAACGTTAGTGTTAAGGGTAGTTACAGAAGCAAAGAGTAAATCTTGAACTAATTTTGGGAAATTGGTTAAATTGAAAAAATTTGTTAAAAACAAAAGCCTGACTCCATAGGCTAAGAATTTGGTTTATTTTTCAGTAAAACTATAATTATGAATAAAGATAAAGACAGATCATCACCTGTACCTAAGGAAGATCGTGACAGTGAACAAAAAGTCAATCAATCTACAGAAACCAGAACTCAGAATTCCAGTTCTAAGTTATGGATAGTAATCGCGATAGTAGCCTTATTCTTACTCATTATTCTTTCTATAACCGGAGTATTATAGTTTAAAACTGTAGCTTCGGTTTTTTCGTAATTATTAGTATTAACACATATAAGAAAATAGTAAATGGCTAAAAACTATTATGATCCTGCAGACCTTAGAAAATTTGGAGAGATTACTGAATGGAGCGAAGAGCTTGGAAATAAGTTTTTTGACTACTACGGTAAAGTGTTCGAAGAAGGAGCGCTTTCTGCCCGTGAAAAGTCATTGATCGCCCTTGCGGTAGCGCATGTTGTAAAATGTCCTTATTGTATCGATGCATATACCAAGGATGGATTACAACGTGGTATTACAAAGGAAGAGATGATGGAAGCTGTTCATGCTGGTGCTGCTATTGAAAGTGGAGCTACACTTGTACATGGTGTGCAGATGATGAATAAATACAAAAAGCTAAGTATGTAAGTTTTTTCTGAAATGAAGAACTAAACATACGTAGAAACAACTATATGATCACAAAATCCCTGAAGGCGCGTAAGGATGATCTTTCAAGCCCTAAGAACCAGTTAGAGTTTTTAAGCGAAGGCATATTTGAAGAAGGCGAACTCCCGTATTTCCGGGATAAGATCGCAGAAACTCACAATCTGCCATTTAAACCCAAAAAACTCGAAATCTTACAGCTTAATCTTGGTTATATGTGTAATCAGGTTTGTTCTCATTGCCATGTAGATGCCGGTCCCGATCGTAAGGAGATCATGACGGTAGAAACAATGAAACAATGTCTGGAAGTTATCAAGAATACCGGAGCGCATACGCTGGACCTTACTGGTGGTGCCCCTGAAATGAATCCGAATTTTAGATGGTTTGTGGAAGAAGCTGCGAAAGCAGGGATTCAGGATTTCATTGTTAGATCAAACCTAACGATCATTCTCGCTAATAAGAAATATCACGACCTACCGGAATTCTTTAAGAAACATAATGTCCACGTGGTTTCTTCATTGCCATTCTATAAAAGAGAAAAAACCGATAAGCAAAGAGGTAGTGGTGTTTTTGATAAATCTATCAAGGCGCTGCAAATGCTGAACGCTGTGGGTTATGCGCAGGAAGGCACAGGTCTAAAACTGGATCTGGTCTATAATCCCTCAGGTGCATTTTTACCAACAGATCAAGAGGCGATGGAGCAGGACTTCAAAAAAGCTTTAAAAGAAGATTTTAATATCGATTTTGGCAGCCTGTTCGCAATTACAAATTTACCCATTAGCCGATTCCTTGAATACCTTATAGCTTCTGAAAATTATGAAGATTATATGTATGCGCTGGTAGAGGCTTATAATCCTGCAGCCGTCGAAAACGTGATGTGCACCAATACGATCTCTATTAGTTGGGATGGCTGGTTATACGATTGTGATTTTAATCAGATGCTTGAATTAAAAGTAAATTCGAAAGTTCAGCATATCAGTGAATATAATGAGGATATATTGAATGATCGTAATATTATCATTTCACAACATTGCTACGGTTGTACTGCTGGTGCAGGAAGTAGTTGCCAGGGAACAGTAGCTTAATATGAAATTACAGGGAATCATTTTCAGCTTAATTTTTTTCATTGGAACTTCCGGCTTTACTCAAAACGCACTGGACGATCTATTGAAAAAATATAATTCTGGCGATGTTCCATACACTTCCGTAGAGCAACTGCGTATGGATCAATTAAATGATGAGGTGATCATTCTCGATGCACGGGAAAGCAATGAGTACAAAACCAGTCATCTTAAGGATTCAAAGTTTATAGGATATGATAATCTTAATCTTACAGTTCTGGATTCAATTTCCAGGGATAAACAGATCGTAGTATACTGTTCTGTAGGGATGAGATCAGAGAAAATTGCTTGTAAGATTCAGGATCTGGGATTTGAGAATGTGAAAAATCTGTATGGAGGAATTTTTGAATGGAAAAATACGGGCTATCCTGTTTATGACAATAAAGGCAATGAAACCGAAAAGGTTCATACTTTTTCAAAACACTGGTCGAAATATCTTAAGAACGGAGAAAAAATTTATTAGGTGTCAAAAGAAAATCTGCTAATCATATTTACAAAAAATCCTGTTCTTGGAAAGGTAAAAACCAGGCTGGCCAAAGGAGTAGGAGATAAGAAAGCTCTTGAAATTTATAAATTTCTGCTGAAGCATACGAAAGATATAACCGGTAAACTCAACGTAAACAAACAGGTTTATTACGCCTGGAATATCGCTGAAGATGATATCTGGAAAGATGGAGATTTTCAGAAGAGATTGCAGGTAGAAGGAGATCTGGGTGAGAAAATGGAAGCTGCTTTTAAATCTGGATTCGACGAAGGTTATAAGAAAATTATAATCATTGGAAGTGATCTTTACGACATTGATACGACAGATCTTGAAGAAGCCTTCAAAGAACTTGAAAATCACAATTATGTAATTGGACCCGCTGAGGATGGTGGATATTACCTTTTGGGAATGAAATCACTCAATTCGGCTTTATTCATTAACAAGGCCTGGAGCACTTCCAGTGTATTCGAACAAAGTCTTCAGGATATGCAGGAGGGAACTTATAAAGCGCTGCCACTAAAAAACGATATAGATACGCTGGAGGATATTAAAGATCATACGGCTTTTCAAAAAATTATAAATAATGACAGATAGAATAAACGAATCGGTAGATTATTTAAAATCCAAAGGATTCGGCGAGCCCGAGGTTGGGATCATATTAGGTACAGGTTTAGGTAAACTTCTGGACGATGTAGAAATTGAAGTAACCGCCAGTTATAATCATATCCCGTATTTTCCAACTGCCACGGTAGAATTTCACAAAGGAAAACTAATTTTTGGAACCCTGGCAGGAAAAAAAGTGGTCATCATGCAGGGGAGATTCCATCTGTACGAAGGTTACAGTCTTTTCGATGTTACATTCCCGGTAAGAGTAATGAAGCGTTTAGGGATGAAACGTTTACTGGTTTCCAATGCTTCTGGAGCGATCAATCTGGATTATGAAAAAGGGGAGTTGATGCTAATTGATGATCATATTAATCTTCAGGGTGGTTCGCCACTGGCTTTTCATGGCGTTGAACACTTGGGTGAACGATTTGTGGACATGAGCGAACCTTATGATAGATCTATGAACGAGCAATTCGAACATACCGCAAAAGAGCTGAATATTACTTTACATAAGGGAGTTTATGCTTCGGTACTGGGGCCTCAACTGGAAACCAGAGCAGAATACAGATATTTAAAAATCATTGGTGCAGATGCTGTTGGAATGAGTACAGTGCCTGAGGTAATTGTTGCCAATCATTTAGGAATCCCAGTTTCAGCAATTTCTGTAATTACAGATAAAGGGGATCCGGATAATCTTGAAAAAGTAGATATTCAGGAAATTCTGGCAATGGCTGCTAAAGCCGAACCTGATATGGTTAAACTATTTAAAGAATTACTTAAGAAATTATAAATGAGTTATTTAGAGATTACGAAAGACGTTTACCGTGAAGCAGCACTTACACCAGATGTGGGACTTTGCTGCACTACGAACCCGATCTGGGAACTTCCGGGATTAAAGATTCCGAAGATCATGCAGGAGATGAATTATGGTTGTGGTTCTACCGTGCATGCCCGGGATCTGACTAATAATCCGCGTACACTTTATGTGGGTGTAGGTGGCGGAATGGAACTTTTACAGTTCGCTTATTTTTCCCGAATGAAATCGGGAGTGGTTGGAGTAGACGTGGTGGATGAAATGCTGGAAGCGTCCCTCAAGAACTTTGTGGAGGCGGAAGCCCAGAATCCATGGTTTAAATCTGAGTTTGTTGATCTTAGAAAAGGAGATGCTACGGCATTGCCGGTGGAGGATAACTCTATAGATGTTGCCGCACAGAACTGTCTTTTCAATATTTTTAAAACTGAAGAGCTCACTCAGGCATTGAAGGAAATGTACCGTGTGTTAAAGCCACATGGAAGACTTGTAATGAGTGATCCAACCTGTGAGCAGGAGATGAATGATGAACTTCGAAATGACGAACGCTTAAGAGCGCTTTGTCTTTCCGGAAGCCTGAGCATCAAAGATTATGTGAAAGCATTGACAGATGCCGGCTTTGGAACTATCGAGATCAGGGCTAGAAAGCCTTATAGAATTCTGGATCCCAAAAATTACCCTACAGATGAATTGATCTATATCGAATCTATTGAAGTAGCCGCGATCAAAGATCCTATGCCGGAAGATGGGCCGTGCATCTTTACCGGGAAAGCTGCGATCTATTATGGAGATGAAGATCATTTTGATGATAAAAAGGGACATATTCTATTGAAGAATCAGCCAATTGCAATTTGTGATAAAACTGCAGGTGCACTGGCAGATCTTGGAAGAGATGATATTTACATTAGTGAGTCCACCTGGCATTACGATGGTGGTGGATGTTGTTAATTAAAAAATAAGATTATGAAGAAGGTATTTTTAAGTTTTTTAATCCTGGTCTCAGGGGCATTTATATGTCAGTCCTGTAACCTTATTTCCAGCGCAGGCTTCAATAGTAAAGGATTGCCTACGCCAGATTCTGCAAATACTTCTATAGCTGCCGAGGAGAAAGTAGATCATTCTGGCTGGGATCAACTATTGAAAAAGCATGTGGATAGCGACGGAATGGTAGATTATAGAGGTTTTCAGAAAGACCGGCCAGCACTTGACAAATATTTAAAGATGCTTTCTTCCATGCAACCAGATGATACCTGGAATCGTGACCAACTCCTGGCATATTATATCAACCTCTATAATGCGTACACGGTGGATCTTATTCTTCGTAATTATCCAACGAAGAGTATTAAGGATATTTCCGGAGCATGGACCAAAGAGTTCGTCAAAATTGGAGACAAGGAAATTTCACTTGGTGCCATTGAAAATAGTTTGTTACGAAAAATGGATGAGCCAAGAATTCACTTTGCGATCAATTGCGCGTCTATAAGCTGTCCAAAACTGATCAATGAAGCTTACACCAGCAAGAATATTGAAAAACAACTGGAGAAAGCCACAATTGAATTTATTAATTCAGATAAGAATGACATCTCCGCTTCCCAACTGAAGCTTTCATCGATCTTTGATTGGTACAAGAATGATTTTACTGAAAATGGATCTTTGATCGAATACATCAATCAATATTCAGAAGTAAAGATCAATTCGAATGCCCAGGTAGACTACAAGAACTACGACTGGAACCTGAACGAAGCAAAATAAGTTCTGTGATAAGTATCATTATCCCGGTCTATAATGAAGAGAAGCAGCTTCCGGCTTTGCTAAAATACCTGGAAACTGCTTCTTCTACTTATATACGGGAAATTCTTGTTGTGGATGGTGGAAGTACAGATGAAACTTCCCGTCTTGCCATCGAACATCCAAAGGTTACCTATTATCTTTCTGAAAAAGGACGTGCAGTTCAAATGAATTATGGCGCCAAAAATGCAAAAGGTGAACTGCTGTATTTCCTGCATGCCGATAGTTATCCACCAGAAAATTTTGATGATTTTATAGTGAAAGCAGTCCGTAAAGGATATAACTGCGGCTGTTTTCAAATGCGCTTTGATAAGGATCACTGGTGGCTAAACTTGATGGGGCACTTCACAAAATTTAATCATCTGTCATGTAGAGGTGGAGATCAATCCTTGTTCGTAACTAAAAATCTCTTTCATTCCCTTAGCGGATTTGACGAAAATTATACGGTTTACGAAGACAACGAGTTTATAAAACGCCTATATGAGCATGGATCATTCACGGTGATCAGGAAATGGCTTACAACTTCTGCGCGTTTATACGAGCGTATGGGTGTCTGGAAAACGCAAAAGTTATTTATTGAGATCTACTGGAAAAGAAGATTTGGTGCTAGTGCTGAAGATCTGCGTTCTCATTATTGCAAACGGATCAATTCCTGAAGCTGCCGTAAAATCTTTTTAGCTCCTTCTCTGCTGGTTTATTTTGCGGTGTAAATCTGGAATTTTCGAGTCCGCCGCTATTGGTTCGTTGATGCCATTTCCAAAGAAAACCACCCGCAAACCATTCTTTAGACCAAACCTGTTCAAAAAGAACTTTGTAACCATTTGCCTGTAAATTTAAATTGAGACCGGGATGTTCCCGTTCAGAATTCCATGGAGTTTTCAAGGCATGGTCAATACTTCTATAACCAAATTCTGTAAAAATTATCTTTTTCTCAAATTTGTCAGATACAGATTCAAGTGAACTAAGATGAGGTTCCCAGCCTTCTTTTATTTGATCAATATCGGGAGAAGCTTCATCCCTTATAGGAAAGTAAGCGTCCACGCCTATATAATCGAGCTCATCCCAGATCGTAGTTTGATCATATTTATCCCAGTTTTCAGCATAAGTTATTTCACCACTGTATATTTTTCTCACTTCGGAAATCAGGTTTTTCCAGAAATCAGGTCTATTGCTCACAAAATTAAAAAGTTCGGTTCCAATACAGAATAACTCCACATTGAGTTCTTCTGAAATCTTAGCATATAAAAGAATAAATTCGGCATAAGATGCTTCGAATTGCTTCCAGTCTTCTTCAGTTTTAAAACTAAGGTCTCCGGTGAAGGTTCCATTCCTAATCCAAATCTGTGGTTTAACCATGATCTTTAGATTACGTTCTTTTAATTTTGAGACCGTATGCTCAATCCCTTCCGTACGTTCTCCAAACCACTGCCGATTAATGTTAAATTTTAGCTGAGGTTCCTGGCTGTCTGGTAGAAAACCAAAAGGCATTAAGGCGATGTAATTAGCTTCAGTTTCAGCAACATAGTTTACTTCAGTATCGAGAATAGAATCCCGGGAAGCCACAAGGCTAATCCCATTCATTTTTGGAGACCGTTGATTTGTTTGACAGGACGCTATTAGTAAACCGACCATTAGAAAGACCTGAAATACGATGAGTGCCGATTTCCACTGCATGATTGAGCGATTATTGAGGAGTAAAATTGGGTTTGTGGTTATTTTCAGTTTACTTTACTAAGTGCCTTTCCGGCCTGTAGCAAATTATAAAAATAAATGGAGCATATCGTTATCATTGGAAATGGAATTGCAGGTATCACTGCTGCCCGGCATATTAGAAAAGCTTCAGACTGCAAGATCACCGTAATTTCCGGAGAATCTGACTATTTTTTCTCACGTACAGCTTTGATGTATGTCTATATGGGACATATGAAATGGGACCATCTAAAACCTTATGAAGACTGGTTCTGGGAGAAGAATCGAATAGAACTTAAGAATGCCTGGGTTGATCACATAGATTTTCAACACAAAGAACTTAGTTTTTCTTCCGAAGAAACATTGCACTACGACAAACTTATTCTGGCTACCGGTTCCTTGCCAAACCGCTTTGGCTGGCCAGGAGAAAATCTCAATGGTGTTCAGGGAATGGTCACCAAACAAGATCTGGAAAAACTCGAAGCAAGAACCTCCAGTATCAAACAGGCGGTTGTCATTGGTGGCGGACTCATTGGCGTGGAACTGGCAGAAATGCTGCATACGCGAAAGATTCCAGTGACTTTACTGGTGAGAGAAAAAGGCTTTTGGAGTAGCGTATTGCCACCACAGGATGCAAAGATGATATCTGAGCATATCCTTGCGCATGGAATAGACCTTCGTCACGAAACAGAACTTGAGGAGATTCTTGGAGATGAACAGGGTAACGTTCGTGGTATTAGAACCAAATCTGGAGAAGAGATCACTTGCGAATTTGTTGGTCTCTGCGCGGGTGTAAAACCTAATATTAACTTTCTTGAGAATCTGGAGATCGAAACCGAAAAAGGCATTCTCGTGAACGAATTCCTTGAAACCAGTATTACAGATGTTTATGCCATTGGAGACTGTGCCCAGCAGAGAAAAGCCATAGGATTACGAAAACCTGTGGAAGCAGTTTGGTATACCGGTAGAATCATGGGCGAAACTGTAGCCAGAACGATAACTGGAAACCGAACTCCCTACCAACCAGGAAATTGGTTTAACTCGGCTAAATTCTTCGATATCGAATACCAAACCTACGGCTGGGTGTTTAATGAGCCTGGTCCAAATGAGCAGCATTTTCACTGGCAGCACGAAAGTGGTGAAAAAGCAATTACGATTGCCTTCGATACTGAAACACAAATGTTCAAAGGCATCAATACCTTCGGAATAAGAATGCGGCAGGAGGTATTTGATAAATGGCTGAATGAAGGAAAGACGATAAGCCACGTTTTATCAAACCTCCAAGCAGCCAATTTTGATCCCGAATTTTATGAACATCACGAGGCCGAGATCTTTAAAAGTTTTAAAAACAATTTACAAAGCACCTAATGAGTAGAATTGAACAAAATATGTCTGTAACCGGTGAAGCTGCAGCATCTCTCAATACGGGACAGAAATTATCGACTTTGCTGGGGATGTCTGGACTCATCATTCTTTGTCTCGCTGCTTTTAATTTAAATTTCCCCAATAAGGTTCTCTGGTTAAGTATCGCTTTAGGATCGATCACTGCAGGAATTGTGTGGTTCGCTCAGGCTACCTATTCGGGAATGCATGCAGGCATTAAAAATGATGGAGTATGGTTAAAGAGTATGACCAGCCGCGGTTACGTAGCTTATCTTACCGGTGTTGGATTGACCGGATTCTATATATTACTCTATTTCTATCCCCAATATCTTGGTTTAAGGGCAGAAGGGGATAACGTTGGATTGATCGCTCTTTTCGATCCTCTGAGTTATTTGTTAAGCGGCAATCCGGCGAGCCAGTGGTTCGTGTATGGAACTCTGTATACCATCGCTATTCTGGCCTTTGGAGTGAAATTTCTTTGGAAGTACCGGCATAACCGCTATGAGAAATTAAGAACTTTTAGTGTGATGTTCTTTCAGCTGGCATTCGCATTTCTCATTCCTGAATTTATGTCCAGGCTTAACGACGATGGGATGAACCTGCCTTATTATGATCTTAAGAATATCTGGCCTCTTAATTACTATAATTTTGAACAATACCGGGTAGATGGTTTTCTTTCATCAGGTAATATAGGCCTGGCTTTGCTAATTTTTGGTGTGGTTTCAATATTTGTGATCACCCCAATTCTTACTTATAAATACGGAAAAAGATGGTACTGCAGCTGGGTTTGTGGTTGTGGAGGTCTCGCTGAAACTGCAGGTGATCCTTACCGTCAACTTTCAGACAAGAGTCTTTTTGCCTGGAAGGTTGAGCGATGGGTGGTGCATAGCGTGCTTGTTTTCGTTGTTTTGATGACTACCGCTGTCATCTACAGTTACCTTGGCTATGATTCTTCAAAATACTGGCTTACACGCGATGTCTTCCTGATTGGTGTTGGGACATTTCTCACCTTGCTGTTTGCAGCAATCTGGTATTTTAAAAGAGAAGAATTACAGAAGGACGCACGATACGGTGCAATTGGATACCTCGTGATCATCCTGGGATTGATTGCTTTTCACTATTTCAGCGGACAGAATTTATTCTTATTTAATGCAGAAAGCCTTCGCCAGTCTTATGGTTTCCTGATAGGGTCGATATTTAGCGGAGTCATTGGAACCGGTTTTTATCCAATTTTTGGGAATCGCGTATGGTGTAGATTTGGTTGCCCAATGGCGGCAATTTTAGGAATGCAACAACGTCTATTCTCAAAATTCAGAATTACGACCAATGGCGGCCAGTGTATTTCCTGCGGAAACTGTTCTACCTATTGCGAAATGGGGATCGATGTACGGGCATACGCACAAAAAGGTGAGAACATCGTTCGATCCAGTTGTGTTGGCTGCGGAATCTGCTCAGCGGTTTGTCCCAGAGGTGTACTCAAACTGGAGAATGGATCTACCAGTAACCGGATCACGGCAGAAGATGGAGTTGTGGGAGATAATGTAGATCTTTTGGATCTTCTGAAGCAGAAAAGCTTATAAATTGTAAGGAGTTCGCTTATTTTCGCACTTCTTAAGCTGAACTGAATAACTACGCATGCATTCTTCCATTAAAGTGATCATTCCAGCCTTTAACGAAGCCGATTCAATAGGTTTAGTGATCAAGGACATTCCTGATATCGTGGAAGAAGTGATCGTGGTTAGCAACAATTCTACAGATGCTACTGAAGCAAATGCCGCCGCCGCAGGTGCTACTGTGCTGTGGGAGAATAGAAAAGGCTATGGCTATGCCTGCTTAAGAGGAATGCAATACATCTCTGAACAGTCGGCTAAACCAGATATTATTGTATTTCTGGATGGAGATTATTCAGATTATCCTTCAGAATTGGTCAGGATCATTCAGCCGATCATGGATGATAACAAAGATTTCGTTGTAGGAGCGAGGGTAAAAGAATGGCGGGAAACTGGTTCGATGACCTTTCCGCAGATCTTTGGAAACTGGCTGGCTACAAGTTTGATGAAATTGTTCTTCAATTCTACATTTACAGATCTTGGACCTTTTCGAGCGATCAAATATGAGAAATTACTTCAGTTGGAGATGCAGGATAAAACCTATGGCTGGACGGTTGAAATGCAATTAAAAGCACTTCGGAAAAATTTAGATTATTCCGAGATCCCAGTGCATTATCGAAATCGGATCGGGGTTTCAAAAGTTTCAGGAACACTTAAAGGTGCTATCTTTGCAGGTGTGAAAATATTAGGATGGATCTTCAAATACAGTTTTAAATGATAGACCTGCTGGTGATCATACTATACACGTTTGCGTTGCTGGTTATTTTCATCTACAGCCTCTCGCAGCTACACCTTTTGCTAAATTACTTCAAAGCTATAAAGTCTAGTGACACTTCAGAAAAATTCAACTTCGAAGCGAATGATGACTACCCCATTGTTACCATACAATTGCCGCTCTATAACGAAGAATACGTAGTTGAACGGTTGCTGAAAAATATTGCCAGAATAGAATATCCAAGGGAAAAACTCGAAATCCAGGTCCTGGATGATTCTACAGATGATTCTGTAAACATTACTTCTAAACTTATTAAAAGTCTTAGCCAGCAAGGATTGGATATACAGCATATCTGCAGGCAAACACGCACTGGATATAAAGCCGGAGCTCTGAAAGAAGGTTTGAAAATCGCTCGTGGAGAGTATATCGCGGTATTTGATTCAGATTTCGTACCTGGCAGAAATTGGCTAAAACAAACATTGCCCTATTTTAAAAATCCCAGGATTGGTGTGGTTCAAACCCGTTGGGGGCATCTAAATCGTGATTATTCGCTACTAACCAGGATACAGGCTTTTGCGCTTGATTTTCATTTTATACTGGAACAAACTGGGAGAAATTTTGGGCGCAATTTTATTAATTTTAACGGGACGGCGGGAATCTGGCGAAAGGAGTGTATTCTCGATGCCGGGAACTGGAGTGGCGATACACTTACAGAAGATCTTGATCTCAGTTATAGGGCCCAGATGAAAAAATGGGAATTCAAATACCTTGAAAATGTAGAAACTCCAGCCGAATTACCCGTGGTGATTAGTGCAGCAAGGAGTCAGCAGTTTCGATGGAACAAAGGTGCTGCCGAAAATTTCAGGAAGAACTATGGAAAATTATTAAGAGATAAATCGGCATCATTCAGTACCAAGTTTCATGGGTTCTTTCATCTTTTGAACTCCAGTATGTTTTTGATCGTTTTGTTTCTTGCGGTGCTCAGTTTGCCGGTACTTTACATCAAGAATCACAATCCGGCTTTCGACTGGTATTTTAATCTGGTCGCAGTATTTGCTCTAAGTACGCTTATCTTTTTTCTTTGTTACTATGTTGCCTGGTCAAGAATACATGGAAAAGGACTCAGATCCTTTCTTAAGTTTGTAGGGATGTTTCTCACCTTTTTTTCAATAGCGATGGGGTTTTCAGTTCATAATTCACTCGCTGTTCTGGAAGGTCATCTCGGGAAACGCTCAGAATTTATAAGAACTCCAAAATTCAATATTGGAGAAAGTGGTGGCAAATGGAAGGGTAATAAATATCTATCGGGCAAGTTCTCAAGAAATATCATTATTGAAGGCGTACTGTTTCTTTATTTTGGCTTTGCAATTTTTAGCGCATTCCGACTTCAGGAATTCGGACTCATTATTTTCCACCTTATGCTTTTCGCCGGATTTGGTTTCGTTTTCATTCAAAGTTTAAAGTCTGAAGTTTAATTAACTTAGTCGGAAATCCTCATATAGGAATGGATCTAAAACTACTCAGGCTTTACAAATTCCCAATTCTCATAGCGCTCTCCTGTGTGGCTTTTTACTGGAGTTTTGCATATGGATTAGTCCGTGAAGATTTTGGTCGTCTGGTGATGCTTTATACGGCTTTATGCTTCCTGAGTTACAAGCTTTATAAGTTACTGCGTCACAATTTTAAATTCCTGGTCATACTTGCGATTATTTTTAGATTGATCTTCCTGTTCGCACTTCCGGAACTTTCGCAAGATTACTTTAGATTTATTTGGGATGGCCAGCTTATTAAAGCAGGGATTAATCCTTATCAATTTATTCCTGCGGAAATTGCCAATGAGCTTGATTTTCCAAATACCGAAGTTTTATTACAGGGAATGGGAAGCCTTAGCGCAGGGCATTATTCAAACTATCCACCGGTTAATCAGTTGCTATTTGCAGTTTCCTCGTTTCTAGCAAATTCCAGCCAATTGCTGAATGTGATGTTTCTAAGAACGCTAAACATTCTGGCCGATCTCGGAATTCTATTTTTTGGTGCTCGTTTGCTTTCAAATCTCGGATTGTCCAGGGATAGGATCTTTCTCTATATTCTCAATCCTTTCATCATCATTGAAATGACGGGAAATCTGCATTTTGAATCGGTCATGGTGTTTTTCCTGGTCTGGTCACTCTATTTATTACATAATAATCGCTGGATAGCTTCTGCTATAGTGCTTGGTTTGTCCATTTCTGTCAAACTATTACCAATGCTTTTCCTGCCACTATTTTTTGGATATTTTCTGAAGAGTCCGAAGCTGTCTTTCGTAAGATTGCTTGGATTTTACAGCCTGGTAATCCTTACGCTGGTGATCTCTTTTGTACCATTTTATTCCGAAGAGGTAATGGCGAATTTCATGGTAAGTGTTGGATTATGGTTTGGCAAGTTTGAATTCAATGCCTCACTATATTACCTGGTAAGGTGGATAGGTTTCCAGGTAAAAGGATATAACATCATTGAGACTGCTGGCAAGATCTTACCTCTAATTACATTTGTTGCGATCATATTACTCACTTTTCTACGGAAGAATGGGGCGATGCAGAGCTTGCAAAGAAGTATGCTATTTGGTATTGTTGTTTATCTACTTCTGTCCACAACTGTGCATCCATGGTATCTGGCAATTCCACTCTTTCTAAGTGTGTTTACAAGATTTAGATTTATGCTCATCTGGTCCCTGCTGGTCATCCTGAGTTATTCGGCTTATTCCAATGCTCAATATGATGAAAATCTATGGCTGGTAGCCTTAGAATATATTATAGTAATTGGATATTTCCTGTATGAACTATTCCTTCAGAAAAGTTCTAAGCCTGTGGATTAGGTTTATTAGATTTCTTCAGAAGATAGATATCACGCATATAGATGAGTGCACCAAAGAAATGTGCAGCCATAAGTACCGGGTCTTCTCGAAATATTCCGTAGGTAAAAAGCAAGCTGGAGCCTATTAAACTAAGGACCCAGAAACCCAGCGGTAATGAAGATTCCTGATTTACTTCAGAATAATACCATTGGTAAAAAAATCTTGAGGTATATACAATTTGAGCTACCAGACCTAAAGCAATGATCCAACCCGCAATATTTTCAGACCTCAATACATCATCCCAGGTTTGTGTTCCAAAAAAAGTGATGTAGGCCGCAATAGCAAATGGGAAAATTATGACCAGTCCTTTAAAGAAGATATTTCGGTTTTTCCATTCGTTCATTAAAGAAAGATTTCGCCAGTATACTCCGTAGATGAGGAACTGCCCTAACATGATTGCAAAATCATCCCGTAAATATCCATAGGTAAATAATAAAATAGAGGCCAGTAAGCTCAGTTTCCAGAACAATACCGGCGTTTCAACTTCCTTGGATTTTTCAGAAAGAAACCATTGACTTATTAATCTAGCACTAAATAATAGCTGTGCTAAAAAACCTATTGCAAATATTGGCCAGTTCTCCATCTAGTTCTTCATTCTTTTGAGGATCTTCTTTAAACTATTCTTCATCATAGATTGAGCACTTACAGAGAATGCAAAATCCTTACTATCATCAGGAACTTTCAACTCAGACCGTACGTGGCTGTAATAAACACTAACTTTTTCATTTAAATTAATGATCTCCAGCGACACCTTGGTCACATTGGCCTCACCAGGATCGATATTCCCTATCTGTAGAGATCCAAGATCGTCTGCAGGCTTTTCAGCTTTAATATTGATAAAATAGTCATAGCCTTTTGCTCTTGAAGATAATTGTTCAAGATCTTCAGTGGAGTTATTGAAACCAGGCTTTGAGTTGATCAAAGTCACCGGCGTGTCCTGTATGCTCACTAGTTTCCCATCGGGGATACGATCTTCTAATTTGTCAAAAACCATCTCTCGCAATTCAAGCCGGACGCTTTCCGGGGCATCAATGATATTTAGTAAATAGGTGCCTTCAGGAAAACTGTAAGTTTTTTGCGACACATTGGAGAACACATAACTTGGTGTATTACAGGATTGTATTGAGATGGCGACGAGGAAAATAAAAACCAGTTTCTTCATGGAATATAAAACAGAAAAGCTGCTCAATATTAGGCAATTTCGCCTGTTGAACAGCTTCAATGTAAGGTAATTATTTGTTAATTACATATCCAGGAGATAGGCAAATATAAGCGGTGCAACGATGGTCGCATCACTTTCAATAATATGTTTAGGAGTGTTGATGTCAAGTTTCCCCCAGGTGATCTTTTCATTTGGAACAGCTCCTGAGTAGGAACCATAACTGGTTGTAGAATCTGAAATCTGACAGAAATAGCTCCAGAAAGGAGTTTCTGTACGCTCCATATCCTGGTAAAGCATTGGAACTACACAAATTGGGAAATCGCCGGCAATACCACCACCAATCTGGAAGAATCCAATTCCATCTTTGGAATTTTCAGTATACCAGTCGGCAAGGAAGGTCATATATTCAATTCCAGATTTCATAGTGCTGGCCTTCAGTTCACCTTTAAGCACGTATGAAGCGAAGATATTTCCCAAAGTAGAATCTTCCCATCCAGGAACCACCATGGGCAGGTTCTTTTCCGCAGCAGCATACATCCAGGAATCTTTTAAGTCGATCTCGTAATGCTCCTCCATAACTCCGCTTAACAATAATTTGTGCAGAAATTCATGCGGGAAATAGCGCTCTCCTTTTTCTTCAGCATCCTTCCAGATCTTGAAAATATGATCCTGAATTCTACGAAAAGCCTCTTCCTCAGGAATACAGGTATCTGTAACCCGGTTTAGACCTTTCTCCAATAGATCCCACTCATCCTGAGCGGTAAGGTCACGATAATTTGGAACTCGTTTGTAATGTGAATGTGCTACAAGATTCATAACGTCCTCTTCCAGGTTTGCCCCGGTACAGGAAACGATATGCACCTTGTCCTGGCGAATCATCTCGGCAAAGATCTTTCCTATCTCTGCAGTACTCATTGCCCCGGCAAGGGAAACAAGCATTTTTGAACCGCCTTGCAGCTGTTTTTCGTAATCTTTTGCAGCATCTACTAATGCCGCCGCATTAAAATGCAGGTAATATTTTTCTATAAATTGGGAAATATGTCCTTTACTCATCTTCGTCTTCTTCTGTGAAATTTTGGTATTTAAATTTGTAGCTCAGCATTTTGTAATAAAGTTTTGCAGCCAGGAAGTCTGAAGATTTCTCTTTCTTATCCGGGCAAAGTTCTACGATATCAAAGCCAACTACATTCTTTTTCTTGAACATCATTTTCAAAAATTCCAGGGTTTCATACCAGAATAATCCGCCTGGCTCCGGAGTACCGGTTGAAGGCATGATACTTGGGTCAAAAGCGTCAAGATCTATGGTGATAAACACGTTTGGAGTCATTTGTCCAATCGCATCTTCCTGCCAGTCTTCATAAAGATCATGTGCGAAATATACCTGGTTCTCGTCCATATGATCTTTTTCTGAAATGTCCATAGAGCGTATTCCTACCTGAATAAGGTTGGTAGTTTTACTGGCTTCATGAAGCGCACAGGCATGGTTGCAGGTTGAACCTTCGTACTCAGGTCTAAGATCTGCATGAGCATCCAGTTGTACAACCGTAAGGTCTGAGAAAGATTCATTAAAAGCTTTGATGCTACCAATAGAAACTGAATGTTCACCTCCGAATAGGGTTACAAATTTCTCCTGTTTAATATAGTTTTTGGTGGTTTTGTAAACCGCTTCGACCATTTTTTCCGGAGAAGAATCCTCGGTCACTGGTGGTGCCAGGTAGATTCCCTTTTTGTAAACCTCAGTATTTGTCTCGATATCATACAGCTCCATATTTTCTGAAGCGTCTAAAAATGCATCCGGACCTTTATCGGCTCCTTTTTGCCAGGTACTGGTTCCGTCATACGGCACAGGAATCAATACCACTTTTGCTTCGTCTATGCGAGCATATTTATCGGGTATCCCGGCGTAATTCTTTTTGCTCATGGCTAATTGAATTGTTTAGTTAGTTGTTTATTAGTTGGTTAAAGGTATCGTTTTAATTATTTCTATCATAGCCAAGAATACTTAGCATGTCTTCAGAGTTCTGTTGTTCGCTGAAAAGTTTCGTTGTGATCTTGTCATCTTCATCCCGGTCGATTAAAATATGTTTTGGCTGCGGAATAAGACAATGCTGTAATCCGCCAAAACCTCCAATCGTATCCTGATATGCCCCGGTATTGAAGAACCCAATATATAAAGGTTTCTCTTTTTTAAACTTCGGAAGATAGATCGCGTTGGTATGTTGTTCAGAATTATAATAATCGTCACTGTCGCAGGTTAGTCCTCCCAGCAAAACTCTTTCATACTCATCATTCCACCTATTTACTGCCAGCATGACGAATTTCTTGCTGATCGCCCAGGTATCTGGTAATGTAGTGATGAACGAAGAGTTTATCATGTTCCATTTTTCACGATCATTCTGCTGTTTCTGATATAAAACCTCGTAGATCGCACCACCACTTTCACCAACAGTAAAACTTCCAAACTCAGTAAAGATATTTGGAACATCTACGCCAGCTTCTTCACAGGTTAGTTTGATCTGGTTAATGATCTCATCTACCATGTAAGCATAATCATAATCAAAAGCCAGTGAGTTCTTGATAGGAAATCCACCACCAATGTTCAAGCTATCCAGGCTAGGGCATAGTTTCTTTAAATTGGTGTATACTTTCAAACATTTATTCAATTCGTTCCAGTAGTAGGCCGTATCGCGAATCCCGGTGTTAATGAAGAAATGCAGCATTTTAAGGTCAACCTGATCGTTATCCTTCAGTTGTTTATGAAAAAAAGGAACGATGTTCTGGTATCCAATTCCCAATCTTGAGGTATAAAATTCGAATTTTGGCTCTTCTTCAGAAGCGATTCTTATCCCTACCTGGAATTTCCCGTCCACTTTTTCTGAAAGTAAATCCAGTTCTTCGTAATTATCGATCACAGGAATACACTTTTTGTGTCCGCTATTGATCAGTCTACTTATGTTTTCAACGTATTGATCCCTTTTGAAGCCATTACAAATTACCCAATGATCATTGGAGATCTTTCCTGCAGCTTTAAGCTTTTCAACAATGTTAATATCAAAAGCTGAAGAAGTTTCAATGTGTATGTCATTTCTTAAAGCTTCCTTGAGAACATGTTCAAAATGGGAGCTTTTAGTGCAATAACAGTAATTATAGGAACCTTTATAATCATGTTTTTCCAGAGCGGCCTGAAACCAGCCTTTTGCCCTGTTGATATTCTGTGATATTTTAGGCAAATATGTAAACTTAAGGGGAGCGCCATACTGCTCCACAAGTTTCATAAGGTCAATATCATGAAATTTTAATTGTGTTCCTTCCAGTGAAAATTCTTCCTGTGGAAAGTAATAAGTCTGGTCTATGAGATCGCTGTACTTTGTATTCAATTTGCGTAAATGTTTTAGGGCTAAAAATTAGATAATAATTGATAGGGTCAAAAAGATCGACTAATAAATTAATGTTAAGATAAGAGATAGGCTCGCTCCATTGCGCAACGATAGTGATCTGATCGTCATGGAGTTGCAATGCTGAAGGCTTTTCAGCTAATAAAAAGATATTTCTATTCAATTACCTATAGATCGACAGGAAGCCAGGGAAATTGATCCGACTTTTGACGTGGTAAATGTATTTAAAAAATTAAAATAGAAAAGCTAAAAAATGAATTAGTGCATTCCAAGATTGATAACCTCCTGTTCAGTAAGGTTTCTGGTGCGCCCGCGAGACAGATCTTTCTTGGTTAGACCTCCAAAAACAACGCGATCCAGGCTTTCTACATCGTACCCCATGCTTTTAAAGATCCTGGTTACAATATGTTCCTTAATGCTGTAAAGTTCGATCCCAACTTCAGTATGAGGTTTGTCGTCAATAAAGCTAATGCTGGTCACAATCACTTTAGAACCTTCAAGGAAAACACCTTTTTCGATAGATTCAAGATCTTCCCTGGAAAGAGCCTTACTAAGCGTCACGTGGTAGATCTGGCGTATTCCGTTCTTAGGTTTGGCCAGTTTTTTAGCAAGAGTTCCATCATTGGTGAATAGCAAGAGACCCTTGGCCTGATTGTCTAATTTACCTACCGGACTAACTCTGGCATCGGTCACTTTTGAAACAAGCTCCATCACAGTTTTACCACCTTTTTCAGGGTTTCCAGTTACATAAAATCCAGCTGGTTTATTCAGAAGTATATATTGTGGTTTCTCCGGGTTGATTCTGCGACCATCAAAACGAACATCGTCTTCAAGTTTTACTCTATAACCCATTTCTGTAACAGACTTCCCGTTCACAGTAACATTTCCTGCAGCAATATACATATCTGCATCTCTACGGGAACAAATTCCAGAGTTTGCGATATATTTATTAAGACGAATACCTTCGGTATTGGAAAGCGGACTCTTCTCCATTTTCGGTTTTACCGGAGCATTCCCACGTGCGTGAGATTTTTTCCTGGTACCACCACCTTGTCTACCACTATTCTTACCACCTGTAGATCTATCGTTTCTGCTCATTGCCAAAATTTTTGCAAAGATACGTTATCCCGCATGAGGATGCTAAGTATTTGAGAAAACTTTTAAGATGAGGGTATTACCTTAAAATACCCGGTTGAGCACTTCCTGTAGATCAATAAGCAGAATACTGAATACGCCTACAACAATGATCAATTTCAAAATATTGTGTAATAGGAGATATTGCCACTTGGCTTTACTGAAGTATAAGAGTAGAAGAAAAACACCGAGCAGTAGCAGTGAGGTGTAAAAATAATAATTCATGTAACCTGTCTGAAATTGAGTGATCAACAGGTAAATAGGTATGATGGCAAGCACAGCACATACAGCAAGACAGAATTTGCTCCATCGCTCCCCGAATACAAGTGGTATGGTTCTGTAATTCTGGGCGAGGTCACCCTGCATGTTTTCAAGATCTTTTACAAGTTCCCGCATAAGGATCATCAAATAGAGAAATACGGCATGAATAAATATGACCGTTTCAAAATTTCTATAATAAACGAAGATCACAAAGAATGGAGTGATGGCAAGAATGGAAGCGACTAAATTCCCTAGAAACAGGATCTTTTTCAGGCGATGTGAGTAGAACCAGATCACGAAAATATATATACTGAAAAATACCACCGCTTTGAATGATACATAACTGGCAAAAAAGATTGCAGCAAAATTCAGAATAAAATAAACTGATAATTTTGTACGCTGACTAACCACCCGGTCGAGCATCGTTTTTTTGGGACGATTAATAAGATCTTTTTCGCTATCGTAGAAGTTGTTGATAATATATCCTGAAGCGATCACAGTAGAGGAAGCCAGGATCAAAAAAAACAGGTTAGCATCAAAAAATACATCCCGTAATGGTTTATCTGGGGCAAGTATAAATGCTGAAGTTAAATACTGCGCAAGGACGACCACCAATATATTATATCCCCTAACTACAGAAAATAGACTGAGTATTTTCAGCAGCAGGCGCTTTTTCGCGATCCCTGGCATAAAATTGAGTTTAGAAGTTGTAAACTACTTCCAGGTTATATCCTTTAAGCGATTTTCTTGCTTTTTCGATATCTTCAGTAAAACCAAGGATGTAACCTCCACCACCAGACCCACAAAGTTTTAGGTAGTAATCGTTGGTTTCGATCCCTTTTTGCCACAGTTTATGGAACTGCGCAGGAATCATAGGTTTGAAGTTATCCAGGACGGTATGAGAGAGCTTCTTAACGTTCTTGAAAAGCGATTTTACATCTCCTTTCAAAAAGTCATCCACACAGGCATCTGTTTGAGTAACGAACTGGTCCTTTAGCATTTTTCTAAAAGGCTCCTGCTTCATATTCTCCATGAAAATACTCACCATTGGTGCAGTATCTCCAGTAATTCCACTGTCAAGTAAGAATACAGCTCCGGTTCCATTTTCGGTTTGAGAAGGAATTCCTGCAGGTTCAATATTTTCTTTGGAATTGATAAGAATAGGAATGCTCAAATATGAATTTAGCGGATCCAGTCCTGAAGACTTTCCGTGGAAAAATGATTCCATTTCTCCAAAGATCTTTTTCAGCTTTAATAATTTGTCCCGGGTAAGATTCTCCAGAACGGTGATCTTATCATGGGCATATTTATCATAAATAGCGGCAACTAATGCGCCACTACTACCAACACCATAGCCTTGAGGAATACTAGAATCAAAATACATTCCGTTGGAAATATCAGCCTTAAGAGCTTCAATATCAAACTTTACAAGTTTGGGATTGTTTTCCTGAAGTGCTTCAAGGTAAGCAGCAAACTTACGCAGGTTGGTATTTGATTTTTTCGCCTGTTCAGTGTCATTATCAGACAATTTCAGGGCACCATTATAGAAGTTATATGGAATCGATAAACCTTTGGAATCTTTAATGATCCCATATTCTCCGAAGAGAAGAATTTTTGAGTAAAATAAAGGTCCTTTCATAAGCATTCAGGTTCAATAGGCAGAAATGTGGCCGTAAACTTGTTAAAATTACAATTTTTTTGCTCCATTCCCAACCTGGTCGCAAATATAGTGTCCATTCTCACAATACGCAACTAACTCATTCTTAATGAACTCTAAAACTTTAGAAGCGTGATCTTCAGGATATAGCAAATGAACGTTGGCGCCAGCATCCAGGGTGAAACAAGCGGGGATACCGGTATCTTCTCTAAACTTCCAGATCTTGTTGATAATTTCCAGCGTGTTCGGTTTCATAAGAATAAAATACGGATGACTGCTCATCATCATGGCGTGAAGGGTAAGAGCCTCGCTTTCCACGATTTTTATGAATTCTGAATAATCGCCAGATTTCAATGCGGGAATCAGCTTGCTTAGATTTTCGTGAGCTTGTTTGAAGCGCTCTTCAGCAAAGGGATGTCCATGCATTAGATCATGACCCACCGTACTGCTCACCTGTTTTTCACCTTTGTCTACAAGTAAAATCGTGTCCTGGAAATTCTGAAAGTTTTTATGTAATTCATCTTCATATCTAATGGCAAAAAGATCTGATGAACTCTCAAATTCATTATGTTTTCCCCAGATCATAAGATCCCCCTGGATACTTCTGGATGCACTCCCGGAACCAAGTCTTGCCAGGAAAGATGCTTTTCTCTGGAAGTGTTCTTTACTCATTTCAGGATCTAGCTGGCTTTCAAGATCCATAATGCAAAGAGCAAGCGCGCTCATCCCGGAAGCAGAAGAGGCGATCCCGCTACTGTGAGGAAAGCTGTTTTCACTTCTTATAACAAAATTATAATCATTTAAATATGGGCAGTATTCCTGAATGCGCTCAAAAAACTTCTCAATCTTAGGTTTGAAATCTTGTTTAGGTTTATCCTCAAAATAGAAATCGAACTCAAAACTGTCAGATTTATCCTCTTTTTTTTGAAATTCCAGGCTAGTAGTAGACCTGCAATGATTTAGCGTAAAACTAATGGAAGGATTTGCAGGGATTTGATGTTCCTTTTTACCCCAGTATTTGACCAGTGCTATATTACTTGGGGCTTGCCAGCTCACCTTGCCAGACTTTATTTCCTTTGAATACATAGAGGGAACAAATTCCTGATGCGTCATTCTGAAAAATTTTTGTCAAAGATAACTTTATGTAAAGATCTGGAGATGTTTCCTTTTAAATAAATTGCTATTTTAGTGAGAGTAACCAACCAGATATGACTACAAATCTTCTCATAAGAAGCACTTTTGCGGTAGGCATTTGTCTTGTCTTCGGTCTACTTGGTGCGGTCGCTATTCAAACTGGAATGGCAGATTGGTATACAGGCCTGCAAAAGCCCTGGTTCTACGTTAAAGACGATATTTTAAGCTCGATCTGGCTTTTTATGTATGTGTTGCTTGGAGTCGCTGCTGGAATCGTTTGGAGTAAAGGTTTCTATCACAAATGGGTGAAAACAGCACTTTACCA
>NZ_JBLVTK010000001.1:563263-574919 GCF_048285865.1 Christiangramia marina | reverse complement strand
CCTGCTGTTCTTTGCACTTGAAAAACCAGTCATGGCACTTCTGGATCTGGCACTGCTGTTTGTGGTTACACTGTTCACCATAAAATGGTTTAAGATCGTAAGTACTACAGCTGCATATATGCTTATTCCATATGCGGTATGGATTCTTCTGGCCTTCGCTTTTAATTTCGAGATCTGGCGGCTTAACTCATAGCTTTTGCAGCAAGAAATCCACCTGTCCACGCATTCTGAAAATTAAAACCTCCAGTGATTGCGTCGATATTCAAAATCTCTCCAGCAAAATATAGATTAGGGTGAAGTTTGCTTTCAAATGTTTGAAAATCTACCTCTTTTAAATCGATTCCTCCAGCGGTCACAAATTCTTCTTTAAAAGTGCTTTTACCATTTACATTAAATTCGGCCGCTGTAAGCTGTGCGCCCAGATTCGATAATTGCTGCTTGTTGAGGTCTGCCCATTTTTTATCCTGAGAAATGCCAGAAGCAAGAACAAGGCTGTGCCATAGTCTTTTTGGAAGGTCGAACTGAGCTCTTTTATAAACCTGTTGTTTGGAATGTTCCTGTTTCAGATCTTTTAAAGTCTCGATGATCGACAGTTCATTTTCACCAGGAATCAAGTTCACTTTTATGCTGAATTTATACTGAAGTTCATTTAAAGCCCTGGCGCCCCATGCTGAAAGCTTCAGGATCGCAGGACCACTGAAACCCCAGTGGGTAATGAGCAATGGGCCATCGCTGCTAAGTTTAGCTCCGGGAATTTCTACTTCTGAATCCAGAGCGATTCCGGGAAGGTCCTTAATTCTGTCATCTTCAATATTAAACGTGAAAAGGGATGGTACAGCATTTACGATGGAATGTCCGCTATTTTTCAAAAGATTCCAGATCTTCGAATTGCTGCCTGTAGCAAGCATCAGTTTCTCACAGGAATATTCTTTGGAGCCTACTTTAATTTTCCAGTAATTATCTTCAGAAGAAAAACTTTTTAAACTTTCACCAGTGCGGACTTCAATTTTCAAGTTATCGCATTCCTTTCTGAAGCATTCAATAATGGTTTCCGAAGAATCTGTAACCGGGAACATTCTTCCGTCATCTTCAGTTTTAAGAGAAACTCCTCTGTCTTCAAACCAGCCAATGGTATCACCGGTCATAAATTTGTGAAAGGGTCCTCGAAGTTCTTTGCTTCCGCGGGGATATTTACGAACCAGTTCGGCAGGAATAAATTCAGCATGAGTAACATTACACCGGCCACCACCTGAGATGCGAACCTTATTCAAAACTTCCTTTCCTCTTTCCAGGATAAGGACTTTCAGAGACCTGTTATTTTCAGCAATATTGATCGCTGTAAAAAATCCTGCTGCACCGCCACCTACTATGATCCTGTCGAAATATTCCAAAATTGAGCTATTTGATGGCAAAAATAAACAACTAAAAGCTAGTATTTAGTTTTGTGACAACTTAACAGGATTCTGTAATCGATCCGGGTAATCTGAGATAATACCATCAACCCCAAAATCAATCATTCTCACGATATCATTCACTTCATTCACGGTCCACACGTTTATTTTAAAGCCATGATCCTGACATAACTTCGTATTATCTCTTGTAATAATTCCTACGGAAGGGTGAATCGCCACTGCATCCAGTTTCTTTCCAAGTTCTATCGCTTCAGGTACACTCGCTTTACTTAGGACTGCCAGCGGGATACTGGAATTGATCTTTTTGACTTCGAATAATTCATTCTTCTGAAAGCTGGAAACCAGAAAGTTGCTATATTCCCATTGTTCCTTTTCAACTTTATACTGAATAATTTCTGAAACCGCTTCGGCAGTATTCCTGCCTTTAAGCTCAATATTGATCTGGCATTTATTCTCTATAAGATCCAGTACCTCGTGTAGCGTAGGAATTTTGAACCGCTCTTCGATCAAAAATGACTGCATTTCTGCACTGCTTTTTTTAGCTACTTCTCCGCTGCCATTAGTTGTTCTGTCCAGGGTAAAATCATGAATCACGAACAATTCGCCAGTAGCACATCGATGTACATCGATCTCGATCATATTCACCCCGAGACTGATCGCTTTTTCAATACTTTCCAGTGTATTTTCAGCGAGATGAGCTTTAGCACCACGATGGCCAATTTTGTTGATCTTTTCCATTTTTAAAATTTAGAAATTAATGACTTTCCCTGAAAGTTTAACGGTTTCACTACAAAACTCGGGAATTTTGAAATGATTATGACTGCTTAACATTTAATTAATTAAAAGCCGGAGTAAATTGAAATTCAACCAAAATTCGGGTAGATCTTGAGAAATTTTTCTTTGGATTACACCCGATTTTTAAATCAAATATAAATGGACAAGTGGTTCGCCTTTGACATTCCATCCTTTGTTGCAATTATTTTAACAGCAATAGGGATCTATATCGCAATTGTCATCTTTACCCGCATCGCCGGTAAAAGAAGTTTTTCTAAAATGTCCAGTTTTGACTTTGCTATGACCGTAGCACTGGGGTCTATGGTAGCAACTACCGTTCTAAGTAAAAGCGTGAGCTTGTGGGAGGGTGTAGTTGGTATTGCAGCAGTATATGTTCTACAACTTTTTGTGGCAATCCTGCGTAGGTTTGAAATCGTTCAGAAAGCTGTAGATAATGGTCCTTTGATGCTTATGGATGGACAAACAATTTTACATGAAAATTTGAAAAAGGCCCGGGTGACTGAAGCAGATCTTCGTTCTAAGTTAAGAGAAGCGAATGTGATCAGGCTGAAAGAAGTTAGAGCGGTGGTTTTCGAAGCAACCGGAGATATTTCGGTTTTACATACTGATAAGGACGACGAGGAATTGGAAGATTATCTATATAAAGACGTTTCAAAATAGAAAGAAGATGCAGGTAAAGGAAAGAACAAAACGGAAGAGTTTAAAAGCTGTTTCAGATGAACAGATAAAGGCAGAATATGCCGAATTTATTCTTGAGAATGAGCACCCATGCATCATGGCTAAGACTATTTTCGCCATGGACCAGTTCACTCTCAAAACTTATGATGACTTTGGAAGTATGGAGACTTCTGCCAGATTATTAAAGGATCTAAAAGACTATATTGAAGCTTACGATTTTAAATCGAATGATTTCAAAACATTCCTGGCAGTATTTCCAATTTCTCCGGAATATTCTGAAATTTGCTTTGAAGAATTACTATGGAAGCAATTAGGCAACATTCATAAACTGGATAATGAGCCATGGGATCCCGCGGTGAGTGATAACCCCAAAGACGAAAATTTTAGTTTTAGCATTGGAGGTAAAGCATTTTATGTTGTGGGATTACATCCAAATTCTTCTAGAAAGGCAAGACAAAGTCCATATACTACTCTGACATTCAATTTACACTGGCAGTTCGAAAAACTCAGGGATATGGGAACCTATCAAAAAGTTCGCGATAGAATTCGTGATCGGGACGTAGCTTTGCAGGGTTCAATCAACCCGATGTTGGAAGACTTTGGAAATAACAGTGAGGCTAAGCAATATAGTGGGCGTAAAGTTGATAAAGAATGGAAATGCCCTTTTCATTAGGAAATTAAAAAATGTACAGACCAAAAAAATACCGGAAAGATGAGGATGAATTTATTCTCCCATTTATTCGGAAATTTCCTTTTGCCACGTTCGTTCTCAAAGGGGAACATCTTCTAGCTACGCATATTCCTGTGCTTATCGATCAATCTGAAGATGATAACTGGAGATTATTTTCGCATATCGCAAACCATAATGAACAGCAACAATTTCTGAAGAATGATGTCGAGGTATTAGTGATATTTCAAGGTGCTCACTCTTATGTTTCCTCTTCCTGGTACGAAGAAGCGGACATCAGCACCTGGGATTATTCGGCAGTGCATGTGAATGGCAAAATTAAACTTCAGTCAGATTCAGAACTAAGAGAATCACTTTCCAAGCTGGTAGCCAATTTCGAAAAAGAGCAGGAAGATCCTCTTTACTATGATAAAATTCCGAAGAAAATGCTGGAAGATCACCTTCCGCAGATCACAGGGTTTTGGATCGATCCTGTAAAAGTTGAAGGTATCGCAAAACTACACCAGTCTTACCATTCTAAAGATGTGGAAAGAGTAGTAGGCAAATTAGATGCTTCAGAAGATCCTCTAAAAAATCAAATTTCAGAAGACATTAAAAACGAACATAATTTATAATGATCGAAGTAATCAAAAGACAAACGGGTGCGGCATTCAGACTACATAAAGGTCAGAAATTGAGAGTAATCGATCCAAACGGTGAACAGGTAAGCGATATGGTCCTTTTTAATGCGAAAGATACGCGGGAAAAGATCTCATCTGGCAAAACTCTGGATTTTGAGGAAAGTATTTTGATTAGTCAGGGTGATCATCTCTGGAGTAACAGGAGTAATAAAATGATGGAGATCCTGGAAGATACCAACGGTAGAAATGACTTTTTGCTAGCACCGTGCAGTCCTGAAACTTTCCAGATCATGTATAATAATAATGAGTATCACCCAAGTTGCTTTGAAAATCTTTATACCAACCTGGAGAAGTTCGAAATTCAGCCAGATGATATTCCTACCGCATTCAATATTTTTATGAACGTTCAGTTCGACACAAAAGGAAAACTTAGTGTAGATCCACCTTTAAGCAAAGCCGGTGACTATGTTCTGTTCGAAGCGAAAATGGACCTTATAGTTGCTTTAACGGCGTGCTCTGCTGAAGATAGCAATGGTGGAACCTTTAAGCCAATTCACTACGAAATTATCGATTAAGTATTCTTTCTACGATAACGCATATTCAACATTTCTATCGCTAAAGAAAAGAATACCGCAAAATAGATGTAGCCTTTTGGGACATGATAATGTGCACCTTCAACGATAAGCATCACTCCAATGAGTATCAGGAACGATAAAGCCAGGATCTGAATTGTGGGATGATTGTTTACAAATTCCCCTACAGGTTTAGCGAAGATCATCATCACGATGATAGAAACAATTACCGCTATGATCATGAGGATAATTTGATCTGTCAAACCTACAGCAGTAAGTATGGAATCAAAGGAGAAAACAATGTCCAGAAGTACGATCTGTACGATCGCAGAGCTAAAACTTATCGTTGGCTTTTTACCATTTTCGGTGGTCTTATTTTCCTCCTGTCCTTCTACCTTATGGTGAATTTCAAGTGTACTTTTAATTAGTAGAAATATCCCACCGGCGACCAGAATAATATCACGCCAGCTTAATTCAAAATCTGCCACGGTAAGCACCGGTTCGGTAAGTCCAATGATCCATGTAATACTTAAAAGCAACAAAATTCGCATGATCAATGCAATAGATAAGCCTCCAATCCTTGCTCTTTTCTGACTCTCTTCGGGAACTTTGCCCGCTACTATAGATATAAATATGATATTGTCTATTCCCAGAACGATTTCCAGGAAAGTAAGAGTTAGAAGAGCTACCCAGGTATCTGGTTGTAGAAATATTTCCATGATCAATTGGTTGGTACAGCTTCAAAATTAGATAAAAATGAATTGCTCATAGTTAATATTATGAGAAACTGATTGAGCCTATTAACTCTCGAATTTGAATTTAAAATTAATCCTCCATAGACAGAAATCTGGAAAAGATCACAATCTGTTCGCCAGCGTGATTCAACTCGTACATAAATAAAGAACCTGTAAAGTGAAATTCCATTCGATTATTGATCGCGAGTGAAGGAAAAGATTTACAGGGTCTCTATATTACAGAGAGGAAGAGATCTGTTGTCGGGATCAGCTTTTTTCAAGGTCTTTACACATAGCCAAGATCAAAACCGAATGAATCATAATTGTTGGCTTGCACATTTTCGCAATATGTTTCGAAGCTAAAATATTCATTTTTGTATCCCACAGAGTGGAGATATTTCATAAAATAGATTTCAAATGGGTGTCTCGAATTTGGTAATTTTTATCCTTAAAAAGCTTTAATCTGTTTATAGTTGGTTCAGTTTATTTAATAATTCTTAAATTCTGCAATTAATTTTGAATGATTGATTATTTCGGTATACATAACTTATTACTGAGATGGTCAATTTCACTTTACTAACGAACATGAATAAAATTTTCTTCTATTCCATAAGTGCAGCCCTTGCCGGGTTTCTTTTTGGATTTGATACAGTAGTAATTTCAGGAGCAGATAAACAATTACAAGCATTATGGGGGACTTCAGATGCCTTCCATGGTTCTGTTGTGATGGCCATGGCCTTATGGGGTACTGTGGTTGGAGCGATCTTCGGAGGTATTCCTACAAATAAATTTGGTAGAAAAAATACACTTATCGCTATTGGAATCCTGTATTTCGTCTCTGCCCTGGGTTCGTCTCTTGTAAACGATCCTTATACTTTCGCATTTTTTAGGTTCCTTGGAGGACTTGGTGTAGGAGCTTCTACCATTACTGCACCAGCCTATGTATCTGAAATCGCACCGGCCAACAAACGTGGTAAATTAGTTGCCCTTTACCAGTTCAATATTGTTCTTGGGATTCTTATCGCCTTTCTTTCTAATTATCTATTGAGAAATACCGGAGAAGAACCATGGAGATGGATGGTTGGCGTAGAGGCAATTCCAGCTTTCCTCTATATTCTTTTCGTTATTGGTATTCCTAAGAGTCCGCGTTGGTTGGTCTCTAAAGGAAGAATGGCCGAGGCGAAGCGCATTCTGGAAAGGATCAATCCAGGTTTGGATGTTAGCGCCAAAGTTCAGGAGATTAAAACACAATCTGATACTGAAATTACTGGTGAGAATATCTTTATGAAAAAGTACCGTTTCCCGCTTATTCTCGCATTTCTAATCGCATTTTTCAATCAGTTATCTGGCATCAATGCATTTCTATATTATGCTCCTAGAATTTTTGAAGCTGCCGGACTTGGAGAAAGTACAGCCTTGTTAAGCAGTATTGGTATTGGAGTCGTGAATCTTTTATTTACCTTGTTAGGTGTGTTTCTTATTGATAAACTTGGTCGAAAACAACTCTTGTTATTTGGATCGATAGGCTATATCATATCTCTTTCACTGGTCGCAGCTGCATTTTTTCTGAATTGGGGAGGTTTATGGGTGCCCATATTCTTATTCCTGTTCATAGCTTCGCACGCCATAGGACAGGGAGCGGTTATCTGGGTATTTATTTCTGAAATATTCCCTAACAGATTACGAGCATCAGGGCAGGCATTTGGAAGTTCAACTCACTGGGTGCTAGCAGCGATCATTCCTTCCAGTATTCCGTATTTGTTCAGTACCATTGGAGCAGGCTGGGTTTTCGCCTTCTTTGCATTCATGATGGTGCTACAACTGTTTTTCGTTATTTTTATGATGCCAGAAACCAAGGGGAAATCCCTGGAAGAACTGGCGGAAGAATTATCCATTAAAGAAATTTCAACTACAACCTGATATTATGAATAAAATTAAATTCGGTTTAACCTCACTGGCTGTTTGCTGCCTGTTTTTCAATTCGTGTAAGGATCAAAATTCTGAAGAAACTTCCGAAGAAATTGCTCACACAGATGGTGAGGAAAACAGTGACGAAGCCTATAGGCCCAATTTTCATTTTACTCCGGAAAAGAACTGGATGAACGATCCAAACGGGATGTTCTACCTGGATGGCACGTATCACCTATATTTCCAGTATTATCCAGACGATAATGTTTGGGGACCAATGCACTGGGGACATGCCACGAGTAAGGATATGATTACCTGGGAAGAACAGGAGATCGCGTTATTTCCAGATGAAAAAGGTTATATATTCTCGGGTAGTGCTGTAGTGGATAAGGATAATGCTTCAGGATTTGGTGAGGATGGCAAGACTCCGGTAGTGGCTATTTTCACTTATCATGAACCAAAAGGAGCAGAGAAGGGTGAGAAGGATTACCAGTCGCAGGCGATCGCTTATAGTCTTGATAAAGGAATGACCTGGACAAAATATAAAGGCAACCCTGTGTTACCCAATCCAGGAATTGAAAATTTTAGAGATCCCAAAGTAACCTGGGATAAGGAACACAAGCAGTGGCTTATGGCTCTGGCAACGACCGAAAAAACTTTGTTCTATACTTCACAGGATTTGAAAGAATGGAAAAAAGTTTCTGAATTCGGACAGGGAAATGGTGCACATGACGGGGTCTGGGAATGCCCGGATTTCTTTCCAATGCAGGTTGAAGGTACCGGTGAAACCAAATGGGTGCTGATCCAAAGTTTAAATCCTGGAGGCTATAATGGTGGATCTGGAACCCAGTATTTTGTAGGAGATTTTGATGGCACAACATTTACTCCAGAAGAAAATATGACCAATCTGGAAGAAAAGCATGATTACTGGATAGATTTTGGAAGAGACAATTACGCTGGGGTGACCTGGGCTAACGTGCCAGAGGAAGATGGAAGGAAATTGTTTCTGGGATGGATGTCTAACTGGTTATACGCACAGGAAGTACCAACCGAAACCTGGAGAAGTGCGATGACCATTGCAAGAGAACTGAAGCTTATCAAAGAAGATGGACAGTACCTGGTTACTTCACAGCCAGTAGAGGAGTTGCAAAAGTTCAGAAGTGAACCAGTCAGAAAAAGCACACTTTCAGCCAGTAAAGATTTGAAGCTTATTGATACATCAGCGATCGATCTTTCCAAAGCTGAGGTGAAATTCAGTATTTCCGGATTAGAGGAAGATGGGAACTATCATTTTACGCTTTCTAATGAACAGGGAGAAAAATTCGTGGTGAATTATGATCATTCAGAACAAAAATTCAGCATGGACAGAAGTAAGGCAGGAGCAAATGATTTTTCAGATAAGTTTTCCGGGACACCCTCAACTGCTCCGAGAATAACAGCGTCTAATTCTATGGAAGTTCATATGCTACTTGATAAAACCAGTATGGAATTATTTATTGATAATGGAAAAACCGTTATTACAGAGATCTTTTTTTCTGAACAGCCATGGGATACTTTCTCGGTTGGTTCCGAAGAAAAAGATTTTATGGTAGATAGTTTTGAAGCTTATGAACTAAATTTTAATAAACAATAAAGTGTATGTCAAAAAGGATAAAGGCGGTTTGTTTTGGTGAGGTTTTGTATGACGTATTTCCAGATATGGAACGAATTGGTGGTGCACCGCTTAATGTTGCAGTAAGGTTGAGCAGTCTTGGAATAGATGCCGAAATGATCAGTAAGGTTGGTGTTGACTCCAGAGGAGAAAATTTGGTGGACTACCTCAGAACTCAGGGAGTTGAAACCGGTAATATATTAAAGGATGAAACCCGGGAAACGGGAGCGGTGGATGTACAACTTTCAGAAAGTGGCTCGGCCAGCTATACGATTAATTATCCCGCAGCCTGGGATGGTATTCTGGCGACAGAAACTATAGAGCAATCGATTTCCCGTAGTGATGCATTTATCTTCGGAAGTTTGATCTGCCGAGATGATGCAAGCAGAAAGACCTTGTTCGATCTTATACCAAAAGCGTCTTACCGGGTGTTGGACTTCAATTTGAGACCACCGTATTATTCAAAAGAGCTCTTAGCTGAATTGATCCAGCATGCAGAATTCATCAAATTTAATGATGATGAATTGTTTGAAATCGCAAAAATGTTAGGTTCAGAATATAATTCACTGGAGCAAAACCTTTTGTTTATTGCGGTGAAATCCAATGCTGAAACCATTTGCGTCACCAAAGGCAGACATGGCGCTGTTTTGATGCATGACAAAAAGCTTTACTATAACTCAGGATACCAGGTTAAAGTTAAGGATACGGTAGGCGCCGGCGATTCATTTCTAGGTACGCTGCTAGCGAAAATGCTTCAGGGTGAAAAACCACAGCTAGCGTTGGACACAGCTTGTGCAATAGGCGCTTTAGTAGCGGCGAAGGAAGGTGCAAACCCGGTAATTTCAGAAGAATTATTACACAGGTTCATGAATCCTATGGATGCTAAAAAAGGTAAATAATACTGAGTATGACTTATATAGACTGGATAGGGTCAGTAGGAGTATTTCTAATTCTTCTGGCATATGTGCTTAATGCTGCCGGAAAACTTGGAACCAAAGACCTTATCTATATTTTACTGAATTTGATAGGAGCCTCTTTGGCCTGTTATGCTTCGGTTTTAATGGACTACGTTCCATTCATAATTCTGGAAGCGGTCTGGGCTACGGTTTCACTCTTCAGTCTCATACGGTACAAAATGTAAAACCGAATCATAAAAAAAGCGATCCTAAACAGGATCGCTTTTCTTTTCTTAGTTGTTGGGGGTTTAGTGTTATTTTTTCACACTTAGTTCTCTGGTTAACCATCCACTTCTGCTAGCGGTCGCAATCGCGTAAGGGGTGATCCAGAATAATCCAAAAGTATGTAGAATACTGTATGAGTAAGCCCATAATGACTCTGAAAGCTTATATCTCTTAGCATAAAACAATACCGGGAAACTGGAATAAACCATAATTCCCAGAAATGTGGAGCTTAGAAATAATAGTGGGTGAGAGACCACGAAAAATAGCATGATCATGATCAATGGATAACTCATAATGATCTTCAGGAACTGGTTAATAAACAATAGTCTTGATCCAAGAGTTGAACCTTCTCTAAATTGAGTAAATACATATTTAGACATGGCGATATTCTCACGAACATTACTACGTCCCCATCTAATAAACATCTTATAAAGACCTTTATATTGCTCAGGAACATTAGTGTATGCATACGCATTTCTCTGGAAAAGTACGTGTTGTCCCTGCTTTAGGATCATATTGGTCATGGCTCTGTCTTCACCAATATCTGAGGGTTTCCCCATAAATGTCTGGTTGATCCACTCAGGAAGACATTCAAACACTGCACTGGCACGGTAAGCGGCTAGAGCTCCCGGAGTACAAAGCACAGATTCCAGTGTACTTTCTGCAGAACGCATAAATTCGAAACTTAGTACGAAATTCACGTTCAACATCTTTGGAAGTAAGGCTTTCTCATTATTCAGAACTCTGATGTTACCTGCAACGGCACCACATTTCTCGTTAACAACAAATGGGCTTACCAGATTTCTCAAAGTGTCTGCGTTTACTACAGAATCACTGTCCACGGTCACAAAAACCTCACCTGTTCCAAGGTTAAAACCTCTGTACAATGCATGCCTTTTTCCTTTATTTTCAGGTTGCTGGTAAATCGCTACACGATCACCCAGAACTTTTTTAGCCTCCTGCATCCAGCTCCAGGTATCATCCTTACTACCGTCATCAATAGCAAGTAACTGTAGTTTTTCTGTAGGATATTCACTTTCTGCCAGGCTCATAAGCGTAGCATATACCTGTTTTCCCTCGTTATAAGCTGGAACGATCACGGTACAGGTTGGTAATTCCTCGTTAGAAACAGATTCAATTGGTTTATACTTGAAATACAACACCAGATTGTATATAAAAAATGCTCCTCGATATAGGAAAAGGGCAGATGCAAGGATAAAGAAAGCATAACCCCAAGTCGTATTCATTCTGGCAGTATTGATCTCAGTAAAATCACTTTGCAGAAAATATACAAGGTATGCTGATCCTATCATGAGTATGAAAGTGCTAATTAGCACAACGATTCCCCATGTATTCAGCGGATTTTTGGTTGGTAAGAATTTATTTATTCCTGAAGCGTGTTCTTCTTCAGCAATAG
>NZ_JBLVTK010000001.1:457103-563216 GCF_048285865.1 Christiangramia marina | reverse complement strand
GGTTTCCATATAGGCAACTCTTATGCCATTAGAAAAGCCCTGATAATCAGGGCTCAATTTGATCTTATATTAAAATCATGGGTGACAATTCCACACTTTTGCCGTGTAATCTGAATTATTCCTCAATAGTGGAACTTATTCTGAAGGCACTTCTTCAGTCTCTTCTACAACTTCAGATTTTTCAGTTTCTTCAATTTCTTCCGTTACTTCAGAAGCTACCGTTGGTTCTTCTTCATCTGAAAAATATGGGAATACATCCAGGATTGGTGATTCAGTAATTGCAGGAATGCTATAATCGCCCATAGTTTCCTGTAACGCCTGTTCCGTATTTTCATAAGCTTCCTTGACGTCGTTCGCCTGGATAAGCATATATAGATTAGACTTTCTTTCTTTACCACTCTCATCATCATAACTAATGAGCGAAACCTTGGACTTGAACCATCGATCTGAATTTTCAAAAGGATGAACTTCAGATAGATTTGCCACCTTGATATTGGTGATCATGAACTCCTCACTTGTGTAAGTCTTCATTTCCTCTGTGATTCTTGCTTCAGCTTCCGTATAAGAAACAGCGTCCAGAAGATAGGTTTCAGTAGTTACTTTACTTTCCCCGGTTTCATGGGTTTTTCTATACTTTACTTTGCACTCGTACCATACTACGCTCATAATAAAAATCTTTTTTTGGGTCGGCAAATATAGATTTTAAAAGCAAAGTGTTCGTAGCAAGTTTGAGAAATTTGCAGAAGTTATAATATGAAAGTGGAAATGATTGAAAACCGACTATTTACCACTTAGTTTTCTGTAGGTGTGATCCTCTGGTCTGTATTGAGTTGGAATGATTTGCAGCAATAAGTACAGGCCATCAAGGAAGCTTCAGCTAGATCATGCTGAGCATGCAGTTCCTGGAAATCATTAAAAAAGCCAAGTTTGGTTCTTCCAGATTTTTCGGGCAGGAGATCACAGCTTTTAAGGTGAACCACACGTTGGTTACCAAAGCGTTTTCTGTTCTCAAGATAAAAGCAAAACATTCCCTTCTTTTTGGGTAAATATAGCGAAAAATGCTCCCTGAATAATCTCAACTTCATAGCTCAATTTTGAAGGCAAATGTATGTTTGCATCTAAAGCTAAAGGTTCAGAAATTATTAATATCTTTTCTGCTGTATTATCTTATGGTTAATTGATTTGTAGCTGAGTAAGTTGAAATACTAATCATTGAAAGCAGATTATTCATTAATTAAGTATGCAAAAGAAGAAAGTGCTTTTTCACAAAATCCACGGTAGATCAAGCAAGATCTTAATCCCTCTGGCATTAGTGTGCCTCGTATTATACGGCGTAGATTATTTCAATGATATGTTTGGAAGATTCGATAGCGTACTATTATTCAGTGCACATCTAATTCTCTTAATATTCTGGAGCCGAATGATTTTCTACAAGTCGGTAGTTTCCTGGAACAAGCTTGGAGTAAATATCAAAATGAAGGGATTCTATGGAAAGCAGTTTACTTTTGACAAGATTCGTTCGGTTGAAATTACAGATAGTGAACTTATGATTATAGAACGCTACGGAAAAACTTCAAATTTTGATATTAGACAGATTTCAATGGAGGACAGGGAACGAATCGCAAATATCTTCGATCGCTATTGCACTGCATCTTACTTCGCACTCAAGTCTGGTTTTTGATCCTTTTTCTATGGGTAGTGATTAAAATAATAAGGGCAGATATTTCTGCCCTATGAATTTATTTGGGGTAATTAAAACTTCTCAATTTCCATAGATGTAAATCTATAGTATTCCTTAAAGCAATCAATAAATCCTGAGTAACCGTATCTGTTTTTCCGGTTGTTTCGATACGAGCTTCTAATCGCTCTGAAATTGTTTTGTAGCGCTCGCTTAAATGATCAACCACATGATGATCACTTACGAATTCTGAAGTTACCGTGCTTAGATTTGCGTTTGAAGCGACTTCTGCTGGTCTACCATCTGCTGGTTTACCCAAGGCTAATTTACGCTCAGCGACCTGATCTATAAAGCCATTCAGTTCACCGTACATGTCTCCCAGCATTTCATGCAGACTAATGAATTGTGGACCACGCACATTCCAGTGTGCTTGATGTACTGCGTGTTTTTGATCGATTATTTCATATAAAGTAGCTTGTAAAGCATCTGTACTCATAGAGCTTTTTGTTGCATGCGCCGGAATTCTTTTGTTTACTGAATCTGACTTGAAGTTGGCATTTTGAGCTTGTAGATGTCCAACTATGAAAAGAACAAATGTTAGTAGATAAATTTTTTTCATTTTTTTATTTTCAATTTAACCGATATCTACAAGTTTACCCGTTAATGAAATTACAAATGATTTAGATTAACATCTATTTTAATTTGTTGAAGGTAACTTCTAAAGAGGCTGATAGTATCAGAACATTTAATTAATTTAGTTGCCAGACATTGGAACAATGAACGAAATCATTACTACTATTTTCTTTTTTATTGCCGTGATCGATCCGCTTGGTTCGGTACCGGTTTATCTGGAAGCAACCAAGAATATTCCCGAAAAGAAACGTAAGACTGTCGCGATCAGAGCTTCTATTATTGCTTCTCTAATACTACTGTTCTTTATTATTGTAGGACAGCTTGTTCTTGATGGAATGGATGTTTCGCTGGATGCTTTTCAAATCTCAGGGGGTGTGATCCTTTTCCTGTTCGCACTTACTATGATCTTTGGTGATGGAAAACCTGAATCTGAAAAAGGTCTTATTAAAGATTACAAGCATGTGGTGATCTTTCCAGTTGCCATCCCGTCTATCGCTTCTCCAGGTGCGATCATGGCAGTAGTGCTAATGACAGATAATAATCTATATACAATACAGCAACAGGCTGTGACCACGGCGTTGGTTCTTGTGGTTATCGCTATAACTTGCATATTGCTATTAACAGCTAATCGAGTGAAAGATCATGTGGGAGAATATGGGATCACTGTGGTAAGTAAGATCATGGGGCTAATCCTGGCAGCCTACGCAACCCAATCTATACTGGCAGGATTAAGAGACTTTTTCGTAGTTTTAAAATAGCCTGAAAGCCTAATTCGTATGATTAAAACAAAATATCCACATAAATATTTCTTCGGTTTTCTGATAGTTCTTCTGGTGTTGCAAGCCTGCGAGGATAAGAAGGAGATCAGCTCTATAGACCCAATTAATTGGGAGTCGAGACAAATTGCTATTCCGAAGAATGATTCCTTGGCTTCCGGAGAAACTTATCTCTCTATTTATTCTGAAATCTATAGTCAGACAGAACATATCACTCACGATCTAACTGCGACCATTAGCATGAGGAACACCAGTCGTGAGGATACGATTTATGTTGAAAGAGCCGACTATTACGCGACCAATGGAAAGCTCATCCGAACTTATTTTGATGCTCCCATTTATATTGCGCCACTGGAGACGATTGAAATTGTGATCGATGAAACCGATAAGTCTGGTGGCACCGGTGCTAACTTTGTATTTGACTGGCAGGCAGATCTGAATACTACCGAGCCGGTATTCGATGCTGTGATGATCTCCACTTCAGGGCAGCAAGGTCTATCTTTTACTACACAGGGAATTCGTACTGAATAGTTATTTTTCTTAGAAAATAGAGGTTCCACCGTTAACTTGATCGTTGAATACTAGTATTTTAACGGATATTTTTTTTATTTCTCAGGATTTAATGCCTAAATTTACCATCCAAATCAGGTCTAAACCTACAAATGCCAGCCCTAATCCGCATTTATTAAGACCATAATAAATTGCGTCATGAATAAAGTGAGGTTGTTGGGATTGGGGATGATCACCTTTGGAATCCTAATTGGCTACCTGAGCACAAGTACAAATTTTCATTTAATTTCGGGGGTCATGCTGGGTCTCGGTGTAGGATGGACTATAACCGGTAGATTCGGTCGAAAACATGATACTACCATTTCTGGAATTAAAACTACTACTTCAGAAGAGCAAACCGTCTAATTTCATAGATTCAGTTAAGGAGAACAATTGTCTTTAAAAATTCTGTTTTAAGGTGACATTATTAACCCAGATCAATTAACCAGGTTAAACTATTTACAAACCCACTCCCAAATTTATACAGCTCCATATCCCCTCGTATTTTTGTTTCCGAATTTAAGTGAAATCTAAAAATCACAATTATGGAAGATAATATCAAAGGTAAAGTAGTAATTATAACAGGTGGTAGTAGTGGACTAGGAGAAAATACGGCCCGTCATTTAGCTTCACGAGGAGCAAAGGTAGTTATTGCCGCAAGACGTAAGGAAAAACTGGATGCAATTGCTGAAGACATCAGAAAAGATGGCGGTGAAGCGCTTGTAGTGGAGACTGACGTTACTAAAAGAGAAGACCTGAAGAATCTCATTGAAATTAGTAAAAAAGAATATGGAAAAATTGATGTTCTTATCAATAATGCCGGATTAATGGCTATCGCACCTCTTGCTGAAGATAAAGTGGAGGAGTGGGATAAAATGATCGATATTAATGTAAAGGGTGTGCTTTACGGAATTTCTGCAGCGCTACCAGTATTCCAGGAACAGGGATTTGGCCACTTTATAAATCTTTCTTCAGTTGCCGGAATCAAAGTATTTAGTCCTGGAGGAACCGTTTATAGTGGAACTAAATATGCGGTAAGAGCAATTTCAGATGGGTTACGTCATGAGGTTGGTGGGAACATAAGAACAACAACCATAGAACCTGGAGCTATAGATTCTGAATTAAAATATGGTTCAAGCCATGATGAAAGTTCAGAAAACGTAAAAGAGTTTTACAAGCAGGCAATTCCTGGAGACTCTATTGCCAGAGCTATAGCGTATGCGATTGAGCAACCAACAGAGGTAGACGTGAATGAGATCGTAATTAGACCTACAGTTCAGGAATTCTAGTTGAGATGTTTATACCGAAGTAAAAAAGTCCTTCAGATATTTCTGTAGGACTTTTTTATAGTGTTAAACTTCAGGTTTTTACTGAAGTACTGCAGCTCTTTCGGTTTTTACCTCGTAGTCGGTATTTGCTCCTTCCGAGTAGAAAGTATCCTCATTCCAGGAGTCCATTTCAACATCCTGTGCAATTTTTAAAGCAAGATCTGGATTAGAGATAAATGATTTTCGAGAGGCAGCAGGTCTGCATCAACATCTTCAATAACTTCACTCCCTTTTTCTAAATCAAAAATTTATCAGGAATTTTCTCGAAGGCTATAAGGATTTCTTATTTTTTCAATCAATTTATTCTTTTAAGGTCAGAATATTAAGATACTTATATCAATGTCTATAACTATTTCGCATTTTTTGGATGAGATGATTTTCTGAGGAGTTTATTGGGCGCAAAGTCGCTTTCATATAGCAGCGAAATTTTAACAAAATTATACGAGCTTGCAGGAATCTAAAAAAGTATTTCATACGTAGATTTCCCGTGCGTTTAAAACGGGTTTCAATCCATTGGATTAAATTCAGGACGTCATTATTCTATAATTTTAATTGTATTTTCGGAATTCTTACAGGATAGCTATGGGGAAGCAGTCGGTAATGTTGGTGTTGGAAGGAACCTATCCTTTCAATGGTGGTGGAGTTTCTACCTGGGCGCATCTATTATGTAGCCAGGTAAGCAACGTGAATTTTAAATTGTACTCCATTAATGCCAATTTTGAAACTACACCAAAATATGACCTGAGCCCTAATATTACCCAGGTAGTTCAGGTTCCATTATGGACTCCAGATGAACCTTATGATTATATTAGCTATGGGGACGAATATTACAAAACCGTAGGTAAAAAGGAATGGACCACGAATGAGATTGTGGAGCGTGAATTTGTGCCGGTTTTTTCAAAATTGTTGCATTTAATTTATGATGATAATCTCGAGGTTGAACATCTGGATGAGGTTTTTAGAGCTCTGTGGTTATATTTTGAGGATTATGATTACAAGGAAACGATGCGAAGTGAACCTGTTTGGAAGGCTTACCGTGAGATCATGTCCCAGTATATTGTAAGGGATTACAACCCAGATGCAGCTTTGATAGATATTACCATTGGTCTTCGATGGATCTATAGGTTTTTAATTCCACTGGCCATTACCGATGTCCCTAAATGTGATATCGCTCATCTAACCCTTTCAGGATTCCCTGTGATTCCGGCTTTGATCGCGCATTATAAGTACGGTACAAAAATCATGCTTACCGAGCACGGAGTTTTTATAAGGGAGCGACTTCTCGCATTGAACAATTCTGAATATCCGTTTTTTCTGAAACGTTTATTAATACGCTTTTCAGAAGCTATAGCAAGGTTGGCCTATTATAAATCTGAAGCTATTGTCTCAGTAAATAAGTTCAATATTAAATGGGAAAAAATGTATGGAGCAGATCCCAAAAAGATTTCGATCATATATAATGGGATTGATTCTGATAAATTTAAACCGAAACCAAAACCAGACCATCTTAAAAATGTTCCAACGGTTGTCGCAGCTGCCAGGATCTTTGAGCTTAAAGATGTGATCACCATGATCAGGTCGTGTGCCGTAGTTCAAAAATCTATTCCAGATATTCAATATCTAATTTATGGTGATGATAGAGCGGTTCCCGAATATACAGATACCTGTCTGCATTTAATCGATGAACTGGGAATAAAGAAGAATTTTAAATTGATGGGGCCTAGAAGCGATTCGCATAATATTTTCCCGGAAGGTGATCTTTCTATTCTTACTTCTATTTCTGAAGGTTTTCCTTATACAGTGATTGAAAGTATGAGTTGTGGTGTTCCGGTTGTTTCTACAGATGTTGGTGGAGTTAAGGAAGCGCTCGACGAAAACAGCGGCTTTTTATGCAAACCGAAAAATGCCCAGGAAATCGGGGATAGAGTCATAGAATTATTACAGAACCATGAATTACGCTCGAAAATGGCAACCCACGCAAGACAACGCGTATTGGATCACTTTACGATCTCGAAATTTATACGGCAATATGAAGATGTTTACGAACAACTACTAAATGAACATCTAGTGGAGAACCAACCTGTGGAAATATTTTAGATGAACCCAGAACAAAGAAAAGCTGTAGCACATCTCATCATTGCTATTAAAGATCGTAACGGGAAACCGGTAAATTTAAATGTAGTGATTGCTACTATAGAATCTTTAGGCATCAGGGAAGTTGATGTTGAAAAAGATTTTGGCTTTGATAGTATTTTAAATCTTGCGAACTATATCTATAAAGTCTTCGGTTTAAAAGCTTATAATGATTTAAAGAATGACAAGCAACGAGTAGTTGAGGCCAAGAATTATAAGAAGATTGCCATTTCCTCGTATTTTTCATCTCGTGCGGTCAAACAATTTATACTTGAGAATGGATCTGGGATCTCGAACTTTTTGCCGGTTGCGATACAGGTGATCTCAATTGTACTTTTCGGGATTTCACTATGGACATTTTCTAAATTCAATAACCTGCAATCTACTGCCGTAGTTCTTGGTGTAATTGTGGGCTTCGTGGCTACGGGGGGATTTGTGCAGGTAATTGGAAAACAGGTTTCCTATTATTGGTATAATGAAGATTTTTATATGGCCCGGCACTCGGTTCTCAATATCATAAAGTACGGTACGCTTACCATCCTGGTTATATTCATATTTTCAGCCTTGCTTAACTTTATAATACCTTTATACTCTATTAGTTTTGTGATCATCTGTTTTTCTTATGCCTTATTTATTGGCTTCCTACTTTTGGTACTGGCGCCCTTATATGCATTAAAGCAACGTTGGATGATCACGGTGAGCATAAGTTTAGGAACTGCACTCGCACTTGCTTTACATTTTTTTACTAATGTCCCGGTATATTTTCTCCATTGGGCAGGAATAGTTGTAGCAGCCTTAACCTCGATCTTATATTTGCAATGGTTCTTAAAACATACTTTAAAGAAGAAGAAATCCAGGTCCATCGTAGAACCAAAAGTGACTTTGTCTATTTACCGCAACTTTAATTATTTTTTATACGGAATTTTCTTCTTCCTTTTCGTCTTTATGGATAGGATTATCGCATGGTCATCTTCTACTAATCGCGAAATACCTTATCTATTCTACTATGAAAAGGATTATGAAATAGGCATGGATCTCGCCATTCTGTTCTTCTTTTTGCTGGGTGGAGTGCTGGAATACAGTATTAGCTCGTTTAACCGACATCTGGACTATTTTCAGTTAATTCATACTTACTCAAAATTCAAGAAATTCAATCGTAAAATGACGGGTTTATATCATCGTCATTTGAGATTGCTTCTTTTCACGACGATGGGAGTGGCGATCCTATTATATCTTATCATGACCCAGCCCTGGGGTTATAAAGCGGGATTTGATGAGGCACTTTCAGAACTGAGTATTAAGGTGAGCATATTAGGGAGTATAGGTTATATATTTCTTACTATAGGTGTTTTAAACACGCTTTATCTGTATACTCTTAATCAAAACCGGAAACCGCTGGTAGCAATTATCGCTGCGTTGTTAACAAATTTTATATCGGGAGTGATACTAAGCCGACTCATATCTTATGAGTATGCGGTTGTTGGTTTAATGCTGGGATCTCTGGTCTTTATGCTTGTAACCTTTAGATATACGAAGCAGTTTTTTAAGAATCTGGATTACTATTATTATGCAGCATATTAAATATTTTGTGATGGGTCTGGTTTGTTTTTCAATCTTCAGTTTCTCTAAATGCAAGCACGAAACCGCAAAACGTGTGCTTGTAAATTATGGTGATTTTGATCCTGAACTCGTTCGGGGTTATGACTATGTAATATTAGAAAGCGCCCATTTCTCTTCGGAAGACATTAAAATTTTAAAGTCTAACAACCAGAATGTTCTTGCTTACGTAAGTTTTGGAGAAGTGAATGAAGCTGCTCCACATTATAAGGAGATTTCAGAGTATACGCTGTCAAAAAACGATATTTGGAATAGTTACGTGCTCGATTTGGAAAATGAACAAACACGCCAAACAATTTTTGAGATCGTAAGAAATAATCTGGAAACTAAAGGTTTTGATGGACTCTTCCTTGATAATATAGATAACTACACTTCTTTTGGACCAACCCCAGAAAAACTGACTGCGCTCGTGAGTTTTCTAAAACGTCTTAAAACCGAATTTCCAGAATCACATTTAATGCAGAATGCTGGACTGGAAGCGCTTGATGAAACCGAAGAGTATGTAAGTTCAATCGCGGTAGAATCTGTAGCAACCAATTATAATTTTGAAACTTCGGAATATAGAATGAGAGAATCGAAAGATTTCAATCAAAGAATTAACAATTTGAAGAGCGTGGCTCAGGATTTTGGATTACCTATTATAATTATAGAATATGCAGATAGTGCAGCTCTTAAGAAGGCCGTGAAAAAGCGTTTGAAGCCTTATCAGGCAAATCTCTTTATTGGAAAAATTGAGCTTCAAAACCTACCGGAAAATGAGTGATGTTTATTTCTGGTTCAGTGCAACTTTACTGGGACCACTAAGAATTCTTTTATTCTTTTTGTTTTTTTACATTCTATACAGGTTAACTGCTGTAAAATTATCTTATCAAACGGGAATCGAATTTTTTGTCCCCAGGTTCGTGATGGGACTTTCCGCAGCGATCATTGTTAGTTTATTTCTAACACAGATCAATGGTTTCGATACCATGCTAATTTTAATGATCACATCCTTATTCTTTGTCCTGAGTTTTTTAAATCTAAAACGAAAAAAACCACTCAAAGCTCAACTTCAGAAGATTTACAGCCGATTAATTTTATATGTGGTAATAAGGTTTGAGGCTAATCGGTCATTGGTAGAGCGTAAAAATTTCAGAAAAAGAAAACCGCAGACTCTGGAAGCTAAAAAAACAAAATTCTGGCAAATTGGAGTTGCTCTGTTCATTTTCGCCGCTATGTTTATGAGTAGGTATTATTTACTGCAGTATGATAATTACCTCTTAAGTTCATCCTGGTATGAAGATCTGGATAAAGTAAAAGCCATTGCAGAACAAACCTGGTTCAGTGTTGTTTCAGATTCTATGGGTGGTTATGCGATCATTTCGTTATACGCAAAGATCTCAGGTCTAAGTGATATGCTGGCCTTGAGTAATGCTGGCTTTATCGAGTCGGCATTGCTGGCAGTGATCATATACTGGGCATTATATAAGATAACACATAAACATGGCCCTGGATTACTTGCGGCATTGGTATTCGGGTTTGGCTATACCATCATTCCCTTAAATATAGATTCTGTTCTGCAACATAAATCGGTCTTTCTCTCCATGACACTGGCATTGCCGTTAATGATCTTCAACATGTATCCCACAAGTTTCCGTCAAAAGAAATTGAATTATTTCATGTGGAATGTTATTGGTGTTCTGGCCTTGAGTTTTATTAATCTTTTTATAGCTCTGGCCGTTTTATTGCCGTTTATTCTCATTTGTCTTGTTATTAACCCAGCTGAAAAACGAGCGTATAATTTACGGGCTTTAACGGCATATCTTGTTAGTGCCGCACTAGTCCTCCTGTGTTATCTCGTTGTTTCATACTTCCTGCAGGTAAGCTTTGTGAATCTGTTAGTGTCTAAGTTAGTCTCATTTGATTATTATACCTATACACCAAACCTTATTCTTCCATTTTCAGAATTAGTGTGGTATTACATAAGTATAAACCTGGCTTTGGGAATTGCTGCAAGCTTTATGATCGCCAAAAAATCTTCCCGATGGAGGTCTATATTAACAATTCTTGTTTTTGTCCTGTTTTTATTCACGATATATGTCCTGGATATTCCCATTCTGGATGATGATCTTTTGCTACAACTCATAGGGGTCTTCTTGCCAATACTAATTGGACTGTTATTCTATTTTATCTATCTGCCATTTTATAGTCTGATTAAAAAACTGAATGCTTCCAACTTTGCAGAAATTAGTGTCGTTCTAATTTTAACCGGAGGTTTATTTTATGTTGGAGAGAGTAAGGCCAGTGTGACCAGCGAGGTTTTTGATACAAAAAAAGATATTCTTCAGGCTTATTATGAGATCGAGAATAGCAGGCTACCCTATTCTTATGCTGTGGTGAACACATCCATTAATGGTCGGGTAAGCCGCGGCTTACATTACTTTCTGAGTTATGGAGATTTTAACGCATCATATCTCCAAAAAGATAAAAATTTTGCACGTTATAAGGCTGATGAGGAGTATTTAAAAACCCATCCTGAAGTAATCTTGCCTTCCAGTGTTTTTGTATTTGTTCCGGAAAAATTGAATGCTAAAATTTTGGAAGGTGTACAAAGGAGTCTGCAGATCTTAAAACGAAGAGGAAGAGAGTTGAAAATGGTTTACGAAGGTCCTTCGGTACAGGTTTTTGAAATAGTAAATATTCCGAATTCCAGTAAAATAAATGAATTGTTGTTGTGAGAAATTTGAGAGGTAGGTTTATCATATTTTTAGTTAGTATTATTTTGATATCTGGCTGTGAAAAGGATAGCAAGGAGCAGGAAACGGCTAATATAACAGAACGTGTAAGTTATGAAGCTTATAGTAAAAACCCTTTGGTGACATTTATCCTGGATCCAAAGGATAAAACCAGTATTAATTATAAAGAGAACATTCATAAAACACTCAATTATTCCAAAATTCCCTTTACCGCTATTCAACTGGATGAATTTAATTCCAAACCAGCCTTCGGGGCAAATAATCGCATAGTTATTCTTACGAATCCCGATGACCTGAATAAGCGAGCATTTAAACAAATCCTTGAATTCCTTGAAAATGGAGGGATGGTCCTGCTGCCTACTTTAAGTTGGGGGGAGCAATTTAACTTTCTTGCAGGGGTGAGACTTGATGGCTTTCAACAAATTGATACAAAGGCTACCGGTTACCTGGCTCCCAATCATATTCTTCCAAATTTTAAAAACAAGGCGTTTAAGAAGTCCACTCTACTTAATGGGTTAAACAGAGAAAGTTTTTCAGCGGATATAAAAGTACTGGCTACCGCAAATAGTGATACAAACTACCCGGCAATTCTTCAGAATGATCTTGGGAATGGTAAGGTGATCCTGATGAACACTTCTCAGGCCTTTGAAAAACGCGATCGCGGATTAATCTTTAGTATTCTTTTGCATGGACTTGAAGAAATTCCATATTCCGTTGCAAATACTACAAGCATTTTTCTGGATGATTTTCCTGCGCCAATGTATAACATGGCTATGGAACCTGTTCATACAGAAATGTCTGTGACTCAAGCCAACTTCTATACAGATCACTGGTGGCCAGACATGCTGAATCTTGCCAAGGAACAGGGCTTGATTTATTCCGGTTATGTTTGTTTCGATTACCGAAACCAGACCACACCGCCGTTTACTTTTGAAGAATGGGAAAGCTCAAAAAAACGAGAATCTGGTAAAACAGTCATCGCATCTGACTGGCTAATGAATCAAATGAAGAATTCTGATCATGAACTCGCTTTTCATGGCTATAATCACGCTTCACTGGTTGAGAACGACTGGCCAAATTACGATTTTATGGTCCTGGGATTGGAAGCCGCGAAAAAGAGGTGGCAGATCAGGAACTATGGAAAGCTACCTGTAAGCTACGTTCCGCCGTCCAATAATATAGATAGTCTTGGTTTTGCAGCGCTACAACAAGTGTTTCCTTCCATAAAATATAATGCCAGCCTGTACCTGGGTAATTTTGAAGATGGTGGATCTCGGGAATTCGACCCAGAACCATTCAACACTCATTTCTATAATTTCCCAAGAATTACCAGTGGCTATACCATGGACATAGCCAATCAATACAACCAGCAAAATCTATATTTATACACAGGTATCTGGTCACATTTTATACATGCAGATGATATTTATCAAATACCTTCAAGTTTTGAGGAGCAGGAGCCGCCATACGACTACCGAAATCAGGAACAGCTGGGCTGGAAAATTTCTAAAAACGGTTCTCTAGGATTGTATCCACGCTTTGAAAATTATATCAAACAAACAAAAAAGCTGTTCCCTTTAATGCGGTTTCTGGCAGTTAAGAATGCTGCTGAAATTACTGAAGCCTGGAGAAATGCATCTTATTCGTATAGTTTTGACAATCGGGAGGTTAAGGTAAGAACAAGCAAAGAAAATGAGAATTGGTGGTTTCTTTATGTGAATGATCAAAATAAAACGCTGATCGAAGAATATTTCAATTCCGGAAAATTCGAATTTTCAAAAACAAACCTGCATACAGGGAAGTTGTACATGCTGAAATCTGAGACTGGACAAGTGACTATTCCATATTTTCCGAAGAACACTTCAGCCTTAAAAGTTTCACTGGCAGAACAGTTCGAAAATTATGTCAATCTGGAAGAAACTCCGGCAGACGATTCCATTACAGAAAAAATAAATGGGTTAAAACAAAGTTTGAAATCATCGAACTCCTTTTCTAAAAATAAATGGCTTGAACTCGCCCGTTATCTGGGGTGGCAGAACAGGCAGGCAGAAATATGGCCCTTGTTAAAAATCCGTTACGAGCAGAGCAATGGAGATCAACGATATATTGAGCTGGCAAGTATGCTGGTAAAAGGCAGTGATTATCCAGACATGCAAACCCGGAAATTCTGGATGGGTGAAAAAGTTGCGGTTTCAGAGGATCCACAGTTGAAACTCGATTATATCGGCTACTTCGGAAATGATAACGGAGTGAAATTAAATTCTGCTGAATTCAAGCAATTGATCGCTTCAAACGAATCAGAAAATGTTCGAAATTATATTGAAATGTTTCTGAAGGAATATCCCGATGAAGCAGCAAATTACTTTACCAGAATTCCCTGCTCTAATAATCAGAATTCTGCAGAGACCATAAGCTGGTTTTATGCCGATAGGCAGAACTATAAAGAAGCGATCGCCTGGGCAGGTTGTGCAGAGACGATAGACGCAGAGACCATAGATCAATGGTATTTAAAAGATGGGAATGAAGCAGAAATAAAGCAAAGAGGTTATCAACTTTATATTAATTGGTTGTTGAGTAATTCACCGGCCAAAGCCACACAGCAATTGATCAATACTGATGCCTGTAATGATGAATTAGAGTCATTAGCTACAGAGATCGCCTATGCTTTTGGAAACCAGGGAAGCTATAGAATGGCCTTAGCTTGGAGCGAATGTAGCACAGCTTTACCGGTTTTAACCAGAATGTATTGGTTAGCACAATTAAGCAAAACACAGGATATTGAGGATTTATATGCTCAAATTAGTCCTGAGAATAAACAATTCAAGGAGATTCAGGAGTTTTTAGTATCCTACTATATCTCAGAGGCTAATTTCATTAAAGCCTGGAAAATTACCGATGCTATGCCAGCATCTGACAAGAAAACAGAATTCAGAAAGCAGTTGAATAAAGATGTGGTATTTATAGATAGAGATAAGCAAAAACAATTATTAGAGGAAAACCCTGATCTTTTTGATACTAAGGTATCGGCACTATTGGAAAAGAATATTAGAACTACAGAAAGTGATTTTATCCAGTTAAATGGGAATATGGTGGCAGACAGGCTGGATCCTAATTATTATGAATCAAAGATTGGTTATGGGTTAAGAGACAGTTCCTTCAACACGCATATTTTCAGCCTGGTTCAAACCAAGGCTTACGAAGTGCCAGTAGTACAAATAGCTCCTAATAACATAGATCGTAGCTTGTATGGATTAGATTATCAATTTCTAACAGCTATAAAACCTGGAAAATTCAATTTCACGGCAGGTGCGAGGCTGGAAATGGACCAGGATGAGAATTTGTTTTATCATATTCGTGCCGGGGCTAGTATTAGTAAGGACAGTCTTTATAGTTCCGCTTCTGTGTTTAGGCGACCTGCGCTTACCGGTGGAGCGTATGGTTTGGAGATTTACCAGAGTCAGCTAAATATCTACGAGGAGTTAAGGATTAATGAAACTTTTAGAACTACTCTGTACCTGGAAGGAAATCATTATGACGATGATGGCACCGTGGACGCTACTGCTGCTTTTGCTTTCTACGGAAAAATATATCGAAGTGGAGGATCTTCAATGTCTGCATATACTGAGGTGGCAGGATTGCTTGGTAATAGTGATAAAAGTAGTGGTTATCCCTACTGGACACTCAAAGAGAGATTATATGGTGGTTTTGGAGCTGGATATACCTTTGGGAATTTAAATAAAGATATTAATCTAAGCCTTGATGCGGCATATTTTCTTGATACGTTTTCAGATAATTTTCAGCGTTACCGTGGTAGTTTTAGCTATCCTTTTGATGATAAACTGTATTTCACAGGTAGCCTGGAATTCTATACTTTAAAGAACTTTTATTCTAACAACTTTGGCGTTGGATTACGCTACTACCTTGACTAATGAGAGACTAAAATTAAGTTTGACTATTTGAGGATTCAATTTTATCGATCATAACATCGAACTCATTTCAAAAAAAAGTCCTTCAGAAATTTCTGAAGGACTTTTTTTTTAGTATTAAACTTCCAATTTTTACTGAAGTACTGTAGCTCTTTCAGTTTTAACCTCGTAATCGGTATAGCCTTTTGCTCCTCCAGAGTAAAAAGTATCTTCATCCCAGGAGTCCAGTTCAACGCCCTGTGCAAATCTTTCAGCAAGATCTGGATTAGAGATAAATGGTTTTCCGAAGGCAACAAGATCTGCATCCCCATCTTCAATCACGGCATTCCCTTTTTCCCTATCAAAATTCGTATTGATCATTAATGTTCCCTTGTAGATAGGGCGATAACGTTTAGCAATATCTGTTTCAGCAAAAGAAATTTCAGAAACGTCTGTAAAAGGTTCAGAAAGGTGAAGGTAAGACAGATCGTATTCGTTCAGCTTCTTGATGATATAATCGAAAGTAGGGATGGTTTCTTCATCCATAGTTATCCCGAACAGGCCGTGCATGGAAGGATTTAAGCGAATACCGATACGATTTTCCGGCATTACTTCTTTCACCGCATCCAGAACATCAAAAAGTATTCTTGATCTTTTCTCTATAGAACCTCCATATTCATCGTTTCTGTGATTGGAAGTCGCATTGAAAAACTGGTGAAAAAGATATCCGTTGCTGGAATGTATTTCTACTCCGTCAAATCCTGCTTCCATAGAATTTTTAGCTGCCTGCTTAAAATCTTCAATGGTTTGCTTGATATCATCGGCGGTCATTTCTCTGGGCACAACCGTATCCTTAAAACCTTCTGGCGTGAACGATTTTGAATTCGGATTGATGGGCGATGGCGCTAATGGCAATTCACCTCCATGAAAATCTGGGTGTGACATTCTACCCACATGCCATAACTGAATGAAGATCTTTCCATCAGCATTATGAACTGCTGAGGTTACGTCCTTCCATGCTTCAACCTGTTCCTTTGTATGAATTCCCGGAGTATTAATATATCCTACGGCATCTTTTGAAACCTGGGAACCTTCAGAAATTATAAGACCAGCGCTCGCTCTTTGCCGGTAATATTCTGAATGGAGTTCAGGAATAGCTTTCTTTTCTGGATTGTCTGCACGACCACGGGTCATAGGAGCCATGATGATGCGATTTTTTAATTCCAGATCGCCTAATTTATATGTTTTTAATAATGCTTGTGTACTCATAACTTTATTCTTAAAAATTGAATACAAAATTATGGCCTGGGAAAGGGAAAATAATTGACATGGAATAACAGGACTTGTTAAAGCTTGTTAAGCTGAAAGAGATTTTCTAAAAGCAATTGGCAAAATTGATGGACTCAGGAATTCAGGTCAGTTGAAAGAGACATAAACAGATTAGGTCTGATTATAAAATTTTCTTCGGAAGGTGGAATAAAAAAAAGCTTCAGATTTCTCTGAAGCTTTTCCGTTGTGCGGGCGAGAGGACTCGAACCTCCACACCTTGCGGCACTAGATCCTAAGTCTAGCGTGTCTACCAATTCCACCACGCCCGCATTTTAAAGTTTCACAACACTTAGGACTCGTTGTGATTCCCTGCTTAATTACTTAAGCGGGTGCAAATATAAAGATAAGTTTCAATTTTCAAACAGTCTTTCAGAAAAAAATTAAAAAAAATTCAGCTAAAATTTAGTGGCTACAATTAAGTTTCTGATTTTCAGCATGGATCAATTTCATTGATTTTCAGGAAAATTTATTTTCTTATGAAAACACTAAGAGCTTTGAGACCAACTTTCCGCCGACTTCTTTATAACTTTACGCAAACCTGAAAATTAGTACATGGATTCTATAAAAACATACCTTGAAGAACATAAAGACAGATTTGTCAATGAATTAAAGGAATTATTGAAGATTCCTTCGATATCTGCAGATGCAAATTACAAGGAAGACATGCTCAAGGCTGCGGAAGCTGTAAAGCAAAGTCTACTGGATGCTGGTTGTGATACTGCAGAAGTCGCTCCAACTCCGGGTCACCCTGTGGTTTATGCTGAAAAGATCATTAACGAAGACCTTCCAACTGTGCTCGTATATGGCCATTACGATGTGCAGCCGCCAGATCCCTTAGATCTATGGAATTCACCGCCTTTTGAACCTGTCGTGCAAAAAACCGATATTCATCCTGAAGGGGCAATTTTCGCCCGGGGAGCCTGTGATGATAAGGGACAAATGTATATGCATGTAAAAGCCATGGAATACATGACCAGAAATGATGAACTGCCCTGTAATGTAAAGTTCATGATCGAAGGTGAGGAGGAAGTTGGCAGTGAGCACCTGGACTGGTATATCAAGGAGAACAAGGATAAACTTCAGAATGATGTGATCCTGATCTCTGATACTGGAATGATCTCCAAAGACACTCCATCTATCACAACCGGTCTACGCGGACTCTCCTACGTAGAAGTGGAAGTGACTGGAGCGAATCGGGATCTGCATTCTGGTCTTTACGGTGGTGCGGTAGCAAATCCTCTCAACGTCTTAAGTGAAATGATCTCCAAACTTACAGATGATAATAATCATATTACCATTCCTGGATTTTACGATAACGTAGAAAATCTTAGTGATGAGGAACGCTCTAAAATGGCAGAGGCGCCCTTCAGTATTGAAGAATATAAAGAAAAACTGGATATCAAAGATGTTCATGGAGAGGAAGGATATTCTACGCTGGAAAGAGGTTCTATCAGGCCAACCCTCGACGTAAATGGAATGTGGGGTGGTTATATTGGTGAAGGAGCGAAAACCGTGCTGCCATCGAAAGCATATGCAAAAATATCCATGCGACTGGTCCCTAACCAGGATCATAAGGAAATTACCGAATTGTTTACAAAGCACTTTGAAAGTCTGGCGCCAGATAGTGTTCGGGTGAAAGTGAAACCTCACCATGGCGGCTATCCATATGTAACTCCAATCGATACGATAGGTTATCAAGCGGCTAGTGCTGCGTATGAGGAGACTTTTGGCAAAACTCCGATCCCGCAAAGAAGTGGAGGAAGTATCCCAATTGTATCCCTGTTTGAAAAGGAGCTGGACAGTAAGATCATCCTGATGGGCTTTGGACTGGATACCGACGCGATCCATTCCCCTAACGAGCACTTTGGAATATGGAATTATCTAAAAGGTATTGAAACCATCCCATGGTTTTACAAACATTTTACTGAAATGAGTAAAAAATAAAGAATATATCAATATTTCTATATCACGGGGGATCAGGTTCGCAGAATTTGATTCCCCGTTTTAGTATATTTGCCGCACTAAAATTATTTTCATGAATAAAATATTAAGTACCTGCCTTCTTGCATCGGCATTGACTTTTGTTTCCTGTAATGAGGACAAGAAAAATGCAGAAAAGGATGAGCAGCAGGAGATCGCGATGAACTCAGATTTTGAGGTAAACGTAGATGAATTTGCAGATATTAAAGTACTGCGCTACCAGATCCCGGGTTGGGAAAATTTAATTCTGAAAGAGCAGAAGTTAGTTTATTACCTTACCCAGGCAGGTCTTGCCGGGAGAGATATTATGTGGGACCAGAATTACCGTCATAACCTGGTGATTCGTGAAGCTCTGGAAAATATTTATACAAATTATGAAGGTGACCAGTCTTCAGAAGAATGGAATTCATTTGAAACTTACCTGAAAAGAGTATGGTTCTCGAACGGTATTCACCATCATTATTCCAACGCGAAGATCAAGCCTGAATTCAGCAAAAAGTATTTCGATACGCTACTGAAGGAAACAAATACTGAACTTACCGGGGAGGCTTACGAAGTGATCTTCAATGATAAGGATGCGAAAAAAGTAAATCTTAACGAAGCTGATGGATTACTGGAAGGTTCTGCTATCAATTTCTACGGCCCTGATGTAACTGCTGCGGAAGTGGATGCATTCTATGCGAACAAGAAATCTCCAAATCCAGAAAGACCACTTTCTTACGGACTTAATTCCAAGCTTGTAAAGGAGAATGGACAGCTGGTTGAAAAAGTTTATAAAAGTGGAGGTCTTTACGGTGAAGCGATCGATGAGATCATCAAATGGCTGGAAAAAGCAAAAGGTGTTGCTGAAAATGAGAAACAGGCGAATGCTTTAGGTCTTTTGATCGATTACTATACTACCGGAGACCTGAAAACCTGGGATGATTATAATGTTGCCTGGGTGGAAGCTACTGAAGGTAATATTGACTATATCAACAGCTTTATCGAGGTTTATAATGATCCAAAAGGTTATAGAGGATCTTATGAAAACATCGTACAGATCAAGGATTTTGATATGTCCAAAAAGATGAGCGTTCTTGAAAAAGATGTGCAGTGGTTCGAGGACAACTCGCCAATCATGGATGAGCATAAAAAAGATTCTGTTGTAGGAGTAACTTATAAAACAGTGATCGTCGCCGGTGAAGCCGGGGATGCATCTCCAAGTACGCCAATTGGTGTAAACCTTCCAAATGCGAACTGGATTCGCAAAGAGCATGGAAGTAAATCTGTTTCTTTAGGGAATATCATTTCTGCTTACGAAAGCGCAGGAGGATCAGATAAACTGAGAGAATTTGCACATGATGAAGAAGAGGTGCAACTTTCTGAACAATATGGGAAAGAGGCTGACAAGTTGCATACTGCATTGCATGAAGTAGTTGGTCACGCTTCCGGACAAATGAATGCAGGTGTTGGAGAAACCAAGGAAACTCTAAAGAACTATGCATCTACACTTGAAGAAGGTCGTGCAGATCTTGTAGGTTTGTATTACCTGATGGATCCAAAACTGGAAGAACTTGGTCTTACAAATGATTCTGAAAAACTGGGGAAAGCTGCTTACAACGATTATATTCGTAATGGTTTGCTTACGCAGTTAGTAAGAATTGAGCCGGGTCAGGATATTGAAGAAGCTCATATGCGTAACAGACAATGGGTGAGTAAATGGGTTTACGAAAAAGGACAGGAAGAAGGAGTTATCGAAAAAGTCGAAAAAGATGGTAATATCTACTTTGATATCAAAGACTACACGAAGCTTCGTTCACTGTTCGGAGATTTGCTTAAGGAAACTCAGAGAATCAAGTCTGAAGGTGATTTCCAGGCTGCAAAGGACCTGGTAGAAAACTACGGTGTAAAAGTAGATCAGGATATTCACAAACAGGTACTGGACAGAAATTCAAAATTCAAATCGGCTCCATATAGCGGATTCGTAAATCCTGTTCTGGTTGCTGAAATGGATGAGAATGATGAGATCGTTTCGATCAAAGTAACTCAACCAAGATCTTTCGAAGAGCAGATGCTGGATTATTCTGAAAACTATAGTTTCTTGACTAAAAAGAAAGAGAAAGAAGAAAATGAAGTTGCTAAAACTGAAGAGTAGTTCTTAGCAGAATTATAGAAAAAAAAGCGGCTAACTGGCCGCTTTTTTTTTGTGAGTATATCTCTATTCGAAGTTTGTCTTGAGGTACAAACGCTCCACTTTTTCTCTTGCCCAGAGTTCCTTCCGAAGAAATTTTAAACTGGATTTTTTTGTGGGATTGGATTTAAAACAATTAATATTGATCCTTTCTGCAAGCCCTTCCCAGCCATAATGATCATGTAAAGAATCAAGGATATCAGCAAGTTTGATACCGTGCAAAGGATTGTTTGGCTGAGTGTGTTTGTCATTTTCCATAGGCGTGATTAGGTTTTCTTTACAAACTTGGTAAGCAATACGATCTGCTGGCCTTCCACTTTACCTTCAATTTGCTCAGCATTATCATGAACCAGAGATATTCTTCGAACTGCAGTTCCTCTTTTTGCGGTAAGACTGCTGCCCTTTACATTCAGATCTTTGATCAAAACAACGCTGTCACCTGCTTCCAGTACCACCCCATTACTATCTTTATGAACCAGTTGAATATCGTTTTCCTCAGTCCGTAAATCTGCTTTGGCCCAGCTCCTTAATTCATCTTCCATATACATCATATCGAGTAGGTCCTGCGGCCAGCCTTCAGATTTAAGTCTGTTCAGCATTCTCCACGAAATGACCTGGACGGCAGGGATGGTACTCCACATACTGTCATTGAGACAACGCCAGTGATTAGGTTCTACTTTTTCCGGATCTTGAATCTGTGATTCACAGTTCTGGCAGATCAGGATCTCAGCTTCATAGTCCTCCGGAGCTTCGGAAACTGTATATACATTCAGGTGTTCGGTTTGACCGCACAATTCACAGGTGGAATCACTGCGTTCTCTTAATTTATCTTCAGAAATCATTTATTTCAACATTTTGAGAAGCAAAGGTAGTTTAAAGCCATGTTTTATTAAGTATTTATGACTTTTTCAGTAAAATAGATTCAATTTCCAAGGATTCTGCTCCATAATTCAGGAAGTAAACTTTCTGCATCTTCCATGGAACGTTCAGATTCAGTTGCGGTTAATTCTCCATTCTCTTCCTGTAGTAAAAAGCTGAAAATAAATGGCGCTTCGGGATCATTCATATCCAGTTTTCCGAAGCGAAGATCATTAAAATAAAGCTGCTCGTTCTTCTCGCTGAAAGTATACCAGCCTTCGCTAATATTAATTAAACGCTTCAAGTTAGGATCACCAGCCAGACTGTCGGCAAACGTATAATTCTTGGGTACTTTCTGAAAACTTATGGGTTTGGTATCGAAGATGGAATAGTCGGTGATCAAAAAATGTTCTTTGGCTTCTATATTTGCGCTCCATAATATACTATTCATAGGTGCAGGTCGTGTATCTATTCTTTGATAGGAAATAGACTGTTCTTCCAGAGCATTTTCGAATTTGTTATAAGTGATCCATTTAAGCGCAGGTGTGATCAACAGTAGGTAAATGCTACTAATGATCAAACCAAGCCGATTGTATTTCCTTCGTTTTGGATCATCCCGCTTCAAGCGCATTGCCATGATAAGCAGAACTAAAAACGGCAATGTATAAAGCGGATCGATGACAAAGATATTCTTATAAGCCAGTCTTAGATCGAATGGCCAGAAGAGTTGAGTGCCCCAGGTGGTATGTGCATCGAGCAAAGGATGAGTGAAAAGTCCCCAGAACATGAGCCATGACCAGTTCTTCCAGGTTGCGGCAGATTTTGACTCGATCTTTGAGATTAACCATCCAAAAACCGGTGCGAACAGGACTGAAAATACTATTGAGTGAGAAAAGCCACGGTGGATCTCGGTAGCTGTGATCGTATCATAAGCGTAGCCTACAAAAGTATCCAGATCTGGAATGGTGCCGGCGATCGCCCCGTACAGCATCGCTTTATTTCCAACTTTTTTACCCAGAACAGCTTCTCCAACAGCTGCGCCTAATACAATTTGTGTCAATGAATCCATAAGTGGTATAGTCTAATTGCCTTGTGAAAACTTACCTGTAGCTCAATCTTCCACGATCTGCATTTTTCTAAGTAAGAACGAAGCATTCATATTCTGACAAATTCCTTTTTTGAATCGGTAGTCGAAATGAAGTTCATTGTTCTCGATTTCGGCATCGAAATAATAATTCCTCACCTGCTCGAACTGGTTGGCAGTTTCGCACAAACTAAGGTCGTGTGTAGCAATGATCCCCGTTGAGTTGGATTTTACCAGGCGTTCTATGAACTTTTTGGAGCCTATCGCCTTATCTGTACTGTTGGTACCTTTCAAAATCTCATCGAGAATGATAAAGTATTTTTCTGTCTGAATTTTATCGACGATATATTTCAGTCTTTTAAGTTCAGAAAAGAAATAAGATTCATCGTCACCCAATGAGTCACTGGTACGCATGCTGCTTATCAATTTGATAGGTGAGTAGGTACAGGAATTGGCACATACCGGAAGTCCCATGTTCGACATGACGATTTGCAGTGCGACCGTTCTTAGAAATGTACTTTTTCCAGCCATATTCGCACCGGTAATGATAAAAAACTGGTCACTTTCTATTCTGAAATCGTTATCTACACGTTTGGTTTGCTTTAAAAGTGGATGCCCTAGATCTTTTGCTTCTATACCCTTTGGTACTTCAGAGATCTTTGGAAAGGTATATTGCTGATGATTAAATGCGAAATTACCAAGACTGTTATACGCATCGAAGTTTTCTACTGCTTTAAACCAGTTGCTAATTTCCGTTCGATGCTGAAGGATCCACTTTTCGAGTCGGTAAGATTGTTTTAGATCCCAGAGCATAAATCCATTCGCAAGAAATCCAAATAGAAAGTTATTCCGTTGATCCAGCGCATCAATTCCTTTGCTGAATTCCTTCAAAATTTCTGAAGCTTTGCGTTTTTCCGAAGCAATCGAAGTCTGAAGATCATGGAGAATAACCGACTCAAATTTTTCGTCCTCAATAAAGCCGAGTAGCTGGTAATATTGCTGAAAAGTATCCTGTACTTTTCCAATCGCAGAGGATAGTTGATTGATCCTGCCAACGTAAATGGCGGTGATCATGATTCCTATAAGCAACCATAATAACAACTGATAAAATCCAATAAAACTGAAATAATAGGCAAGGATGACTCCTACAGAAATAGTTGTAAAAACTAGTGGTAACCAGCGCATCATTGCTGGGACAAAGGCTTTATAATTCGCAATCCATTTCAGGATGGTTTTTGAAGAATTCTCTGTTCTTACCAGCGTGGCGGTAGCACTAAATTCCTGTCGCCAGTCGGCTTTGTTCGCGAGCTCTTTAATAGCTTCCTGTTTTTCAGTAATTCGGGAAGTGTCATTACTTAGTAGAAAAGATGAAAGTTTGCTGGCTCCTTCAGCTAAAGCAGTTCTATTGAGATACTGAAAAAAGCTTTTTTTTCCGAAGAGATCAATGTCACGGCTAAAATCATGGTCTTCAACATCGAATTCCTTTCCGTCTGGTAAATTCAGAAAATCCCCTGTTTCGAGAACGTGGAGTTCAGTTTCATTGATGGAAATCAAAGCTTCTGTTTTATCCCTTTCACGCTTAAGTCCGGAATGTCTGGTGATTAAAAAAATAAACAGCGCGAGACAAGCTATGATTGCAGGAACAACGATTTGAACCCGATCGTAAAAAAAATATACGACTGCACATAACGCGAGAAATACCAGCAATCTCAAAATACTGGAAAAAGAAAGTTTTCCTGATAACTTTTTTTTCTCCTGCTCGTATTTCTTCTTTCTATCCTTGTAAAAAGCTAAAGGTTCTTTCATTCTAAACTATCTAATTCCTGCTTAAGTTTTCTGGTCAAACCGGCCACCACCAGTTCGTAGCTGTGATCTATGAGTTTCCTGGTTAATCCTGGATCTACTGCACCATTTATTATTAACGTATTCCAGTGACGTTTGTTCATATGATAACCTGGTAAAATGTTCTCAGGATATTCTTCTCTTAGCTGCACAGCCCATTCGGGATCACATTTTAGGTTTACTCTAAGTGGAATTTCATCGAGGCTGGCAATGCTAAACATTTTACCCATCACTTTGAATACGAGGTTGTCTGGTCCAAAAGGCAAATGTTCAGAAACGCCTCTTTTCATCAGGCAATAATCGCGAAACTCGTCTATATCCATAGAATCGATATTACATAAATATACTCCTCTTATTTTTCCAGTTTCGGAGCTTCCGAATTTTCGATGGTAAGTGCAGAGTAATCAAGTTTCCAGCCAATGGTTTCCACGATCTTTTCCATAAGCGCGATCGTACCCAATGCTTCTTTTTTTGCCTGCTCCATGAGTCCGCTTTGAGGGATCTTATCTACGATGGTCTTTTTGGCGTCCCGATTAATGTCGGTAAGGTCTGAGGTTGTAAAAGGATTCGCCCAACCTTCACGCTTATCATAATATTTAAAATCTGTTTCGATCGTTAATAATTCCGGTTGTGGAAAATTGGTGAGAATGATCTTTTTATTTTCGTTATCGCTATGCATGCTCACCTTGCTCAAATCAAATCCAACGTGGGCTTTCGCCTGTACCAGCACAATGGCTTTTTTCTTTCCGAAGACCAGGCTTATATATTTCTCTTTCAAATTCTCGTAGTGGTAGATCTCAGAAAAATCACCTTCTACAGTGATAAATTTGCAAACGCTTCGAATCTTATCCATAAGAACAACAGATTGTTCATTAGTCTTCTCCTGGGATCGATTCTTATTGAAAATCGAAAAAATAAAATATGCAGCAACCGCGCCGGCGGCGAGTCCTATAAATAGTAATTCCATATTATGTACCTATTTCACCTAAATGAGTGAATTTAAATCCTTTTTCATATTTGAGTCCGTATCCAAAACAACGATCAAAGCTGGAATGTGCAAAAAGCATGATTCCTGTAAGCTGTAAATATGCATTTTCGATCATGATTCCCGCCAGGTAGATCGCAATCGCAATTCCCTTATGATGGAAAATATTATAAGAATATGCGCCAATTTTATCACTGGCAAGATAACCCAACATGCCAATATCGGGAACTAAAAATAAGCCTGCAAACCACCACCAGCTATAATCCAGTTTTGTGAAGAGAAAAACCCCCAGAATAAGCATTGCAAATTCTTCGATTTTCAAACTAAGCTTCATTTGTCGAGAATGTTATATAAGACCGGTTTCGATGGTGCTGCATCATTCTCAAAAGATGCCGGTTGCAGGCTTAAAAAGTAAGCGCCGTCCTCAATCTTATTGGGAACATAGATCAATTCTGTGATCGTTGCATGATAGCGGATTTCCTTCGGGTAATTCCAGAATGCTTTGTGCGCCAGAATTTTACCTTCATCCTTTTCCTTATCTACGGAAGGCTGATCTGTAAGCAGGTGATCGATTCCCCGATCACGTAAAAATATGGCTGCAGCTTCCTCGAGATATGGCCAGTTCGTATGAGAATGATGCCTGGAGATCTTGCCAATATAATTTGGCAGCGTCCTGATAATGATGGCTTCCGCAGTAGAATCCTTTAATGCGTTTTCGAATTGTGCTTTTCTAAAAATATGGTCCTTTCCAGCAATTTCCGGTTCCAGAGAGATCACTTCCGCCTTAAAAAAGAAACGTTTTAAGTGCTGCTGAATATAGTTTGGTTCTTTGGTGATATGACCCACACACTCGGTATGCGTGGCATGGGCGTGAGGATTAAAACTGATATTGTTGAAATTCACTGAAGCTCCCGCACTTACTTTGCCAATAAAATTGCCATCAACAACCGGCTTGATCTCGGGATGTTCCAGATACCAGGCGATTGGATTTTTTTCATCACCACGCAGACTAATCGAAATATCCAGAGGTTTGGAAAGATCCACACGAAAATCTGAATTCTGGTAATGTATGCTGGCGATCATAAGAGATGAATTTGCTCAACAAATGTAAGATTGTAAACCGATAATAGGCTAGGAGTGAAGTTGATATTTTTAAGACTCACACAAATTTTAATCATTAAAGTAAAAGAGCTCTGCAGCAATTCCATCGCTTAGAAATTTACCTTTTTCAGAAATATGGAATTCGGAATCACGCTTTTCAATTTGTCCGTTTTCAAGGAAAACCTGAACTTCCATCGTAAAATGTTGTTCATAAAGTTCTCCAAAGTTGCGGTGAATATCTTCTGAATTTACGCCGAATTTCGTGCGTAGTCTCGTCATGATATATTCATTATATGAATCTGTAAGCGATAAAACTTCCTGTTGTTGGGGAATTTTATTTTCTGCTAGTGCTGAAATATATAATGAATTATTTGCCACATTCCAGCTTCTGGTCTTGCCATCATAAGAATGGGCAGAAGGACCAATTCCCAGGTAAGCTTTGCCCAGCCAGTAAGCCATATTGTTTTCTGAATGAAAGCCTGGTTTTCCATAATTTGAAAACTCGTAATGTTCCAATCCGGCGTTTGTAAGCTTGTGTACCAGGATATCGAAATGCTTTCTGAACTTCTCGTCGGTGACCGGTTTGATCTTTCCTTTCTTAATAAAAGTTTCCAGTGCTGTTTTTGGTTCTACGGTAAGTGCATAACTGGAAATATGAGGAATGTCCAATTCAAGAGCGATCTCCAGATTCTCGTTCCATTGCTTATCAGACTGTCCGGGGATTCCATAAATAAGATCAATACTGATATTATCGAAATATCGCTTCGCAAGTTTGAGGCTTTCTAATGCTTCTGATGCGTTGTGTGCGCGATTCATCAATTTCAGATCTGCTTCAAAAAAGGACTGCACCCCAATACTTAGTCGGTTTATTGGAGAATCATTCAGCATTTTTAAAACTTCTTCTGAAAGGTCATCGGGATTGGCTTCAAGGGTGACTTCAGCACTGTCTAAAACTTCAAAATTCTGGTAGATACTTTGAAAGATTGATTCAAGTTCTTCCGAAGAAAGTAGAGAAGGAGTTCCACCTCCAAAGTAGATGGTTTGTATAGGTCCGGCAATCTCATTTTTTCGTAATTCCAATTCCCTGCCAAGCATTTCAACAAGTTGCCCCTTCTTCTTTGTAGAGGTTGAAAAGTGGAAATCACAATAGTGACACGCCTGTTTGCAAAATGGAATATGAATGTAAATTCCGCTCATGATCTATTTGATCTTACCCGGATTTTGCTTTACAAAGGCGCTCCAGCCTGTGTAATTTTTGCCAATTTCGGTTTTTCCAGAGTTATAAAAGTGGCAAACCGCTGCAGCCAGACCATCTGTAGCATCCAGGTTTTTTGGAAGTTCCCCGATCTTCAGCATACTTTGCAGCATTTTTGCAACCTGTTCTTTGCTGGCATTTCCATTCCCTGTTATCGCCATTTTAATTTTCTTCGGAAGGTATTCTGTAATGGGAACTTCGCGCGATAATCCAGCGGCCATGGCAACTCCCTGCGCCCGGCCCAGTTTTAACATGGATTGCACATTTTTACCGAAGAACGGTGCTTCAATAGCAATTTCATCAGGATGATAGGTGTCTATAAGTTCAATGGTTCTCTCAAAAATAAGTTTCAGCTTTACATAATGATCGCTGTACTTGTTGAGCTGTAACTCATTCATTTGAATAAAGCTCATGTTCTTGTTAACCACCTTGATCAAACCAAAACCCATGATCGTAGTTCCGGGGTCAATTCCCAGGATGATCCTTTCTCCTTGTATCGTCTTTTTCTCTGTCGTGCTACTCACTAAAATTGCCTAATTTGGACTTCTGCAAAACTAATCATTTAAAACCTGGCGATCGCAATTTATGGCCATGCTTCCTGTCTACATCCTAGCCGGCATTTGTCTGTGTTATATAATTTTACTTGTATCACTATTATATGGATGGAGAAATTTAAAATCCAATCCTTCTTCTGTTTCTACTTCTGAAACCGATTTTTCTATCATTATTCCATTTAGAAATGAGCAGTTGCATTTATCCGATTTATTTGACTCTCTGAAGGATTTGAAGTATCCGAGAAACAAGTTTGAGATCCTTTTGATCAATGACTCTTCAGAAGATGAATCTGAAAAACTGGTTCAGGAATTTCGCAAAATGCATCCTGAACTTTCGATCGAGCTCTTGCAAAACCAGAGAGAATCCATTTCAGCAAAAAAGGATGCTATTAAAGTCGGCATAGATAAATCCAGATTTGAATATATAGTCACTACAGATGCCGATTGTAAAGTTCCCGAAAACTGGTTGCAGGGATTTGATAATTATATACAGTCTCAAGATTCAGATATTATTGCAGCTTCGGTAATACTGGACAAAGTTCCTCCTGAAGATCCACTATTCCGAAAATTCGATCTCATTGATTTTATGAGTTTGCAGGCTACTACGATCGGTGCTTTTGGATTGGGAAGACCGTTTATATGTAATGCGGCAAATCTATGCTTTAAGAAAAAGGCGTTCCAGGAGGTTGGAGGATATAGGCAGTCAAGCAACTATGCAGGTGGTGATGATGTTTTTTTACTTCAGAAATTCAAAGAACACGGAGAGAAGATCGATTTTCTAAGAAGTACTAAAATGATCGTAACAACCGCAGCGCAGAAAGATCTTGGAAGTTTTATACAGCAACGTTTGCGCTGGGCAGCGAAATCTGCCGGCTACAAAGATAACTTTGCCAGGTTTGCTGCTTTGACCGTGTTTATAATGAATGCTGCACTCATCATAGGAGTGGTGCTTTGCCTGTTCGACGCCAGTTATTTTCAGTGGCTCATGATGGCATTTCTTATCAAGTTTAACCTGGATTTTATGTTGATCTATAAAGCTGCGGTTTTCTTTGATAGGAAGGCAAATATGCGAAGTTACGCCTGGAGTAGTATTGCCTACCCTTTGTTTTCTTCAGGAATTGCGCTCACTTCTCTATTAGTTGGTTTTAAGTGGAAAGGAAGAGACTACCGAAAATAGATCTATTCGGCTTTTACAACTACCGGCATTTTAAACACAGTAGATACAGGAATTCCCCTTTTACTGGCCGGGTAAATTTTAGGCAAGGAATCGATACTCTGCCTGATCCAGTTCTTAATATCTGGTAATTGATTGGTCACCGTGGTATCAACTTCTATGGATTCAACTTGCGGTTTTCCAGTCTTGTCGATTTCCAGGTAAATAAAAAGCGTATCGTCAATACTTTTGGTCACTACAGGTTGCTGACTCGCCAGGTGACTGTAAATTGTGGTAGAGACCTGCCTTGCGAAGCAATTTTTGGCTTCGGAAAGGTTTGTGAAATTCTGGCAATCCTCGAAAGCGGGGTATTCATCCACTTCCTTCCAATTCAACGTGCGTGATTCCTGCTCCAGAACCTCTTCAGAAGAAATTTTCCTGGTTTCGAAATTACAGGAGCACAGAACTGAAATGGCAACTGCGAATAATATCTTCTTCATTAAAAGTTAGCTTTCGGATTCCAAAAATAGTGAAATCTAGCAGGTTAGGAAAATTATCTGCTATTCCGAAAAATGCTCTTCTTTTTTAAGCTCACTCAACCTGTACTTTGCAATTTCGATCATCTTGGAATTCCCCTTGCCGGCATACCGGTCAAGGTATCGCTGGTAATGTTCAGCAACAGATTTTTTATCTTCAAAATACCTGTCGGCAGTAAGCGCCAGTTCCAGTAAGGCCCGTTCGTTCTCTTCATTTTCTTCGAGCGCAAATTTGAAAAATCGGTAGGCCTCTTTAAAATCTTCGTGTTCTTTTGAAGCGAGTCCAAGATTCAGAAATTCTTTGTCAACTCTGGGATTTTTTATAAACAGGGCATTGTAGAAATGTTCTCTCGCCTCTTTGTGCCTATCCATTTCCATTAGGATGACACCTATATTAGAATGCGCAGCGCTATTCATATCATTGATGTCCAGCATTTGCTTATAGGTTTCCAAGGCTTTTGGTAACTGGTTGGTCATACGATAGGCTTTTGCGAGCTTTTCCAGTACAAATTCTGAAGCTTCCCCTTCTTCCACGATCGTATTAAACGCCGGTATCGCCTTATCAAACTGAAAAGTGGACATATAGGCCTGGCCCAGAATGGATAACAGACTTACATTTTTTGGACGTTTTTTTAAACCAGCCTGCGCAAGTACAATCGCTTCATGTTTTCTACCGCGAGCTAATTGATATTTGCTTGTTTTATATAATGCACCTTGATGTGAAAAATCGTAACTAACGGTTTCAAAAAATAAACGATTAGCCAGGGTGTCCAGTTTGCGCTTTTCTTTAACAAGTCCTAATCTATAGGTAAAGCCAGCATTTTCTGGATAGCTTTCTTTTAAATTACTGAAGATACTATCTGCCAGCTCAAGTTTCCCGTTTTCAAGTAACAGTTCTCCATAATCCTGCATCGTTAAAACCTTCTCAGGATGTTGTTGAATTACCTGTTTATAATTCTCAAGTGCGGCTTTGATATTTCCTTCCGACTGCTGAAATTTCGCCAGTTTCAATAGAACTTTAGCGTCTTTATCAGGCAGGTCTGTTAGTAATTTAATGGCTTCTTCACGATTGCCGACGGCTGCAAGACTATCAGCATTATTTAAAATGTCCTGCTGCGCATAGGAGGGCAGCAGGACGATTACAGTAAGAATCAGGGCTAGTAAAAATTTCAAATCACTTTATATTATCTGTTCTTATTTTCTTTCTGAGGCGTAGCAAATTCTATCGGTAAAGCATATGCGATCGCAACTTTTTCACCTTCAAATTCACCCGCTTGCATCTTTGGTAATGATTTGATCACGCGACTGGCTTCAGCTTGCAGGCTGGCTCTTACTTCAGCCTTTTTTGCCAGAGATCTTGATTCAACATCTCTAATTTCACCGTCTTTGCCTATTACAAATTTCACAACGATACGTTGGCGACCGCTAAGATTCAATTCCTTTCCCAGAGCGGTGTTAAAATTTTTATTCACATGATTGGTAATTCGCTCCACCGTGCAATCTTTCTGATCATTGCCTGTTAGCGATTCACATCCAGGATAGACAGGTGTTTTGTCTGCCACCGCAAAAGGTGTAGCCAACTCCTGGCTGAAACCTGAAAGAGAAATTAGCAATACAAAAAGGCTTAGTAGATTTTTAAATTTATTGTTTCTCATAATCTTGTTTTTGAATTTATTATTGAACCTGAAATGCGATTGGTAAACTATACATGACACTTACGGCACGACCATTCTGTTCTCCTGGAATAAATGATGGAAGCTCAGAAATGACTCTTTTAGCTTCCTCTTCTAATCTTGGATGCGGAGCCCTTGATTTAATATCCTGGACCTGTCCGTTTTCATCAATTCTGAATTGAACGATGACACGATTTATGCCTTTAAGTCCTAATTCTTTTCCCAGGGAAGTATTGAAGTTCTTATTGACGAATTTTGAAATTTCTGAAGAAGTACAATTTTTTCTGGCGTCATCTAGCCACTCATCACATTCCTGGAAGGCAGGAACTTTTTCGATCACAGCAAATGGAACTGAGGTAGCATTATCGTAGGCGCTATTATCGGCACGATTTTGAATATCTTCGGTAGAACCCGGGGCTGGCGGAGGTGAAGGTGGCAATGTTTGTTCTTCAACAACTTCTATAACCTCTGTCCCATTCGCCTTCGCTTCTTTCAATAATAACTCTTCTCTTTTCTTAAGAAGCTGCAGGAACTCTTCTTTCTCTGATGGAGTAAGGCTCTCCTTATTTTCTAGATGTGCTTTAAGTTCCGCAATTATTTCCGAAGTGCTGGATTCCTGTAATTCTGGTTCTATTTCCGCGGAATTATCATTGGAGCATGCTACATAAGTAAGCATAAGCATTAGCATGGGAATGATGAGTAAAAACTTGAATTTTGAAATGTTTGATGATTGATTTTTCTGTAACATAATGATTCGTTTTTTGATTAATGAATGACTAAAAAATTGATTGGTGAATGAAAAGTTTTCTGTTCCGAAGGCGGTATTGAGCAACTGTTCGAAATATTGCTTTTTTCCCGATTTCTGAACGGTGGTGCTATCAGCAATATATTCGTGAAGCGTGGCCAGCCTAGATTGGAAAATATAGATAAGCGGATTGAACCAGAACAGGATCTTTAAAAACTCGAAAACCATCAAATCAAAACCGTGATGATCCTGCAGATGCACCAGTTCATGAGTGATGATATGCTGTCGGTCTTTTTCTGAAATCTGGTCTCCTATATATAATTTATTGAAATAGGTGAAAGCAGTATCAGAATCTGGAACCTCTCTCAGCTCGTAGTAACGAACATCGAGAGTTTTACTTTTTCGAGCGATCTTCTGAAGTTTAATAAGCTTGAAAATAAATATGCTTAAACTGATGACTACTCCTGCATGATATAACCATAACATCCAGTTGATTGAAGGATCGGCCTGAACAGAATTCGTAGTTGCAGCGTTGGAAGTTTCACCAATCATTACCTCCGGCATTAAGATCATTGTTTGATCGCTAAATTGTTGCATAACGCGTGCTGGTGCACTTTGCTGTAAGCTCCCAATCTTTATAAATGGAATCAAAAACGCCAGGATAGGAGTTGCAATAAGGTACGCACGGTTAAGTTTAAAAAAGGTTTCTTTTTCCAGTAACACCTCGTAGATCACGAAAAATCCAAGTTGGAATAAAATTACCTGAATGATATAATGTTCCATCACTTATTGTCTTTATTGATTTCTTTTAAAATTTCTTCGAGATCTGTTGATTTCATCTCGTTCTTTTTCATAAAAAAGCTAACCATGCTTTGAAATGAACCATTAAAATAATTGTTCATCAACTGGTTGATGCTCTGGTTGCTATAGGTCTCTTTCTCGACTTTTGGGAAATAAATGTAGCCTTTCCCTTTTTTCCTATGATCTACAAATTCCTTATTCTCGAGAATCCGTACGATCGTCGAAACCGTATTGTAAGCGGGTTTAGGTTCGGGCATTTCATCAATGATCCCGTTTACGTTAGATTCTTTTAGATGCCAGAGAATTTGCATGATCTCTTCTTCTGCCTTGGTTAATTGTTTCATGATAAATGAATAAGTTAAAGCTAATATAGAACTAATCTTTTAGTTTGAACTAATTATTTAGTTAAAAAATGAAATTAAGTTGATTATCTTCGTTCAGAAATAGAATTAGTATGGAGATAGTATTGTTAAGTGTGGCAGCGATTTTTATGATCCTGGGAATCCTGGGAAGTTTTCTTCCGGTCTTGCCCGGAGTACCATTAAGCTGGATCGGGTTGCTTATATTTTTCCTTATTCCGGGAGTAGGAGTGAACTACGTGTTCCTTGGAATTACGCTCTTTGTTGCTATCCTTTTTTATATTCTCAATTTTGCCATCCCAGCAATGGGGACCAAGAAATTTGGAGGAAGCCGAAAAGGAATGATCGGAGCTACTATAGGTTTGATCATTGGGATCTTCGCTCCATTTCCGTTCGCTATTCTTATTTGTCCGTTTGTAGGTGCTTTCATTGGAGAAATTCTAAATAAATCTGATTCCAGAACGGCTGGAAAGGCTGCTTTTGGTTCTTTTCTCGGTCTGCTGGCCTCAAGCTTTATGGAATTCATCGTCACCTTTGCATTTCTTATCCTGTTCCTTTACCAATTCTGGAGTTATAAGGAGTTTATATTCTGAAAGATCTGATTTTCAGAAACCTTTAAATAAGTGTACTTTTGCAAAAAAGTTAAATGATGTTGGATTTTATTGTGGTAGGAGCGGCACAGGCAGGTTTAGCCATGTCGTATTATCTAAAACAACAGGGTCATAACTTCCTGGTAGTGGATAAAGAAACCGAAATTGGTGCTTCCTGGATGAATCGCTGGGATTCTCTCACTCTTTTTACTCCTTCTGAATTTAATAACATGCCCGGGATGGAATTTCCGGCCGATAAAGGACATTATCCTTCTAAAACTGAAGTGGCCGGTTACTTTAAAAAATATGTACAGAATTTCGATATTCCGGTTCAGTTAGAAACTTATATCCAAAAGATCACCCGAGTAGATGATCATTTTCTGCTGAAGTCTCCTCAAGGTGATCTAAAAGCCAGAAATGTAGTTATTGCTACAGGGCCATTTCATATCCCCTACACACCAGCTTTCTCTAAAAAGATCTCTTCTGAAGTTTTTCAGATCCATAGCAACTATTATAAAAATCCAGATCAGTTACAGGCCGGTCCCGCTATGGTGGTAGGAGCCGGGGATAGTGGATTTCAGATCCTGGATGAAATTTCTGAAAATGATCGCAAAACCTATTTTTCAGGAACTACCGATGTAAAAGTACTTCCGCAGGAAATAATGGGTAAAACTTTATGGTGGTGGTTTACAAAATCCGGCTTTTTAAGCTTCAGTAGAGATACATGGCTGGGAAAAAAGATCAGTAATTCGCGACAACCCGTAATTGGAACAGATGTAAAAGGGATTCTGGCCAGGGAAAATGTAACCGCTGTGGGTAAAACCAAAGATGCCGAAAACGAACGTATTCTTACCGAGAAGGAAGAACTTCGGGATATAAAGAATATCGTATGGGCTACTGGTTACCGACCAAATTTTGAGTGGATCGAAGGACTGGAACTGGCGAAAAACGGCTATCCTGAACATTACCGTGGAGTAAGTAATATGGAAGGCCTTTACTTTATTGGTTTGCCCTGGTTGCATACCAGAGGTTCTGCAACCCTTGGCGGAATCAAGAAAGATGCAGCTTACCTCGCCCGAAAGATTGCTGAAAAGCATTCAGTTTTAGTATAACCACCTTTCAATTACAAGAACTTCAGCTAAATTGGTTTTATGATTGTGGCGCATATCTTACTTTTGCGATATGACAATTACAGATACGCACACTCATTTATACAGTGATTCATTTGATGGCGACCGGCAGCAACTTATACAGGATGCCATTGCTGAAAATGTAACCCGTTTTTTTATTCCAGCGATAGATTCAGAAACTACCCAAAGTATGTATGAGCTGGAAAAAGCATTTCCAGAGAACATTTTTTTGATGATGGGATTACATCCTACTCATGTGCAGGAGAATTATGAAGATGAATTAAAGCATGTGGAACAGGAACTTGCCAGGCGCAAATTTTACGCTGTAGGTGAAATTGGGGTCGATCTGTATTGGGATAAATCTACACTGGAAATTCAGCAGGACGCTTTCAGAAGACAAATACAGCTTGCGAAAAAATATAAACTTCCAATTGTTATTCATTGTCGTAATGCCTTTAATGAGGTATTTTCAGTATTAGAAGAAGAAAAGGGTGATGATCTTTTCGGGGTCTTTCATTGCTTTACGGGGAATTTCAAGCAGGCGCAACAGGCGCTTTCCTATAATATGAAACTGGGTATTGGCGGAGTGGTTACTTTCAAAAATGGTGGAATCGATAAATTCATGGCTCAAATTCCGCTAGAGCAAATTGTTCTTGAGACAGATGCTCCATACCTGGCTCCTAAACCTTTCCGCGGAAAAAGAAACGATCCGGTCTATATTCTAAAGGTTGCCGAGAAATTAGCCGAAATATATGAACTCCCAGTGGAGACTATTGCTGAAGTAACTACCAAAAACTCAAAGGAAGTCTTCGGAATCTAAAGCTGTTAAACATAAATTTTGTTCATTTGTTGAACTAATAATAGAGATAGGTGCAAAATTTTGATGATATACGTTTTTACGACGATGAAGAGGTAAACCCTGCTTTGCAGCAGTATGTAAAACATCCCATGGTAAAGGCGCTTCTGCAATTTACCTTTCCCGATCTGGAATATGACGAGATTAGGACCATACTCGCAGATTGTTATTCTATTAAGGATTTTCAAAGCAAGGTGATTTACTATAGTGTGGAGAAAGTTCTGGAGAAAACCAGTGAGGGTCTTAGCGACCGCGGTTTCGATAAACTTGATCAGGACGAATCATACTTTTATATTTCCAATCACAGGGATATTCTCTTAGATACTTCGTTGCTTAATTATACGCTGTACAACCATGACCTGGTGATGACTGCTTCTGCCATTGGCGATAACCTGGTGCAGAAACCTTTCCTAGCCGCCCTGGCAAAGTTGAATCGTAATTTCCTGGTCCTTCGAAATCAGAGTCCGCGTGAGATGCTAAAAAGTTCCATGCGACTTTCAGAATACACGAGAGAATTACTGGAAGATTCAAGATCGATTTGGATGGCGCAACGAGAAGGCAGAACCAAAGATGGTAATGATGTGACCCAGCAGGGTGTTCTTAAGATGATCGGGATGGCTAAGGGTGACCTGGATCTTCTTGATTACCTGGCTAAGATCAAGATCGTGCCGGTTTCCATTTCTTATGAATTTGATCCTACAGATATGCTGAAAATGCCTGAAGTACTGGCAAAAAGGATGCAGGAGGAATATAAGAAAAGCGCCAATGAAGACTTTAATAGTATCATGCAGGGCGCAATGGGGCAAAAAGGTAGAATACGTTTGAATGCGGGTGATGTGATCACTTCAGAAGACCTGGATTATATTCGTGAGCAGAATCTTTCAGTAAACGATCAACTTCAGGCCGTTTCCAAACTCATTGATAAAGCGATCCATAAAAATTACAAATTATGGCCATCGAACTATATCGCCTGTGATCTACTCAGAAACGAGGAGCGATTTACAGACAAATACACAGAAAAGGAAAAGAGACAGTTTGACCGCAGAGTAAGCAGGCGGGTGGATATTAAAAATCCGTTGGCTTTAAATAGTTATTTATTAATGTACGCGAATCCTGTAATCAATAAACTGGGACTTAATGAAGGATAATTCCAAGATACTACTTGTTTATACCGGTGGTACCATTGGGATGATCAAGGATTATGAGACTGGTGCGTTAAAAGCTTTCAATTTTGATGAGCTTTTGCATAATATCCCGGAATTGAAGATCCTTGAGCATGAGATCGAAACCATGACTTTTGGTGATCCTATCGATTCCTCCAATATGAATCCCGAATACTGGATCAAAATCGCGAATGTGATCCATGAAAGATTCGATGATTATGATGGGTTTGTCGTGCTACATGGAAGTGATACGATGTCCTATACTGCTTCTGCGCTTAGTTTTATGTTCGAAAATCTAACGAAGCCAATCATTTTCACCGGTTCGCAGTTACCTATTGGAGATTTGCGGACAGATGCAAAAGAAAACCTGATCACAAGTATTCAGGTTGCAGGTTTAAGAAAGAATGGAAAGCCGGTTATTTCTGAAGTTGGACTTTATTTTGAATACAAATTGTACCGTGCGAACAGGACGACGAAGATCAATGCAGAGCATTTTCAGGCTTTTTCTTCCATGAATCACCCTGCATTGGCAGAATCTGGTGTATATCTTTCGGTTAATTATAAGGCACTTTGGGCTCCCAATAGAAAGCAGAAAACAAAATTACATACAGGTTTTGATGATAATATACTGGTATTAAAAATGTTCCCGGGAATAAGCGAGAGCACGGTGGAGCATATTCTGGCTAAACCTGGGCTAAAGGGAGTGGTGTTAGAGACTTACGGTAGCGGGAATGCACCAAATACATCCTGGTTTCTCGAACTGCTTCGGAAAAAAATAAAGGAAGGTCTTTTTGTGGTCAATGTGACGCAATGTGTAGCAGGAAGTGTGAACATGGGACAGTATGAAACCAGTGTAGGTCTAAAGAAAGTAGGGGTGGTTTCCGGAAAGGATATCACTACCGAAGCTGCGGTAAGCAAACTGATGTACCTGATTGGTAAAGACTTATCTCCAAAAGTTTTCAAAACGATCTTCGAAACCTCGCTTCGTGGTGAAATGTCTTAAAATTAACGGCGGGTTTCTTGACGGGTAATTATTTTTTTCGTTATTTGCCGAGCCTAACAAATACAGAGAGGTGGCCGAGTGGTCGAAGGCGCACGCCTGGAAAGTGTGTATACGTCACAAGCGTATCGAGGGTTCGAATCCCTTCCTCTCTGCTAAGTGTTTATTAAAAATAATTTATATCTTTAACCTTTAACTAATTAAATTAAGACAAACAGTAATGAAAAGATTATTTTCTATTTTGGTAATCGCCGCGATTACGGTTCTTGGAACCTATAATCTACAGGCGGCTAACGGTACGAATAATTTGCCAGGGACGATTGTGAGCTTTGTACAGGATGACGAAGAAGCAATGGCCGGTGATGATCTGGAAGAAGAAGACCTTGGTTTTCACCAGGAGCTTAAGAAACGTTTCATCGAAGGTGGTCCAGGTTTTATGGGGATCGTACTTTTGTGTTTAATTCTTGGTCTGGCCATTGCCATTGAGAGAATTATCTTTTTAAACCTATCTACTACGAATACTAAGAAGTTGGCTCAGGATGTTGAGGACGCTCTTCATAGTGGTGGAGTAGAAGCAGCTAAGGAAGTTTGTAGAAATACAAAAGGACCTGTTGCCTCAATTTACTACCAGGGTCTTGACAGAGCAGACGAAAGTATCGAAGCTGCAGAGAAAGCGGTAGTTGCTTACGGTGGTGTTCAAATGGGACAACTTGAGAAGAACGTTTCTTGGGTATCTTTATTTATCGCACTTGCACCAATGCTTGGTTTCATGGGTACTGTAATCGGGATGATTCAGGCATTTGACCGTATCGAAGCGGCTGGAGATATGCAGCCTTCACTTGTAGCTGGGGGTATTAAAGTAGCACTTCTTACAACTGTATTTGGTTTGATCGTTGCGATTATTCTTCAGATTTTCTACAACTACATCATTGCTAAGATTGATAGCATTGTAAACGATATGGAAGATGCTTCTATTCTTCTAATCGATATGTTGGTAGCTTACAAGAATAAAAAACGAATTTAAGACAACGTAAATTATGACCTTACATAAAGTATTAAAATATCTGGCACTCGTGATCGGTGTGATTGGGTTAATTCTTCTGGGAAGAATTATCGCTACCGGTGACGATGCTATAAAAGCCTCGGCAGACCTACAGGGGAGTCATTTAGACCCTTTCATGTGGATCGCATACATTGTTCTTGCAGCAGTTGTAGTATTGGTTGCTATCTTTGTGATCGTAGGTTTATTCAGAGGAAGTATTAAGAACACCATTATTGCCGTAGGATCCTTTGCAGTGATCATTATTGTCGCTTATGTATTAAGTGACGGTGAGGCAACTCAACTAAAAGATGGTACTATGCTGTCTGCATCTGCAGATCATTGGGTAGGCGCAGGATTAATTACCTTTTATATACTTGCAGCAGTTGCGATTGCAGCAATGGTATTCTCTGGAATAAAAAAATTAGCTAAATAATATGGCAAAGAGATCAGCACCGGAAGTGAATGCCGGGTCTATGGCAGACATTGCCTTCTTACTTCTTATCTTCTTCCTGGTAACTACTACCATTGAGACAGATAGTGGGATAAGCAGGAAGTTACCGCCATGGCAACCTGAAGAGCAGGAGCCTCCGGTTATTAAACAACGAAACATTTTCACGGTGCTTGTGAACAGTAATAACGAGCTGCTAGTTGAAGATGAGAGCATGGAAATTGGGGAACTGCGTCAAGCAGCTGTCGAATTTCTTGATAATGGTGGCGGACAAGGCGATGAAGCCTGTAGTTTCTGCCAGGGAGCTAAAGATCCTGCATCTTCAGTGAATCCACAAAAAGCTATTATATCACTGGTAAATAACCGTGGGACAGAGTACGGGACTTATATCGCTGTACAGAACGAACTTGTTGCTGCATATAATCAGTTAAGAGATCGTGAAGCACAGAGAATGTATGGTACCACTTTCACTAAAATGGAGAGTAACTACAATGATCCAAGATATACTGGTGACAAAGATGCATTGAAGGAGAAGATTGATGTAATATCTGATATGATTCCTCAGAAATTATCTGAAGCTGAACCAACAAATTAGAACTAGAAACGAAAAAACGACTTAAATTATGTCAAAATTTAAAAAGAAAAAGTCTGGAGATTTGCCTGCAATTAGTACGGCATCTTTACCTGATATCGTTTTTATGCTATTGTTCTTCTTTATGGTGGCAACGGTAATGCGTGACAATACATTAATGATCCAGAACAATTTGCCATTTGCAGACCAGGTGGAGAAATTGGACAAGAAAGATTTGATCATGTATATTTACGCTGGAAAACCGAGCCAGAGATACCAGGCGAAATATGGTACTGAAGCCAGGATTCAGCTAAATGATAAATTCGCAAGTGTTGAAGAAGTGCAGCAGTTTATTTACGCCGAAAGAGAATCCAAGCGAGAAGAACTTGTTCCATATCTTACAACTGCTTTGAAAGTGGATGAAGAAACTAATATGGGACTAGTATCTGATATCAAACAGGAACTTAGAAAAGCTGAAGCGTTAAAAATCAACTATACTACCAAAAAGGGAGAAGCTGGTAATAACATCGACTAAAATCTTTTCAATTTAATTATAGAAAGCATCCTGTCCGGTTTAAAACCAGGCAGGATGTTTTTTATATTTATAGAATATTTGAAACCATGAGGATCAAATTGATCATTCTTAGTTTAACTCTGCTTTTTCCTGTCATCTTGATTGCGCAGGAAGAACAGCGGCAATACAAAGTCCCTGATTCAGTACCATTTACAGTAGATAGCCTCTATAGAGAGGATCAATTCTATGTAGGTTTCAGTTTTAATCTAATTACCAATAAACCCGAAGCGATCTCTCAGGAAAGTTTTTCCGGAGGTCTCAACCTGGGAGTGATTCGAGACATGCCTTTGAATAAACGTAGAAACGTTGCGCTCGGTCTAGGGCTAGGTTGGGGAATTGATAGCTATGGCCAAAATTTGCGTATTACTAGGTCTGCTTCCGGTGACACAGAATTTCAATCATTAGAGGACATAGATTATGATACCAATCGCTACACGACACAACAGTTCGAATTGCCACTTGAATTTAGATGGCGTACTTCAACCCCAGAATCTTATAAGTTCTGGAGGATATATTCTGGAGTCCGTTTAGGCTATATTTATAACTTCAGAAGTAACTATAGGGATGATACAGGACAAACTGTTATCAATAAACTTTCAGAATTAAATAAATTCAGAGCCGGAGCAACTTTTACCTTTGGATACAATACTTTCAACTTTCATTTCTACTATTCATTGATCCCTTTTTTCAAGGATGCCTCACTTCAGAATGAGTCTTTAGATGTATCTACCTTAAAAATAGGTCTGACATTCTATATTCTGTAAACCACAGATTGAACAGAAGCAATTGCGGACCTAGACCTAATAGGCTTCCCAGCCATAGTTCTGAGCTTGTATGGGCTTTAAAATAAAGTCTCGAAGATGCTGTAAGACCGCAGGCGATGATAAGAAATGCCACAGTGGAGATATAATATAGGTGAAAGTAAATACAGAAGCCGGTAACGAACATTAATAGCCCGGTGATTCCCATCATATGCAAACTGACTTTAAGCCTGAACCAGCTCAAGGTATAGGCTAATAGAGTCGAAATAAGTATGCCTGCGAAGTAGTAATATAGCCCGGGATAATTATAGAAGTTTAAAATTTGATGTAAAACCATCAGTATCAATAAGCAAAAGAAAAATAGTGGCCAGCGCCTTTCCTCAACTTTCTCAAGAAAAACCGATTCTGCTTTCCCAAGATTCTTCAGTAAAAAATAAAATACTACCGGTATGAAAATCGTGATGATCGCTATCGCCATTAATTTAGCTTTAACGATTTCGTCTGGAAAATACCTCGGAATAAGAATAAAGTAAAACAGGCTTCCAAAAAATGGCATCCACAAAGGATGGAATACGTATGAGGAAAGCCTAAGTAGCAATTTCATTAGATCTCTTTTCGCAATCTTGCTACAGGAATATCCAGTTGTTCGCGATATTTCGCAACTGTTCTTCTGGCGATAGGATAACCTTTGCTTTTCAGGACCTTAGCGAGCTTCTCATCTGTAAGAGGTTTTCTTTTATCTTCTTCCTCTATGGACATCTCTAAAATTTTCTTTATTTCCCTTGTAGACACCTCTTCGCCCTGATCGTTTGTCATCGATTCAGAGAAGAACTCTTTGATAAGTTTCGTTCCGTATGGAGTATCGACATATTTGGAATTTGCCACTCTTGAAACCGTAGACACATCCATTTCAATTTCATCTGCAATATCTTTCAGGATCATGGGTCTAAGATTCCGTTCATCTCCGGAAAGAAAGTATTCCTTCTGGTAATTCATGATCGAACTCATGGTTACCATAAGCGTTTGCTGTCTTTGTTTTATAGCTTCAATAAACCATTTTGCGGCATCTAGCTTTTGCTTAATGAACATGACGGCATCCTTCTGAGCCTTCGTCTTTTCTTTTGATTCCTTGTAACCTTTAAGCATGTTACTGTAGTCCCTTGAAATATGCATTTCAGGAGCGTTTCTACCATTCAGGCTTAACTGTAGATCACCATCTTCTATTTTAATGGTGAAATCTGGTATGACATGTTCTACCATTCTGGTGTTTCCCGAATAAGCTCCACCAGGCTTAGGATTTAAATGTTCGATAACGTCTATAGCCTCACGAAGGTCGTCCTCGCTTATATCGTGGCGTGTAAGAAGTTTATTGTAATGTTTTTTGCTAAAATGATCAAAAGAGCGTTCCAGCAGATCTTTGGCTAGTTCCACCTGTTTTGTGGGTTCTCTGCGATTTAGCTGAATGATCAAACATTCTTCAAGACTTCGTGCACCAACACCAGCAGGATCGAGTCGTTGTACTTTTTTAAGTACTTTTTCAACCGTTTCCTCGTCTGTATAAATATTTTGGGTAAAAGCAAGATCATCTACGATATCCTGAATGCTTCTTCTTATATATCCGCTTTCATCCACACTTCCCACCAGAAATTCTGCGATATCCTGCTCGATATCATCCAGTCTTATCGTGCTTAACTGAGTTTTTAAATGTTGCGTAAATGAAGTTCCGGCGGCATAAGGCACCTGCTTGTCTTCATCATCTGCACTGTAATTATTGGCATTCAGGCGATAACTTGGAATTTCATCATCACTCAAATATTCATCAACGTCTATTTCAGTTTCAATGCTTTCACTATCGGTATCGTATTCATCGTCTGAATTATCATTTCCTATATCATCATATTCGTCGACGCGATCTTCCTTTCCATCTTCCAGCGCTGGGTTCTCTTCCATTTCCTGTTTGATACGTTGCTCGAAAGCCTGGGTAGGCAATTGAATAAGCTTCATCAACTGGATTTGTTGCGGAGATAGCTTCTGAGATAGTTTAAAATTTAATTGTTGCTTTAGCATAAAAGAGTGCTTGTTTAACAAAAATAAGGAAAAATCGATCTAAGTAGGCTTTGGCACGAACTATGTTCGTGGTAAATTTTTGTTAAGACAGCTTATGTCGGGAAAGGCTTGTAAACCTCTTCGGAAGCTTCAATTCAAACTCCATTTCTTCTGAAGCGATAGGATGTCCAAAACTAATTCCGGAGCTAAATAGGTACAGATTCTTATTCTTAAAATATCCTTCCTCAATGCCATAAATGGGATCTCCAACAATAGGCAAGGACATATCACTTAGATGAATACGAATCTGGTGCGTGCGACCAGTGATGGGTTTGGCTTTCACCAAGGAAAAAATTTCGTCCTCAATTTCAAAATTATCAACTGGTTCAAATATGGTCGTTGCAGCCTTACCGTCTATGCTTGCAGTCTGTGTCACCACGCTTCGTAGCTGGCCGTGAACTAGTGCATGATAAGTTTTAAGAATGGATTTATTTTCGAAAGCGCTGTGTAATATTTGCTGCACTTTCCTGGTTTTGGCAACGAGAATGATCCCGGCGGTAGGATTATCCAGTCTGTGAACAGGAACCGGATATCTTAAAGCATCTTCTGAATGGGATACAGATAAATTGTGCGGAAGAGCATTTTCGAGTGTTCGAAAATAATTGCCGTTGGAAGGAATGCCCGATGGTTTTTGAACTACAGCAAGATATTCATCTTCATATAATACTTCAAGTATAAATTTGAAGATCTTTATTTGCTGAAATTTATCTTCCAGAAGTTCGATCTTCTGTCCCGATTGGATCCAGTCGGCAGTGCTAGCTCTTTCTCCATCCAGTAGGACAAGTTTCTTTGCGATCGCTTTTTTAAGTGCCGACCGACTGTTGATTTGAGGGAATATAGAAATCGCATACTCCTGCAACCGGATCTTTTGTTCGATTGCAGGGACTGTATGCGTTGCTATAATATTCAATCTTAAAATTCTGCGTTTTGCGGTGTTCTTGGAAAAGGAATCACGTCTCTAATGTTACCCATTCCCGTAGTGAACTGAACAAGTCTTTCAAAACCAAGTCCAAACCCACTATGTACACAGGTTCCGAACTTACGGGTGTCAAGATACCACCATAGTTCCTCTTCCGGAATGTTCAATTCTGCCATTTTCTCCTTAAGAACATCCAAACGTTCTTCACGCTGGCTTCCGCCCACGATCTCTCCAATTCCAGGGAATAGAATGTCCATCGCTCTCACTGTTTTTCCATCCTCATTCAAACGCATGTAGAATGCTTTGATATTGGCGGGATAATCGAAAAGAATTACCGGAGTTTTAAAATGTTTCTCAACAAGGTAACGTTCATGCTCACTTTGAAGATCTGCACCCCATTCTTCGATGATATAATTGAATTTCTTCTTCTTGTTTGGCTTCGAGTTCTTCAGGATCTCTATAGCTTCAGTATAACTAACTCTTTTGAAATTGTTTTCCAGCACAAAGTTGAGCTTCTCCATAAGACCCATGTCACTTCTTTCGGCTTTTGGCTTCAGCTGATCTTCTTTTTCCTGTCTTTCGGCAAGAAATTCCAGGTCATCTTTAGAGTGTTCCATTACGTATCGAAGTACGTATTTAATAAAATCTTCAGCCAGGTCCATATTTTGATCCAGATCACAGAAAGCAACTTCTGGCTCGATCATCCAGAATTCAGCTAAATGCCTGGAAGTATTGGAGTTTTCAGCTCTAAAAGTTGGACCGAACGTATAAACCTGCCCTAAACCGAGTGCAAAGGTTTCAGCTTCCAGTTGTCCGGAAACTGTAAGATTCGTCTCTTTTCCGAAGAAGTCTTCCTTATAATTAATGCTGCCATCCTCATTTTTTGGAGGATTTTTCATATCCAGTGAAGAAACACGAAACATTTCTCCGGCACCTTCAGCATCACTACCCGTAATAATTGGTGTGTGAACGTGGTAGAAGTTCTTTTCCTGGAAATATTTGTGTACTGCAAAAGACAATTTACTTCGCACACGCATGATCGCTCCAAAAGTGTTCGTTCGTACACGTAAATGCGCCTGTTCACGCAGCTTCTCCATACTATGCTTCTTCGGCGATAGAATGGTTAGTTTCACTTCTTCAGGATTCGCATCGCCCAGAATTTGAATTTCTGAAACTTCAATTTCAACACGTTGCTGACTGCCAAGACTCTCTTTCAAAGTTCCTTTAACAGATATAGCTGCACCTACGTTTATGCGATTGATGGTTTCCTCATCAGTATTTTCAAAATCGATAACGCATTGCAGGTTTTTCAAAGTAGAACCATCGTTAAGCGCAATAAAACGATTACTACGGAAAGAGCGTACCCATCCCTTCACATGGTGTTCCTGTAAAAACTGATCGCTTTCCAGTATTTCAGCGACTTTTGCTTGTATCATTTAGTTGAAATTTAGAAAAAACAAAGATAGTTTTTCGCCTTAAGCTTAGCAAGCAGGCTGTTTTATATATTAATTTAATTGTTTTGCTGATCTCGATTTGCCTCCTCTTCTTCGGTCTCAAAAATACGCATCGCCGGTTCCTTTAAAGTTTCCTTATTAGCAATACTTCTTTCCAGTGAAAGCAGAAGTGATGGTAGCAATAGTAAGTTCGACAACATAGCAAACAGCAGAGTGGCCGAAACCAGTCCGCCAAGGGCAACCGTTCCTCCAAAACTGCTGATCATGAATACTGAAAATCCAAAGAAGAGAACGATGGACGTATAGAACATACTTACGCCGGTTTCTCTTAGTGCGGCATAAACGGAGCGCTTGATCTTCCAGTTATTGGCTTTTAATTCCTGCCTGTATTTTGCCAGAAAATGAATAGTGTCATCAACTGAAATTCCGAAAGCAATACTAAAAACCAGGATCGTTGAGGGTTTAATAGGAACTCCAAGAAAGCCCATTACTCCCGCAGTAACGATCAAAGGAAGTAAGTTTGGTACCAGAGAGATCAAAATCATCCTGAAACTTCTAAACATCCAGGCCATTAAACCTGCAATAAGAAGTATAGCGAGTCCTAATGAAATTATTAAATTTCTAACCAGGTAACTTGTTCCTTTCTGAAAAAGCAGCGCCTTTCCGGTAAGTGAAACCTCATATCTTTCAGATGGAAAGATCTTTTCTATTTCTGGTAAAAGGTCATTTTCGATCTCCTCCATTTTCTCGGTTCCCACATCCTTCATGAAGGTAGTAATTCGAGCATATTGTCCAGTAGAATCCACGTAGCTCTGCATAATTCCTTCAGAAGAAGAAAGACCTTTTGCATAGGGCATTATAAAGTTTTGCTCCTGTGATGTTGGTAACTGGTAATATTTCGGGTTCCCGTTATAATACGCCTGCTTGCTGTATTTTACGAGTCGGTTGATTGATAATGGCTTGCTTAATTCCGGAATCTCTTCGATCTTACTTTCAAGATCATTCATCCGTTTTAAAGTAGAAAGCTTTAATACGCCCTTCGGTCTTTTGGTATCGATCATGATTTCCAAAGGCATCACTCCATCAAATTCCCGTTCAAAGAATTTTACATCTTTATAGAATTGGGTTTCCTGAGGCATATCCTCAAGAATACTTCCTGAAACCTTAATGGTGTAAATTCCAATGATACTAAGAATTAGAAGCCCCAGAGAAGATATATAAATAGCAATTCTATGGTTTCTTACCATATTTTCCATCCAGTCAACAAAGCCGCCAATCCATCTTGTGTTAAGATGTTTTAAGTGCCTGTCTCGCGGTGGTTTCAAGTAGGAGTATATAACCGGAATGATCAATAAACTTAAAACAAAGATTGCCAGGATGTTGATAGATGCCACCACACCAAACTCTCTTAAAAGCTGACTATCGGTTAAAATGAAAGTTGCAAAACCAGATGCGGTAGTTACATTGGTCATCAATGTAGCATTACCAACTTTGGTGATCACTCGTTGCAACGACTTTGCCTGGTTTCCATGTTTTTTGATCTCCTGCTGATATTTGTTGATTAGGAAAATACAGTTTGGAATACCTATTACGATAATAAGTGGAGGAATAAGTGCCGTTAGGATCGTAATCTCATAATGCAGAAGTCCTATAAAACCAAAGGCCCACATAACTCCAATACAAACCGTAACCATGGAAATAATGGTGGCTCGTATGGATCGAAAGAAAAAGAAAAATATTATGGAAGTGACCAGCAAGGCTGCGACAATAAAAAGTCCAATTTCATCGACTATGTTTTGTGCATTCAAGGTTCGTATATAAGGCATTCCCGAAACCCTGACATCGATGCCCTGCTGCTCTTCAAATTCAGCGATAAGAGGTTCCAGTTCTTCCAGTACAAAGATCTTTCTGGCTTTAGTGTTTACCAGTTCTTTATTAAGATACAAAGCAGATTGTATAGTATTGGAATGTGAACTATACACCAGGTTCTCATAGAAAGGCAGAGCCGTAAAAAGTTTGTTTTCGAAAGTCACAAGTACTTCACTATCCAGATCTTCTTCCGGTAGCACTGGTACCATTTCAAATCTTTTGGGATCTTCAAACTTTTTAAGTTCCTGAAGGCTGGCCGGAGAAATGATCTGGTCAACTTCAGGATAAGTAAGTAGCGTATCTGTAAGTTTATTCCAGGCTTTAAACTTTTCAGGAGTAAACAAGGCAGAATCCTGTACTCCTAACAGGATAAGATTTCCCTCTTCACCAAACTTTTCCAGGAAGTCGTTATAACTCACGTTCACCTCGTGATCGTCTGGCATTAAATTAGCCTCAGTATACGAAAATTGCATGTTTTTCCATTGCGTGGAAAGAAGGTAGGTTGCGATCAATATAAGAACAATGATCACAATTCGGTTTCGTAAAATAAGGCGTGCGATGGAATTCCAGAATCCAAAGCTAAAGATCTTTTGCATGGCTTTCTATTAGCGGCGCAAAGGTAAAAAAACCCTATTTAAATACTTTGTAATTAATGTATTAATCGAGGTTTGAGCTATAACTGTACCTGTAAAGTGAATTTGAGAGAGAAATTCTCTTTGAAAGTAGGTAGATGATATGCTCCATATCTATAGGCTGTACTAAGACCAAAGCCGCCAAATAATTTATTTAACTCCAGTCCTGCTTCAGAAAATCCATTTTCAAGAGTATTGAAACTGATGCCTTCATGCTTAGCAATATCTGTGAAATCACCAATGGCATGCCTTGAAATGAAAACAAGTTCTGGTCGAAAATTTTTACTTATAATAAACGGTCTTAATTGGTGCCTCATATGCAGCATTACCTGCCTGTCTGAATAAAATTCATTGAAATACATGGTTTCAAAACTGTTACGACCAGCAACTGAAATTCTTTGAGAAATCCTGGATCTGTTAGGATTATTAGGGTAGGAGTGGAAAGCATGTGTTAAAGGTAGATCTCCTACAGCATAATTACCTTCCAGTATAAATTCGGTTCTTGATTGATCGAGCCTTAAGATCTCATGCTCTGCCTTGATTCCAATTCTAGTAAAGTTGAAATCGCCTTCCAGGATTTCCATGGACTGTTCTAACTGACCGGTAAATTGAGGGAATTTTTTCTCTAGTAAAACATCACCTTGCGGAGTTCTTAGATATTTTGAAAATGGTTGCCATAGGAATCCCGCTTTAATAAAATGAAGATCATAATCGCTGTACAACTGATTGTTATTGTTATAATTGTAATTTTTAATCTGCCATATTTCCTCTCTTGAAAATCGCAACTGCGTATCCAGCCTTGGTGTGATCTTATGCTCAAGCCCAACGGCAAAAGTCCTGATATTGTAATAATTATTGGTGTTTACGAACCTAGGTTCCAGAATAGAAAAAGTATTTCTCCCTTTAAGGTAATCTACGGAAGCAATTTCATCAATATCTCTTGAGAAACCGAAGTTCAGGTACGTATGATTTCTCTTATTAAGGTAGATCTGGCTACCCAAACCATATTTAAAGACTTCATCTTTAAAACCATAAGTCAGGTAAGAGTTCAGATTAAAATTCTGTGAAAATTGATCGTTTGTCTTTCCTCCAAATCCAAGCCTTATGCCTTCATAATTACTAAACTTGAAGATCTTTCCAAGGTCCATATCCCAGAAACCTAAAGGGTAAGAGCCAGAAGTGATGGCTTGTTTCACCTGAATCTTACGTTCTATATTCTGAGACTTTATAAGACTGTCTACTTTCTTTTCAGTAGCTTCATCGCGATCATCGAATTGCACCTTTCTGTTCTGTTTCCAGAAACTTTGTGTTCTGTCTATAGCGTCTGGATCGATCCTGATCTCAGCTTGACTAACTTTAACTTTTGTCTGTGGCTGCAGGTCAAAATCATAGTGTATTACGGTTGAATTTAGGTAAAGATCCCCGTTTATTTCATCTGCACCCAGGAGTCTGCCAAGTATGCCAGGGTTTTGCTGAACAGTTCCAATTCCAACCGTACCGCCAAAAACTGCTATTTCTTTTCCTCCCGAACCTGCTCTTATTGTAGTCGTTTGTAGCTTCGGAAACCAGACGGCATGATCAGGGAAATATTGATATTCATAGTCAACTTCCAGTTTTACCGAACCCAAAAGTTGCGCTTTTGCCTTCTGAATAGCCAGAGTTTCTGTATCTAAATAGAGAATTCCTTCCAGGCCAGCTACAATCTCTTCACGCTTTGGACTGAAGTAGATCACATAAGCAGGTCTTGAGGTTCGAGTCGTATCCAGAATCTTATAATCATAGTTCTTAAAAGCTGCTTTTCCCAATGGTCCTGCATAATCTGTTTTGTAGAGACTGTAATCGTTCTTATATAGAGAAAACGGATTGACGCCCATAGTGAGAACATTATAAACCGGTTTTTTAAATCCAGCAGTTCTTACACCAAGTACTTCTTCTGAAGTATCTCCATTCCCATCATAACTGTGACTGGCCACTTTTTCTGAAAGATATCCGCGCCCCTCATTTACAATAGTCTTCATTGCTGCTGAAGTACTATCGGCATAAAGCAGAATTCCACCACCTTCGTTGTCTACAATAAACTTGGAATAACTTTTATATTTGAAACCCGGTAAGACCTCCTCGGGATCATTTAGTTCTTTTCGCGAAATCGCTTTAGAAATAAGACTGTCGGCAGGATTAGGTGCATTGGAAAGTTCTACAGTTTGCAGTCTCTCCCGAACGGCGCTTAATTTGATCTGTAAATACTTTGTGTCTTGATTAATACGGGTACTTATTGTTTCATAGCCAACATAACTTATCCTTACTTCATCGACTTCTTTTCCAACAAGTAATTCAAAGCTCCCGTCAATATTGGTTAATACTGTGCCATTTTTAAAGGTGATCCTGGCATAGGCAAGTGGTTCACTGGTTTCTGCATCTATAACACGGCCATTCACCTTAGACTGGGCGAAGCTTAAAGTAGTGATAAGTAAAAACAGGCATACTAGCTTCGACATTATCTTAAAATGAATTTGTTCAGAAATAAAAATGCCGGTTCAAATCTGTTTTTCTCCAGACCCGAACCGGCATAAAATTTTGAATATCTGATCATTAAACCGTCATGATCTCTTTTTCCTTCACCACCAGGATACTTTCGATCTTGGCGATATATTCATTGGTAAGTTCCTGAACTTCATCTTCGGAAGCTTTTAAAGCATCTTCAGAGATATCAGTTTTTTTAAGTTCCTGCATTGCATGCTTACGATCATTTCTAACTCCAATTTTGGAATCTTCGGCTTCAGCTTTTGCCTGCTTGGACAATTGAATACGACGCTCCTCGGTAAGTGGCGGTACGTTAATAATTACGCTCTCACCATTGTTCATTGGATTAAACCCAAGATTTGCAACCATGATCCCTTTTTCAATTTCCTGGATCATACTCTTTTCGAAAGGCTGAATTGATAGTGTTCGCGCATCTGGTGTGTTCACATTTGCTACCTGTTGCAAAGGCGTTTTTGCTCCATAATAATCAACCATTACACTTCCAAGCATGCTTGGAGTCGCTTTACCGGCGCGTATATTTGAAAGTTGTTTTTTAAGATGCACAATGGCGTTCTCCATTGCTTCTTTTGCTTCTTCTAAAATAAATTCAACCTCGTCCATTTCTAATATCGTTTTCTATTTAATTATAAATTCACTTTTGTTCCTACAGGCTCTCCAGTTGTAACTTTTAGTAAGTTCCCCGGTTTGTTCATATCGAATACAATAATAGGTAATTCGTTTTCCTGGCTCAAGGTGAATGCCGTTGTATCCATTACTTTCAATCCTTTCTTCAAGACATCCTCGAAAGAAATAAAATCAAATTTTGTAGCGCTTTTGTCCTTTTCCGGGTCTGAAGTATAAATCCCATCTACTCTGGTACCCTTAAGAATTACATCTGCTTTTATTTCAATAGCTCTTAATACTGCTGCAGAATCTGTAGTGAAGTATGGGTTACCAGTACCCCCACCAAAAATTACTACACGACCTTTTTCCAGGTGTCTGATAGCTTTTCTTCTTATAAAGGGTTCTGCAACTTCATTGATCTTGATAGCCGACTGTAATCTGGTTTGAATATCTGCATCTTCAAGTGCACTCTGCAAAGCCAGACCATTAATTACGGTGGCCAGCATTCCCATATGATCACCCTGTACTCGATCCATTCCTTTACTGGCACCGGCAACACCTCTAAAAATGTTTCCACCGCCAATCACAATAGCAAGCTCAACACCTTCTTCTACTACTGTTTTAATTTCCGCAGCATATTCTGCCAGGCGTTCGGGATCGATGCCATATTGGCGCTTTCCCATTAAAGCTTCTCCAGATAGTTTTAAAAGTATTCTCTTGTATTGCATAGCTGTTTTTTATGAACCGTTGCAAATATAGCTAATATCTGAATTTGTGAAATATAAAGAGCCCTTTTTGAAAATGATTGGGAAGCATTTAGAATAAATTAACTCATTGGCCTTTTAATAATCGACTGACAGCCAATTCTGCTGGCGGGGTTTTTGATATATTTGGATCGTTACTAAAACTTAAAATATTAGGACCTATGATGGGATATTATATAATTGCCGGGCTCATATTCTTAGTGAGCATGTTTGTGAGCAATAAACTAAAGAGCAAATTTAAGGAGTATTCCAAAGTGCACCTTCAAAATGGAATGAGCGGTAAGGAGATCGCTGAAAAAATGTTGCGGGACCACGGGATTAATGATGTAAAAGTGATTTCTACTCCAGGAATGCTTTCAGATCATTACAATCCGTCTAAAAAAACCGTAAACCTGAGTGAGGGAGTTTACTCTCAACGTAATGCTGCGGCAGCGGCAGTTGCTGCTCACGAATGCGGTCACGCAGTTCAGCATGCTAAAGCTTACAGCTGGTTGCAAATGAGAAGTAAATTGGTTCCAGTGGTAAGTATCGCTTCCAAGTTTTCCCAATGGGCGATCTTTGGCGGACTTATATTAATGAGTATGGTGAGCGTAGGAGTAGGGCAAACAGTGCTACTTGTAGGGATCATTATGTTTGCAATGGGAACCTTGTTCAGTTTTATCACCTTGCCAGTAGAGTATGATGCCAGTAAAAGAGCTTTGGTATGGCTGGAAACTGAAAATATGCTGACTCCTGCGGAACATGATGCAGCAGAAGATTCGCTGAAATGGGCGGCTAGAACTTATGTGGTAGCTGCAGTAGGATCACTGGCTACACTATTATACTTCGTTGGAATATTTATGGGTAGAGATTAATTTTAAACTTCAGAATAATAGAAAAGGCTGTTAGAACACTAACAGCCTTTTTTCATTATATCTTTATTTGCCGGTCTATTTGTTGATTGAGACTTATAAAAGTTTCTGTTCTGGACACACCGTCTATCGCCTGTATGTTCTTATTCAGTACTACCATTAGATGTTCGTTATCACGACATAAGATCTTAAGAAAAATTGACCAGTTTCCCGTTGTGTAGTGACATTCGATAACCTCAGGAATTTCACTAAGTTGTTTCACGGCCTGTGGGTTACTTACAGCTTTATCCAGGTAAACCCCTACAAAAGCCATGGTTTTATAACCTAGCAACCTGGCATCCAGCATCATTTTAGAGCCTTCGATCAAACCAGATTTTTCTAATTTTCTCAAACGCTGGTGTACAGCTGCGCCAGTAATACCAATATTCTTGGCGATCTCCAGGATCGGTTTTTTGGCATCTTTCATTAGATAGTTAAGAATGGTCTTGTCGATCCCATCTAACTCAACACTATCGTTTACAATCTTCATGAGGATAATTTTTGGTCGTTAAGCTAAAATAGCAAAAATGCTTTTCAATTTTAATTACCTACTTCACCAAATGGGTTGTATCCTAGATATTCTGTCTCTTTTTCTTTAAAAATGATATCATGACCTTCAAGTTCTTTCAGAATAGGCTCATAGACCTCCTTGCGAATTGGTAACTGAACACCTGGAGTTTTTATTTCTCCGTTCAGGATCATCAATGCTGAAATGGCTACTGGTAATCCCACAGTTTTAGACATGGCTGTTCTGGACTGATCCTCTCCAATATGAACCATCGTAGAATCAATTTGCTTCTTTTCGCCATCTAGCTCGTAACCGAATTTATGGTACATAACGATCATATCCTTGTCATCTTCAGCCAGCGTCCATTTATCCATCAAAATCTTTTGAAGCGCTTGCGCCGGAGTAGCATTTTTGATCCCGATCTTTTTTTCTGAATTAAATAGATCAAGTTCTATAAGCTTGTCCCACATAATATCATCCTGATCGATCTTAAGACTATGTCTGGTTTTAAGTTCTACGGAATCACTTGGGGAATACGGAAGAAAAGAATTGATGAAATCGCGGTGACTCATTTCTTCTGAATTAGTCATTTCGAAACTATCATCGGTCATTCCAAGTTGCACGAACATATTCCATGCTCTACTGAAGCCTACTTTTCTTATAGTCCCTCTATATAAGGTAAGTGCATTTTCGAGTCCGTAGACGCTCTGATATTTAAGAGAATTCCTGTTGGCATAACCTTCAAATCTTCCGTAGCCTTCTACTTCCAGAAATTCAGTCCTTCTAAATAGTCTATGGTATGGAATATACTTGTACTTCCCCTCCTGGATAAATTCAGCAACACCACCCTGCCCGGCAACAACTACGTTTCTGGGATTCCAGGTAAATTTATAGTTCCATAGATTGTTATCACTTTCCGGAGCAACAAGTCCGCCGGTAAATGATTCAAAAAGTAAGATCTTTCCACCCTTGTCTCTTATTCTGTCGATAACCTGCATGGCGCTCATATGGTCAATTCCCGGATCCACGCCGATCTCATTCATAAAAACAAGGTTCTTTTTCTTAACCTCTTCATCCAGAGCACGCATTTCATCACTTATATAGGAAGCCGTTACCATATGCTTGTTATACTTCACGCAATCACGGGCGACCTCAATATGGAATCTTGCGGGCAACATGGAAATCACCAGATCTGCCTGCTGAATTGCCGGTTCCCTGCTTTCCTTGTTGAAAACATCCAGTTCGATGGCTTCGCAATGTTTGCGATCCCGGCAGGCATTTTTGGCATTTTCGAGTTCCTTATCGCCGATTTTTAATTTTAGATTTTGCTCTACCGCCCGGTCGAGCAGGTAGTCTATAAGTGCAGCGGTGGATTTTCCTGCACCTACGATTAATATTTCTCGCATAAATTAAGTTAGTTTTGTGTAGTGCAAACGAATGTATTAAAAAGCTGACTCATATAAAACTATGCAGACAAACAGGAAATTCTTAGTAACCGGAGCCATTTTTGGATTGATCGCCGTGATCCTTGGAGCTTTTGGAGCACATGGTTTGAAAGAAACACTTTCTGAAGCTTCTTTAAATAGTTTTGAAACTGGGGTTAGATTCCAGATGTATCATGCCTTTCTAATGTTGATCCTCGGGATCATTATTACTGAAAAAGATAGCAAACTGTTGTTTTATCTTTTCCTATTCGGCACCCTGTTATTTTCCGGATCTATCTATTTACTATCTACATCGACAGTTACAGGAGTAGACTTTTCAGCAATAGCATTAGTTACCCCAGTTGGAGGAGGACTTTTAATTGTTGGCTGGTTCTTATTAGTGCTGAAATTCATAAAGTTAAAAAACAAATAAATTAATTAACGATATCGTTATATCTGCATAAGATTTTTACTTTTGTACGCCTAAACAAACAACAGAATTGATTTTTTTATGGTCGATAACACCCAAATTACGAAAACGATTTCGTTAGAGGATTACGGGATCAAAAATGCCAGAGTACATTATCAACTATCTCCAGAGGAACTTCAGAAGAAAACTATCGCACTAGGACAGGGAGTAGAGAGCTCATTTGGAGCGCTTGCTGTTAACACTGGTGAGTTTACAGGAAGATCTCCAAAGGACAGATTCATTGTGAAAGATGAGATCACAGAAGATAAAGTATGGTGGGGAGATATTAACATCCCGTTTGATCCGGAAAAATTTGATTCTCTTTATAATAAGGTAACAAATTACCTTGGAGATAAAGAGATCTTTGCTCGCGATGCCTACGCTTGTGCAGACGATAACTATCGTTTAAACATTAGGGTGATTAATGAGTATCCATGGTCAAACCAGTTTGCTTTCAATATGTTCCTGAGAGTAAATGATTCAGAACTTGAAAGCTTTCAGGAAGACTGGCTAGTGGTAAATGCACCTGGATTTAAAGCAAATCCTTCTGTAGATGGAACCAGACAGGAAAATTTTGCCATTCTTAATTTTAAGAAAAAGATCGCGCTAATTGGAGGAACCGGTTATACAGGGGAGATCAAAAAGGGTATCTTCTCAGCACTTAACTTTGTATTACCTGTTTACAACAATACACTACCAATGCACTGTTCTGCAAATGTAGGAGAAGATGGCGATACCGCTATATTCTTCGGACTTTCCGGAACAGGGAAGACAACACTTTCAGCCGATCCGGAAAGAAAACTTATTGGGGATGATGAGCATGGGTGGACAAAGGAGAACACTATTTTTAATTTTGAAGGTGGATGTTATGCAAAAGTGATCAACCTTTCCGAAGAAAATGAACCAGATATTTACCATGCGATCAAACCTGGAGCTATTCTGGAAAATGTAATTCTTAATGACAACGGCGATGTGGATTTTAGCGATACTTCGATCACGCAGAATACGCGGGTAAGCTATCCTATATATCATATAGATAATATACAGGAACCTTCTATTGGAGAGAATCCTAAGAATATATTTTTCCTAACGGCAGATGCTTTTGGTGTATTGCCTCCAATTAGCAAGCTTACACCAGGACAGGCGGCATATCATTTTATAAGCGGTTACACTGCAAAGGTTGCTGGTACTGAAGCGGGTGTAGACGAGCCTGTACCAAGTTTTTCTGCTTGCTTTGGCGCACCATTCATGCCTTTACATCCTACGAAATATGCAGAAATGCTAAGTCGTAAGATGAAGGATGCAGGAGTTAACGTATGGCTGGTAAATACTGGCTGGACCGGTGGACCTTATGGCGTAGGAAATCGAATGAAATTGAAGTATACTCGTGAAATGATAAGTTCTGCACTTGAAGGGAAACTTGACGGAGTAGAATTTGAAAATCACCAGATCTTTGGATTGAGTATGCCTAAAACCTGTGAAGGGGTGCCGGCAGAAGTCTTAAATCCAAAAAATACATGGGCAGATAAAGAGGCTTATGATAAAAAAGCAAAAGAGCTTTCAACTTTCTTTAAGCAGAATTTCTCCAAGTTCGAGGAATATGCAAATGAAGAAATTATGGAGGGAGCTCCTGTAGATTAGTTTTAAATTGTTAGTTGAAATCAAAAAATCCGGTCGCAAGACCGGATTTTTTATTTATTGTATTAAAGTAAAAGCAAATTTACTTCTTATTCACTTCGCTGATGTATTTGCTAATTGCCATGGTCATACTCGGAGTTTCCGGAGTAGGAGCTTTGATATCTGCTGTTAAACCATGTTCCTTGGCTGCCTTAATAGTTGTATTTCCAAATACAGCAATACGTGTATTATTCTGTTTAAAGTCAGGGAAGTTTTCAAAAAGAGATTTAATTCCACTAGGACTGAAGAATACAAGAATATCATAAGTTACATCTTTCAAGTCTGAAAGGTCACTCACCACAGTTCGGTAAAAAACTGCTTTTTTCCATTCTACCCCAAGTTTGTTTAATGTCTTAGGAACATCTGGCTTCAGCATATCTGAAGAAGGAAGTAAGAACTTTTCGTTCTTATATTTTTTAATTAGCGGAGCAAGCTCTGCGAACGTTCTTTTGCCTACATAGATCTTACGTTTACGATAGACCACATATTTCTGCAAGTAATAAGCAACGGCTTCACTGAGACAGAAGTATTTTAAGGAGTCCGGCACCTTGAATCTCATTTCCTCGGCAATCCTGAAGAAGTGATCTACAGCATTACGGCTGGTTAAAATGATCGCGGTATAGTTGGCAAGATCAATTTTTTGTTGTCTAACTTCCTTACTGGGAACGCCTTCAACATGAATAAAGGGGATGAAATCAATTTTAACTTTCTGTTTTTCTTCCAGCTCAAAATAAGGAGAATTTTCTACCTTAGGTTCGGGCTGGGAAACCAAAATTGTTTTCACTTTCATATGCAATTCTTTAAAGTTCCTTTTAGATCGTAATTAACTTGTACAAAATAATATAAGGGGCGATTTCGAGAGCGCAAATGTACAAAATAAAATAGAACCAATTAACGCTAAGCGCACTTTGATTTCTTCTATAGATTATAAACATAGAAAATGCATTTGCAAGTATCGCCGCAAGCGCGATGATCCTAAGGCTGAGGCCAGTAACTTCCATACTGTAAACCAGGAAAAGGCAGGCGAAAAGAAGAAAGATTGATATGAAATTGCGATAGCTTAATTTCTGAAAAATATAATAATCTATACGATCATCGATGTCGAAAATATTACCAATGATCTTTTCAACTCCCGCTTTCAATAAAATAAGACAGGTATAACCTGTTAGAATACGAATGAACAACACGATTGAATGAAGATCTGTTTCAAAAAAGTACCTGTAACCCAGAAAGATAAATAAAGAAACAGCGATAGCCTGTACAGAGAATAATATAATGTTAAAACCATGAAAAGCCTTATTCTCTTTTCCTTTAAAGGCTATAAATTTACCAGAGTTGAGAAGCGATATAAATTCTTCAAAACGTTGTGGAAAGGCAACACGGGCTAATACCAGCAAACCAAAGCATAGAAGGAAAGTGATCGTGATCCAATCCTGATATTCACTTAATCTTGCCGTCGCCTGCATTTAATTTTTTTACAAATGTAAAATTTTGACCCTATTTGCAGATGCTTTCCATGAAGATTTGAAGTTTTAATTTGCATACATTTGCGCAAAAGTTTTAGGAATGGGAAATGGGATAATTATTATACCCACCTTTAATGAAATAGAGAACATTGAGCGCATTGTGAGGAACGTTTTTTCACAAAGACGCAAGTTTCACGTTCTCGTTGTGGATGATAATTCTCCAGACGGTACAGCAACCAGGGTTCGCACTTTGATGGCTGAATTTCCTGAAACATTGTTCCTTGAAGAAAGATTAGGTAAGCAGGGACTAGGAACTGCTTACATTCACGGATTTAAGTGGGCGTTGAAGAGAGATTACGATTTCATCTTTGAAATGGATGCAGATTTCTCGCATAATCCCAACGATCTTATAAGACTTTACAATGCCTGTAAGAGAGATGGAGCCGATGTCGCCATTGGTTCGCGCTATATTACCGGTGTTAATGTCATCAACTGGCCAATGAATCGTGTACTTATGTCCTGGTTAGCATCGAGGTATGTACGCTTTATCACTGGTATGGATATACAGGATACAACGGCCGGTTATGTTTGTTATAAAAGTGAAGTTCTAAGAGCAATAAACCTGGATCGCATACAGTTTGTAGGTTATGCTTTCCAGATAGAAATGAAATTCAAATCCTATTTAAAAGGATTTAAGATTATAGAGGTTCCGGTGATCTTTACAGATAGAACACGAGGAACATCAAAAATGAGCGGCTCCATTATTTCTGAAGCCGTTTTTGGGGTAATAAAAATGAAGCTGAAAAGTCTGTTTAACAGGAAAAAATTCTGATGAAAAAGGTTTTAATCAAGAACGCTAAGATTGTAAATGAGAATAAGATCACTGAAGGGGATGTGTTCATCGAGAATGGAATCATCGTTGAAATTGCAGAGAGTATAAGTGCAAAATCACCAGATGTAATTATTTATGATGCTGAAGGCACCTATTTGATACCTGGGCTAATTGATGACCAGGTACATTTCAGAGAGCCAGGTCTTACTCATAAAGAAAATATAGAAACGGGTTCGAAGGCTGCCGTAGCCGGTGGTATCACTACCTTTATAGAAATGCCAAATACCTTACCGCAGGCCACCACAGAAGAGTTGCTGGAAGATAAATTCAGAATTGCTGAGGAAACTTCTTATGCGAATTATTCCTTTATGTTTGGCGGTACGAATGATAATCTTGCGGAGATCGAAAAAATCGATCCTAAGAAAGTTGCTGCTTTAAAACTTTTCCTGGGCTCTTCTACAGGAAACATGCTGGTGGATAATGAAAAGGTATTGGAACAGATCTTCAAAAAATCTCCTGTACTTATAGCAGTACATTGTGAAGATGAGCAAACCATTCAGAAAAACCTGGAAGAAGCCAAGGCAAAATTTGGTGATGATATTCCTATTGAAATGCATCCGAAAATTAGAAGTGAAGAAGCTTGTTACAAGTCATCTTCCAAAGCTGTGGCTCTTGCGAAAAAAACCGGCGCTAGATTACACATCTTTCATGTGTCTACTGCCAAGGAATTATCTCTATTTAATAGCAAGAAGCAATTAAAGGATAAGAAGATAACGGCTGAGGTTTGTATACATCATTTATGGTTTAACGACCAGGATTATGCAACTAAAGGAACATTGATCAAATGGAACCCTGCAGTAAAAACTAAAAAGGATCAGGAAGCATTGTTGCAGGGGCTGCTGGATAATCATCTGGATGTACTTGCAACAGATCATGCTCCTCATACTAAAGAGGAAAAGAAGAACGTATATACCAAAGCTCCAAGTGGCGGGCCATTAGTTCAACATGCTTTACCTGCTTTACTCCAAATGCACCATCAGGGGAAAATATCTCTTGAAAAGATAGTGGAAAAAGCCTGTCATAATCCGGCAATTCTTTTTCAGATTGAAAAAAGAGGTTTTATTCGTGAAGGATACAAAGCAGATCTTGTTCTTTTAGATCTTAACTCACCATGGGCTGTACAACCAGATAATATCTATTCGAAATGCCAGTGGTCTCCGTTTGAAGGAACAACCTTTAAATCACGTATCACTCATACTTTTGTGAATGGTAACCTGGTTTATAAGAACTTTAAACATCAACCATTTACGAAAGTCGCTGAAAGACTAACATTTGATCGCTAGAAAGCCCTACATATTATTACTGGCACTGTCCATCTTTCTGATTGCCTGTCAGGATCTGGATAAGACTGAGAAGCCAGACAACCTCATTCCGGAAGAGAAGATGGTAGATGTGCTTACCGAGTTATCTTTGGTTCACGCAGCAAAGAATTATAATAAATTCAAGCTTGAACAAACTGGGATACAACCAGACAAGTTCGTTTTTGAAAAATATGGTATTGATAGTCTTCAATTCGAACAAAGCAGTAATTATTACTCCGATCAATACGTAATCTATGAGCGGATCTACGATTCTGTGAGAGGTCGAATTAAAATATTGAAATCAAAATACGATGCTTTGCGGGAAGTGGAGATCAAAAGGGAAGATAGCCTTAAGCGGTTGCAGAAAGATTCTTTGCAGATGATGGATTCTATCATGTCCATTCCAAGATTAAGGGATTCTGTACAACGTAGCAGGCTGAAATTAAAAGTTGACAATAAAAGAAAAGAAGATAAGCGGGATAGTTTGATTGCTCCCGTGAGCATGGAGGAGGACCGGAACTAGTTCTTGTAATTCCCGGCCGTTCGTTTAACAACACTTTCCATAGGCTCGAATTGATAATTCATTTCCTGCGTGATCTTGGAGTTATCGTAATAGCTTTCTTCATGCAGACTATTGATAGTTTCATAAGTGATAGATCTTTTTCTTCCGAAAATACTTCCAATCTTTTGAAAGAACCATCCTAACGCGATCATCCATTTCTGAAGTTTTCGTTTAGGTTTCGTCTTATTCAGTGCATTTGCAGCCCACTCAAAAACTTGCTTAAATGAAATATTTTCTGAAACCAGTACATACTGTTCATTCACCTTTTCAGAATTCATTAGAATAACCATGGATTTCACAACATCCTGTACTCCTACAAATCCGGTTACCTTGGGGAAATAATAGGATAAACCGGAATCTATCTTTTTAAAGATTTTGCCAGATCCCGAATTCCAGAAACCAGGACCAATGATCACAGCTGGATTCACAATAATGACATTTATACCTTCCTGAGTTCCACGCCATACCTCGATCTCTGCTCCATATTTGGAAATAGCATAGTCATTGTGCTTTCCTTCCGGATTCCATTTACCGGTTTCATCTATTTTGTCTGCATTCGTAATGTTGCCTAAAGCTGCGATACTACTAACAAAACATAATTTATGCACTTTACAGGAAATGCAAAGGTTTACGATATTTGCCGTGCCTTCAATATTAACCTTTCGTAATTCCTGCTCATCTGCAGGATCAAAAGATACCAGGGCTGCCGAGTGATATACTTGCTGAACGTCTACAAATGCTTCGGTAAGTTGTGGAATATTATTAAGATCTGCTACTTTCCATTCAATTTGATGAAATAGTTGATCTGCTTCCTTAGCTTCAGAATAAAAAGAAAATACTTCGAGAACCTTATTCAGATCACTGTTCTCACGATGAATAGCACGAATTTCTTCACCATTACGCGCCAGTTCATATAGTAAATGAGCGCCTACCAATCCCGTACCACCAGTAACAAGTATCATAGGGTAAATATAGTTATTGCACTTAGGAAAAATAAGAGTAAATGGTATCTTTACGGCTATTTTTACCTGAATTAGCATATTATGGAGAAGAATTTCGTAAAAGAACTTACCTGGAGAGGGATGTTGCACGACACCATGCCTGGAACCGAGGAACATTTAATGGAAGAAATGCGTGCGGCTTACGTTGGGATAGATCCAACGGCAGATTCGCTGCATATTGGTCACCTTGTGGGAGTCATGATGTTACGCCATTTTCAACTTGCGGGGCATAAACCTTATGCGTTAGTTGGCGGTGCTACCGGGATGATCGGGGATCCTTCGGGGAAGTCGGCTGAACGTAATCTGCTGGATGAACAAACCTTACGTCACAACCAGAATTCGCTTCAAGAACAACTTTCAAGATTTCTCGATTTTGATTCTGAACATGATAATGCTGCAGTTCTTGTCAACAATTACGACTGGATGAAGGATTTCTCATTCCTGGAATTTATCAGGGATGTAGGAAAGCATATCACCGTGAACTATATGATGTCCAAGGATTCAGTCAAGAAAAGATTGTCTTCTGAATCTTCTGTAGGAATGTCTTTTACTGAATTTACTTATCAGCTGGTACAGGGTTATGATTTCCTGCATTTATACAGAGAAAATAACTGTACGCTGCAAATGGGTGGAAGTGATCAATGGGGAAATATCACTACGGGAACGGAACTTATTCGGCGAATTGGAGATGGAAAAGGCTATGCCTTGACCTGTCCTTTGATCACTAAGGCTGATGGAACTAAATTCGGGAAGACAGAAGGTGGAAACATCTGGTTAGATAAAGAGAGAACTTCTCCCTACAAATTCTACCAGTACTGGTTGAATACCAGTGATGAAGATGCTGAAAAATACATAAAGATCTTTACATTTTTGACTAAAGAAGAGATCGATTCTCTAATTGCTGAACATAAGGAAGCACCACACAAGCGTGAACTACAGAAGGAACTTGGAAAACAGGTTACGACAATGGTACATTCAGAAGAAGATTATAATAATGCACTTGCTGCTTCTGAGGTTCTCTTCGGAAAAAGTACGGCAGCCGACTTCAGGAAGCTTGATGAAGCGACCTTTCTGGATATTTTCGAAGGTGTGCCCCAAGCTGATATCGCGATGAGTGAAATCGAGAACGGACTGGACATGATCGCTGCGCTGGCTGCACAAACCAATTTTTTGAAGTCGAATGGGGAAGCCAGACGAGCCTTAAAAGAAAATTCGGTAGCAGTGAACAAAGAGAAAGTAAAGGAAGATTATACGATCACTAAAGATGATCTTATTAATAACAAGTATGTTATCTTAAATAAAGGAAAGAAGAATACCTATATCATTAGAGCGATTTAAAACTTTAAAATGCCCGACTTCGTACATAGAAGTATATGGGTAATTTCAAGGAAGAAGATATAATAAGGGCGATCATTTTCATAATTTCAATGGGAATGATCGTTTTTTTGGCATTCTACAGCTAATTAATTTTAGAAAGTTAAAATACAAAAGCCTTCAGGAGAGACCCTGAAGGCTTTGTAACTAACTAACCAATCTAATATGAAAATTCACTTAGCGCAAAATGAAGATATGAACCTTCTCCATCTTACAACTATTGAGTCGCGCTCAACTTCAGTAAATTACAGCTAGAAAAGTTAAAATTTCAATTATAGAACTAGAAGGTTGCAACCTCTAATATCGCTATTGTCAAAACGCCCCATGATCTCTATCTGTTCGCCTGAAATCTTTCCAAGATCCTGGGTGGCAATAAATGAACAGGAGTTCAAATTAGCCAGATCTATTACATTAATTCCACCGGTTTTACCATCCTGTACGTACGTAAGTGCATCTTCCGGATCTCGTATAAGTATATTCATCCAGTTGGGAGTTTTAAAAACTCCATTCCCATTAGAGTATGCCTGGGATAAAAGTTCTGTCATTCCATATTCACTATGTATGTACTTAACCCCAAAACCAGAGCTTAGAATTTGATGCAGTTCTTCGCGAATCATTTCTTTTCGTCTGCCTTTCATTCCTCCGGTTTCCATTACGATGGTATGCTGTAGATCGAAAGTTTCATTTTCTACAAGGTCTAGTAGGGCAAAAGAAACACCAATCAGAAATACTTTCTTTCCAGCCTGGTCCAGCTTTCTTAATATTTCAGAAAGATTTTCCAGGTTATTGAGATAAAATCCGCTATCGGGCTTATTTGATTGTTTGATGAGCGCGTTTGCCATATAGATAAGCGAACTTCCCGTGCGTTCCAGATAACTTGGTAGAAGAGCCAGAAAAGTGTAATCCTCTGGAGAACCATAAAATGTTTCGAAAGCTTTTAGAAAACTTTCTTCATAGATGCCAAGATCGGCAACATGATGCTTGCTGGTAGCAGCTCCGGTAGTTCCGCTGCTGGTAAAGGTGATCTCTGCTTTCTGTTCTTCAGTAATGATGTTTTCTTTCTTGAAAAATTCTATTGGTAGAAACGGAATCTCCTTGATGTTAGCAACATTTTCAGGTGATTTCTTCAAAAGTTTACAGAATTTCTGATAAACAGGATTATGCTGATACTGATATTGGTAAACTTCAAGGCTTAGCTTTTCAAATTCTTCCGAAGAGGAAATATTGAAGATTTTATTTTTCAGCATAAAGAAACATTGGAGCTTCAAAATTAAGCAATAAAAAAGCCTCTTAAAAAAGAAGCTTACAAATTAAGATTTACCGTGTTTTATTTTACCACCAGTTTGCGGGTAGCCTTAGATCTTCCTTCTTCGATCTTAATAATATAAATTCCGGGAGTAAGTGTTGAAACATCTAATTCTCTACCTCTTAATCGGGTCTTAAGAACTGGCTTTCCTAAAACATTATAGATCTCGATCTTCTTTTCCTGGTTTTTGGTGGATGAGATAAAAACTCTTCCCCCAGTAATCGGGTTGGGATAAATGGATAAACCATCGATAGAAATTTCTGTTCGAGCTGAAGCAGAGATAGAGTCCTGAGCGTTTGCAGGGATTGCCAACATCAGGAAACTAAATAATAAAAAGCTAAATAGGTACTTTTGCTTCATTCTCTTTGGTACAGATTAGACAAACTTACAAATAAAATTTCAAAAATCCTGCCACAAAATGCTGGCTTGCCGTAATTTATAGATAATAAAAAAGGGCTGCCAGATGGCAACCCTTAATTTTGGCTAATTATTGACTTTCAATATTTTAAACTAAATCTTGATTTTAGTTTACCCAATCAAAATCTGCAGCGTCTACAGTTTCATCTGCATCGTAAGCTGCTTCAACATCTGCATCCTCTCCGTCGATCTGAATTCCAGAAAGATCTGTTCTGGTATCATCTGCAATATCAATATTGGTTTCAAAACCAGATAAGGACAGACCAGTGATCGTTGCTCCAGAGAGTTTCTTGAACTGCAATGCTGTTCCTCCAGCAGTTGAAACTGCAGTGATCTGGTTTAGAGTTGGCATATTGTTCTCTCCATCTGCCTCCACAACCGTTGAGAAGTTATCGATACTTAAGTTGATGTATGCATTTGTAACAGAACCATTCCAACCTTCAGTCCAGTCGATCTGGTCATCTTCATTATTCTCAAAGTATGCATTTGTAACAGAAACAGAACCTCCAAAAAATTCAACTCCATCATCTGCTCCATTGATGATCGCAATATTGTCGATCGTAGTCCCAGATCCAACAGCGTAAAGAGATAGTCCATTGTACTGAGATTCAGAATTGATCTGTGCTCCGGCATCTTTCAGAATTAAATAAGAGATAGAACCTGAATTGTCTTCAGCATTAGAACCTCCGTAAACGATCCCTCCAACTTCCGCAGTAGCATTTAAACCTTCAGTAGTTGCTGCGTTTCCAGCGATCACAAGACCACCCCAGCTTCCAGGTTGACCTGAAGTAGAAGACATCATAACAGGATTCGATTCAGTTCCCTGAATATCGATCATTGCTCCTTGTTGTACTACGATATAAATACTTGTAGCATCGGTATCGGCATCACTTCTGGCAGTGATCTTTGTTCCAGCAGGAATAGTAAGAGTTGCTCCGGCATTCACAGAAACCACGTCACTAATTACATATTCGCTATCACCATCTAAAGTTAGGTCGCTATCGATATTGTTTGGAAGTACAGATACCTGACCACGATTAGAGATCCAGTCAAAAGTAGATTCCATTACCGTTGGAGTTAGAGAATATGTATTGTCGATATCTGCATCTTCTCCGTTTAGTTGAATGTTAGAAAGGTCTGTTCTGGTATCGTCTGGAATATCAACTGAGTTATCGTATCCGTTTAATGAAAGACCGTTGATGATTGCTCCAGAATTTTTCTTGAACTGTAATGCAGTTCCACCTTTAGTAGAAACCGCTGTAAAGTTATTGATGGTAGGTTGCTTGTCTTCACCATCTGCCTCAATCGCAGTAGAGAAATTTCCAATAGTATGAAGAACATATACGTTATCGATTGTTCCATTCCAACCTTCAGTCCAGTCTACGGCATCATCTTCATTATTTTCAAGGTAAAGGTTGGTAGCATTGGCAGAACCTCCGAAAAATTCAACACCATCATCTGCTCCATTAATAAGAGCAACGTTCATGATGGAAGTTCCTGAACCAACTGCATAAAGAGAAAGTCCGTTGAACTGAGATTCAGCATTGATCTGAGCACCGGCATCAGAAAGTACCAGGTAATTGATAGAACCAGAATCATCTGCAGCATCGCTGCCACCGTAAAGGATCCCTCCAACCTCAGCAGTTGCATCAGAACCTTCAGTAGTTTCAGCATTACCTGCGATGATTAGTCCGCCCCAGCTACCAGCCTGTCCATTGGAAGAACGCATGATCACAGGTGCAGATGCAGTACCGTTAATTACGATATCTCCACCTTTTTGAACAACGATGTAAACATTGGTTGCATCGCTATCATCAAGATCTGGATCTGCAACGATCTCTGTTCCAGCAGGAATTGTAAGGGTTACGCCACTTTCTACGGAAAGAATTCCTGATAATTGATACGAAGTATTAGCATCAAGAGTCATGTCTTCATCAACGCTTCCGTTAAGGATGTTATCTGAAGTTCCTGGATTTGGTGTTCCAGTGTCATCTGTAGGATTAATGATCTCAATATCATTATCATCGCTACTACAACTTGTGATAAGCAGTCCGCCAAAAAGCGCGCTCATTAACAAAAAGTGTCTTGCTGTTTTTTTCATAATTTAAGTTTTGATTGAAAAGGTTGTGTATATAATTTGTGGTTAAATAAATTAGAAATTGTAGCTAAGCCCAAGGCTTAATACGGCACCTCTGGTATAAGATCTTACTGTTTGCTCAGCTTCCGCAGCATTTCCAGAAAGTGGTCTTATAGATTGATATCTTTCGATCTCAGGGTTAAGCAGGTTCTGTCCTTTAAATTCCAGTTCGAAATTTTCTCCAAACTCTTTGGATAGGATCAAATCAAGGGTTACAAAACCTTTTTCAATGATCTCGTCATTGTATTGGATGTCGATAAAGTCAAGGTTTTGAGTGTCTGGCGATCCCAGTGCATATATTTTATCTGAAGCGTAGTTTGCAACAATAGTTCCTCGGAGAGGATTTTCTGTTTCTGTACTAAAGTTTGCCGATGCATTTACGATCCAGTCTGATGCTCCCTGAAGTCCAATTTCATCGTTCCCGTTATATCTGAAGGTTCTTACAAAAGATCCATCTTCAGCAAAAACATCTTTTAGATCCTGACTGTGCCACATTCTGGTAATATTTCCAGATACACTTAGATCAAGACCATTGTCATTGTCATTTTCGATCACGTCCATTCTCGCTTCAAGCTCCAGACCATAAATGTTGGCTTCGTCACTAGCATTGAAATAAGAGAATACTCCTGAAGCACCACGAGCCTGTGTTCTGTTGATTGGGTCAAGGATCTTTTTATAAAAACCTGTAAGAGATAGTAACTCACCTGAACTTGGAAAAACTTCATATTTAAGATCCAGGTTATAGTTATTCGAAGCTTCCAAATTTGGGTTACCACGAGTGATCTGTCCAATCTGTGAAACATATTCGAAAGGAGCGATCTCTTTAAATTCAGGTAGAGAAATCGTTTTGCTGGCTGCAAGTCTAATATTCGAATCTTCGTTCGGAGAAAACTTGATGTTTAAACTTGGATAGATGTTATCATATTCCTTGAAGGTGAAATTTGGAAGGTTTTGTGGGTAGTTGTTCACGTCAAAGATCACATCTACCTGATCCTTCTGGTATCTCGCTCCAGCATTAATATTCCATTGTTCGTTTCCAATGTTGAAAACTGCAAAACCGCCATAAGATTCCAGCGTTCCATTATAGATATCTGGGGTAAGACGATTGAATTGCAACAACCTATTATTGAAGTTTTCTGTAGTAAAGATCGCTCCAAGATTATCAATAGATGGAGGGTTTACAGTATTGAAGTCGGTTTCTTCAGCTCCAAAGAACTGTGAAAAGAAATCACGCTCTTTATTTCTATAGTTACCACCTAGAATAAGGGAAGCATTCTTAGAATCTTCGTTAGCCATGCTCAGGAAATTATAGGTGTTCTCGATTCTGGCATTAAACTCGGTATCATCGATCTCCTGTGTAGATTTTCTTTGCTGAAAACCACCAGTTCTGGCCAATTGCACGAAATTATTGTCTCCAATGTTTACTTCATTACGAATACGATTCGGTTCATCTGCATTTACAAGGTTGTAACCAGCTGACCATTCCAGTTCGTTCTTCCCGTCAAAAAAATCATGGAAACCATGTAACTGATTTACCCAAAGCCTGGTTTGTTTGATATTCTGATCACGAATAAACTGGTTCAGGTTTTCACCTCTGTTTGTTTCCTCGAAAACAAAACCTTCACCGTTTCTACCAGCTTCATAAACCTCATCGGTTACTTTATTGATAAATAAACTGGTTGCTTTTAGGCGATGATTGTCATTGATCTCGAAACCAAGATCGGCCATCAAAGTATTATTATCTGTCTTTTTAAAGTTTTCAGCATCTGTAAATTGATCTTCAAGAACGTTCGTTCTGTAGTTTCTGAAAAGACCTTCATTGTATTCGAAAGCAACCGAATTAGATGCGGTAACAAATGCTCTTAGCGGTCCAAATTCCTTTCCGGCAGTTATACTAACCTTTCTATTTACTGGAACTGAAGTCTGTGGATTCCAGCTCTGGTTGTTCAAGGTAAATTCTGTTGGAATGCTCTGATCGTAAACGCCGAAATAAGTGTCGTCCTGGTTTGGAGAAACTTTAAAATTGCTGAATTCTCCGATAGCATTCGTATTAACTCCACCCTGCACACTAATTCCTAATTCATCCTTTCCTCTTAATTCACGAGAAGAAATATCTACATTTCCAGAAGCCTGGTCTGCAGAACTAATTGCAGAATATGCTTTGCTGATGGATACATTCTGAATTACTCTCGTTGGAAACAATCCCAGATCGATATTCTTTCTTTCCACATCATCTGATGGTATAGGAAGACCATTCAAGGTACTATACAGGTAACGGTCACCAAGACCACGTACAAAAAGATCGCCGGAAGCCTCACTGGTGGTTACACCAGAAATCTTGGTAGTAGCAGTAGCCGCATCAGATACTCCTAATTTTGCCAGTTCCTGTGCCCCTATACTTTCCTTTATTTCTACTGAATTTTTTTGCTCTACTAACAAAGCAACTTCAGAATCTCTTCTAGAAACCGTAGTAATAACTACTTCATCTAAGGATGCTGCACTGGATCCTAATTCTGTATTGATCTCTGTCACTTTTCCAGCTTCCACAACTACATCTGGAATTTCCAGAGTTTCATATCCTACAAAACTAAATACGACGGTATAGGTTCCTGGCTGAAGTTTGTCTAAAAGATATATTCCGTCGTAATCTGAAGTGGTTCCCTTAGCAGAATCTTTCAGAAGAACATTGGCAAATGGAAGAGGTTCACCACCCATTTCCTTGTCAGTTAATTTACCTCCAATTGCACCGCTGGTACTGTCCTGGGCTTGCATGTTTGCTGCGAAGAATAGTAATGCGAGTAAGAATAATTTTTTCATTTTGTTTTTTGCTATAAAATCTCGCTGCAAATAAACATTAAGAAAGTCGCGGGGATGTTACCTCAGATTTAATCCTTCGTCATTAAAGAGTTAGTTAATTGTTACCAATGGGTTAAGCGCCATGTTAATTCAAATTAATCCTTAATTTTATACATTCTTAACCATAGTTATACACCATGAAGAAAAAAGACATTCAGATTTTACTAGTAGATGATGAGCCGGATATCCTGGAAATAGTAGGGTATAATCTTTCTTCGGAAGGTTACCAGGTGATCACTGCAGATAATGGTGCGAAAGCTGTAAAGCTTGCTCAAAAACATAAACCGCATCTTATTATTCTGGATGTTATGATGCCTGAAATGGATGGTATCGAAGCCTGTGAACAAATCCGGAAGTTACCTGATCTTGAACATGCCATCATTACTTTTCTTACCGCAAGGGGAGAGGATTACTCACAAATGGCTGGTTTTGATGCAGGTGCAGATGATTATATTACCAAACCTATCAAGCCGAAAGTTTTGGTTAGCAAAGTAAAAGCATTGTTAAGACGCTATCGTGATGAAGAGCCAGGTTCCAATATTGTAAAACTTTCCGGGATCACTATTAATCGTGACGAATATAAGATCGAACAGAACGGTGAAGAACGTAGTCTGCCCAGGAAAGAATTTGAGTTGTTATCTTTGTTAGCATCCAAACCGGGGAAAGTCTTTAAAAGAGAAGACATCCTTGACAAAGTGTGGGGTAATGATATTGTAGTGGGAGGAAGAACTATAGACGTTCATATTCGAAAACTACGTGAAAAGATCGGAGACGATAAGATCAAAACCATCAAAGGTGTTGGGTACAAGTTTGTAGTTTAATGGCGCAACAATTTAAGAGGTCTTATAGATTTGCAATAAGGACTGCTTTATTTATCAGCCTCTTCGTTACCGCGATACTGGCAGTATTCATCTTTCTGGATTTGCAGAACTGGTGGATCGCGCTCCTTATTTTTGCAGGCCTGTGCTACCTGTTCTCTTTTTTGATCATTCAGTATAGAGTAGAGCGGTTTATTTATAGACGTATCAAGAAAGTGTATGATAATGTTTCACTTCTCGATTCTAAAACCTTAAGCCCTAACCAGATCACCACAGATATGTCCAGTCTTACCCGTGAGGTTAAGAAATTCGCCGAGGATAAAAAGCTGGAGATCGAAACCTTAAAAGTAAGAGAAGCTTATCGTAAGGAATTTATGGGTAATGTTTCCCATGAACTCAAAACACCACTTTTCACTGTTCAGGGTTATATACTTACACTTATAGATGGTGCGCATAAAGACAAGGTCATTCGCAAGAAATACCTGGCCAGAGCCAATAAAGGAGTAGAGCGACTTATTTATATTGTGAAAGATCTTGATATGATCACCAAGCTGGAAACCGGTGATCTACATCTTAAGTACGAGACTTTTGATATTATTGAGTTGATACAGGCATCTTTTGATCTTCTGGAAATGAAGGCGGCCAAAAAGAATATTACGCTCACTTTCGACCTGGATTATGAGGAACCTATAAAAGTAAGAGCAGACCGAGAACGTATTCAGCAGGTACTTACAAACCTGATCGTAAATTCCATCAAGTATGGAAAGAATGGTGGAACTACAGAGATCAGTATTGAGAATCTTATCAAAAACAAGGTCATTGTTAGGGTGACAGATAATGGGGAAGGGATTGCCAAAGAGAATATTCCGCGTTTGTTTGAAAGATTTTATCGCGTCGATAAAAGTGGTTCACGGAAAGAAGGAGGTTCAGGACTTGGGCTTTCTATAGTGAAGCACATTCTGGAAGCGCATGAAGAAAAGATCTATGTGGAAAGTGTGTTTGGAGTTGGAAGTGAATTTTCATTCACTCTCGAAAAACGCAAAGAGATCCCGGAGAACTCGGCCATCACCGAAATTACTTAAGCCGGTATAATTATCAATTTCTTTCAGTTTTTCTAAACTGAATTGATTTCGTGAACAGAAAGGAGCAATGCTTTGCCGTTCCAGTCTTTTTGCCAGATATTCCTGTTCTTCCTGTCCAGGTGTTGGAACAAAGAACGCCTTCTTTTCTAATTTTACCAGATCCATCAGCGTAGTGTAACCTGATCTTGCAATGATCGTCTCACTACTGTTTATAGCCTCTTCCAGTTCTCTTCCGAAGAGATAATTACGAATCTGCAGGTTTGAATTAGTTGAACTTAGCTGTTCTTCTTCGGAAATTACTCCGCGTACCAACAATATTTCATCACTGGAATTACTGAAGCATTCGAGCAATTTTTCTTCAAGCAGGCTACGCTGAGGTTCCGGCCCGCTAAGCAGCAGCAGGTATTTATATTTAATTTCTATTTCACGCTTTTCAAATCTGCTTAAAGCACCAATATAGGTGCACTGCTCAGGCAGATCATCTACATGACTCAGTTTTCCGCTTAAATTCCTTTCCGTCGAAGCATAATCCGGAATCCAGATCTGGTCAAAATTCTTCAAATGCTGGCGATTAATAAATGTAGAAAGGAAGGTTGTGATGCCACTTAGAACATGGATCTGGTGAGTGATAAAAACATTTGTTTTCAAATCATCGCTATAAACCCCAAACCGATTGTCGGAAATGATTCCTTCAATTTGATAATCTTTGATAATCTGCCTGGTCTTTTCTTTTTCCGCAGCGATGGTCTTTCGAATATGACTGGTTTGGGCAATGATCTTCCAGTTGAGAAGCCATCCTTTCTTTGCATATTGAATATTATAACCGGGTAATTCAATATGAGTAAGCTCTGGAAATTCCTTTTTCAGTAATTGCAGTGCGGCACCATCTGAAGCCACCATAGGTTCGTAATTTTCGTTTTGAAGCGCATTAATTACAGGAATACTACGGGTGGCATGTCCCAATCCCCAATTCATCACAGCCACTAAAATTCGTTTCTTGGACATATTCAAAACTATTCTTAGCCGCTCCTAAGCTAATTTCTTTAATTTTGCCAAAATATCAATTTTAAGTGGGAAGCAAGAATAAACTTAAACGTTTCAGAGAGAACGAGCAGTTTGAAAATGTAATTCAGCCGTCAAGAGAAGAACTTACGGACAATGAATTTGCGTTAAAAGGAAACTGGAGCAAGGATTTTTTTAAGAATAACAATCCAATAGTTCTGGAACTCGGCTGTGGAAAAGGTGAGTATACCGTAGAGCTGGCCAGACAGAATCCAGATAAGAACTTTGTTGGGGTGGATATTAAAGGAGCGCGTTTCTGGCGTGGTGCCAAAACTGCCATCGAAGAAGGAATGGAGAACGTTGCTTTTATTAGAACGCAGATTGAACTTATAAAATATGTATTTGCTTCCGCAGAAGTTAGTGAGATCTGGATCACATTTCCAGATCCACAGATAAAATATAAGCGTACAAAGCATCGTTTGACCAATGCAGAGTTTTTAATTCGCTACAAGAATATTCTTAAAGTCGACGGACTCATGCACTTAAAAACAGATTCTGAATTTATGCATGGTTATACGTTGGGCTTATTACATGGTCAGGGTCAGGAGATCCTTTATGCGCATCACGATATTTATAGTAATGAATATTCTCCAAAAGAAGTAACCGGAATTCAAACTTTCTACGAAAAACAGTACCTTGAAAAAGGTAAACCTATTACCTATATTCAATTCCGGATTAAATAGACATTATTGGAAGAAACGAAGATTTTTCTTATTACCTATTTTGCCGCCTTTATTGGTGTGGTGCCTCCAGGTTTGGTAAACATGACCGTGGCCAAGACCTGCGTGGAAAAAGGTAAAAGAAATGGACTTTATGTAGCAATTGGGGCAGGTATTATTGTATTTATACAGGCGCTTATTGCGGTACTGCTTGCAGGTTATATTTTTGACCATCCTTTTGTAAAAAAGATGTTATTGCGGGCAGGATTAGTGGTTTTCTGTATTCTGGCAGTATATTTTTTCATCCAGGCACAGAAGAAGAAAAGAATTGACCCAAGTAAGCGCAAGGCGAATGCGAACAGTATCTATAAAGGCATGTTTATCGCTGCATTGAATGTATTTCCTATTCCTTATTTTGTAGCAATTGCGGGTGCAATGAATCTAAGCGGTGGTCTGGAATATGATTGGTCCTTAAATTCATCCTTCTCTATCGCTGCGTGTTTAGGAAGTTTTACAGCTTTGTATCTCTATGTAGTACTCTTTGATAAGATCGAAAAGAAAGCAGAGTCATTTGCAAAGTATTCCAACTATTTCATGGCAGCATTAATGGCAGTACTTATCGTTATTGCGCTGGTAAGGATTCTGAATAATTAATTTTGAAAGATAATTCAGGTTTTTTTGATAGGGTTTATGAAGTCTGCCGCCAGATTCCTGAAGGGCGGGTAACCTCTTACGGAGCTATTGCAAAATCTCTTGGTGCGGCCCGTAGTGCAAGAATGGTTGGCTGGGCAATGAATAATTCTCATGATAAAAATGTTCCGGCGCATAGAGTCGTGAACAGAAACGGAATGCTTTCCGGGAAACATCACTTCTCTGGAACCAATGCCATGCAACAACTTCTGGAAGCCGAAGGTGTTGAGGTGAAAGAACTACAGATAGTCAATTTTAAAGAACTCTTCTGGGATCCCATGAAAGAGCTTTAACTGAATTAGATTACCATAAATTACTGCTATCCAGCCATCGATCTAATATTTGTAAATTCTTCGTATTCTTAGCTTTTACCTTTATATTTGCGTTTAGAATCAGTCTAATTAAGCTGTAAAAAATCTGATTAAAATCAGTCTATGAAATTGAACAGAAAAGAAATTTTATCCGCATTAGAAACTATTTCCGTAGCCGGCGACGGCGCTAATATGGTGGAGAGTGGTGCGGTTCAAAATGTAATGACCTTTGGCGATGAAGTGGTGGTGGATCTTGTTTTAAGTACACCGGCTCTTCATATTAAAAAACGCGCAGAGGTTGATGTGATGAAAGCTATTCATGAAAAAGTTTATGAGAAGGCAAAAGTTAAAGTAAATATCAAGATCGAAGCTGCTGAAAAGAAGCCTGAGATCAAAGGGAAACAAATTCCTGGAATCAAAAATATTGTTGCCGTGGCTTCCGGAAAAGGAGGCGTTGGTAAGTCTACAGTGACTGCGAATCTTGCAGTGACCTTAGCAAAAATGGGATTTAAAGTCGGTATTCTGGATGCAGATATCTATGGTCCTTCAACTCCAATCATGTTTGATGTGGAAGCTGAAAGACCTTTATCTGTTACAGTAGACGGGAAATCCAAAATGAAACCGGTAGAAAATCATGGCGTTAAAATCCTGTCTATAGGATTTTTCACCAAACCAAACCAGGCGGTAGTCTGGAGAGGACCTATGGCAGCTAAGGCACTGAATCAAATGATTTTTGATGCAGCATGGGGAGAACTGGATTTCATGTTGATCGATTTACCTCCGGGAACGGGAGATATTCATCTATCGATCATGCAATCATTACCAATCACGGGTTCTGTTATTGTAAGTACACCGCAGAATGTAGCCTTAGCCGATGCTAAGAAAGGAGTTGCGATGTTCCAGCAGGAAAGTATCAATGTTCCGGTTCTTGGAATTGTTGAAAATATGGCCTATTTCACTCCGGAAGAACTTCCTGAAAATAAATACTATATCTTCGGAAAAGAAGGTGCTAAAAATCTGGCAGCAGATCTGGAAGTTCCATTTTTAGGAGAGATTCCGTTACTGCAAAGTCTAAGAGAGTCTGGAGATATTGGAAGACCGGCAGCATTACAGACTGCTACTCCGTTGGAAAGCGCTTTTGAGGAGATCACTCGTAATATGGTGCAGGAAACGGTGAACAGAAATAAAAATTTACCACCTACAGAAGCTATTAAGATCACAACGATGGCAGGATGTAGCGCGGTTAAGAAAAAATAAATGACAAGCGAAGAAGTTAAAATAAATGTTGAAAAGGCACTTGCCGAGATTCGTCCATTTCTTGAAAGTGATGGAGGGAACATTTCCCTGGTATCTATAGAAGAAAATGACCGTTTGGTAAAAGTACAGCTTGAAGGAGCTTGTGTTGGCTGTTCTGTTAATCAAATGACCCTGAAGAGTGGTGTGGAAATGACGATTAAGAAATATGTGCCTCAAATAGAAAAAGTGGTAAATATAGATCGATCTACCCTTTAAAATTTTGCTGAAGAATGATTAAAACTGATATGCTCATTATCGGTGCAGGTCCAACAGGATTATTCGCCGTTTTTGAAGCCGGACTCTTGAAGATGAAATGTCACCTGATCGATGCTCTTCCACAACCTGGGGGACAATGTTCAGAAATTTACCCGAAAAAGCCAATCTATGATATTCCTGGTTTCCCTGAAGTACTTGCAGGAGACCTGGTTGATAATCTTATGGAGCAGATCAAGCCTTTCGAGCCTGGATTTACTTTGGGCGAAAGAGCAGAGACCATAGACAAACAGGAAGATGGAAGTTTTATCGTTACTACCAGTAAAGGAACAAAACATCATGCTCCGGTAGTAGTCATCGCTGGAGGTCTGGGGAGTTTTGAGCCTAGAAAACCGCCAATTCCTTGCATCAAGGATTTTGAAGATAAAGGAGTGGCTTATATTATTCGTGATCCTGAAGTATACCGCGATCGCAAGGTAGTGATCGCCGGTGGTGGAGATTCAGCTTTAGACTGGAGTATCTTTTTATCAAATATTGCTTCGGAAGTTTCTCTGGTACATAGGAGAAAAGATTTCCGGGGGGCTTTAGATTCCGTAGAAAAAGTTGAAGAACTTTCGAAAATTGGAAAGATAAATCTGATCACAGATGCTGAAGTTGTGGACCTTCAGGGAAAAGATGAGCTTGATGCTGTAGTAATAAGGCATAAAGATGAAGCAAGAGGAGAAGAGATAAAAGAAGTAGATGATTTTATTCCACTTTTTGGACTCTCACCTAAACTCGGTCCAATTGGAGACTGGGGACTGGAAATAGAGAAAAATGCTATTAAGGTTGATAATACATATGATTATCAAACGAACATTCCCGGGGTTTATGCCATTGGTGATGTGAATACCTATAAAGGAAAATTGAAGCTTATTCTTTGTGGTTTCCATGAAGCTGCGATCATGTGTCAAAGTGCTTACCAGCTAATTAATCCAGATAAGAAGTATGTGATGAAGTATACTACGGTTAGTGGAGTTAGCGGTTTTGATGGAAGTAAAAAGGAAGCTAAACGAGAAGTTGTAAAAAGTATAAATTAGAAGCAATTAAATGTCTGACGTTAAAATCACCATAATAGACCGTGAAGGCGAGGCTCATGTAATCGATGCCCCAACAGATATGAATATGAACCTGATGGAAGTTATTCGTTCCTACGAGCTTGCTCCTGAAGGTACCATTGGGATATGTGGTGGAATGGCGATGTGTGCTTCCTGCCAGTGCTATATGCTCAATTACCAGCATATGCTGCCGGAGATGAGTTACGAGGAAGAAGATATGCTGGATCAGGCGTTTCATGTGGAAGATAACAGCAGACTTAGCTGCCAGATTCCTATTACAGATGAACTTGAAGGACTGGAGATTCGAATAGCTCCAGCAATCGAATAATAAAAAAGCCTGAAGAATGATCTTCAGGCTTTCTTTTTAGTATTATAAATTCTTCTGCGAGCTTAGATAGTTTGTAGGGTTTTACGCTCTTCAATTTCAGCTTCAATACCATCCCAGAATTCGATACGGCTTTGTAAAGATTTTTCTGCAACAGCCTTGACTTCCTGCCATTTTTTATCAACATTCCCGCATAATTGTTCAACCATTCTAAATGCCATTGGACCGTGTTCGTCTTCATCCAGTTCGATATGGCGATCAAAGTAGTATTTAAAAAGACTTAGATCTTCTTGAGGGAACTTTTGCTGCACCTTACTTATAATAGAGGTGAACATAGCTGGAATCAGACCTTCGCGTCCAAATGTGAATGCCGACGCGATCTTATGAGGTTGCTGACTATAAACAACTTCGAAAGTATGCTTCAGGAACTGTTTGATGCTTACTGGTAATTTGCTAGTCGCAATGATCAGGAATATATCAGTTCCATGAGTTACCTGCATTAAAAGATCTTCGATTTTGGACTTATTTGCCCCAGCCGCAGTCATTGCATCCAGATACATCTCAAAATGGCTCTGGCGTTCTCCCTTCATGTTGATATCGGTTTCCTCGGCGAGAACGATCTCATTAATTAGGTATCTCGTTTCCGGATCTCCTACCGGTAACCATGGATTGGTGGTTTTAGTAAGTTTTTCCTGAAGCGCAGTTAGTAACGACATAAAGTCCCATACCGCAAACACATGATGTTCCATAAACATTTGCAGATGTTCAGGACTATCTATTTTCTGGTATAGTGAATGATTAATTAACTGGTTGGTTAGAGGTTTTAAACTTTCGTTTATCTCTTTAATCATCATAAGGTAATTTTACTGCAAAGTTAAGAGCTAGCATACATACTATAAAAACATTAGCCAGTTTTTACAGCTTGTTTAACTAAATCCTGTGCTGAAATCTGTATTTTGAACTATGCTGTTAAGTGGAGTGCTAATTTTCTATTCTGAAAAATCTGTAGAGTATTTGCAGGTGAACGGAGTGGTGGCTAAAAAGCCGAAACCTCTAAAATCGAAATGCTGCGATAAATATAAAAAGGGCAAACGTTGCAAACGCTGCCCTTGTTTTGATTTGTTATAGGTTTAATTTTTCAGCTTATCAGCGTGGAATGTCACTTATAGCCGGACTGAGCCTGTCGAAGGCCGTTTTCTGTCAAAGTGCTTCTAATGTTTTTTTACTAGTTTAGAAAGCGGCATGTCCCGTAATATCAAGTCCGGTAATTAATAGATGAATATCATGAGTTCCTTCATAAGTAATTACACTTTCCAGGTTCATCATATGTCGCATAATGCTGTATTCACCCGTAATTCCCATACCACCTAAAATTTGTCTGGATTCCCGGGCTATTTTAATAGCCATTTCAACATTATTTCTTTTTGCCATGGAGATCTGTGCAGAGGTAGCTTTGCCCTCATTTTTAAGCGTTCCAAGTCTCCAGGCCATGAGTTGTGCTTTTGTGATTTCAGTAATCATTTCAGCAAGCTTTTTTTGTTGCAATTGTTTTGCGGCAATTGGCACTCCAAATTGTTCTCTTTCTTTGGCATAACGCAATGCAGTATCGTAGCAATCCATGGCGGCGCCAATAGCACCCCAGGCGATACCGTATCTAGCTGAATCAAGGCAGCCAAGCGGTGCTCCCAATCCAGATTTATTCGGTAACAAATTTTCCTTCGGCACCTTTACATTGTCAAATATCAATTCTCCTGTAGCACTGGCTCTTAAAGACCATTTATTATGAGTTTCAGGAGTACTGAATCCTTCCATTCCACGTTCCACGATCAGGCCGTGAATACGTCCTTCTTCATTTTTAGCCCAGACTACGCCAATATCAGCAAATGGTGAGTTTGAGATCCACATTTTGGCACCATTTAATAGATAGTGATCCCCTTTATCCTTAAAGTTCGTGGTCATTCCTCCAGGATTAGAACCATGATCTGGTTCTGTAAGCCCAAAGCAACCTACCATTTCTCCGGAAGCTAATTTTGGCAGATACTTTTTCCGTTGTTCCTCAGTTCCATACTGGAAAATTGGGTACATCACCAGCGAAGACTGTACTGAAGCTGTAGATCTAATTCCACTATCTCCACGCTCAATTTCCTGCATGATCAATCCGTAGGAAATCTGGTCAAGTCCTGCACCGCCATATTCTTCAGGAATATAAGGTCCAAAAGCTCCAATTTCAGCAAGGCCTTTTAAAATCTGTTTCGGGAATGTGGCAGTTTGTGCTGCTTCCTCTATAATTGGGGAGACTTCTCTTTTTACAAATTCACGGGTAGCTTCGCGAACCATTTTATGTTCACTTGATAGCAGGTCGTCAATCTGGTAATAATCAGGAGCCTGGAATAGATCTGGTTTCATTGTGTAGTGTTTCTAACAAATGTAACCAAGTCTTTACTTAGAAGCAATTATAATTTCAGGTAGAAATCCTTTACCAGATTAGTGTATTCCGGAGTGTAATTATGCCTGGAAATTTCAATGATAAGATCTTGAACTTCAGCTGAAGTTTCTTCAAAACTGAAGCTCAGAAGACTTCTTTTTACGGGTGCTTCAGCAGTTCCTTTTACTCTGGTAATTCTTGCAGGATATAATTTATGAGTCTGGGCGATCCTAATCGCAGTATCTTCTTCAGAAAAAGGAATGATCAAATCAAAGCGTCCGTCTTTGGATAGCAGGAGGGAAGCACCTTCCAATAATTCGGAGAGAGGCAAAGATTCAGCAAAACGAGCCTGATCACGTTGATCATCACCTGTTTTATAATCTTCAGTATAAAATGGAGGGTTGGAAAGAATTAGATCGTAGTGCTCTTCATCCTGCATCTCTTCCACAAACTCATCAAATGCTGCATGATAGCAGAATAAGCGGTCACCCCAGTCACTGTTTTCAAAATTATCTACAGCCTGTTCATAAGCATTTTCTTCGATCTCGAGCGCATCAACAAGTTCTGCGCCAGATCTTTGAGCCATCATCAGGGCAATAAGTCCTGTTCCAGTGCCAATATCGAGGATGCTTTCAGGTTGATGAGCAAGGGATGACCAGGCGCCAAGAAGTACACCGTCTGTTCCAATTTTCATGGCACAACGATCCTGTTCTATTATAAAATGTTTGAATTTAAATGGCCTGGCAGACATGGATGGTGATTTTTAATGGAGCTGAAATTCTTCAGATTTGGGATTATTTCAGCTTAGCTGGTAAAAATTTAAATACAAAAAAAGAGGTTTTAAGTACATAAAACCTCTTTTGATATATTATTCAGAATAAATTATCCTAGAGCAACTCTTTCGAAAGCAACTACTTCAAGTTCGCTGTCTACAGACTTCACGTACTCGGCAACGCTTTGCTTGTTCTCCTTGATATAAGCCTGGTGAACCAAAGTATTATCTTTGAAGAAACGCTGAAGTTTTCCCTGAGCGATCTTGTCAAGCATATTTTCTGGCTTTCCTTCCTGTCTCAAAGTATCTTTAGCGATCTCGATCTCTTTATCGATAGTTTCCTGATCAACTCCAGTTTCATTAAGAGCAACCGGGTTCATTGCTGCAGCTTGCATGGAAACGTTCTTTGCAGCTTCATCAGCACCATCAACGCTTTTTGAAAGACCTGTAAGAACAGCAATCTTATTTCCAGCGTGGATGTAAGACCCTACGAAAGGAGCTTCAAGAGTTTTGAAAGCACCAATTTCGATCTTCTCACCAATTACACCAGTTTGTTCAGTAAGTTTTTCCTCTACAGTGATCCCTTTGTACTCAGCTTTAAGAAATTCCTCTTTAGAAGAATAGTTAAGAGCGATTTCAGCGAAATCGTTAGCCATCTTGATGAAATCATCATTCTTGGCAACGAAATCTGTCTCACAGTTCAGGGATATGATAACACCTCTAGTGTTTTCAGTATTTACCTGAGCAATTGCAGCACCTTCAGAAGAATCTCTGTCGGCTCTCTTTGCAGCTACTTTCTGACCTTTCTTACGAAGCAATTCGATTGCAGCGTCAAAATCACCATCAGCTTCCACTAATGCTTTCTTGCAGTCCATCATTCCTGCACCAGTAGCTTTTCTTAATTTATTTACTTCAGCGGCGGATATCTTAGCCATAATATTGTTTTTTTATTGAAAAAAGTCGTTTAGAAACTCACTGTAAAGAAAGAAGCTAAACGACTTTTAGATTTTATGTAAACGTTATTTTATTCTTCTTCGTTAGATGATTTGGCTTTGTCTAAAGTTTCACTTTTAGATTCAAGCTTTACATCTTTCTTAGCCTCTTTCATTGCCTGTTTGTCTTCGGCATCTTTAGAAGGAACTTCAGCGTTCTCTGCTTTAGGAGCAGCAGGTTTTGCTTTTTTCTCTTCTGAAGCATCAGAATCCTCTTTTTTCTTAGCTGGTTTCTCAGATTTTCTTTCTGAAAGACCTTCTACGATAGAGTCTGCAACGTAAGAAACAACTTTGCTAATAGATTTAGAAGCATCGTCATTAGATGGAATTAGATAATCAACCTCACGTGGATCTGAGTTGGTATCAACCATCGCAAAAATTGGAATGTTTAGTTTTTGTGCTTCTTTGATCGCAATGTGCTCACGTGTAGTATCTACAACGAAAAGCGCAGCTGGAAGTCTTGACATGTCTGAGATTGAACCTAAGTTCTTTTCTAGCTTAGCTCTAAGACGATCTACTTGTAAACGTTCTTTCTTAGAAAGAGAGTTAAAAGTTCCATCTTTCTTCATTCTATCGATAGAAGCCATTTTCTTAACAGCTTTACGAATTGTAACGAAGTTTGTAAGCATACCACCAGGCCAACGCTCAGTGATATAAGGCATGTTAGCCTTTTCAGCCTGCTCAGCAACGATCTCTTTCGCTTGTTTCTTTGTAGCTACGAAAAGGATCTTTCTTCCGCTTGCTGCGATCTTTGCAAGAGCATCACCTGCTTCCTGCATTTTAGCAGCACTTTTATATAAGTTGATGATGTGGATCCCGTTACGTTCCATATAAATATATGGAGCCATATTTGGATTCCAACGTCTGGTTAAGTGTCCAAAATGAACACCAGCATCAAGTAATTCTTTTACTTCTACTTTGTTTGCCATTTTTGTAATAGTTTACGTTCTGTTGAGATAGCAACAACCAGGTGGCTACTTAAAAGTATGGCCCTGACTGTTTAGATGCTAAACTAACTTCTGCCCGGCATGAACAGAATAACAACAAAAAATTAATTTTTTTATGAACTCCCCGGAAAATATTCCGGTAATAATATTAACGTTTAGAGAACTGGAATTTCTTACGGGCTTTCTTCTGTCCGTATTTCTTACGTTCTACCATACGTGGATCTCTAGTAAGAAGACCTTCTGGCTTAAGTGCGCCATGATTTTCCTGGTCTAGCGCCACCATAGCTCTGGATAGTGCCAGACGGATTGCTTCAGCCTGTCCAGTGATACCTCCACCATAAACGTTAATTTTAACGTCGAAGTTTCCTTCATTTTCGGTAAGCATCATTGGCTGGTTCACTTTATAAAGAAGTGTTCCAGTTGTGAAGTAATCTTTAAGGTCTTTCTTGTTTACGGTAATGTTTCCCTGTCCTTCTGAAACATATACACGGGCCACTGCAGTTTTTCTACGGCCAATTTTGTGAATTACCTCCATTACTTAACGTCGTTTAAGTTAATAGTTTCAGGTTTTTGAGCTTCATGATCATGTTCAGATCCTACATAAACCTTTAAATTTCTGAAAAGATCTGCTCCAAGTTTGTTCTTTGGAAGCATTCCTTTAATTGCTTTTTCGACAAGTCTCTCAGGACCTTTTGCGAATAATTCTGTAGCTGTCAGACTTCTTTGTCCACCTGGAAAGCCTGTGTGACGGATGTACTCTTTCGCGTCCCATTTTTTTCCAGTTAAGTTGATTCCCTGCGCATTCAATACAATTACATTGTCTCCGCAATCAACATGTGGGGTGAAGTTAGGCTTGTGCTTTCCTCTAAGTAGGTATGCTACTTTAGAAGCAAGACGACCTAAATTTTGTCCGTCAGCATCTACCACAACCCATTCTTTGGTTCTGGTGGCTTTGTTAGCCGATACTGTTTTGTAACTTAATGTGTCCACACCAATTGATTTTACTAATTATTAAACATTCCAGTCCCATTTACCCGAATCTCAATCGGGAAAACAGGGGTGCAAATGTACAATTATAAATTCATATAGCAAACAGCACTATCAAAATTTAATCTGACTTAAATAGGCTGGTTTTCAGTATGATAAATTCTCTGAATTTTAAAGGTCTATTTTTTTAATAGAGCCGTAGAATTGTAAGTAAAGGACTTCAAAACGAAATATTCAGTGATATACAGATCGATAAAGTGCTTTTTTGTGCGTTTAAAGTTAATTTTAGCTGTTAAGGACTTCTTAATTTTTAGCATTCTTCTGTATGTTTGTAATCCCTAAATATATATCATGAAACGAATAATGAATGTTAGATTGTATTGCTGCCTCCTTTTTGCTGGATTTTTATTTCAAAGTTGTAGTAAAGAAGATATTTCTCAGGAATCTCAATTAAGGATTAGTAACGCTACCACGGTTACTACCGCAGATATGGTTGGTAGCTGGGATCTAACGAAAATGATGGCAGATGTGGAAGTGGATCTCGACTCTACTCCGGGTGGGAGCAAAAATCTTCTGGATGAAACTGATTGTTTTAACACAATGAGTATAACATTTGATGCTAATGGTACGTTTGTAAGTAACAATGCCAGCATGAGTTTTGAATCTGGAGATGGAGATGACTTCTCCTGTTTATCAGATAGAATGGATTCAGGAACCTGGAATGTTGTGGATAATAAACTGGTACTGAACATTAGTATTAATGGATCTGATTATACACATGAAAAAGCGATCGATCTTGGATCTGATACTTTCGCTTTTGATGTCACCAAAATCGAATCAGATCAATATGTAAATGATCCCGGTAATACGAGAGCTTCTGAAATCAGAATTTTAATGCTGGAGTATACCAGAGCTAAATAATAGTGAGAAGTAGTTTATAGTGTTAGTCAAAAAAACCTCGTTAGTACTGCTAACGAGGTTTTTTAGTTAAAAATATTTACTGTCTCCTAATGAGCTTCCAGCCAGTTCTGTCCAATTCCTATTTCTACATCCAAAGGGACCTGAAGTTTGTAGGCGTTTTCCATTTCTTTTCGAATCATGGTTTTCATCTCTTCCAGTTCTTCCTTGTGAGCGTCGAACACCAGTTCATCATGAACCTGTAACAGCATACGTGTTTTATAGTTTCCAGCTTTCAGTTTTTTGTGAATATTGATCATGGCTAGTTTGATGATGTCTGCTGCACTACCCTGAATTGGTGCATTCACAGCGTTTCTTTCCGCAGCACCACGAACCACCTGGTTTCTTGAATTGATATCTTTCAAATAGCGTCGGCGTCCCAGTACAGTACTTACATACCCATTCTGTCTTGCAAACTCTACCTGGTCTGCAATATAACTACTCAGTTTAGGATAAGTCTTATAATAGGTGTCGATCAAATCTTTCGCTTCACTACGGGAGAGAGAAGTTTGGTTGCTCAACCCAAAAGCTGAAACACCATAAATGATCCCAAAATTCACCGTTTTGGCGTTGCTTCGTTGTTCACGAGTAACTTCTTCCAATGGCACGTTGAATACCTTTGCAGCGGTGGAGGCATGAATATCTTCACCTTCTTTAAAGGCCTTGATCATATTTTCTTCATCACTTAAAGCGGCGATAATACGTAATTCGATCTGGGAATAATCGGCGGCTAACAGGACGAAATTTTCATCCCTGGGAACGAAAGCTTTTCTAACCTGTCTGCCCCGTTCTGTTCTAATCGGGATGTTTTGTAAGTTCGGGTTGTTGGAACTCAGCCTTCCGGTAGCCGCGATAGTTTGCATATATTCGGTATGCACACGGCCGGTCGTTTTTTCTACCTGATTTGGCAGCGCATCCACGTAGGTGTTCTGTAATTTAACAAGTCCGCGGTAATCCAGTACATGTTGAACGATCGGGTTCTCTTCAGCTAAAACAGAAAGTACGTCCTCGCTGGTGCTATACTGACCCGTTTTCGTTTTCTTGGGTTTTTTAGAAAGTTCCATTTTTTCAAAAAGAATGATTCCCAGTTGTTTTGGCGAACTTATCAGGAATTCTTCGCCTGCTTCCTCATAAATTTTAGCTTCCAGGTCCTTTATATCGTTGGTTAATGCTTCGGAAAGGGATTGCAGGTAATTTTCGTCCAGATTAATTCCTTCCAGCTCCATATCTGCCAGTACTTCTACCAGCGGAATTTCAATTTCGTTGAATAATTTTTTCGTGTTTGCATCTTCCAGTTCTTTCTCGAAAAGCGTTTTTAGCTGAAGAGTGATATCGGCATCTTCTACTCCGTATTCAGTTTGAGATTTGAGATCTACATCACGCATGCTTTTTTGATTCTTACCTTTTTTTCCAATAAGTTCGGTAATTGGCTGCGGAGTATAATTAAGGTAAGTTTCGGCCAGAACATCCATATTATGACGCATATCTGGATTAATAAGATAATGTGCGATCATGGTATCAAAGATCGGTGATTTCACTTCGATATGATATTTGTCCAGAACCTTGATATCATATTTAAGATTCTGACCTATCTTCTCTATGGATTCATTTTCAAAAAACGGACGAATTTTTTCGATCAATTCCTGTGCTTTCTCGCGTTCCTCCGGAAATGGAAGATAGTAGCCTTTCCCGGCTTCCCAGGAAAAAGCGATTCCTACTAATTCTGCATCCAGCGGATTCAATCCTGTGGTTTCAGTATCGAAACAAACACTTTTCTGCATAAGCAGTCGTTCAAAAAACAGCTTTTGAGCCATTTCTGTTTCGAGTAACTGGTAAAAATGGGGAGTATCAGCCAGATTTGTTCTCGAAGAAGTTCGTTCGATCTCTTCACCATCACCTCCAAATAACGAAAACTGTCCAGCCCCTGCGGTTTGCGCATTTTGTTTTGCTGAAGGCGAATTACTCACCTGTGTTGGGGTGCTTTCTTCTTGTCCTGAAAATAATTTTAAAAACTGATCTTTCAATCTTCTGAACTCAAGGTCCTCGAAAATCTCCTGCACCTTGTCCCCATCTGGCATGGAAAGTTCATAATCTTCAGCATGAAATTTTACGTCACAGTCAACAAATATGGTAGCCAGCTTCTTGGATAATCGCCCTAGTTCAGCATTTTCGATGATTTTTTCCTTCATCTTTCCTTTGAGGTCATCGGTATTTGCCAGTAAACCTTCCATGCTTCCGTATTTCTTAAGAAACTTCTTGGCGGTCTTTTCACCAACTCCTGGAAGTCCTGGAATATTATCTACAGAGTCGCCCATCATTCCGAGGAAATCTATCACCTGCTCCGGACGTTCCACCTCAAATTTCTTCTGAACTTCAGGTATTCCCCAGATCTCGATCCCATTACCCATTCTGGCGGGACGATACATGAAAATATTTTCTGAAACCAGCTGAGCGAAATCCTTGTCTGGCGTCACCATATATACCTTATAGTTCTCCTTTTCTGCCTGTTTGGCAAGAGTTCCAATGATGTCATCTGCTTCCATTCCGGCACATTCCACCACGGGAATATGCATAGCGCGAAGAATTTCCTGAATTACGGGGATAGATTCACGTATAGGTTCAGGGGTTTCATCCCTATTAGCTTTATAGTCTGAGAACATTTCAGTTCTGGCTTCGCTGCCATCCTTATCGAAACAAACCGCTAAATGATCTGGTTTTTCTCTTCGTATAACATCAAAAAGGGAATTCGTAAATCCCATGATCGCAGAAGTATTGAAACCTTTGGAATTAATTCGCGGGTTTTTGATAAAAGCATAATATCCTCGGAAAATTAATGCGTAAGCGTCCAGTAAAAAAAGGCGTTTTTGATCGGCCATTAGAAATGTTTAATAAAATTCGTGATTAGCTCAAAATTACAAAGATTATATCGTTCCGCAGAAAGATATAAAACTAAGAATCCAAATAAGAGGGGCTCAGGTTGTCGCTGCTAATTCCTTCATGAAACTTAGCGTAACTGAAGCCTTTGTGGATACAGTAAGATCCAATTTCCCCGGCTTTGTTGAGTGCTACATATGCGATCTGGAAATCCTTGTGATTTGGTGCTTTGCGAACGGTTCTCATGACCGCTTCCTTACAGGCATCCTGTGGAGACATTCCCTGTCGCATTAATTCCACGATCAGGAAACTACCCACACTTTTCATAATGGCTTCACCCATTCCGGTACCTACAGCTCCACCAATTTCATTATCGAGAAAAAGACCAGCACCAATTATTGGAGAATCACCAACACGGCCATTCACTTTGTAGGAAAGTCCGGAAGTTGTACAGGCTCCGGCGATATCCCCTTTATCATCCACACATAGCATCCCGATGGTGTCATGGTTTTCAATATTAATAATAGGTCTGTACTCTTTATGTTCCAACCATTCTTTCCATGCTTTTTCAGAGCTTTCGGTGAGCAGGTTCTTCTTTTTAAATCCCTGCTGAATGGCAAATTGTAAGGCGCCTTCACCGGCAAGCATGACATGCGGAGTATCTTCCATCACTTTTCTCGCTACCTGTATGGGATGTGCGATCTCTTTAAGGTAGACAACTGCACCGGCATCACCATCGGGGGACATGATACAGGCATCCAGAGTAACATTTCCATCACGGTCTGGCGCGCCGCCGTCACCAACAGTAGTGTTTTTAAGGTTGGCCTCTTCCACCATCACTCCCTGTTCCACAGCATCCAGGGCGCTAAAACCATTTTCCAGCATTGACCCGGCTTTTTTGGTGGCATTTTGAAAATTCCAGGTAGCGACCGCAACTGGTTTTGGCTTGGTGTTCATAGGTTTCAATATGTTTTGAGGGAAAAAGCTGGAACTCACACTAAGTGCTCCTACGCTGATCCCGGTTTTCTGAAGAAATTGTCGACGTTTCATGATTTAAATCTCTTGCTAAAAGTAATATTTCGAAGCATGCTTTTAAAATAAAGAATAATAGAATGCTTGTAAGAAGTATGAGCTTAAAGAATCGTTAATAAGCTGGGGTTCGCTGCAATTAAAATTATCTTCGCAAAAAATTACTTAATGCGCTGGTTAATTCTTGCCGTTATCTACATCATCGTAGATCTTTACGCTTTTCAGGCTTTACGGGTATTTTCAAAGAATGTATGGGTTGCCTCGTTCTATTTCCTGATCTCGATCATCGTAATTGCCAATCTTATCTATCAGTTTAATCAGCCCAATCCTAATGATGGTTTTGGAGGTGGTAGAGGCTACGCGATAGGTATTTTTCTTGCATTCTTTGTAGCGAAAATTGTACTTGCTTTAGTTCTGCTGGGGGAGGATTTTCTAAGACTTCCATTTGCAGGTTTTCAAAAATTATTCGGCTCTTCAGAAAGTTTTTCTATTCCATCAAGAAGAAAATTTATAAGTACAGTGGCTCTGGGTCTTGCGGCAATTCCGTTTGCTGGTTTGTTGTACGGAATGGTAAAAGGTCGATACAATTTCAGGGTGTTACGATATACACTTTATTTCGATGATCTTCCTGAGTCCTTTGATGGTTATACCATCAGCCAGATTAGTGATGTGCATAGTGGAAGTTTCGATAATAAACAAAAGATACAGTATGGAGTGGATCTTTTGAAAGAGCAGGAAAGTGATCTGGTGGTTTTTACCGGGGATCTTGTGAATAATAAAGCTTCAGAAATGGAGAACTGGAAAGATGTATTCTCCCAGGTAAATGCCAGGGACGGTGTATATTCTATTCTAGGGAATCATGATTACGGAGACTATACGCAGTGGGAGAGTCCGGAAGCAAAAAAGCAGAATTTACAACGCCTGAAGGATACTCATGCAGAAATGGGCTGGAAGTTAATGCTGAATGAACACAGTCTTATTGAGAGAAACGGAGAACAAATAGCAATTGTTGGAGTAGAGAATTGGGGAATTGGCGGATTTAAAAAAGCCGGTGATCTTCAAAAAGCTGGAAGCGGACTCTCCAGTAAAGATTTTAAAGTGCTACTCAGTCACGATCCTTCTCACTGGGAAGAAGAGGTGAGGAAAGACGAAAAACATTATCATTTAACGCTTAGCGGCCATACGCATGGTATGCAATTTGGGATCGAGATCCCGGGTTGGTTAAAATGGAGTCCGGTGCAATATCGTTACAAGCACTGGGCTGGAATTTATGAGGAAGCAGGACGCTATATTAATGTAAACAGAGGCTTCGGATTTCTGGCATATCCTGGTAGAATAGGAATATGGCCCGAAATTAGCGTCATCGAACTGAAAAAAGGACCTAAACCAGCTTAATACAAAGAATTTCCTATATTTGAGTATAGCTGGCGAACACGGTAAATAACCGAAAAAATAAATACTGAATTATGTCAAAATTTGGTGAACTAGTAGATCTGAACATTCCGGTACTTCTGGATTTTTATGCTGAATGGAGCGAAGCTTCCGAAGCCATGCATCCGGTATTACGTGATGTCGCGGCCGCTTTAGGTGATAAAGCCAAGGTCATAAAGATCGATGTGGATAAGAATTCTCAGCTTGCTGAAGCCTTAAGAGTAAAGGGTTTGCCAACGCTTATGATCTACAGGGACGGTGAAATGAAGTGGCGCCAAAGCGGTGAGCAGAATGCAAATACGCTTATTGGTCTTTTAAAGGAGCATCAGTAAGACTTTTGAAAGTAAAGCCTTTTTCAGCGTAGTATCTCATCACTCTGGGTAATACTTCCCTGAGATTTTTAAATGCCTTTTCTGAATCATGGAAGACGATCGTACTTCCATCAATAGCATTATTTATGACATTCCGGTAGCACTTTTCTGCTGAAATACTGTGGTCATAATCACCACTTATTACATCCCACATCACAATTTTATAGCTTTTTTCCACAAGGTCACTCGCCTGAGCGTTCATGATCTTACCATAAGGTGGTCTGAAAAATTTTGTCTCTGGGAAGAATTTGTTAGCAGTAAATACCTGCTGAGTTTTCTGGGTATTCTCGATATAAGGAGCTTTGCCAGTTTTCCAGCCGTTAAGGTGATTATATGTGTGATTTCCCACAGCGTGTTCTTTCTCTAAAATACTTCGGAAAATTTCCGGGTGCTTTTCAACATTCTCTCCAATACAGAAGAAAGTAGCTTTTGCTGAATACTCTTCGAGTAGATCCAGAACCCATGGCGTGACATCTGGAATTGGGCCATCGTCAAAAGTGAGATAGATAGCATTTTTATCCTTTATCCTGGAAATACGTTTAGGATAAAGAAGTTTCAGGACTGAAGGATATTTAGGCAGGAATAAACTCATCGATATTCAAAAATAAAAAACCCGGCGCAATTGGCCGGGTTTAATTTTATTGCTGATCACTTTGCAGCGAAACCGAATCGTCCGGTTGCCCTATGGGAGTTGCGCCATCCAGCGCTTCCAGAATCTCCTGTTGCGGAGATTTTGCTTCAGCATCTATTTCTTCGTCCTCACGGTAGAAATGCCTGAACTTTTTTAGATAGGTGTTAAATTCTTCGGCTTTTTCTCTGGCTGTCTCACGATCCTCATAAACCATCATAATGTCAACCAGGCCGCGGTAACGTTCCATATCGGTAATGATCTCATCTGCATACCTGTATTGACGTTCTACTTCCCAGCCGCTATAAAATTTCAGGTTCTCCTGGTACTTCTTAGTCACTTTTTCCCAGATCTCACGCGCTTTTTGAGGTTTGTTAACTTCGTAGTAACCGGTGATAAATGGTTCCAGTAGCGTATAATATTCATAATGCTCGACCGGCATATGTTGCATTCCCAGGTCAAGGATCTCTTCCGCATGTATAGTATCACCTTCATTAAGAAGATTCTCAGTCAGTCTTGCCAGGTTGCTTCTATAGGTAATTGAGTTCTTACGGGTTTCAGGATCATGATAAATATCTGAAGATCCCATATTTCCCCAATTCCAGTTCTTCACGATATTGTACATCTTCTCAGTATTCACGCGACCCATATCGAATGGATTTCGGGGATCAAGAGGTGTTTGAATAGGAACCAGTTTATAGGTGACTCCTTCCAGTTGCAGATAATCTTTCATCCAAAGGTAATCGTCATCACCAAAACTTCCGCCGGTAAAATAGATAGGACGTTTCCAATCGTTGTTGGCAATAATATCGAGCATCAACAGCCTGTTCTTGTAAAGCACCTGGTCACCAATCTCAATATCTATATGATCAACGATCTCGTTTGCTTCAGAACGGTCTACGATATTATTATCCAGTACATTTTGTTTGTCTACCGGAATTCGTACATATTTAGAAGGGAAGGTGTTGATCATGGACCCACTTTGTAATTCGGCCATGGTTCTTGGATCTTCATTCTGAATATAATTCATCCAGGTTTTGATGCCCACAGTGTCCTGGGTTACTTCGCGCAGGAAGATTGCATCGTTCTTTCCATTATACCAGTCCTGTGGTAATTGCGACGGGATCGCATCACTATCAAAAGCTTTTCGCTTCATCTGGTCAATATACCAGTCGGTTGCCAGTAAACTTGTATTAATTACACGTACATCGGTTCGGTATTTTTCAATTTGCTGAACATACCAGAGCGCAAAAGTATCATTATCACCAATGGTAAATATAATGGCATTTTCGTCGATGGAATCCAGATACATCCGGGCCATGGTTAGCGCAGTGTCTCTGCCAGAACGATCATGATCATCCCAGTTTTCCGAAGCAAGCAGCGTTGGTACGGCAAGTAAACTTGCAATTACTACTACCGGAGCCAGAATTTTAGGACCTATCATTCCTTTGAGCTTATCGAAGATCGCATAGACACCAAAGCCTATCCAGATCGCAAAAACATAGAAGGACCCTACAAGTGCATAGTCGCGTTCTCTTGGTTCAAAAGGCCTTTCATTCAGATAAACTTTAAGCGCAATTCCGGTAAACAGGAAAAACACCATTAGCACCCAGAAATTCTTCTGATCTCTTTTCAGCTGAAAGATGAGTCCGATCAGTCCGAGTAAGAGCGGCAGAAAATAATAGGTATTTCGAGCTTTATTATTTTTCACATCTGAAGGTAAATTCTCTTGCGACCCAATATGCCATTCATCAATAAAATCGATTCCGCTAATCCAGTTTCCGTGCAGATCTCCGAATTTTCCCTGGATATCATCCTGTCTCCCGGTGAAGTTCCACATAAAATAACGCCAGTACATATAGCCAACCTGGTACTCCAGGAAGTAGCTAATGTTAGACGAAAATGAGGGTTTTTCGACATTGATATAATCGCTGAACTGCCTTAGGAAGTTATGGTAGTCTTCCATATCCCTTTCACCACGGGCAAACTGAGTGCGAAATTCATTGATCGCACTTATAAGTCTTTCTTCGCTCTGGAATTCTGGTTTGATCGTGAAATCCAGAGGACCGGTAAATTCCATATAATTGGTAGCATGCTCGGTACTCCACATTCTTGGCAGAACAGCCTTATGATCATCATCCAGGTTCTGGCGTGCGTTCTTATATTCATTAACGATCACATACTTTCCAAGCTCCTCGTCTTTTTCATATTGAGGTTTCCCATCGCGATAAGGATTATCTTCATCAAGTCCGGAATACATCTCAGACCATTGAGGGCCGTAGAATAGATGAGTTTCCCCGTATTGCTCACGATTATAATAGGCGAGTAGCTCACGTGCATTGTCAGGACTGTTTTCATTGATCACAGTTGGTGCGTTACTTCGCACTGGTAACATTACCCAGCTGGAGAAACCTATAAGAACGAATAATACACAAAGCAATAGTGTGTTGTACTGGTACAGGTTACGCTTGCGAGTGAAATTGATCAGGAAATAGAATACGGCGATGATCGCAAGTAAAGCGATCGCTGTTCCCGTATTAAAAGGCATTCCCAGGGAATTGGTAAAGAACAATTCTGATGCAGAAAAGAACGTAAGAGTGTATGGTAATAGAAGTTTGAAGATAAACATAAGCACAGCGACCACGACTATGTTGGCGATGATAAAGTTCTTGACGGTTACCTTTTTGTAGTTTTTAAAGAAATAAAGGAATCCGATTGCCGGTAAGGTTAACAGACCCATAAAGTGAACTCCAAAAGAGAGTCCGATCACCAGGGATATAAGAATGATCCAGCGATTTCCACGCGGAGTGAACATATCCCGTTCCCAGAGTAGTCCTAAATAGAACATAACCGACATAAAGCAGGCGGCCATGGCGTACACTTCGGCTTCCACGGCATTGAACCAGAAACTGTCGGTAAAAGTAAATGCGAGGGAGCCAACGAGGGCGCTACCCAGAACCGCTATTTTCTTAGAATCGGTAAGAGTTTCTCGCGGTCCGGCGATCTTTAGTACCAGTAAGCTGATAGACCAGAACATAAACATGATGGCTATGGCACTGGCAAACCCAGACATGAAATTAACCATCAGGGCAACCTGGGTGTTGTCTGCCGCAAAAGTGGCGAAAAACGCGCCCATCATTTGATAGAAAGGAGCTCCTGGTGGATGACCAACTTCCAGGTTGGCAGAGGTAGCAATATATTCACCGGCATCCCAGAAACTTGCCGTTGGTTCAAGAGTAAGTGTATAGGTGGTGAGGGCAATAAGAAAAACCAGCCATCCCAAGATCTTATTCCACTTACTAAAGTTGAAATCTGTCATAAATACTCGTGTAATTCTACTGAAGTGGCGAATTTAATAATAATATGCTGAATGCTTTACAAACGCAATGGAAAAGCGAATATTTTGGAAGTGTCTGGAAATGAATAGAAAAAATGTGCTTTCAAAAAAAATTGAAATTTTAATGAAAATCTTTTTGAAAAAGTTTGTGCGATAGAAACTTTGTCTTAAATTTGCATCCGCATTTAAGCATTGGCCTATGGTGTAACTGGCAACACGTCTGGTTTTGGTCCAGAAGAGTCTAGGTTCGAGCCCTAGTAGGCCAACAAAAATGTTAAAAACCCAAACTGAAAAGTTTGGGTTTTTTTGTTTTACAAATTATCAGGGCAAGGAGCGTGTCCCGAGCCTGTCGAGGGAAGCTTGAAGAAAGGTGCTTGCCTAAGGATACTCTTGAAGTTGTTTATGAAATGAAATTTCATATCAGTAAATCTTAGGATATTTTCCTACGACATTTTAGATGCTTATGCGGCCATCCTGAGCTTGTCCAGGGAAGCCTGTCGAACGAAGTTATTTCATCAAAACTTTATTCTATAGAATATTTGTTTGGATAATTCGTGTCTGATGCGATTTGGATGCAACTTTACAACAAACCAGCTATGATGTCCAGACAAGGTATTTTCTTCACAAAGCCAAATGATGAGTGGCTAAAATCTCAAGTTGATAATCAAAAATATTCCAACAAAAGTGAACTGTTAAATGACTTGATAAGACAAGCCCGAAATCAACAAATTCAGATTGATTATGCCGAGGGCAAGATTGAGAAAGCTGAGAAAAGCGGATTTACTAAAGACAGTAAAGAACAAATTCTAACGTAATCGAAATCTTTGCTTAATGAATAATTACAAATTAAGTAATCTTACTAAGAAGAATTAATTAGAATTCATCAATTTGGAATAAAGCGATTCGGAGTTATTCAAGCCGACAAATATTTTGAGAGGTTTTTCGAATACTTCGATATGATTGCAGAACAACCTTTCGCATTCGAATCTATTGATTTTATAAAACCTGGTTACCTAAGATATGTTTGTGGATCAGATTCCACCTATTACAGAGAATTTAAAAATTCCTTTGAGATAATAACTATCATTGGCAACAGGATCTGAGTAACATTTAACCCGAAACCGGTTTGAGATAATGTAAAAAAGGAGTAAACCCAATATGTGCGAATCCGCTCTCTAATTTCTATAACAACTATTATAGAGAAAATCATACCACCATCCTGAACCTTTCGAAGGATGTGTGTTAAAGAAAATCAGAGAATAGGAGGTCGTTTATTATACCAATATTTATTATCAAATAATAGGTTTTAGAAAAGACATTGCCGCCATCTTGAGCTTTTCGAAGGAAGACTGTCGAAGGAAGCCTGTCGAAGTCAAATCACCAATTTACATCAACCAATATATCAAAAGTCTTCTTACTTTTTCGGAAGGCTGCGAATCCAAAATTTAATTTTTAAAACTATAGAATATTCAGGTTCCTGAAGTCACTTCCAATATGGTCCGGTATTCCTGGAAACACCTCTTTAGAATCATTCATTTAAAAACCGATATTCTGACGCAATGGTTTTCAGCCTTCTAAAAAATTGTTCCGCAGGTTTAAAATAACGAACTTTGTACACTCATAATTTCAAGACCCTACTGTGAAATCGAATACTCATTAAATCTATCGCAGTATGCCGTGGTATGTAGCAAGAACAAGATCACAACACGAAATCAAAACTTCAGAATATCTCTCCAAAATGGGAGTAGAGGTATTCTGCCCTACGATCGTGGAAGTCCGTCAATGGAGCGACCGTAAGAAGAAAGTTACCGTTCCATTATTCAGATCCTATATCTTTGTAAATATCACTGAGGCTGAGAGGTCAAGGGTGTTTGAGGCTCCCGGAGTGGTGAATTTTTTGCAATGGCTCAATAAACCGGCGATCGCTAAGGATGCCGAGATCGAAGCTATACGGTCATGGCTTAATAATGATAAGATCTCAGATCTGGAAGTTACCCAGTTTAAACCCGGAGATCAGGTCAAACTTAAATCGGGTAAAATGGCCAATCAAACGGCAGTGATCAAAGAAGTTGGTGATAAAAAGCTAAAGCTGATCCTCGAAGAACTTGGCTGGATACTTACCGCCAGTGTACATGACGTAGTTTAAGAACACTTAGCTTCTTAAAATTATAATTTATCGGTTAATTCCAATATTTTAGCAGCGAACTGACAGAAACGGAATGTTTTCTGCAGTTTTTGATCGTTTGAGCTCATAATTTCTATGAAGATATTAGTTACCGGGGCAGCCGGATTTATTGGATTTCACCTGTGCAAAAAACTTTTGCAGGAAGGTCATACTGTAATTGGTCTGGATAATCTTAATGATTATTACTGCCCATCCCTTAAAATTGCACGTCTTGCTGAATTAGGAGTTAATGTAGCGGCAGATTCTGCATATAATCAGCCGGTGAAGAGTCAGCAGTATCCCGATTTCATTTTCTATAAAATGGACCTTCAGGATCGCGAAAATTTACCTGGAATTTTTAAAGCTTACCAGTTTGATCTGGTGTGTAATCTTGCTGCGCAGGCGGGAGTACGCTATAGCATTGAAAATCCTCAGGCATATATAGACAGTAATCTTGTGGGGTTTGCCAACATTCTGGAATGCTGCCGACTTTATAACATTAAAGATTTTGTGTATGCCAGTTCTTCCAGCGTATATGGACAGAACAAAAAAGTTCCATTTTCCGAAGAAGATAGAGTAGATGAGCCTATTAGTTTATATGCGGCAACGAAGCGCAGCAATGAACTGATGGCGTATACCTATAGTCATCTCTACGGAATTCGCTGTACAGGTCTACGGTTTTTTACAGTATATGGACCCTGGGGACGACCAGATATGGCGATGTTTCTATTTGTAAATGCAATTAAAAATGGAGAATCTATTCGGGTGTTTAACGAAGGAAACCTGGAGAGAGACTTTACTTTTGTAGATGATATCATCCACGGAGTGAGCGCAGTAATCAATGATTCGGATACTAATAAGAATGCACTAAACCGCATATTTAATATTGGAAACAGCCAGCCGGTAAAGTTGCTGGATTTTATTGAGGAGATCGAAAAGCAGTTAGGGGTCAAGGCTAAAAAGAATTTGATGCCCATGCAGCAGGGGGATGTAAATAGAACCTGGGCAGATTCCCGGCCGCTTATGCAGCGTTATGGCTATCAGCCCAAAGTTGCTATTGCAGAAGGAATCAGACAATACCTGAAATGGTTTGAAATATTTTATAAGATTTGAGAAATTACTTTAAAAAAGACATGCAAAATAATTTAGAGATAGCGATCAAAGCTGCGCTGGAAGCGGGAAAGCGGATCATGGAAATTTACGAGAACGAAGATTTTGAAGTAGACTTTAAAGGAGATGATTCTCCGCTTACTAAAGCCGACCTTGCTTCTCACAAGATCATTATGCAGCATCTGTCAGCAACAGATATTCCGGTGCTTTCAGAAGAAGGAAGAGATCTTTCCTATGGAGAACGTAAGAACTGGTCCAGCCTATGGATCGTGGATCCTATCGATGGCACCAAAGAATTCATTAAAAAGAATGGTGAGTTTACGGTCAATATTGCCCTGGTAAGAGATCAGAAACCTGTACTGGGAGTTATTTATGTTCCCGCACTTCGGGAATTGTATTATGCTTCGGAAGAAGCCGGTTCCTACAAAGTAGATAACGTTGTTGATTTCGACGGAATGGAAAGTCTGGAGGCTTCCGCAGTAAAACTTCCGAAGAAAAATAAGAATAAAAGCTTTACCGTCGTTGCAAGTAAATCTCACCTTTCTGAAGAAACCAAAGACTATATTGAAAAGCTAAAAGATGAGCATGGAGAAGTGGAAAGCATCTCCAAGGGCAGTTCTTTAAAGCTGTGTATGGTAGCTGAAGGTAAGGCAGATGAGTATCCGCGTTTTGCTCCTACCATGGAGTGGGATACGGCAGCAGGACAGGCGATCTGTACTTTTGCCGGCAAAACCGTATATGATCATAAAACCGGAAAGGAAATGTTGTACAATCGCGAAAACCTGTTGAATAACTGGTTTCTGGTGAAATAGCTAGCTTTGCAGCGAGGCGATCTAAAATATAGAAAATGAAAGGAATTATTCTTGCCGGAGGTTCAGGCACCCGGTTATATCCTATTACCAAAGGGGTTTCCAAGCAACTGCTGAATGTATATGACAAACCCATGATCTATTATCCGCTTTCGGTCCTGATGCTGGCCGGGATCAGGGAAGTTTTGATCATTACGACCCCGGAGGATCGCAGCAATTTTGAAAAACTGCTGGGTGATGGGAACGACCTGGGCATGGACTTTCAATATGCGGTACAGGAATCACCAGATGGTCTTGCGCAGGCTTTTATCATTGGAGAAGAATTCATAGATGGTGATGATGTTGCTTTGATCCTGGGAGATAATATTTTCTATGGGCATGGATTTACAAGTTTACTTCGGAAGTCGGTCGCTACGGTGGAACAGGAGCAGAAAGCCGGAGTTTTTGGATACTATGTCAACGAGCCATCGAGGTATGGGGTAGCAGAATTTGATGCTGAAGGTAACGTAATCAGCGTGGAAGAGAAGCCGGAATTACCAAAATCCAATTATGCGATCGTAGGACTGTACTTTTTCCCAAATTCTGTTGTGGAAGTCGCTAAGAATGTAAAGCCCAGCAAAAGAGGTGAACTGGAGATCACTTCGGTGATCCAGTCATATCTGGAAGATCAAAATTTGAAAATGGAGATCATGCACAGGGGTTACGCCTGGCTGGATACGGGAACTCATGAATCTATGCTGGAAGCAGGGAATTTTATACATACCCTGGAAAAAAGACAGGGACTTAAAGTAGCCTGCCTGGAAGAGATCGCTTATGAAAAAGGTTATATCAGCAAGCAGGATCTGGCACAACTGGCAAAAACACTGGGGAAATCATCCTATGGAGAATATTTACTAAAGAGAGCGGGACGATGAGCAATCTAAACAAAACGATCCTGATTACCGGTGGTGCAGGTTTTATAGGGTCTAATTTTATACCCTATTACCTGGAGCAGAATCCAGAACAGCATATTATTAACCTGGATGCGCTTACCTATGCGGGTAATCTGGAGAATCTAAGCGAAGTGGAAGCCAATCCTCATTATACCTTTATTAAAGGAGACATCCGAAACCGTGAACTGCTGGAAAAGATCTTTCAGGAAAATCATATAACCGGAGTGATACATTTTGCGGCGGAATCCCATGTGGATAATTCCATTAGCAATCCGGGTGTTTTTATCGAAACCAATGTGAACGGAACATTCAATCTTCTGGATGTTGCCTTCAAAACCTGGATGAAAGCGCCGTTCGAATATAAAGAAGAATTTAAAAATTGCAGATTCCATCATATTTCAACAGATGAAGTGTATGGAAGTCTTGGGGAAACCGGGTATTTTACTGAAGAAACCCCCTATGCTCCAAATTCTCCTTATTCGGCTAGCAAGGCCGCTTCAGACATGGTAGTGCGCAGTTATCATCATACGTATGGAATGAATACGGTAATTACGAATTGCTCCAATAATTACGGACCAAAACAGCATAAAGAAAAATTGATTCCAACCATCATTCGTAAGGCCGTAAGCGGAGATGATATTCCTATTTATGGTAACGGAAAAAATGTGCGTGACTGGTTATTTGTTTTAGATCATGTAAAAGCGATTAGTCTGGTTTATGCGGAAGGCAAAGCAGGCGAAGTGTATAATATTGGAGGTGATACAGAAATGCAGAATATAGAGCTTGCCCATAGGATATGTAAATTGCTGGATGAACTAAAACCGAAGGATTCCGGAAGTTACAGTGAACAGATCACCTTTGTAAAAGATCGGGCGGGTCATGATTTAAGATATGCCATTGACGCCGGAAAGATGAAGTCACAATTAAACTGGAAAGCAACAGCAGAATTTGAAGAAGCAATGAAAATTACGATACACTCCATAACCTAAAAATAATATAGGCCAGTCAGTTAGTTGATCTCTATTTTTAAGATAAAATTAATATCAAATTATCATCTATATCCACTATTTTTTACTGAATCTTTAAAAATCTGCATTTAGGAACAACTGAGGGGGAAATCTCCTCGATTCATCGTTAAAATTTTAACAACTTAAATTTTTACAAGACGATAAACGAACCTAATTTTGCTGTTTCTAATCAACCTGAAACCTCTTAACCCTACTTATGTGTTCTTGGTCGATCCCGACTAAGGATTTTCCCTCAGGTTTTATTTAAATTTTTTACGGGAGTTACGTTATGTGACTCACGGCGGCGAAGCCCTGTTTTCAAATTAATACATATTAAATTCAATGTTTACGGAACAACCAAGAATAGCTGTGATAGGCCTGGGATATGTAGGACTCCCATTGGCGAGATTATTTGCAACCAAATATCCTGTAGTAGGATTAGATATCAATTTAAAAAGAGTTGAAGAACTAAGAAAGGGTCATGATGCTACTTTAGAAGTGGAGGATGACGTTCTACAAAGTGTACTTTTAAAAATTTATCCTTTCGCAGCTAAACCTTCCTTGCATTTACAACTAAGTGATTCTGGGGTAAATGGATTCGAGTCTGGTGACGACGAACAAGAAGCGGAGGCTCAAAATGGTTTGTATTGTACCTCAGATCTTGGTGATATTTCTAATTGTAACTATTACATCATTACCGTTCCTACTCCCATAGATAAAAACAACCGACCAGATCTTACCCCGCTCTATAAAAGTAGTGAGGCCGTAGCTAGCGTGCTAAAAAAAGGAGATACCGTTATTTATGAGTCTACGGTATATCCGGGTGTAACTGAAGATGAATGTGTGCCGGTTCTGGAGCGAGTTAGCGGGCTCAAGTTCAACGAAGATTTCTTTGTAGGTTATTCACCTGAACGTATTAACCCTGGAGATAAAGAGCATACCGTAGAAAAGATATTAAAAGTAACTGCCGGTTCTACTCCTGAAGTTGGAAAGAAAGTAGATGAGCTTTATAAAAGCGTCATCACGGCGGGAACTCATTTAGCACCGACTATTAAAGTGGCTGAGGCTGCTAAGGTTATTGAGAACTCTCAACGTGATATCAATATAGCTTTTGTAAATGAATTGGCCAAGATCTTTAATAAAATGGAGATCGATACTAATGATGTATTGGAAGCAGCAGGTACCAAATGGAATTTTTTACCTTTTAAACCCGGGCTTGTGGGCGGACACTGTATTGGCGTTGACCCATATTACCTGGCTCAAAAAGCTCAAGAAATGGGGTATCATCCAGAGATCATTTTGGCTGGAAGAAGAATGAACGATTCTATGGGAAAATATGTAGCTTCTGAAGTTATTAAGCTGATGCTCACAGATGATCTAAAAGTTAAAGGAGCTAAAATTTTGGTATTGGGCATTACTTTTAAAGAGAATTGCCCCGATGTGCGGAATACCAAAGTGGTAGATGTGGTTAAAGAACTGCAATCTTACGGCACCGAGGTAACCATTTACGATCCGCTGGCCAACCCGGCAGAGGTACTACGCGAATATAATCTTACTTGCAGTCCTGAGCTTGTCGAAGGGCAAAAGTTTGATGCGGTAGTTTTGACAGTTGCTCATAACGAGTTTTTGCAAATGAATCTAGACACTTTAAAAGAAGAGTATGCTGTGGTTTACGATGTAAAGGGCATTTTGGAACAGGTAAACAGAAAACTTTAATGCAACACGAGCAGTTTAGACATTTAGTTGGAAAGAATGTCCTGGTAACAGGACTGACATTGTTTATGATAGTCTAGAATTTTTTGTGGTCATTTCAATATTAGTAGGCATATTGTATCTATTGGTAATTGAAAAGCTGGAAATTCCTTAAAATTTCGCTACTAATATTTTTTTGGAAAAATATCTTACGCTCTATATTTAATTTATCAATAATTAGGTTATACTATTCAATTAAAATTAATTAATGCTGGTATCGAAAACTTTTTTATCCTGTTAGTAACGCCTCTCTTAATTTCAATTATCCTTGCTTGTATAATTACGTTTTATATTGATGAAACTATTATTTCTATTTTAAATACAAAAGAACCATGGAAAATTGTCAATTTAAAAGAAAGTAAACTTCTTCAGTATTTCAAATTTTAGGATTTTTTTCTGAGATTTTATGAGTAAAGCATTCAAACGTAATATCATTACCGGGTTCTTATGGTCTTTCTTAGGTCAAAGTGGTTATTTAATTATTGGTTTGCTAGCGAACATTATTTTAGCTAGGCTCTTGTCTCCATATGAATTTGGACAAGTAGGTATCGTAATGTTTTTTATTGTCCTGGCGAAGGTTTTAACTGAGTCGGGCCTATCAGGTGCTTTAATAAGGAATAATGAAGCTACTGAGATTGATTTTTCAACTGTATTTGTATTCAACCTAGGTGTTTCCTTGACTCTAATGCTTCTTTTGATATCATTCTCTGGAAGTATTGCAGATTTTTATAACGATTCAGAGTTAAAACATATTTTAATCGTTACCTCTAGCATACTTTTTATTAACGCTTTACAGATTACTCAGAATGCTAGGTTGGTAAAAAACTTAGAATTTAAAAAGAAAGCACTATACGAATTTATAGCCATATTTTTTGCCGCCGTTATTGGTATTGCATTAGCTTATTATAACGCAGGGGTTTGGTCTATAGTTATTATGCAAATTGCAACATCACTTTTTTTAACTGTTTTGTTGTGGATTTTTGAGGGGCCTGTCAAGACGATTTATTTCAGTAAAACCTCGTTTCAAAAATTGTATAAATTTGGAGTAAATACTACGCTATCCTCTCTTTTAAATACAGGTTTCGACAATCTTTATCAATTAATCCTCGGTAAGTATTTTGCAATAAGTCAAACTGGATTTTTCTATCAGGGTAAGAAACTGCAAGAAGTTCCGGTTAAAATTATAAAATCAACCACTTTAGGAGTTGTTTTTTCCTCTTTATCCAAGTTGCAAGATGACTCAGGGCAATTTCAAACATATTATCGGAGGATAGTTACCTTATTTACAATTGCCGTAGGATTAATCTGTTTGCTGGTTTATTTCTATGCCCATAATATCATTTTATTGTTATATGGAGAAAAATGGTTGGAAGCGGTATTTTATATGCAGGTTTTAATAATTGCATCCTATTTTTATATGCAGGAGATGTTTAATAGGATAATATTTAAGGTGTTTGACAGAACAGAAAAAATTCTATACCTCGAAATAATCAAAAAATCTATTCAGAGCATTTCAATCCTTATTGGAGTACTCTTAAAAAGTATTGAAATCCTTTTATATGGCTTTTTAGTAACTAGTATTATTAGTTTTTTCATTAATTATTATGAATCCCGAAGGGTACAAAATAATTTTTCCTGGTATGAAGTTATACTTGTAATTAAAGTGGCTTTTATCTCATTAGGTACTGCATTAATTGGTTTCTTAATAGACAACTTATTTGGTCTGGAAAACTATCAATCCTTTTACCTGTTTCCGGTATTGATATTAATTTTTCTACTTACTATTAGGGTATTTGAAATTTCTAATCTAGAAAAAGATTTAACGGCGGTATTGAAAATAATTAAAAGTGGTCAATAGATTATTAAATTTTTATAGAAAAACGTTTTGGTCTCCATTGCGCTATGCTCATTATTTAGGGGTTAATATTGGCGATGAATGTGTGATTGGTACAAAGTATTTTGGTTCAGAACCTTATCTCATAACCATAGGGAACCATGTACAAATAACTAAAGATGTACGATTCTTTACTCATGGAGGTGGCTGGGTCTTTAGGAAAAAATATCCATTAATGGATACTTTTGGTAAGATTTCTATTGGTAATAACGTTTACATAGGCAGTTGTGCACTTATATTGCCAGGCGTTAAAATTGGTGATAATGTCGTCATCGGTGCAGGTACAGTGGTAACCAAAAGTGTGACGCAGAATTCTATTGTAGCGGGAAATCCCGCTAAGGTTGTTGGTGATGTAAGAAATCTTAAAGATAAAATGGTTCAATTGAATCTTCAATCTAAAGGGATGGATTATGAAAGTAAGAAAAAATTTCTTTTATCTCTAAGTGAGGAAAAGTTTATTCAAAAATAGAATGAAAGAAGACAAATTTGCCAAGACTGTCTTTTTTATTGCAAGTCCATTTTTGACCTTGCCGGCAATATTATATGGGATTTATAAAAAATCACAGTTTAGTATTTATCTATTGGTTTTAGTATTTGGATTTTTAAGTTATTTATATATCCCTCATGTTTCTAATGATAGGGCCCGTTATTTTGAAATGTTTTTTGAATTCCAAAGATTTGATTTTAAAAATTTTATTTCATACTTAGCCGCACATAAGAGACCAGATTTTATTCTTCACTTTTTAGTCTATTCAACAGCGAAGTTAGGACTGTCGTTGCAATTGTTGCTGTTTTGTGTAACCTCTTTTACTGTTGGTATTTTCTTTTATCTCTTTAATAAAGTATCCGAGAACATTCATTTAACAAACAATATTTTCTTTTTTTGTTTTTTAACAGTCTTATTTTCACTTTCACTGGATCATTTACTATCGGGCACCCGCTTTTATTTTGGTACAGCCTTGGTCTTGTTAGCTTTTTATAATGGATTATTTAAAAAGGAAAACTTTAGTGCAATAATATTATTGGTTCTGGCATTGTTCACTCATTTTAGCACTGCACT
>NZ_JBLVTK010000001.1:435143-457069 GCF_048285865.1 Christiangramia marina | reverse complement strand
CCTCGAGCTGATAATTTTTATAAGTTTTTATTTTTGAGCTCTTTTACAGCCTTATTTCTGCCAAAAGATATCATTGTCACACTTTTAAGTTCATTAGATTTTTCTGAAGGTTTTGATACAAAAGCTGAGCTCTATTTGGAAGGACAGGATTTTGTAGAAAAAGGGATTTCAGAAGGTTCATCAAATTATATTCTCGTATATTTCTTTTCTATTGCATGGAGTGTTTTCGCCTACTTATATTTAATTTTTACCATTAAAAGAAATTCACTTTTTAGAAACTTGTTACTACTAAGTTTTGCTGCAGTAAATCTGTTTTATCCAGTGACAAATGTTTACTCTAGATATCTAATCGTTGTAAAGATTATATTTGTTTTACTTTTAATTTATGAGTTTCGGGAAAAACAATCTTTAAAACCTCTTCTTATAATTTTGGGGCTATTTGCTTTAAACCTAATTTCCAATTTTATTGTGTTACGTAATAATATAGAGGCTAGCTATTTTACTAAATATTCTTTATCCTCATTTTTTATTTTTTTTAAAGAGATAACTCCACAAGATTTCCTGAACTTTTAAATGAAAAAAGTTGCTTTTTTAGTTACCGGCTTAAACTCAGGTGGTTTAGAAAACTATCTGTTACGTTTTCTTACCTTTTATAAAGAGGAAATTAGTGCAACTGTGATATGCAAAGGGGGCTATATAGGAGACTTGGAAACCAATTTTAAGGAATTAGGCGCAAAAATAATTTCTGTAGAAATAGGCTATTTTGATCCAGCCAAGTTCTATGAGCTATATCAAATTTTAATGACCGGTGAATTTGAATCGGTTTGTGACTTTACCGGTAATTTTGCAGCTATTCCACTTTATTTGGCAAAATTAGCAGGTATAAAGAAAAGGATAGCCTTTCATAGAGGTTCTAATAATAGGTATAAGGAAACACCTATAAAAACTTTATATAACAAAACCATAAACATGCAGCTTCCTTGCGCCGCTACGAAGGTGCTAGCTAATTCAAAAGCGGCTATGGATTTTTTTCATAAAGATTCTTGGAAAAGGAATAGCAAATTTGAAGTGATATACAATGGTATAAATGCTTTTCAGTTTTTAAATAGTCAGGAAAATTTAAGAGAAGATCTTTTAATTCCGAAATCTGCTTTTGTAGTTGGTCACGTAGGCCGTTATAATGAAGCTAAAAACCATAGTACTATTATTGAGGTGGCAGTTACTCTTTGCCGAAACAATAAGGATATTTATTTTCTATTCTGTGGTAAAGATGTATACGAACAATTAAAAACAAGGGTTGAAGAAGAAGGTCTAAACGATCAAATAAAATTGCTAAGCCACAGGAAGGATGTAATAAAAGTATTGAACACTCTAGATTGTTTTTATTTTCCCTCAATAAATGAGGGGCAGCCCAATGCTTTAATAGAAGCGATGATTGCAGGACTTCCCATTATAGCTTCAGATATTGATCCTATTAAAGAAACAGTACCCAAAGAATTATACGATTTGCTTGTTCCTCCTCTCAACAAAGAACTTGCTGTTAATAGAATATTAGAACTTAAGGAAGGCAAAATAGAAAAATTAATTCTCAAAGATTGGGCAATCAAACACTTTTCGCATAAAAAATGGTTCGAACAATTTTATTCTAAATTATAATCATGAAGATAACAATTGTAACTGATCACCGATTTTTTAATAATGGAGGTGAGCTTTTTGATGACTATGTATTCAATTATAATTTTTTTAAAAACTATTTAGATGTTTTCGATGAAGTTGATGTTGTGTGCAGAGTACAAAAGGTAGATGATTTAGATAAAAGATGGGTTAAATCAAGTGGGCCAGGAATTAATTTTATTGAACTGCCAAATGTTCATGGTATTAAATGGTTTCTAAATATTAATCGCTATATAAAACAGGAATTATCATCAATTTTTAAGACGGATTGTTTTTGCTTTCGATTACCCTCTATGGCAGCTTGGGAAATATTTCGTCATAATAGATCTAAAGATATACCTTACATATTTGAATCTATAGGCGACCCTGAGGACGCTATGATTTCTTCAGAGGATTCTATTGCTAAGAGATTACCAAGTATGATTTTTGGGCAAATACTAAAGAGCAGAAAAAGAAAAATAGTTTATAACGCAGAATCTGGTAGTTATGTTAGCATACGTCATTTACAAAAGAAATATCCAATAAAGAATGGCAAAAGCACGGAATCTATATCAAGTATTCGTTTAGAGAATAAATACATTTTAGATCAATCTAAGAAATTTGATTTCAACAATTCAATACGATTTATCCATATAGGTTCTTTTATTCCTTTAAAAAATCAAAAAGATCTAATTCAATCTTTTAAAATAATTTCTGAAAAATATCCACGGACTCAACTGGATTTTATTGGAGATGGTCCAACCAGGAAAGGTTGCGAAAAGTTAGTTCAGGATTTAAAACTTTCGCCAAAGGTTTCTTTTCATGGTCAGGTTACAGGAATTGATAATGTAGTTGCCTTTCTGGATAAAGCTCATTTTTTTATTCTTCCGTCCTTTAATGAGGGAATGCCTAGAGCTCTTATAGAAGCTATGGCAAGAGGGCTTATTTGTTTCGGTTCAAATCGCGGAGGTATTTCCGAATTATTAGATAAGGATTATTTATTTTCTGTTGGGGACTATAAACAGATAGCTAATAAACTGACATGGTTAATAAAGAATAATTCAACTAGCCAGTTAGAAGAAATTAGTCAAAGAAATATATTTAAAGCAAAAAATTTTGAAAATGATAAACTTCAAATCAAACGCTTTAAATTACTGAATTCATTAAGAGAATTAGTATGAGAGAGCTAAAAAATCAATTGAGATATGTGCTTCCACTATGGTTTGTATTATTAATTACCAATTGGCTTCCCGACAACCGCATAACTATTCGTTTGAGAGGAATTTTAGCCAGTTTTTTCATTAAGAAATGTGGTAAAAATTTCACGATCGCTAGCAATGTCCTTATTAATAATCCGCAAGGCTTAGTCATAGGGGATGATGTGTATATTGCTCGGGGGTGTTGGTTAAATGCTATGGCGGGGTTAAAAATTGAAGACGAAGTTGTTTTCGCTCCATATGTTGTTATAAGTACTACACAACATGTTTTTAAAAACAATTCTGTAAGATTTGGTGGTAGTATAGCCAAGCCCGTTTTAATAGGTAAAGGATCTTGGTTAGCCTCGCATGTTTCTATAAAATGTGGAGTTGAAATTGGTAAAGGAAATTTAATAGCTTCCAACGCCTCAGTAGTCAAAAGCACTCCGGATTTTAAAATTCTTGGCGGGGTCCCAGCAAAGGTTATAAAAGATAACCTAGATTCTAAATCTTCCTTTAATTCCAGGGCTGAATTTGAAAAGGCTTTTGGTTAATTTCAATTTCTAATTCTTATCAATGAGAAAAAAGAAGATTTGTGTAGTAATTGGCTCAGCTATGAATCTACATAGTTTATATAAAGATCAATTCAAATTCTTACAGGAAAATGGCTATGAAATAACTGGTGTTGCTCCTGATGGGATTGAGCACGAATGGTTGCAAAATGATGGTATTAGAACTAAAATAATACATTTAAAAAGGCCTCCATCTCCAGTAAATGATCTTTGGAGTTTACTACAGTTGAGTTGGTTTTTTATGTTTAATCGATTTGATATTGTAAGTATTTCTACACCGAAAGCATCGCTAATTGGTGCTCTGGCAGCAAGCCTGACATTTCAAAAAAAAATAATGTATACTCTTAGAGGTAGAGCATACGAGATGGAAACAGGATGGAAAAGAAAATTTTATGAAACAATTGAAAAATTCGTATGTGCCGTTTCTGTAAAGGTTTTTTGCATTTCTCACGAATTAAAAGATGATGTAATAAAAAGTGGTATATGCAAAAAGGAAAAAATTTTTGTAATTGGTTCTGGTTCTAGCAATGGAGTAGACCTTATTAAATTTAATCTCTCTTTAGAAAATTTAGAGCAAGGTAGAAAAGTTAGAAAAAAGTTAGGATTAAAAAGGGAAGATTTGCTCATTCTATATTCTGGTAGAATTAGAAAAGATAAAGGGATCAATGAATTAGTTCTTGCATTTAATCGAATAGCTTTATCTCGTAAGAATGTATTTTTATTAATTCAAGGGAAATACGATCATTTTGATAGCTTAACTGAAGAAGTTCTTTTTTTAATAACTAAGCATCCAAGAATATTCCAGGAAGGTTGGAAGCGTAATACTGAGAAATTTTATGCAGCTGCAGATATTTTTGCTTTTCCTAGTCATAGAGAAGGTTTTGGGAATGTCGCTCTAGAGGCTTCTGCAATGGAATTGCCGGTTATAGGATTTAATGTAATTGGCTGTAGAGAAAGTATTAGTCATGGTGTTTCAGGACTATTGATCGATGAAATAAATAGTACTCAATTAGAAATTGGTCTTGTAGAATTAATCGAGAAACCAAAATTAAGAAAGGAATTAGGCAGAAAGGGTAGATGTCGTATTGAATCAGAATTTGATTCAAAAATATTGTGGAGAGAGTTATTGAATTCATATAATAATATTATACACGACGACAATTAGATGGAGCAATAAACTATAACTTCAATTTATTTAAATAAATATTTCCATTCAATATGTGGTATTACTAATACTTCTTTAATAATGGCGAAAGTCAAATATTTAAGCAAAATCTTATCAAATTAAAGGGCGTAGGATTAGAAGAGACTTAAGTGTAAAGTCCCTCGAATGGTTTAGGACCACAATTTCAATTAACTCGGCGATTAATTCAATGGTACCTAGATGTTAAAACTGATTGGTGAATTTTTGATATATGAATTAAAATTTTCTATAAAAATTCAATAATCGAAATATTGCAGCTTTAATTTTCATATTCTCAAAGATTGGTCATTATAATTTTCAGTAACGGAATTCAAAAAATTAAAAAAGTTAAGCGTTTATATATTCGTTAAAAATTTTAACTTTGTACTCAACATAATCGACCAAAAACCAAAATCTCCCTACAAGATTCAGGTTACGCATATATTTAACTTGAAATCCAACCAATATGAACATTTTAGATCACCAGGTACTGCTGGATCTATTCCGGAGTAATTTCGGTTTTTTTACCGCAGTGACCTTTTTGCTGGCCTTTGCGCTAACCTGGTATTTTATTCCCAAAGTTTTATGGGTTAGCCAGGAAAAGAATCTTGTGACCGAGATCAATCATCGTAGTTCTCACTCTTTAAAAGTACCCGCTTTTGGAGGAGTGGCCTTTTTTGTGGTGCTTATCCTGATTATTTGTTTGCTGCAAAGTTTAAGGACTTCCTTTACCGGCAATCATTTGATAATTGGGCTTACCTTGTTGTTTATGGCGGGTTTAAAAGATGACCTGGTGATATCTACCGCGAAATTGAAGCTGGTAAGTCAGGTCTTTGCCGCAGGCTTTATCATCTTTTCGCCGGAGTTGCATCTGGAAAATCTAAATGGATTCCTGGGTATAGGTGCTATCCCGATTGCCCTGGGGTATTTAATTAAGCTGGTGATCGTTGTGGCCTTGATCAATGCTTATAATTTAATCGATGGGATCGATGGCCTGGCCAGTATCGCCGGGATCGTGATCTGTAGTGTTTTTGCGTTTGTATTCTTTGTCGTTCGCGAACCCTACTATGTTTTGATAAGCATAAGCGTTGTAGGAATACTGGCGGCTTTCCTACGCTTTAATTTTTCCAATAACAGGCGTAAGATCTTTATGGGTGATGGTGGCTCCTTAACCATAGGATTCATTGTCGCTTTCTTAAGCCTGAAGATCCTGGTCATGAAACATTCCCCTGAAATGATGGCGGAAGGATTTATGCCCGAGAACAGACCTTTATTCCTGCTATCGGTACTTTTTCTTCCGGTGTTCGATACCATACGGGTGATGTTGATACGACTCAAAAATGGGAAAAGTCCGTTTGAGGCAGATCGCAATCATTTGCATCACGTGATGGTAGATAATAAACTAAACCATAAACAGGCAAGCTTTGGTCTTGGCTTTTTAAATATTTGCGTGGTCGCGGCTTATGTGATCGCAGGCCCTTTCTTTAATAGTGTCATCTTACTTGGCCTTAGTGTTCTGGGATTGATCTTTTTCGCCCTGGTCTTTGAGATCTTGAGAAAGCGCGCCGCCTACTATAAAGAACATTTGCAGCTAAGACCCAATGGGATGCGTGTCAAGTTCCGCAGGGTTCTAAGAATAGCCTCTATTTTTTAATTTTAATGTCCATTTTTCTATACTTCAATCCATATTTAAATCAATCTTATGAAATCTACTTTTACCAACTCCCTTAAGCGACCGGCACTTTATATTAGTATTGCCTTCGCAGGTCTACTATTAACCAACTGTAGTAACGACGACGACAACACCCCTGAAGAATTCAAATTTGATGAACAATTCGAAGATATAGGCGAAATGCCGGAATTGAACATTGACGAGATCACTCTAGAAGAAGTAGATCTTGGAGGTGTGGAGCAGTCGGCAGCAACTGCTGCGGTACTAAGCGACCTGGAAGCTGGTGGAGAGCTTAGCGCTGAGACCCAGGCTAATCTGAATACCGCAGATAATTTTGCAGCTACCTTGCCAGCCGGAGTTCAGGATGAAGCAGCGAACCTAACCGATGCACGAATCGATGAGATCCTGGCCATGAGCTCACTGGATGGTGATCTTGCGGCTGCCGCGACCGCCTTGGAAAATGCTCCGGCAGATGTTCTGGCTTTGCTGCCAACGATTAATTTTAGTGCAGACTTTGATACCGCTGCAGCACTAACCAGAAACGGGATCGATCTGGATTCTAAAAATGAGTTTAGCGAAGCCTTCCAGGAAGGACCTTGTTTTGATGCGGCAAATGATGCTTTTGATGCTGCCCTTGAAGAGCCTACAGCTACCCTGGCAGAGCAACTGGAAGAGATCACCAGTTATGAAAACGATAAGGTTTCCAATGCGAATACGATGAAGGAATCTGCAGAGACCAATATTTCTGAAGCAACGGCTACCTATCTTGCTGAGATTGCCACTGCCTCCAAAGCGCTTTTAGCTTATGCTCAGGCTACAGATGATGATGCTCGCGCTGCTGCACTTAGAAACTATGCGGTACTTTACCTGATCAAAGGAAAATCTGATGTTTCTAAATGGAACTCTGCAGCTACCGCTTTAGTAGCTCGAAGATTAACCGAGAACCTTGCGAGAATCACCGCCCAGATCCTAAGTCTTGAAAATACTGCAAATGGTAATTTCGAACAGATTAGAACCAGAGCTTTAACCGTATTAAATACAGCCTTGAATACCTGTCATAACCAGGGTGGTGGTAACTAATATTTACTGACTAAACAATAACTGCCCTTTTGCAATAAATATTTGTAGAGGGCAGTTTTTATATTTACAAATTGCTAAGCATCAGGCTCTTATTTTTACTATTATCTACCTCCGTCTTTTCCCAGGTAAATATCATGGGAAAACCCGGGGCAGTGAATACTCCCACCGCCAGGTGGCTGGAGGATCAACCTCTTGGTTTTTCCGTAGCTGGATTACCGGGCGAATACAGTATGTTTACTCGGGAAATTGGGGACGATGTATACTTTTATAACGCCCGGGTAAATTTTACCAGCTTCCTCACCGCGAACCTGAGCATTGCCTATAGAAGAGAAAAAGCCGAGCAAAACAAGCTGGGTATTGGAGATCGCCAATTTGATCTAAGATTCAGACTAATCAAAGAAAAGGAATTGCTTCCAGCGATAGTGATAGGTATCACCCCGCCAGGTTCCGCCGCTCCCTATCTATCTCACGATTATATTGTATTCACCAAAAACTTCGATCATTACCTAGGTGATCTGCAAATCTCTGCCGGTTACGGTTCTCCTTATGTTTTTAGAAGAAAGGATAATTCAGGTAGTTATTTTGATATTGTAATTGATAAAAAGTCAGATTTTCTGGATACCAATTATTTATCGGGATTTTTTGGGTCTATAATATATAAACCGGTGAGCTGGAGCGGACTTATGCTCGAGCACGACTCTAATACTATAAACGCCGGTTTATTTGTAACTCCTTTAAAGTGGTTGAGCCTGCAATTAACCAGTTATGAACTTAAAGAATTCAGCTATTCGGCTGCTGTAAATTTTAAACTGGATTTGTTACCGCAAAAGCTTAGAACTAATGAATAGGATCCTGTTCTTTATCGTGCTGTTAGTTTTTGCTGCGGAAGCCTCCTCTCAGCAACTTCAGGATAGTCTGCGACAGTCTGGTTTTGAAAATGTTTTGCTGTATCCTTCCGTGGAAAGTGAGCAATTGATCTTTGAAAATCGCATTTATAGAAACCCTGGTTTCTCCCTGATCCAGGCTCAGCAAATTAAAGCTTCCGAAGAGAAACATCAGTATTTCCCGCTGCATCACAACAATCTTGTGGCCGGTTATTCTGAAGACTTTCAAATTCTGGAAGTCGATCAAGAACTACGTAGTTTTTATCAAGAAGCTAATAAGCCATTTAAAAATTATCGCTGGCAGTTCCGTATTCAGCCAAGATTGGCGACCCGCTTTGGTTTTTATACAGATCCTTTCCAGACAAAATTCAATATCATAGTAGATACAAGGATCTATGTTGCCAGAGGTCTTAGTCTGCAAACAGGACTTAGCATTCCGGTAAATAACAACTATGATAACCAGGGCATGAAATTAAGAGCAGCTCCTAGCATGCTGCACTATTTCAACCAGCCGTGGAATGATCATTTTATAGCAGCCAGTGCTGGTAGTTTTTATAATGACCGCTACGGTCTGGATCTCGAATATCGGTATGCCAATCTAAGATCGAACTGGAGTTTTGGCCTGGGCGCTGGATTAACCGGGTTTTACTGGCTTAATGGGTTTGAGAAATACAGTACTCCCATGAATGAACTATACCTGGTAGCAGATACCGAGTGGCGAACAGGCATTAAGAATACCAGCTTAAAACTAAGTGCAGGACAGTTCCTGTATGAGGATAAAGGAGTGCGCCTGGATCTTATCAAACAATTTGCACAGGCGGAGATAGGTTTGTATGCCTCGAGAACAGATATTGGAACTACCGGAGGTTTCCAGTTTGCATTCAGTTTATTTCCTGGCTCTATTCTCCGCGGAAAGAAATTGGAGTTAAAAACCACTGAAGAATACAGGTATGAGTATACCTACAACAATGAACAACCGGTCGCAGCATCCTACAGAATTGGAATGCCCAGATTGTCTAATGTCTTACGGAATTATCACCAGGATTGGGTGAGTTTCCTTGGAGAGTTAAGGTAAGCTAACATCCAGTCTGATGTTAAATAATTGTGAAAGAAAAATTAAAGAATAGTATATTCGCGACAAAGTTTTGAACCTATGAAGTATCCCCAGATCTTTAAATTCATTCAGATTTTTACCTGCCTACTATTGCTGTCATCCTGTGTTTCCAGAAAGGAGATCGTTTACTTCCAGGGATTGGAACAGGCTGGAGAGCGACTGGAAGAAAACATCGATAAAAGTCTGAAATTAAAATCCAATGATCTATTAACCGTGGTCGTTTCTGCTCCCGAGCAGGCTGCGGCCATGCCTTTCAATCTACCAGTCATGGGAATGCCTGAGCAGGGTGTCAATAATGGCTTAATGGTGACCGGAAGACAACAACTGCAAACCTATCTTGTAGATGGTGAAGGTAATATTGAGTTTCCGGTATTGGGAACTGTTAATGTGGCCGGGCTTACCCGGCAGGAGCTTCAGCACAAATTAAAAGATTCCATCAGCGAATATGTACAGGATCCAATTGTAAACATTCGACTCGTAAATTTCCAGGTGAGTGTTCTGGGAGAGGTGAACCGCCCGGGAACTTTTGATGTTCGGGATGAATATCTTACCCTGCCAAAAGCGCTGGGACTAGCCGGAGACCTGAGTATCTACGGCAAAAGAAAAAATGTACTGGTCATGCGGGAAGATGGAGGTAAGAAAACCTACGAATACCTTGATCTAACCAATCCTGAAATTGTGGATTCTTCGTTTTTTACTCTTCAGCAAAATGATGTGGTTTATGTAGAGCCAAACGGAGCACAGCTTCAAAGCGCCAGCTACAATAGAAATGCAGGAGTATATATTTCCATCGCGTCTGTACTTATTTCACTCGCGGTCCTTATAACAAACTAGACAATGTCACAAACGCCCCAATATACCCAAAGACCTCAGGAGGAGGAGATCAACTTAAGAGAGGAACTTGAAAAGTATTTGAAATACTGGCCCTGGTTTCTTCTGGCAGTAATTGTTTGCGTTGCTCTTGCTTTTACCTATCTTAAATTTACCACCGCCAGTTATAACACCACTGCCAGTATCATCATAAAAGATGAAGATAGTAAAGGTCCTTCTTCTGAAATGTCGGCTTTTGTAGATCTTGGACTGCTCTCCGGAATGGGTACGAATAGTATCGAGAATGAGATCGGGATCCTGAAGTCACGCCGTATGATGACCGAAGTGGTGAAGGCTTTACAATTAAATGTTCAGTATATCGATGAAACCGGAATCCCGGCGAAGGAAGTATATCTGAATTCTCCTGTGCTTGTCCAAATCCTGAAAATGGATGAGCAAAAATTAAAAGATCTTGCGGAATCTGAAGATAGCGAATTTTATGTGAGCCAGAGTGGGAATGATTTTCTCCTCACTAATTTGGGTAGCGGTAAAATCCTGAAAGCCAAAGCAGGCATGCCGGTAGAGATTGGCTTTGCGACTGTAGTTTTAAATCCTCAGGATTCAGCCGCTTCTGAATTTTCAGATCTTAAGATAAGGTTCAGTACCATCCAAGGAGTAACCTCCGCCTATCGTGCTAAAGTGATGGTGAATTTAACCGACAAAAATTCCAGCCTGATCGAATTGTCTCTTGAAGATCCTGTAAAAGCGAAGGCCAGAGATATTCTAGATCAATTGATCCTGGAATATAATCGGGAAGCCATTGAAGATAAAAACCTGGTAGCGCGCAATACGGCGAAGTTCATCGATGAACGTCTTTCCATTATCAATGAGGAACTGGATAGCGTGGAAACCGGGAAAGAGGAGTTCAAACAGGATAATCAACTTACCGATATCCAGGCAGAGTCCAGTTTGTTTATAGAGAATGCGAGCGAATTTAACAAGCGCCAGCAGGAAATGGGCACCCAGGTAGAGCTGGCCAATGCCATGATCGAGTATCTGCGTAATGGATCTGAAGGTGATCTTTTACCGGCGAATCTAGGGATCTCTCAGCAAAGTGTCAATCAACGTATTCAGGAATATAATGATCTTGTACTGGAACGTAACCGTATTCTTAGTGGATCTACGGCTAAGAACCCTATCGTGGTACGCCTGAGTAGCCAGATCGATCAGATTAAAGGAAATGTACTTCAGAGTTTGCAACGCATGCGGGATAATTTAAAGATTGCACAGGAGGATCTTAATAGGCAAAGTGCAGTGATAGGCTCAAAAATTTCAGCAGTTCCGGGGAAAGAAAGATTATACAGAGGCATCGAAAGACAACAGAATATAAAGGAATCACTTTATATTTTTCTACTTCAGAAGAGAGAAGAGAATTCATTAAGTCTTGCGGTAACAGCACCAAAAGCAAAGATCGTTGATAGTGCTTACAGCTCAGATCAGCCAATATCACCAAAACCAAAGATCATATTGCTTGCAGCATTGATCCTGGGAATGTTAATCCCATTTCTTATCATCTATATAAGTCAACTGTTAAATAATAAAATTCAGAATCGTGCAGATCTTGATAAAGCTGCCAAAGAAATTCCTGTGGTTGGAGAGATACCAAAAGTCAAACGAGGGGATAAAGAACTTATTGATAATAAGAGTGACAGGTCTATCCTGGCAGAAGCTTTTAGAATACTTCATACCAATTTGCAATATCTACTTGCCAGTAATGGAGATAAAAAATCCGGCGTTAAGATTTTTATTACATCAACCGTTAAAGGTGAGGGTAAGACGTTTGCTGCATTCAATCTGGCGGTAACCCTTGCCAATACCGGGAAGAAAGTAGTTATCGTTGGAGGTGATCTTAGAAATCCTCAACTACAGCGATACGAAGCTGAGACCAAAAGTATGCTTGGAGTAAGTGATTATTTGATCAACAACTCGCATAGTCTCGATGGTCTTATTAAGCAGTCTGCATTACACTCTAATCTAAGTCTGTTAGCTTCAGGTAGTATCCCACCAAACCCGGCGGAATTATGGCGACTGGACAAATCTGGCCAGATGTTCGCAGAGCTGGAGACAAGATTCGACTATGTTATTGTAGATACAGCGCCATCTATGTTAGTAGCAGATACCTTCCTGATCAATAAATTTGCAGACCTTACTTTATATATGATAAGAGCTGGATACACCGAGAAAAAATTACAGGAGTTTGCACTGGATGCCAAACGAGATGGCAAATTACATGATGTTGGCTTTGTGTTGAATGATGTAGAATTGTCAAACTTTGGCTATGGTAACAAATATGGTTATGTCTACGGTCAGGAGGAAACAAGTTTCTGGGATAAGATACGAGGTAAGGCCATGTTCTGGTAAACTTATAACCCTGCTTACATATACCCGGCTATTCGCCGGGTTTTTTTATACCTCAATATCTATATTTCTGTACTGAATAAGTTATACATATTTAGCTATATTTGAATCTTAACATTTCAAAGTCTCGTTCAACAGGCCTGAACCCACTGAATGTCAAAAACTAACCATAACCCTACCTCGCCAGGTTTGAACCTGAAATTGTTACTGATCTCTCTGGCTAGTGCGCTGGTGCTTGTGATCCTGGGGTTCTTTATGCTGTGGCAGCGTTACCAGATCCTGCTAGACGACAGGCAGACAGAAATGTCTTCCATGATCGATGTGGTAGCCAAGAACATCGATCAATCTCTTAAATACAGTTATTCTGCAGCTCTTTCACTGGCATTACAGATCGACGAAAAGGGTGAGATCGATAATTTTAACCTCATTGCATCTCAGCTGGTAGATAACAACCCAAATATTGATGCGATACAGATAGTACCCGATGGCGTTATTACCAAAGTATATCCATTTGAGGAGAATAAGGACGCTATTAACTATAATATTCTTGAGGATCCTACCCGAAATCAGGAAGCCCTGGAAGCGATCGAACGTAAACGTATGTTCTTCGCTGGACCTTTCGAACTGAAACAGGGTGGTCTTGCCGTTGTTGGACGATTACCTGTATTTCTAAAAAATGACTTATGGGGCTTTGTTGCCGTCATCATAAAGTTTGATAATTTGATGCATCAGTCTGGAATACAAGAATTATCTGGCGATGACTATCAGTTCCAGTTTTCTAAGATTAACCCAGTTTCAGAAAAAGAAGAATTTTTTCTACAGTCGGGACCAGATCTTCACGAGAGCTATTCCGAAGTGATTACTCTGCCAGATGGAGAATGGCGGTTATATATTATTCCGCAGTCACTACATCAGCCATTTTTAAGGCTTATTCCTGTTGCCTTGCTTATCATTTTCTTTGGAGGGGCCGTTGCTTATATACTCTACCAGGTCTTAAAACGTCCTGTAATCATGCAGCAGCGCATGAAGTCGCAGGCAGGAGAACTGGCTGAAAGTGAGCAGCGTTTTAGAACGATCTTTAACCAGGCGGCTATCGGGATGGCCCGTCTTGATACCAACACCGGGCTCATCCTTGAAACCAATAAGAAATTTCAGCAATTACTAGGTTATCCTGAAGACTACCTGGTGGGTAAATCACATATCGATATTACCCATCCAGATGATAACGAAAGGAATATTGAGCTAATTGAAAAACTAAGGAATAATGAGATCAATCAATACAGTCTACAAAAACGACTCATTAGAAGCGATGGAAAAATCATCTGGATAAATCTAAGTGTTTCGCCTTTATGGGCGGAAGGAGAGCAGGCAACTTCGCAGATCGCACTTATCGAAGATATTTCTGCCAGGATGGAGGCAAAGCAGTTGTTGATCGATAATGAGAACCGCTTCCGGGCCCTCGTGGAAAATAGTGATGAGATCATACTTATCGTAGATACAGAAAATAGTGTTCGTTATTATTCTCCTTCACTAGCTAAGGTCTCCAAATATGAAGAGATCGATTTTACTGCCCATGGAGTTTTGCATTATATTCATCCAGATGATCATGACCTGTTAAGGCAAAAGATCGAGTACTCCTATACGAAGCCTAACCTACCCATTGCAGATATTATCCTTCGGGTAAAAAATGCGGAAGACCAATGGTTCTGGGTAAATGCGACGCTAACCAATATGCTGGAGGTTCAGAATGTGAATGGATTTGTGGTGAACCTTCGGGATATTACAGAAAAGCGTGAGGCGGAACTCAACCTTGTAAAATCTTATGAACTGGTGATGGAGCAGAATAAACGTCTGCTAAACTTTGCCTACATTGTTTCACACAATCTACGCTCTCATGCCAGCAATATGCAGTCTATTCTGGAATTGTATACTGAAGAAGATTCAGTAGAGGAAAAGGATCAGTATATAGAATTACTTCAGAAGGTATCGGGGAATCTTGACCAGTCTTTACATGATTTAAATGATGTGGTTTCCATTAGCACAAATATGGATATTAGTATTCAAAAAATTAATGTGCGGGACATGCTGGAAAATACACTGGAAATTTTAATTCCGCAGATCAACCGGAAGGAGGCTAGAATTCGAAATAAAGTTCCGGCTGAGATGGAGGTTTCCTTTAACGCGGCTTATATGGAAAGCGTATTATTAAATTTCCTTACCAACGCGCTTCGTTATACCGATAAATCCAGGACTCTGGAAATTATTATTTCTGGCTATCTAAAAAATGATCGATGGGTGCTTGAAGTACAGGATAATGGAATTGGGATAGATATGGATGCTTATGGTGATAAGATCTTCGGACTCTATAAAACTTTTTCCAGTAGAAAAGACGGTCGTGGTGTAGGTCTTTTCATTACAAAAAATCAGGTGGAGGCTATGGGAGGTTCGGTTGATGTGGAGAGTACGCCGGGAGAAGGGACGACTTTTAAAGTTTATTTCAAATGACAGATAAGATAGCAGTGATAGACGATGATGAGGTCTATCAAATGATCATTAGCCGGTACATTGAAAAATCTGGCGCTTTCAGGCTGGCAGAATATTACCAGTTTCCAAAGGAGGCACTAAAGTACTATAGTGACAATAAAGAGAATTTACCTTCAGTGATGTTACTGGATATTAATATGCCCTTAATGGATGGCTGGCAGTTTCTGGAGGCTTTGCAAGCTCAATTTCCGGAAATTTACGATCATACAAAGATTTACATCGTGACCTCGTCGATCGCATTTTCAGATAAAGAACGTTTTGAGAATTTTCCGAAGTTGGCAGGTTTTTTATCGAAACCTTTAAATGTAGAGAAGCTTAAAGAAATAGGAGATAATCAGAAATAAAAAAGTTCGGTGTAGGGACCGAAACTTTATGGGTACTTCAAGATTGTTTACTATGCTGCTGAAGTAATATTGTAATGAGAAAGAATAGTCTCATAAAAAAAGATGCTTTTTTCATCCTTTTTTAGGCAGGATTGTAAAAATCTTTCCAGGTCCATACACTCAAAAGTGATATTTGTATATTTTCTCTGACCTACAGGTAATTGTAATTCGATCGTTTGCTCGTCATAGTTGATCTGCACATTCTTAGCTTCGAAATATTTTTTAACGATGGCTCTATGCATTAACTGAAAATTCGAGGACTCTAGATTCTTATTAGAAATACTGTAAGAAATAAGATTTTTGACCTCGTCTATTAACTCCGGGGTAGTAAAATTGTTCATTATGAAAGTATTGATAGGTGTATTGTTGTATGATTAACAGTTGCTAAATTACTATTAGACAGGCTAAAAGCTGTTAATAAAAATCTAATACTTCCCTTATTAATAAATTTTTAACCTTACCGAAAATTTGTTTACAAAAATTTTAGATTATAGATCTAGAACCATCGGTGAGCGCATGATACTGCCAGCTTCATCAAGAATAGAGAGATTGTAAAACGAAGTTTTGTTCCGTTTGAGGTAGCCTGAAGAGTAATGGATATGTCCAAACAAATGGATTTTCGGCTGAACGAAGTCTAATGTTTTCAACAATTCTTCACATCCCAGACGTTCTCCAGAAGCAATTTGGTCCATGATACCGTATGGAGGAGTATGGGTGATTAGTACATCTGTATCTTCCGGGATCTTGTTCCAATGTCTTTGCATCGCCAGACCTCTTTCTCTGTTAAATGCCCAGTTCTCCAATCCTGGAGTAACGGGTGAGCCCCAGAATTTTGTTCCTTCAATGATCAATTCGTGATCGAGGAGTACTTCGATGCCTTCGGGAATGCTTTTTAGTAACTCCTTCTTTTCAAAATAAAAATCGTGATTCCCTGGTATTAGGATTTTGTAGGAGTGAGGTTGATCACTCATCCATTTCAGGAAATTATTGGTTTCATTCCGGGTGCCGCCATCTGTACAATCGCCGGCATGAATAAGCACATCGCCATCGGGAATGGGTAAATGATGATGTAAATTATGAGTGTCTGCAAGACAAACGAGCCTCATGCTAATTAAATTGGTTGAGTTTAAAACAAAAAAAATCCGTTGATGCAAATCAACGGATTTAATTCTTCTTTCTCAATTATTATTCTTCATCTTCCGATCCTAACTGGAGCATTTCTCCATTAGCTGGTAAGACTTTATCAATCGTTTTCAAAATTCCAAAGGCGACGATCGCAGCAGTTACTACGAAAAATATAAATTTAACCAGCAAACTTTCACTGATTACAAGACTGTAAAACCCGAGAAATAACTCGACCATTACAAATAAAACTTTCACACCGACCTTTAAAAACATTTTTTTCTAATTATTACCCTACAAATATAGCATGCAATAAGCTTAGGTTGAAAGTTTAAAAATAAGTTTGACGAATATTTAACTTTGGTAACTTCTGGCTCACAATCTTTTAAGTTAAATATTCTTAATTCAGCCAGAATCATGCCAGCCGAATAGTAAATTGGCTCACCTAAATCCTGGTAAATTGAAAAAAACAAACAAAATCGCTATTGGAGTTTTGATCGCAATAGGTGTTCTCGCTCTTATTTTAGCGATCGCGAACAACATTCTGGAGAGTAAGATCAAGAAAGGAATCGAGAAAAATCTGGATTCTGCAAATGCGGTGTATGAAAAGGTCGATGTGAAGCTTTTAGATCGTTCTGCGGAAGTGATCGATGCTGCCATTAGTATTCGCGGTAAAATGTTGAAAGTTGATACCATCAGATTAAATGATATCGAGATTCTTGAGTATTTGACTAACAAGAATATCGTTATTGGTGACCTAAGAATTTCCAATCCTGAAGTGAAGATCTTTAAACTTCCGAAGAAAGAGAAGGATACGTCCACTTCTAAAAAACAGAATAGTTTTAAAAATAAGATCAGGATCAAGTCGGTTAGAGTTTCCGGGGGGAGCCTGAAGATCTTTGAAAAAGATAGTTCCACTCATAGATTTTACTCAAAACTGCGTGATATTAGTATGGAGCAGGTGCGAATCGATTCAACCTCTCTAAAGGAATCGGTGCCATTTAATTATGACCTTATCCTTCTGAATATTGATAGCTTGTTTTATGATCTGAATGATCTTCAGAAATTGTATGTTGGCGACCTTGTGATCAGGAATAACGATGTGAAGATTACCGATTTCCAGCTAAAACCGAAGTTTTCCAGAAATGAGCATCAGCAGAATATTAGTAAAGAAACCGACTGGTATGATCTGGAGATCGATAGTATCGGAATGCAGGGGCTTACCTGGAGTTTGCAGAATGACAGCCTGAAAATTGGAAATTCTCTCACACATATAGATCAATTCAATTTTGTGATCTACAGGGATAAGTTACAGCCAGATGACAGTAGTATTAAGCCTTTATATAGTCAAATGCTTCGGGAAATGCCTGTGCTATTGCAAATTGATAGCATAAGTCTTACGAACGGGTATCTCAAGTACGAAGAGAAGATTCATGCAGATCGCGAGCCGGGAACTGTAGATTTTTCTAATATGAATTTTCAGATAAGCCAGATCTCCAATGTGAATCTTGATAGGCAGGATTTTCCGGAAACCGTGATAAAGGCTCAGGCAGATTTTATGGAAACTGCGTCTCTGGATGTGAATTGGTCTTTTAAAATTGCTGATACCCAGGATCGTTTTAATATAAGCGGGGAACTTGGCAGGATCGCTGCGGAACAGATCAATGAATTCATGAAGCCCGCCATGAATGTACAGGCACATGGAGAAATTGAAGATATGTACTTTAATTTCGCAGGTGGACCTTACAAGGCTAAGGGTGATATGCGCTTGGAGTATAAGGATTTTAAGATCGAAGTACTACAGAAGGATGGAAAAGAGAAGAACAAAGTCGTATCTGCACTGGCGAACCTTATCGTGAAGAATAAAGCGCAGAATAGTAAAGCGAATCATAAGGATATTACTGTAGACCGGGACAGAACTAAATCTTTCTGGAACTATCTCTGGAATATGATCAAGAATGGAGCTTTGAAAGCATTTATTTAAATTCTGAAAGTTACTACCGGCCTGTTAGCATGATTGACGAGGTCTTCGCTAATACTTCCATTGAAAAAGTGTGCGAGACCTTTACGACCATGCGTTCCAATTCCAAGGAGGTCTGCTCCTCGCTTACGTGCAAAATTCAGAATACCTTTTTCAACGCTTATATCATTATATATATGAATATTGGTTTCCAGCTCTGGATATTCTTCTGTGAATTTAAGCATTCTCTTAGTAGCTTCCGCAGTGCTCAAAAAGTCATTAGGCGTGTTTACAAATAACAGGTGCATTTGCGTATCGATTGCCTGGGCAAATTTCATGGCCCTGGAAAGCAGGTCTTTTTGATCTGAAGTAGCATCTGTAGCGAACACGAAATTTTCAATTCTGAAGTCAGGAATTTCATTTTTGATCACCAGTACAGGAATTTCAGAATTACGCACGACCTTCTCTGTATTGGAACCAATGAACATTTCCTGGTAGCCGCTGGCACCATGTGAACCCATCACGATCATTTCGCAATTATTCTCTTGACTAATTTCAATAATACCTTCAAAAGCACGGTGAAACTGAACGGTTTCGTGCACCTTTATTCCTTCAAGATAGTCTGCCATCTTTAATCTGGAAAATCTTTGATGCGCTAGCTTCATAAAAAATAATGCTTCAGGAACATTCTGGCTACTGCCATGTACCGGGTCGATCAACATCATGGGTAGCTCCAGCATATGGAGCAAATAGATCTCACTGTCGAATTTTCGAGCCAGTTGTGCAGCGACTTTAAGAGCTTTTTCGGCCTGATCGCTGAAATCGGTGGGAACTAGTATATTTTTCATAATTCGAAGTAATAGATTGAAGGTGAAGTCTCTATTAAATTTACGAAGAATATTTCATTTCCTCTGGCGTTTTTATACTTGAAAAATATTGCTATATTTGCAGCGTTGAAACTAAAATTTTGGTACAGCGAGGGGACAGAAGTCCCCTCTTTTTATAAACATATGCTGAAGGATAAAGTAGAAAAATTAGCAGAGCAGGTCTTTGAAGAGAATAAGAACTTATTCTTGATAAGCCTTGACATAAACTCCGCTAATCACATAAAGATCGTCATAGACGGTGATGAGGGAGTTTCAGTAAATGATTGTATTACAGTAAGTCGCGGGATCGAGCATAATCTCGACAGGGAAGAGGAAGATTTTTCGCTGGAAGTGACTTCTGCAGGGGTTTCTGAACCTTTGAGCTTACCAAGGCAATACAGGAAAAACATAGGTCGCAAGCTGAAAGTGAAAACTGAAAATGATAAATTTGAAGGAGATCTTCTGGCTGCAGACGAAAAAGAGATCAAGCTAGCCTGGAAAGCCAGGGAGCCCAAGCCGGTAGGTAAAGGGAAGGTCACAGTTGATAAAGAGGCAACATTGTCTTATGATGAGATTGTGGAAGCGAAAGTTAAAATAACATTTTAATCACAAATTGATATGGAAAATATCGCGTTGATTGAATCATTCTCAGAATTTAAGGATGATAAGCTTATAGATAGGGTTACGCTTATGGCGATCCTGGAAGACGTTTTCAGAAATGCTTTGAAGAAAAAGTATGGAGAAGACGATAATTTTGATATTATTGTAAACCCTGATAAAGGAGATCTTGAGATCTGGAGAAACCGGATCGTTGTTGCAGATGGTGAAGTGGAAGATTCCAACAGGGAAATTTCTCTTGCTCAGGCCAGAAGGATCGAACCCGATTTTGAAGTTGGTGAAGATGTTTCAGAAGAAGTGAAGCTTATTGATCTTGGAAGAAGAGCTATTTTGGCATTGCGTCAAAACCTGATCTCTAAGATCCATGAGCATGATAACACAAATATTTATAAGCAGTTTAAAGATCTTGAAGGAGAAATTTATACTGCAGAAGTTCATCATATAAGGCACAGAGCAATCATTCTCCTTGATGACGAGGGCAATGAAATTGTGCTTCCTAAAGACCGCCAGATTCCATCAGATTTCTTCAGAAAAGGAGAAAACGTACGTGGGATCATTGAAAGCGTGGAGTTAAAAGGTAACAAGCCTACCATTATCATGTCCCGAACCGCACCAGGTTTCCTTGAGAAGTTATTCGAGCAGGAAATCCCTGAAGTGTTCGATGGTTTAATTACTATCAAAAAAGTTGTTCGTGTACCTGGTGAAAAAGCGAAAGTAGCAGTAGATTCTTATGATGATAGGATCGATCCTGTAGGTGCTTGTGTGGGAATGAAAGGTTCTCGTATTCACAGCATCGTTCGTGAGCTTGGAAATGAAAACATCGATGTGATCAATTTCACCAATAATGAGCAGTTATTCATCACAAGAGCTTTGAGCCCTGCGAAGATAACCAGCATTAAAATGAATGAAGAAGCTAAAACTGCTGAGGTAATGCTGAAGCCGGAAGAAGTTTCCAAAGCCATTGGTAGAGGTGGTCACAACATTAGACTGGCCGGGCAGTTAACCGGTTATGAGATCGATGTTTACAGAGAAGGTGTTGAAGAAGATGTGGAGTTAAAAGAGTTTACAGACGAAATTGAAGATTGGGTGATCGCCGAATTTTCAAAAATTGGTCTGGATACTGCAAAGGCTGTATTGGAACAGGATGTTGATGATCTTGTACGTCGTACAGACCTTGAGGAGGAAACCATCAAAGACGTTATGTCGGTTCTTCGCTCAGAATTTGAAGAATAATATTTTTTTAATATAGAATACATTAAAAGAGGTTAATTTAGAGGGCAATTTATGGCAGAAGCGAAAACAACGCGATTAAATAAAGTTCTACGTGAGTTCAATATCTCGTTAGACAGGGCTGTGGAATATCTTACTTCCAAAGGCTACGAGATTGATGCACGTCCAACTACCAAGATCTCGGGAGAAATCTACGAGGTGCTTTCTGACGAGTTCCAAACCGATAAGAGTAAAAAGGTTGCTTCCAAAGAAGTAGGAGAAGAGAGAAAGAAGGAGAAGGAGGAACTTCGCAAGGAAATAGAGGAAAAGCGTAAAGCTGAAGAGGTGAAGAAAGAAGAAGTTTCTACTTCCCGAGCCAAGCTTGCCGGTCCTAAAACGGTTGGTAAGATAGACCTGGACAAAAAGCCCGGAGCGCAAACTCCTGCGGAAGAAGCCTCTAAAGAAACTGAAGAAGTAAAAGAAACTCCAGCTGAACCTGTCAAAGAAGCGGAGAAGACTACTGAAGAAAAAGAACAACCAGCAAAATTTGCAGAGAAGCCTAAAGAGGTTCCTGCGGAAAAAGCTGCTGAGAAAAAAGAAGCTCCTGCTCCCAAGAAGGAAGAAGCTCCAGATGCTAAAAAA
>NZ_JBLVTK010000001.1:431304-435098 GCF_048285865.1 Christiangramia marina | reverse complement strand
AAAGCTCCAGAAGCTACTGTAGAGAAGAAGGAAGAAGGTTCTGATACGATCAAGACCAACTACACGAAGCTCGACGGACCTAACTTCACCGGTAAGAAGATCGACCTTTCACAGTTCAAGAAACCTGTTAAGAAGAAAGACGAGAAGAAAACCGAATCTAAGGAAGAAAAGGACAAGCGTAAGAAACGTCGTCGCCGCATCAGTAAAGATGTAAAAGGTGGTGGAGGTAACAATCCGCGTGGTGCAGCTGCTAAAAAAGGCGGAAGAGCAAGAAGCAAACCTATTACAAAAGAAGAACCAACCGAAGAAGAAGTACAAAAACAAGTACGTGAAACTCTGGAGAAACTTCAGGGTAAATCTTCCAAAGGCAAAGGTGCTAAGTATAGAAGACAGAAAAGAGACGAACACAGGCAACGTTCCGCAGATGATCTTGCACAGCAGGAATCTGATGATAAGATCTTAAAGGTAACAGAATTCGTTACTGTAAGTGAAGTTGCAACGATGATGGATGTGCAGGTAACTAAGATTATCTCAGCATGTATGTCTCTTGGAATGATGGTAACCATGAATCAGCGTCTTGATGCTGAAACATTAACTATCGTTGCTGAAGAATTTGGCTATGAAGTTGAGTTCACCACAGCAGATGTAGAAGAAACTGTTGAAGAAGTTGAAGAGAATCCTGAAGATCTTGTAACCAGAGCTCCTATAGTAACTGTAATGGGTCACGTGGATCATGGTAAAACATCCTTACTGGATTATGTTCGTAAAGAGAATGTAATTGCCGGTGAGAGTGGAGGGATTACTCAGCATATTGGTGCTTACGGAGTTGAGCTTGATGGCGGACAAAAAATCGCATTCCTGGATACTCCTGGTCACGAAGCCTTTACGGCGATGCGTGCTCGTGGTGCACAGGTAACAGATATCGCGATCATTGTGATTGCGGCAGATGATGATGTGATGCCTCAAACAAAAGAAGCGATCTCTCACGCACAGGCTGCAGGAGTACCGATCATCTTCGCGATCAACAAATCTGATTTGCCAACGGCAAATCCAGAAAGGATAAAAGAGAAACTTGCACAGATGGATCTTCTTGTAGAAGACTGGGGTGGTAAGATTCAGTCACATGATATTTCCGCAAAAACAGGAGCTGGCGTAAAAGAATTACTTGAAAAAGTACTTCTGGAAGCTGAAATCCTGGAACTGAAGGCGAATCCTAAGAAACTTGCCAAAGGTACCGTGGTGGAAGCATTCCTTGATAAAGGTCGGGGTTATATTGCGACTATTCTTGTTCAGGCTGGTACTCTTAAGATTGGAGATTATGTACTTGCCGGTAGAAATAGTGGTAAGATCAAAGCTATGCATGATGAGCGTGGTCACGAGGTGAAAGAAGCCGGACCATCTACACCAGTGTCTATTTTAGGGCTTGATGGTGCTCCTCAGGCAGGTGATACTTTCAAAGTAATGGAGGATGAGCGTGAAGCGAAAGATATAGCAGCGCGAAGAACTCAGTTACAGCGTGAGCAGAATGTTAGAACTCAGCGTCACATAACGCTTGATGAAATTGGTAGACGTATCGCACTTGGTGACTTTAAAGAACTTAATATAATCCTGAAAGGGGATGTGGATGGTTCAGTAGAAGCGCTTACAGATAGTTTCCAGAAGCTTTCTACGGAAGAGATTCAGGTGAATATCATACACAAAGGAGTTGGTGCAATTACTGAAAGTGATGTACTGTTAGCTTCAGCATCTGATGCGGTAATTATAGGATTTAACGTTCGACCTGCAGGTAATGCCAGAATGGTGGCCGATAAGGAAGAAATTGATATCCGTACTTACTCGATCATCTACGATGCGATCAATGATCTTAAAGATGCGATGGAAGGTATGCTTTCACCAGAACTTAAAGAAGAGATCACTGGTACTGCAGAGATTAGAGAAACCTTTAAGATATCCAAGGTTGGTACGATCGCTGGTTGTATGGTAACCGCAGGAACTATTTACAGAAGTGCTGGTATACGACTTATTAGAGATGGTGTGGTTGTTTACACTGGAGAACTGGCTTCATTAAAACGTTTCAAAGATGACGTTAAAGAAGTGAAGAAAGGCTACGATTGTGGTCTTCAGGTTAAGAACTACAACGACATTAGAGAAGGTGATGTAGTAGAAGCATTTAGAGAAGTAGAGGTTAAGAAAACCTTGAAATCAAAATAAACTGAGTAGGATACTCAAACGAAAAAAAGCGGCTCATGTAGCCGCTTTTTTTGTTAGTGGTGTCAATAGTATATATTGGAAATTCATTGGTGTCAAATTATTAGATCATACTACTATTGTCTGCGTATTATTATATTCAATAGTGCCTGTTGATCTTGTTTCTGAAGTTTCAAATCAAACTTTTTGAAACCCTTTATAAAATGTTTTCAGGATTTCAATGTCCATTCGAAGGATTGTATTTCTGTATCTTCCGATGCTTGGACATAGATTATGTTGCTAATTCATTAGAAGTAATTGCATAAGCTGTATTTGCACTCCATAGTATTGGCTACTCGGGATGGAAACATCTTATCTGAAAGAATATCTATATTTAGAATATTGTATAGGATTGTAAAGATCAATTAGATTGGTAATCTCAAATTTCTGACTGATCTACAGTTCTAATAGAGCTGATATAATCCAGGAATAACTGATATTGCTATATTTTAAGTCTGTAGCTTTTTAGAGTATTAATCCTTAGTTTAGGATCATGCATTGTGCTAACAGGAAAACTATAGATCTAACAATGCTTTTTCTCGAATAAGAACCGATGGATCAAACATCAAACTGCCTTGAATTCCACTCTAGTTCTATCTTCGAGACAGTTGGGAATAAGGGTAAACAGACTTTGATTAAAAACCTGAATTATTGGTTAGAGTATGAAAAATCTTCAGCTATAGATAGTGGATCTTATAGGGTAGTTTTTGAAAATCAGTTTCCGAAGAGCTATCAACAAAAAAACGGCTCAATGAGCCGCTTTATAATGTATAATTTTCAAATTCTTATTTCCTCTGTGGCTTCGGAATAAAAGCTGAAGGAAATTCTTCTTTCAGGTTTAAAAGCGCTCTGTCTGCTTCCAGTCTGTTTCTAAAGTTACCTACCCAAACTTTATAATTGGGGGCTTCGTAAGCGATTTTAGAAGGATATTCATAAAGATTCCGGTACTTCTGAATTACTTCGTTAGCTTCACCATTATCTCCATAAAATAATTGAATCACGAAGCGGTCGCCGATCTTGTTATTATCACTCAATTCTTTCTTTACTTCCATGAGCTTATCGATCTTTTTGCTTTGTTGAATTTCAACACTGGCCTGTTGAGCGCTGGAACTCAGATTAAAAAGAAGGAAGAAAGCTGCAATCGCAAATGAGTACTGTATATTAGGTTTTTTCATAGCTTGTGGTCTTTTGACAAATGTAAAATATAATAACTTAAACAGCTTGTAAAATATTATTTAGAACAATTATAAATTACCCATTAACACTTATCTAACATTCCTAGAATCGTCTATAAGTATTACTTTTGTGCCTGAATTTAAAGGTACCTTTTTAGGTATTTAGCCCTAAAATACTGAGTGTAAAAACCGTACCAAAGTTTAGACGTTAATCGAACTTAAAATATGAAAAAGGTGATTTTCCGCCATTCAATTTCGCGACAACTACTCTTAAGCGTAGCTTTCTTATTTACATTTTCTCTGTTCGCGCATGCGCAGGATCAGACGGCGCAGGATACTACAGCTCAGGCTGAGTCTGGTCAGGCGACCGAA
>NZ_JBLVTK010000001.1:430974-431252 GCF_048285865.1 Christiangramia marina | reverse complement strand
GTAAAGAGTTATTCAATTCATTGTGTGCAGCCTGTCACAAACCTTATTCTAATTCTATTGGTCCTGCTCTTCACGGTGCGACAGACAGACATGAAATGGAGTGGCTTTATGACTGGATTCAAAATTCTGCCGCTTTGATCGCTAGTGGTGATGCTGAAGCTAACGCAGTTTACAATGAATGGAATCAAACGGCTATGCCGGCTTTTCCTCAGCTGACCGAGAGTGATATTGATAATATTCTTGCTTATGTGGAACAGCCTAAGCCAGAGCCTGTAGCA
>NZ_JBLVTK010000001.1:401727-430928 GCF_048285865.1 Christiangramia marina | reverse complement strand
GTGTTTCTGTAAATATCATTTTAGGAATTCTTGCTTTTGTTCTGGTGCTTCTTCTTGTGGTGCTTTTTCTTGTAAACAAAACATTAAGAAATTTTGCATCTGCGTCTGGAATTACACTTCCTGAGAAGCCAAAAACTAAACCTTTATATCAATCTTTCGTAGAGAATCAATTTCTTCTAGTAGTAACGTCGATCTTTGTGCTGCTTACTGTAGGGTACTTCTCTTACGGGTTTCTAATGCAGATTGGCGTTGATCAGGGTTATCAGCCAATTCAACCAATTCATTATTCACATAGAATTCACGCAGGTGATAATCAGATCGAGTGTAAATACTGTCACTCTTCTGCAAGAGTTTCGAAACACTCCGGGATTCCTTCCCTAAATGTTTGTATGAACTGTCACAAGGCTATTGCTGAGGTTTCTCCTGAAACGGCTACTGAAGAATACTCGAAAGAATTTTACGATAAAGAAATCGCTAAGTTATATGATGCGACCGGTTGGGATCCTGCTTCCAGAACTTATTCTGGAGAAGAGAAACCAGTTAAATGGGTGCGTATTCACAACCTGCCAGATTTTGCATACTTCAATCACTCGCAGCACGTAAGTGTAGCTGGAATTGAATGTCAGAAATGTCATGGTCCTATCGAAGAAATGGAGATCGTTTACCAGAATGCTCCTTTGACGATGGGGTGGTGTATCAACTGTCACCGTGAAACAAATATCAGAATTGAGGGTAATGAGTACTATGAAAAGATTCATGAAGAATTATCCAAAAAATATGGTGTAGAAGAGCTGACGGCTGCTCAAATGGGTGGTTTAGAATGTGGTAAGTGTCACTACTAAAATCCTGAAGTTCAGGTTTAATTTAAGAAGCTAATATTTAGATATAATATGTCATCAAACAAGAAATACTGGAAAAGTGTTGAAGAGCTGGAAGATAAAAGCTCTGTTGTTGAGACGCTCCAGCAAAAGGAATTCGCTGAGGAGATCCCGATTGAGGACTTTCTTGGGAATAAAGAAAATCTTGCAGACTCTAAAACTTCAAGACGTGATTTCCTTAAGTATGTTGGTTTCAGTACAGCAGCGGCATCACTGGCTGCCTGTGAAGGCCCGGTGGTAAAGTCTATTCCTTATGTAGTTCAGCCAGATAGGATAGTTCCTGGTGTTGCTAACTACTATGCGACAACTATTGCTGATGGTTTCGATTTCGCCAGTGTGTTGGTAAAGACACGTGAAGGTCGTCCTGTAAAAATTGAAAATAATGATCTTTCGAAGTTCAAGGGCGGAGTTAACGCTCGTGTTCACGCTTCGGTACTTTCATTGTATGATACTAAAAGGGTTAAACGCCCAATGATTGAAGGAAGAAACGTTTCCTGGGAAGAATTCGACCGTCAGGTTGTTTCAGAACTTGAAAACGCGAATGGTGAGATCGTATTGCTTACGCAAACATTTGCCAGTCCTTCAACTACAAAATTAATTCAGGAGTTTTCTTCGAAATTTGGTAATGTACGCCACGTGGTGTATGATACTGTTTCAGATGATCCTGCATTGAATGCATTTCAGTCTAAATACGGAAGACGCGCACTGCCTCACTATGATTTCTCTAAAGTGGAAACAGTAGTTGGTGTTGGTGCAGATTTCCTTGGAGACTGGCAAGGTGGTGGTTTTGATGCTGCCTATGCAAAAACCAGAATACCTGAAAATGGTAAAATGTCACGTCATATTCAGTTTGAATCGAATATGTCATTGACCGGAGCGAATGCAGATAAGCGTGTTCCTGTTAAACCATCTGAGCAAAAAGCTGTAATGGCTGCTCTTAAAGGTTATATCGCTGGTGGTTCTACCAGTGGTCTTTCTGAAAAGCTTGATGATGCAGTAGTGAAAGCTGCAAGGCAGCTTAGAAAAGCAGGAAGTGCTGCTGTGGTTGTGTGTGGAATTCCAGATGAGGAAGCGCAGGCCTGGGCCTTGGAGATCAACGAAGCTCTGGGAAGCCGAGTTATGGATTCTTCGAATGCTCGTGTAACTCGCCAGGGAAATGCTAGTGAAGTAGCTCAGCTAGTTAAGGATATCAATAATGGAAGTATTGGCGCTCTTATGATCGCTGGTCTTAACCCGGTTCATACCCTTCCAAACTCGAAAGATTTTGTAGAAGGTCTTAAGAAAGTGAAAACTGTAGTTGATTTTACTACAAGAACTGATGAGACTTCTCAATTAAGTAAATATGTTGCTGCAACTCCGCACTATCTTGAAAGTTGGGGAGATATTCAGTATAGCGAAAAGGCTTTCAGTCTTATGCAGCCAACAATAAGACCATTGTTTGATACCAGACAATTTCAGGATACTTTATTGAAATGGACAGATAATGATCAGTCTTACTACGAATATATTCAGGAAACCTGGTCTGGCGGACTTGGAGATCGTAACTGGAGTGAAGTGCTTCATGATGGTGTGTTTGAAGCTAGTTCACCAGTAGCTCTTCCGGCTTCAGCAGGAAGCGGCGCATCAGCTATTTCTTATAGCATTGATGATCTTGACGGTGAAGGATTTGAATTAAGTCTTTACACTAACACTGCGATTGGAGATGGACAGCAGGCAAACAACCCTTGGTTGCAGGAAATGCCAGATCCATTAACCAGAGCAAGTTGGGATAACTACATTACCATGTCTAAGGCAGATGCCGAGGCGATGGGAGTTATGAACGAACATGTTGCAAATGGCGGACTTAACGGTAGCTATGTGAACGTTAGCGTTGGTGATACTGTGGTTCAGAATGTTCCGGTTTATATTATGCCAGGACAGGCAAAAGGATCTGTTGGTCTTGCACTTGGATACGGTAGAAAAGCCGGTGTTCAGGAAGAGATGCAAACAGGTGTGAATGCTTATCCATTATATAACGATTTCAGATCTGTTCAGAAAGTAAAAATAAAAAAGGCTCCGGGTGTTCATGAGTTCGCCTGTGTTCAGCTTCATAATACTTTGATGGGTCGCGGAGATATCATAAAGGAAACTACCCTTGAGATCTTTAATACCAAAGATGCTCACGTATGGAACCGTGTTCCAGAAGTTTCTTTAGATCACCAGGAAACTCCAGTAACTTCTCCGGAAGTTGATATCTGGGAAAGTTTTGATAGGTCTACAGGTCCTCACTTTAATTTGAGTATCGACCTGAATGCATGTACCGGATGTGGTGCTTGTGTGATCGCCTGTCATTCTGAAAACAACGTTCCTGTAGTAGGAAAAGAGGAAGTAAGAAAGTCCAGAGATATGCACTGGTTACGTATTGACCGTTACTTCTCTTCTGAAGAGAACTTTACGGAAGATATTGAGGAAAAAGAAGATGCTTCAGGTCTTGGATTTGGAGACTACATCTTTGGAGATAGAGAAGGAGAAGGTTCATTGTCTACTTTTGACAGACTTGAATCTACTGCAGATAATCCTCAGGTTGTATTCCAGCCTGTAATGTGTCAGCATTGTAACCATGCTCCATGTGAAACAGTTTGTCCTGTTGCGGCAACTTCTCACGGTAGACAGGGTCAGAATCAAATGATTTATAACAGATGTGTTGGTACTAGATACTGTGCGAACAACTGTCCTTATAAAGTACGTCGTTTCAACTGGTTCAATTATGCTCAGAATGATGAGTTTGATTACCACCTGAACAACGACTTGGGTAGAATGGTTCTTAATCCTGACGTTACGGTACGTTCGAGAGGGGTTATGGAGAAATGTTCTATGTGTATTCAAAAAACTCAGAAAACCATTCTTGATGCGAAGAGAGAAGGTAGAACGATCGAAGATGGAGAATTCCAGACTGCTTGTTCTGCTGCTTGTGATAAAGGTGCGATGGTCTTTGGGGATGTGAATAACAAAGACTCGAAAGTTCTTGAAAAGAAAAATGACGACAGGATGTATCATCTTCTTGAGTATGTAGGTACGAAACCAAATGTGATGTACCAGACGAAAGTTAGAAATACAACCGAAGCTTAAAATAACGAATAACTAAGAATCAATTAGAAGGATATGTCTCATTACGAAGCACCTATACGAAAGCCTCTAGTTACCGGGAACAAAAGCTATCACGACGTGACGGTGGATGTTGCTGCTCCGGTTGAAGGACGGGCTAACAAATCCTGGTGGATAGTTTTCTCTATTGCCCTTGTTGCCTTTCTTTGGGGTGTAGGATGTATAGTTTACACAATTTCTACAGGTATTGGTACCTGGGGATTAAACAAAACCGTAGGTTGGGCCTGGGATATTACCAACTTCGTATGGTGGGTAGGTATTGGTCACGCCGGTACACTTATTTCTGCTGTATTATTGCTTTTCCGCCAGAAATGGAGAATGGCAATTAACAGGTCTGCAGAGGCAATGACCATTTTCTCTGTAATGCAGGCAGGTCTATTCCCGCTTATTCACATGGGCCGTCCATGGCTGGCCTATTGGGTACTTCCAATTCCTAACCAGTTTGGATCATTATGGGTGAACTTTAACTCGCCACTTCTTTGGGATGTATTTGCGATCTCTACGTATCTTTCTGTATCACTGGTATTCTGGTGGACTGGATTACTACCTGATTTTGCAATGATACGTGACCGTGCAATTACTCCTTTTACTAAAAAGGTCTACGGAATCCTATCCTTTGGATGGAGTGGACGTGCTAAAGACTGGCAACGTTTCGAAGAAGTGTCACTGGTACTTGCCGGATTGGCAACACCACTTGTACTTTCAGTGCATACAATTGTATCTTTTGACTTTGCAACTTCGGTAATACCGGGATGGCATACGACCATTTTCCCTCCTTACTTCGTTGCGGGCGCGATCTTCTCTGGATTTGCGATGGTTAACACCTTGCTTATCATCATGAGAAAGGTTTCTAATCTTGAAGACTATATCACCATTCAGCATATCGAATTAATGAACATCGTGATCATGATCACAGGTTCTATAGTAGGTACTGCTTATATTACCGAGTTAGTGATCGCATGGTATTCTGGTGTTGAGTACGAACAGTATGCATTCCTTAACAGGGCTACCGGACCTTACTGGTGGGCGTACTGGAGTATGATGACCTGTAACGTATTCTCTCCGCAGTTCATGTGGTTTAAGAAATTGCGTACCAGCATCATGTTCTCTTTCTTTATTTCGATCGTTGTAAACATCGGGATGTGGTTCGAACGTTTCGTGATTATTGTGACTTCGCTTCACCGTGATTATCTTCCATCTTCGTGGACAATGTTCTCACCTACTTTTGTAGATATTGGAATCTTTATTGGAACCATTGGATTCTTCTTTGTATTGTTCCTGCTATATGCCCGTTCGTTCCCAGTGATCGCTCAGGCAGAAGTAAAAACAATACTGAAGGCTTCCGGAGAGAAGTATAAAAAACTTAGAGCTCAGCATGGTGATGATGTATTGCATTACGATCCTCAGGCAGTAGGAAGAAACCCTATGCAGAACGAAGAGGATGGGATTCACCATAAAATTGAAGATACAGAGCATCAAAAAACAGTAGAAGCAGATCATCCTCATGAGGATACCGTGAACGCTGATGGTATGGTAATTTCAGAAGTGATGAAAGACCGTATCGATGAGATGTTAGGAAGAATTGGTACTTATGATCCTGCAACACAGTCTGCAGATGATCTAACCAAACTAAAGAATGTTGGACCATTATTACAACAGCATTTCCACCAGGTTGGTATCTACCTTTTCGACCAGGTTAGTAAATTGACAGAACAGGATTTTGTCCTGCTTGATGAAGTGATCGAGAACTTCCCTATCCAGGCGAACAGAGCTGGATGGACCGAGCAGGCAAACAAACTAAAAAATAAATAATCAGGATGGCATCTAAAGTTTTACACGCTATTTACCAAGATGACGACCTGCTTTTACAGGCTGTAAAGCAGATTCGTGAAGCACGCTATCATATTGGAGAGATCTATTGTCCATTTCCGGTTCACGGACTTGATAAAGCAATGGGACTTGCTCCAACAAGACTTGCCATCACCGCATTCCTTTATGGATTGGTTGGTTTGTCGGTAGCTGTTGCTATGATGAATTTTATTATGATAGAGGACTGGCCACAGGATATTGGAGGAAAGCCAAGTTTTAGCTTTCTTCAAAATATGCCGGCTTTTGTACCTATCATGTTCGAACTTACAGTATTTTTTGCAGCTCACCTTATGGTAATCACATTCTACATGAGAAGTAGATTATGGCCATTCAAGAAAGCTGAAAACCCTGATGTAAGAACTACAGATGACCTGTTTCTTATGGAAGTGGATGCTGCGAACCATAATATAGATGATCTTACGAAGTTTCTTTACGATACTGGAGCATCTGAAATTAGATTAATAGATAATAAATAGTGATAATGAGAAGTTTGTTCCATAAAACTATAGGATTTTGTCTGCTTGGTGTTGCAGTTGTTTCCTGCAATGACAAGGAGGATCCAAACTATCAGTACATGCCAGATATGTATGAGTCTGTAGGTTACGAAACTTACGGTGAGTACAAGGTATTTGAGAATGCTCAGGAGGCAAAGCTACCGGTAGAAGGATCTATTCCAAGAGGATGGATGCCGTACGATTACGAAAATTCTGCAGCAGGACTTGCAAATGCTAAGGCAAATCTTAACAATCCAATTCCATATACTCAGGATAACCTTGCAGAAGGTAAAGGTTTGTACACTATTTATTGTGCAGTTTGCCACGGTGATAAGGGAGATGGTAAAGGAATTCTTGTAGAAAGAGAAAAGATTCTTGGTGTGCCATCCTACGATGATGCAGGTAGAGCAATTACTGAAGGTAGTGTTTATCATGTAATGTACTACGGAATTAATAACATGGGATCTTATGCTTCGCAGACTTCTATCGAAGAGCGCTGGCAGATTGATCACTATGTGATGAGCTTAAAAGATAAGTTGGAAGGTAAACCTGAAAGAGAATTTGAAGAAGAGCAAACAAGCCTTCTTCCTTCCAGAGCCGATGCTAATATCTATGAGGATGCTGGCGACACGGCTGCTGAAGGTACTACCGAAAACAACCAAACCGAAACTCAAGAATAAAGATTTAGATCTATCAATATGTATACGCTATCCAGTAAAATAAAATTAGCAGCAATCATTTGTATGGTTGTGGGAGCAATAGGTCTCGTTTACGGGTTTATCGCGGCTCCAGAAACTATCGAGGATGTGGAGGCAATGATGGCTTCTGAACATCACGGGGAAGAGCATGCGACAGATGAAACTCATGAAGTTAATGTAGAGCAGATTCCTGGTGGAAACACTGAAGTTGAAAAAATAGAACACACTGAAGATAATACAGATCATGCCGCTGAAGCAGATCACGCTGAAGCCGGTCACGGTGAAGAAGCATCTCATGAGGCTGAGCATATGGAGCATATTTTGCACCAGCTACAGAATAAGCCATGGGCTGCGCTTTATGTTGCAGCATTCTTTTTCTTCATGATCTCCTTGGGAGTTCTGGCCTTTTACGCTGTACAGTATGCTGCTCAGGCAGGTTGGTCACCGGTATTATTCAGAGTAATGGAAGCTATCACGGCTTACTTACTACCTGGTGGACTTATCGTTTTTGTAATACTTGTTCTTTCAGGTTTACACTTAAACCATCTGTTCGTATGGATGGATCCTGAAGTAGTAGCACACGACGAAATCATTCAGAACAAAACAGCATACTTAAACGTACCGTTTTTCTTAATCAGAGCTGCTATCTATCTTGGTGGATGGGCAATCTTCAGACATTTACTTGTAAAGAACTCTAGAAAGATGGACGATGCAACAGATCTATCAATCTTTAAAAAGACTTTTAAACTATCTGCTGGATTCCTTGTATTCTTTATTGTTACCGAATCCATGATGTCATGGGACTGGATCATGAGTTTGGATCCGCACTGGTTTAGTACATTATTCGGATGGTTCGTATTTGCAAGTATGTTCGTTTCTGGTATTACTACGATTGCTATCATATCTATATATCTTAAATCGAGAGGATACCTTGAATTTGTAAATAATAGTCATATACATGACCTGGCTAAGTTCATGTTCGGAATCAGTATTTTCTGGACTTACCTGTGGTTCTCTCAGTTTATGTTGATATGGTATTCAAATATTCCTGAGGAGGTGGTTTACTTTATCCAGAGGATGAACGATTATCCTATACTTTTCTGGGGTATGATCGTAACCAATTTCCTTTTCCCTGTATTATTGTTGATGAACAGCGACTACAAACGAGTGAACTGGTTTGTCGTAATGACCGGTATCATTATTCTTTGTGGTCACTACATTAACGTTTATGTAATGGTTATGCCTGCGACTGTTGGAGAATCCTGGTTTATTGGTATTCCTGAAATTAGTGCAATGCTATTGTTTGGAGGATTATTCTCTTTCATAGTATTCAATGCGCTTACAAAGGCACCACTACTGGTAAAAGGTAATCCATACTTGAAGGAAAGTAAACATTACCACTATTAATAAAGATTGATTGTTTAAAGAAGAACTTATAAAATGACCGTATTTTTAGTAATCATAGTACTCGCACTTCTGGCCGTAACAGGTTGGCAGATCTCTAAGATCTTTCAGTTATCTAAGGGATCAGATGAGGATACTTCACAGGTTGCAAACGATAAGGATAACCGTACTCACGGGATCCTGATGCTAGCATTTGTAATTTTCCTTTATGTTATTACCATATTCTGTTTCTGGGAATACAGTAAATTCTACCTTCCGGAAGCAGCTTCTGAACATGGTTCAGAATATGATACTTTGATGTTTGTATCTATCGGATTGATCATGTTCGTACAGATCATTACTCAGGGTCTATTGCACTACTTTGCTTTTAAATACAAAGGGAAGAAAACTCAAAAGGCATTGTTCTACGCAGATAATGATAAACTGGAATTTATCTGGACGATCATTCCTGTAATTACTCTTGCTGGTCTTATCATCTACGGATTATTTACCTGGAGTGATATCATGAATATCAATGAGGACGAAGATCCTTTAGTGATCGAAGTTTATGCTTACCAGTTTGACTGGAGAGCTAGATATTCTGGAGAAGATAATACACTAGGAAAAGCCAATGTTCGTTTTATCGAAGGTGTGAACCAATTAGGGGTGGATGAATCTGATTCTTATGGAAAAGATGATGTTATCACTACTGAATTACATTTACCGGTAGACAGACCAGTCCTTTTCAAATTCAGGTCTCAGGATGTATTGCATTCAGCTTATTTCCCATTCTTCCGTGCACAAATGAACGTAGTGCCAGGAATGATCACTCAGTTTGGTTTTACTCCAACGATCACTTCCGAAGAAATGAGAGAAAGTGAGTACATGCGAGATAAGGTGAAAAGCGTAAATGAAGTGAGAAATGAGCGCAATGAAGCACTAAGAGCGCAGGGAGAACCTACACTTGATGAGTATGAGTTTGAATACTTCTTATTATGTAACAAGATTTGTGGACAGGCACATTACAATATGCAAATGAAGATTGTAGTAGAATCTGAAGAAGATTTTAATGCCTGGATGGCAGAGCAGCCTACTTTTGGAAGTACTATGGAAGAAAGTAGTCAGGATGTAGACAGACCAGAAGATACTGCTGGAGATGGAACGCCAGAGTCAATGCAGGAAGATTCTGAAGGGGAGATGGAGACTGAAAATGCACCGGAAGGTGAGAATGCAGTAGCTTCAGTAGAATAGATAACGAACGTACAATTTTAAGATAAAGAATTAGAGATATGTCAGCAATTGCAACAGCACCGGCACACGATCACCACGATGATCACGGACATCATCATAAGGAAACTTTTATAACAAAGTATATTTTCAGTACCGATCATAAGATGATTGCGAAGCAATATCTTATTACAGGTCTTCTAATGGGAATCGTAGGGATTGGAATGTCTATCCTTTTCCGTATTCAGCTTGCATGGCCAGAAGAATCATTCTGGGTATTTGAAGCGCTATTAGGAGAACGCTGGGCACCGGAAGGTGTAATGTCACCAAGTATTTACCTGGCACTTGTTACTATTCATGGTACGATCATGGTATTCTTTGTATTAACTGCCGGACTTTCCGGTACGTTCTCGAACTTACTAATTCCGTTGCAAATTGGTGCGCGGGATATGGCCTCTGGATTCCTGAATATGGTTTCTTACTGGTTATTCTTCCTTTCTTCAGTGATCATGCTTTGTTCATTGTTCGTGGAGTCAGGACCAGCGATGGCGGGATGGACTATTTATCCTCCGCTTTCTGCCCTCCCTGAAGCAATTAGTGGATCTGGAACAGGGATGACATTATGGTTAGTATCTATGGCGATCTTCATTGCATCTTCCTTACTAGGATCTTTGAACTATATCGTTACGGTATTGAATCTTAGAACTGCAGGGATGTCTATGACCAGACTTCCACTTACTATATGGGCGTTCTTCGTAACAGCAATTATTGGAGTGGTATCTTTCCCGGTATTACTTTCAGCAGCATTATTATTGATCATGGATAGAAGTTTTGGGACATCCTTCTTCTTAAGTGATATCTTTATTAAAGGAGAAGTTTTGAGTCACCAGGGAGGTTCTCCGGTACTTTTCGAACACCTATTCTGGTTTCTTGGTCACCCTGAAGTTTATATCGTATTACTTCCGGCACTAGGGATCACTTCAGAAATTATCGCTACAAACTCACGTAAACCAATCTTTGGATATCGTGCAATGGTAGCTTCGATTCTGGCTATCGCATTCTTATCTACGATCGTTTGGGGTCACCATATGTTCGTATCTGGAATGAACCCGTTCCTTGGATCGGTATTTACCTTTACTACATTACTTATTGCAATTCCTTCAGCAGTAAAAGCTTTTAACTATATCACGACACTCTGGAAAGGTAATTTACAGATGAACCCGGGAATGTTATTCTCGATAGGTCTTGTTTCTACTTTCATTACGGGTGGTCTAACAGGTATTATCCTTGGGGATTCTACACTGGATATTAACGTGCATGATACTTACTTCGTGGTAGCTCACTTCCACCTGGTAATGGGTATATCTGCTCTATATGGACTATTTGCTGGTGTTTACCACTGGTTCCCTAAGATGTTTGGTAGAATGATGAACAAGAATCTTGGTTATATCCACTTCTGGGTAACTGCTGTAGGTGCTTACGGAGTCTTCTTCCCAATGCACTTTATAGGTATCGCGGGACTTCCAAGACGATATTATACTAATACTGAATTTCCATACTTCGATGACTATGCAGATGTGAATGTGATCATTACGGTAGCTGCCATTATTACTGCATTAGTTCAGTTAGTGTTTATTTATAACTTCTTCTCCTCTATGTTCTACGGAAAGAAAGCTGTAATGAACCCATGGAGATCCAACACTTTAGAATGGACTACTCCTGTAAAACATGTACATGGAAACTGGCCTGGTGCAATCCCATCGGTATACAGATGGCCATACGATTATTCCAAAACCGGAGAAGATGGTGAATATGTAATCGCCGGTCAGGATTTCGTGCCGCAAACGACGCCACTTCAGGAAGGTGAGGAAGAATTAAATCACTAGAAGATCATAAAGTATATATAGAAAGCCTTTTCCATTACGGAAAAGGCTTTTTTTATTCTATATGTTTTACCGACTTCTCAAATTGTAATATCTTTTTACAAATCAACTGAAATGAAATATTTATTCTCTAGCTTGCTTTTGATAATTAGCTTCAGCCTTTCTTCGCAGAATGATTGTGACTGCAGCCGGAATGTTGAAATTCTGAATAAAACCGTCCAAAATTTACCTGTCACCAGGAATACATCAGATCTATCTGCATACAATATTGCGTTAAGTGCTGCTGATAATTATTCGTATACCGGAAATTATCCGGAATATGACTGTTTTCAACAGATGAGTAACCTACTTGTTACTCTAAATGATCGGCATAATATGATGTATTCTGAAGTTGGTTTTGATGTAGAGCAATCAGATACAGTCTATCATGAATTTCCGAAGTTTGATGGCGATCTGGATAGCTTAAAAGCAAAGCTTGACGAGATACCCTTGAACGAGGTACAGGGGATCTATTCCCGTGATGGTTTCAGCATAGGAGTTTATGCTTCCGAACAGAATTTAATAGTAGTGAATCTTAGCGGCGGAAAGAAGGTGTGGCAGCAAGGGGAAATTATAGGGCGATTCTTGAAATATGGGAATGGTCGCTATCTTGCTGCTATAGGTCAGTTTCACGACAAAAAGCTCGTAAATTTTCCACTGGAGATTAACAATGGTCATATTTCAAAATTACAGCTTTCAAAGTCCAACGCCAGTCAAAATCGCTCCAGGGTAGAGGATTCAGAAACTTATCAATATTTGAAATCAGGTGATATTACTTATTTGAGAATTGGAAGTTTTTCGGGTTACAATCCCGTTCTTAAAAATGCAGAAACTTTCTATAAAAGTCTGGAAGAGAAACCTGTTACTAAAGACCTCATCCTCGATCTTCGGGAAAATGGTGGCGGTGGTGATAGAAATTCTGATATTCTCTATAAATATCTACGGAAAAGCTATAAGAATGCCAATCTCTATGTTTTAGTAAATGGTACTACAGTAAGCAATGCAGAGCAGTTTGCACTAAGACTGAAGAAGTTCAAAAATGTAACCTTGCTCGGAAGTAAAACCAGCGGAACCATCGCATATGAACTTGGTAAAACTTATGATTTTCCCTGCTATAACTTCAAAGGATTCTTTACTTTTAAAGGCGATAAAAAATATCTGGAATATGAGTCTGTAGGAGTGCAGCCGGATATAAACCTGGATAATTCTGAAGATTGGATCCAGCAGACTAAAAAATGTATTGCGAAAAGCAACTAAGATGATGAACGAGAACCTGGATGCCAGTGGAGAAAATCTTTCTCCTGAAGAATTTGATATAGAAAGAGCTTTAAGGCCATTAAGTTTCGATGATTTTGCTGGACAGGAACAAGTGCTGGAGAACCTGCAGATCTTTGTTCAGGCTGCGAATATGCGCGGGGATGCTCTGGATCATACCTTGTTTCATGGACCTCCTGGATTGGGAAAAACCACTTTGGCGCATATACTTGCCAATGAGCTCAATGTTGGAATAAAGATCACCTCGGGTCCCGTCCTGGATAAACCCGGAGACCTCGCCGGTTTGCTTACAAATCTAGACGAGCGTGATATTCTGTTTATTGACGAAATTCATCGATTAAGTCCCATAGTAGAAGAATACCTGTACTCTGCCATGGAGGATTACCGTATCGATATTATGCTTGAAACAGGTCCTAACGCAAGAACGGTACAGATCAATTTAAATCCTTTCACTTTAATAGGAGCGACAACGCGTTCAGGATTGCTTACGGCACCCATGCGGGCTCGTTTTGGAATTTCCAGTAGACTACAGTATTATTCCACAGAACTGCTTTCAGGCATCGTAGAAAGGAGTTCTGAGATCCTTAAAGTTCCAATATCACAGGAAGCTGCTATCGAGATCGCTGGAAGAAGTCGTGGAACTCCGCGTATAGCAAATGCTTTACTGAGAAGGGTTCGGGATTTTGCACAGATAAAAGGTAATGGAAAGATCGATATTGAGATCGCCAGGTATAGCTTAAAAGCACTAAATGTGGATGCGCATGGACTGGATGAAATGGATAATAAGATCCTTGAAACCATTATCGACAAGTTTAAAGGTGGTCCTGTAGGTATTACCACCCTGGCGACAGCGGTAAGTGAAAGTGCTGAAACTATTGAAGAGGTTTATGAACCATTTTTGATTCAGCAGGGATTTATTTACCGGACACCTCGAGGTAGAGAAGTGACCGAGCATGCTTACCGACACCTTGGAAGAACCAAGGTTCCCGGGCAGAATGGATTGTTTTAATAAAGTATCATGAAGGAGAAAGAGAAAAGTATTCCCGAAGTTTCACTGGCTAAATTTTTAAAGCATTCAGCCAATATTTTAAAAAATCCGTTGCCGTTTCATAAAAAGAACTTTGAAGAAAAAGGTGATACTTTTCGACTTAAGATCGGTTTTAGTAAATCGGTTATTTTTAGCAGGGATGCAGCTCTTGTAGAAAATGTACTTCAGAAGAACCATAAAAACTTTGTAAAATCTGAGATACAAACCAAAGACCTTGTGAAATACGTTGGAAAAGGTCTGCTCACTTCAGAGGGAGAGCATTGGAAGAAACAACGAAAGTTGATCCAGCCGGCATTCCATAAAAAGCAACTTGCCAACCTGCTGGATTCTATCAAGGAGGCAATCTGTGCCGAATATGAAAAAATCGAGACCGGGAAAGAGATCGATATTTTTCCAATTATGAACGATCTAGCTTTCCAGACGGTTGTAAAATCACTTTTTAGTAGTGCTGCAAATCAAACTGAGATCAACCGACTCCAATACATAACTGAAGCCACGCAGCAAATGCTGGTAAAAGAATTGAGGCAACCTTATCTTGGTTGGTGGTTTAGTCTTAGTGGAAAAATTGATAGTTATCTTCAACTAACAGAGGAGGCAAGGAGCATTTTACGAACCATAGTTCACGAACGACAGGCTTCAGGAAACCGTTATGACGATCTCCTGGATATGCTGCTGGATGCGAAATATGATGACGGGAACTTCATGGATGAAGAACAACTTATTGATGAGATTCTGATCCTGTTTACTGCGGGACATGAAACCACCTCGAATTCGTTAACTTTTACAGCTCAGTTACTCGCATTTAATCCGGAATGGCAGGAAAAGGTATATAAAGAGGTCTCAGTTTTGAAGAAAGAAAGCGATGATCTTATGCATCTGGTGACTAATGCGCCATTCACTCAAATGGTTCTAGAGGAGTCAATGCGTATGTATCCTCCAGCTTATTTTATAGACCGAGTGAATCTTGAGGAATTTGAATTTGAAGGCAAATATTTTGAACCAGGTTCCAATTTGTTGTTCTCACTGCACGAAGTTCATAGACACCCAGATCTATGGGAAGAGCCAGACACTTTTAAGCCAGATAGGTTCGCTGATGGCGGAAGACAATATTCTTCACAGTATTTCCCATTTGGTGCGGGTCCAAGAAAATGTATTGGAAATAACTTCGCCATGTTCGAGATGATCATTGCGGTCGCAGAATTGATGAACGATTACAAACTGCAGCCGGTGAATACCGAGATCGAAATCAAACCATTAATCACTCTTAAGCCTGACAATGCTATTCTAAAGTTCGAGATACGAGGTTCATAAGATCAGAATTTTAGATTTTTATGCATTATATCTGTTAGGTTTTTACAGTGTAGTTGCGCCATTTAATCCCACACTACAATGATCTCACCTATTTAATTTTTACATTAGCTGCTCTAAATTCATTCTTTGAATCCTTCAGCAGCAAAATATTCTCAACTTATTAAAGCCGAAGCAAAACGACTCGGCTTTTTGTCATGCGGAATTTCAAAAGCTGAATTTCTGGAAGAAGAAGCGCCGAGACTAGAGAGCTGGCTTCAGAATAATATGCATGGGGAAATGCGCTATATGGAAAATTATTTCGATAAGCGTCTGGATCCTACCTTGCTGGTTCCGGGTTCTAAAAGTGTCATTTCGTTATTACTGAACTATTATCCTTCAGAAACTCAAAATTCAGAATCTTATAAGATCAGTAAATACGCTTACGGTAGAGATTATCATTTTGTGATCAAGGATAAATTGAAAGAAATGCTCACCACGCTACAAGATGAAATTGGTGATTTTCACGGTCGTGCTTTTGTAGATTCAGCTCCGGTGCTGGACAAGGCCTGGGCTGCAAAAAGCGGACTCGGGTGGATTGGGAAGCATTCAAATTTGCTTTCGAAACAAACCGGATCTTTCTATTTTATTGCTGAATTGATCGTCGATCTTGATCTGGAATACGACACTCTGGTTACCGATCACTGCGGAAGCTGTACCGCCTGTATAGATGCCTGTCCAACGGAAGCGATCGTAGAACCTTACAAAGTAGATGGCAGTAAGTGTATTTCTTATTTTACCATTGAACTGAAGGATGAATTACCGCAGAGTATGAAGAATCAATTTGATGACTGGATGTTTGGCTGCGACGTTTGTCAGGATGTTTGTCCCTGGAATCGATTTTCTAAACCTCACCAGGAGCCATTATTCAATCCGCATCCTGAACTTCTGGAAAACTCAAAGAAAGACTGGGAAGAGATCACCAGGGAAACATTCAACGAGATCTTCAGAAAATCTGCCGTGAAACGAACAAAATTTGAAGGTTTCAAGCGAAATATTGAGTTCCTAAAGCCCGACTAGTTCGAGAAGTCATAAGAAATAAGCACTTTTTCGTATTCTCCATTCTTATTTTTAGCTGCTTGTTCGATCACGATCCTATCTACTTCAGTCTTTACAATATTCTGAAGTTTTCGCTTGGGGTGAATTACCATCTTTCTGGAGATATCTCCATTTTCCTCGATGATCAATGAAATTTTCAGTAGATCAATTTGTTTGTCTTCGTAACTCATTTGCCTGAGTTTCATTCTAAGATCATACTTGTAACGATCAACTATATTTCTTATTCCTGTATCGTAGCCTAGAAACTCAGGAGGAGTTGCTACTTCATTCACATCGGTTATGTTTGCAAAATCTCCGTCCCCTGAAATTCTGGCGCTATCATTCCCTATTTGAAGGCTTCTGAATTTAAACGGCAGGGTGTAAGTGATCGCTACGGGTTGGTCATTTAACATTGCCGGCTCAGCGATCGTCAATTCCTTTATAGCGTCTTCCGCTACTCGGGCAATGGTAGGAAATTTAGATCTTGATCGTACATTAATGACTTCTCCTTTTTCACTCACTGTAAACTGTATATACGCCTTTCCCGATTCTTTCGATTTAATGATGTCGGCAATATTAGCATTGCTGTTCATAAACTGACTTATAGAAATGGTAAAACATTCTTCGGAAGGGTCTTCTTCGCAGTAGCCCTGTATAAGAGGAGGACTGTCTACCTCGTTTATGGATAGACTTTGCGCAAATAGGTGTACAGGCACTAGAAAAAGTGCTAAAAACAGACTTTTGATCATGAAAATAATTTATGCTTCCAATGTATAAATTATCTTAGAGATACGTTTGAAGCTTTTGTCCTTTTTATTTCTCTAAGGACAGCAGCCTTATTAACTTTGCGAATTAGCCGAAAACATAAAATTATGAGTAACACTTCCAGAAAAAGAAGAGAGGCATTGGTTTACCACGCTAAACCTAAGCCCGGGAAAATTGAAGTTGTACCTACTAAGAAATATGCCACCCAGAGAGATCTGTCTCTGGCCTATTCTCCAGGTGTAGCTGAGCCATGTCTAGAGATTGAAAAAGATAGGGAGAATGTTTACAAGTATACTACTAAAGGAAACCTGGTAGCAGTGATTTCCAATGGTACTGCCGTTCTTGGTCTTGGTGATATTGGTCCCGAAGCATCCAAGCCGGTGATGGAAGGAAAAGGTCTTCTTTTTAAGATCTTTGCAGATATTGATGTTTTCGATATTGAAGTAGACACTAAAGACGTAGATAAGTTCATAGAAACGGTTAAGAATATTGCGCCTACTTTCGGCGGAATCAACCTTGAAGATATCAAAGCTCCTGAAGCATTTGAAATTGAACAACGTTTAAAAGCAGAACTGGATATTCCGGTAATGCATGATGATCAGCATGGAACTGCGATCATTTCAGCAGCAGCATTACTGAATGCATTGGAACTGGCAAAGAAAAAGATCAGTAAAGTAAAGATCGTCATTAGTGGTGCAGGAGCCGCTGCAGTTTCATGTACCAAGCTGTACAAAGCTTTTGGTGCTAAAGCTGAAAATATCGTAATGCTTGATAGTAAAGGTGTCATTAGAAAAGATAGAACAAATCTTTCCGAAGAAAAAGCAGAATTCGCAACTGCCCGTAAGATTGACACACTGGACGAAGCCATGAAGGATGCCGATGTATTCGTGGGTCTCTCTATTGCTAATATTGTAAGTCCGGCAATGCTTAAAAGCATGGCAAAAAGACCTATTGTTTTTGCAATGGCCAATCCTAATCCAGAGATCGATTACAACCTGGCTATGGATACCAGGAAAGATATTATCATGGCGACAGGTAGAAGTGATCACCCAAACCAGGTGAATAACGTTCTTGGTTTTCCATTTATCTTCCGTGGAGCACTGGATGTACGCGCGACCAAGATCAATGAGGAAATGAAAAAAGCCGCTGTGAAAGCACTGGCAGAGCTGGCTAAAGAGGCGGTGCCGGAGCAGGTGAATATTGCTTATGGCGAAACCAGGTTAAATTTTGGCCCTGATTACATTATTCCGAAGCCTTTCGATCCTAGATTGATCGCCAAAGTTCCACCTGCAGTGGCTAAAGCTGCCATGGAAAGTGGCGTAGCCCGGGAAGGGATCGATGACTGGCAACGTTATGAAGAAGAGTTGCTGGAAAGAATGGGAAATGAGAACAAGATTACCCGACTTTTACAAAATCGAGCCAAGACAAATCCTAAGCGAATCGTTTTTGCGGAAGCAGATCATCTTGATGTTCTTAAAGCAGCACAAATCGTGCATGACGAAGGGATTGGTTTTCCTATTCTTTTAGGTCGCCGTGAAGTGATCAGGGAATTAATGGCAGAAATCGATTTCCAAGAGGAAGATGTGGTCATTATCGATCCAAAATCTGATGAGGAAGAGACGCATCGTAAAAACTATGCTTATAAATACTGGACGACAAGGCATAGAAGTGGCGTAACTAAGTATGATGCAGAAAAATTACTGAGAGAACGTAACTACTTTGCCGCGATGATGGTCAATGAAGGAGATGCTGATGCACTGCTTTCCGGTTATTCCAGGGCTTATCCAACGGTGGTGAAACCTATGCTGGAACTTATTGGACTGGCAGATGGCGTTTCCAGGGTAGCAGCAACGAATGTGATGAATACCTCCAGAGGTCCGTTATTTATTAGTGACACTTCTATCAATATAGACCCTTCAGCGAAAGATCTGGCCAAGATCGCGCAGATGACGGCTCGTACGGTTCAGTTATTCGGTATGGAACCTGTAATTGCCATGATATCTTACGCAAACTTCGGATCTTCTAAACATCCAAGAGCGACCAAAGTAAAAGAAGCAGTTTCTTACCTGCACAGGTTTCACCCTGAACTAAGTGTTGATGGAGAATTACAGGCAGATTTCGCTTTAAATCGTGAGATGCTTCAGAATAAATTCCCATTTTCAAAACTAGCGGGTAAAAAGGTAAATACGCTTATCTATCCAGATCTGGATTCGGCTAACAGCACCTATAAGCTTATCAAAGAACTTAACAATGTGGATTCTATAGGCCCGATCATGATGGGAATGAGGAAACCTGTTCACATTCTTCAGCTTGGAGCAAGCGTGGAAGAAATGGTGAATATGGCAGCCGTCGCGGTCATAGATGCACAGGAAAAGGAAAAAAGGGCGAAGAAAAAAGCTTAATATTGCATTGAAGTAAAGGGCGGAAGGATGATTTCCGCCTTTGCTTTATTTTACTACATTTGAACCTCAATACAACTTTCTTTCATGATTCATCACCTCAAGGGTCAGTTAATAGAAAAAAATCCCACCTATGTGGTTATTGAATGCAACGGAGTAGGATATACTGTAAATATTTCCCTGCATACTTTTTCACTCATTCCTGAATCTGAAGCAATCAGTCTTTATACCTATTTGCAGGTAAAGGAAGATTCGCACACCTTGTACGGGTTTATTGAAAAATCTGAAAGAGAGATCTTTAAACTTCTAATTTCCGTTTCTGGTGTAGGTACGAGTACGGCTCGTGTAATGCTGTCTTCTTTGCAACCAAAAGAGGTTATCAATGCGATTGCGACCGGTGATGTTCCTACCATCCAGAGTGTAAAAGGTATTGGCGCCAAAACAGCTCAAAGAGTTATTCTGGATCTCAAGGATAAAGTGCTTAAGGTGATGGGCGATGATGAAGTTTTAATGACTCCAAACAATACTAATAAGGAAGAAGCGTTATCAGCTTTAGAGATCTTGGGTTACAATAGACGCCAGGCTGGCAAGGTTGTAGAAAAGATTCTGAAGGATGATCCTGAATCCACCGTAGAATCTATTATAAAAATGGCTCTTAAAAAGCTGTAATTAAATTGAAGAACAATTACCTGAAATTGTCTTTACCGGTACGCCTGACTTTCCTGTTATTTATGGTGTTTTCTATAGACGCTATTTCACAGGAGACTCCTCAGGACACCATCCAGGCGGGCTTTGCTCTAGGTGAGCTACAGCTCCCAGATCCACAATCTATAGAATCAAGATACGAATATGATCCTATCCTCAACCGTTACTTCTACAGAGAGCGTGTAGGCCAGATCAATATAGGACTGCCTTTAGTTCTTACTCCGCAGGAATATGAAGACCTCGTGCTGGAAGAAGAAATGCGTAATTATTTTAAGCTGAAAAATGATGCGCTTTCAGGTAGAAAGGAAGGGACTGAAGATATTCAGCGTGATCTTTTACCAGATTTCTATGTCAATAATAATCTATTTGAGAGCATTTTTGGTGGCTCTGAAGTCAATATCGTTCCGCAGGGATCGGTAGAAATAGATCTTGGACTTCTTTATACCAAGCAGGACAACCCGGCATTTTCTCCAAGGAACAGAAGTAATCTGTCTTTTGATTTTGACCAGCGTATTAGTCTTTCCATGCTTGGACAAATTGGAGAGCGTCTTCAGGTAACGGCGAATTATGATACCGAATCGACCTTCGATTTTCAAAATCAGCTGAAACTTGAGTATACGCCAAATGAAGATGATATCGTTCAAAAAATTGAAGTAGGTAACGTAAATATGCCTCTGAATAATGCACTTATTCAGGGTGCGCAAAGTCTTTTTGGTTTTAAAACCGAACTTCAGTTTGGGAAAACAAGGATCACCGGAGTATTTTCAGAACAGAAGTCGGAGCGACGTACAGTTAATGTCGAAGGTGGCGCAACCGTAGAAGAATTTGCCAAATTTGCTCTTGATTACGATGCCGACCGGCACTTTTTCCTGGCGCACTACTTCCGCGATACTTACGACCAAGCGCTAAGAAATTATCCGTTTATCAATACCAATATTCAGATCAAGAGGATACAGGTTTGGGTCACGAACAGAACCAACAATATCCAGAATATCCAGGATACACGAAATATTGTAGCGATCCAGGATCTTGGGGAATCCAATGTTCCCGGAAATATTGGACTGGATACTCCGCCGGGCGGATTTTTCAATCAGCCAGCAGGAGCATTTCCAGATAACCTTGTAAACGATTTTAATCCCTTCGGAATAAATGGCAATGGTGAATCTATACTGAATCAGGCTATCAGGGATATCGCCACTGTAGACCAGGGATTTGGAACAGTAACAGTTTCCGAAGGAACCGATTATGCAAAACTGGAAAATGCAAGACAATTAAAACCTTCAGAATATACCGTTAATACGCAGCTTGGATATATAAGTTTGAATCAACGTTTAAGCAATGATGAGGTGCTTGGGGTTGCATTTCAGTATACGATCAATGGCGAGGTTTTCCAGGTTGGAGAATTTGCGAATGACGGAGTGAATGCTACCAACGATCCCGGAACTGAGGAACCAACAACCGGAACCAATTCCAGGGCTAGTCAGAATCTTGTGGTTAAGCTGCTTAAAAGTACGATCACCAATGTTCAGGAACCTATCTGGGACCTGATGATGAAAAACATCTATAGTCTTAATGCGTACCAGCTGGAACGTGAAGATTTTAGAATGAATATTCTGTATACAGATCCTCAGCCCTTAAATTATATCAAACCTGTAGAAGGAACCACGCTGCCTGAAGATGTGAATGAAACTCCATTATTACGGGTTTTCAGGCTGGATGAATTGAATATCAATAACGATCCAATCAACGATGGAGATGGATTCTTTGATTATGTACAGCAAATTACCATCGATCCTCAAAATGGTAATATCATCTTTACAACAGTAGAACCTTTTGGGGAACACCTTTTCCGAAAACTGGATGATAATCCTAACGCCGGAAGTGAAGACTATAATATACCGGAAACCTGGAATGCAAACCAGGAAAAGTATGTTTTTCGTGCCATGTACCGCACAACGAAAACCCAGGCAGAGCAGGAAGAGGCAGATAAGAACAAATTCCAGTTAAAGGGTAGATATAAATCGGCTGAGGTAGAAGGTATTCCAATTGGATTCAACTTACCACCGGGATCGGTTACTGTAACTGCTGGAGGGAGAATACTTCAGGAAGGAGTGGATTACGTAGTGAATTACGAACTGGGAAGAGTACAGATACTTGATGAAGGTTTGCTTGCTTCCAATATTCCAATCCAGGTAAATACCGAAAACAATGCTTTATTCGGTCAGCAAACTAAACGATTTACCGGGCTTAACGTAGAACATCAATTCAATGAAAATTTTCTTATTGGTGGTACATTTATTAATCTTAAAGAACGTCCGTTAACTCAAAAAGCGAATTACAGCTACGAGCCAATTAACAATACAATTCTTGGTTTAAACCTGAATTATAGTACAGAAGTTCCATTTTTAACCAGGCTGGTAAATAAACTTCCAAATATTGATACAGACGTTATGTCCAATGTATCTGTACGTGGCGAATTTGCTTATTTGCTGCCGGGATCTCCTAATTCGAATGATTTTAATGGTGAGGCGACTACCTATGTAGATGATTTCGAAGCTGCACAAACTGCAATTGATATCAACAATCCTTTAGCATGGGAATTGTCCAGTGTTCCGGTTGGGTTTGGTGGAGAACTTGCGAACGGAGACCTAAGTGTTGGTTATAGAAGAGCAAAAATGAGCTGGTATACCATAGATCCAATTTTCTATAGTAATAACAGGCCAGATGGGATCAGCGATTCAGATATTTCTAGTTATGCGACCAGACGGGTTGCGCTAAATGAGATCTTTCCAAATACAGATGTAGTTCAGGGTCAGCCGCAAGTGGTTTATACGATGGATGTGAATTATGATCCTTCAGTTCGTGGGCCTTATAATTACAATCCTGCAGCAGCTGGTGGGAATACGCTGCCTGTGCCCGGGAATAATTTTGCGGGAATTACGCGTCCTATCAATACGACCAATTTCGAGCAAACCAATGTAGAGTATATCCAGTTCTGGGTAATGGATCCTTATATCTATGCGGAAAATGCGAGCAAAAGTGACGGACTCATAAACTTCAACCTTGGTAATATTTCTGAAGATGTGCTGAAGGATGGACGAAAACAATATGAAAACGGACTACCAGAAGGTGAAGGGGAAGCCAATGTGATCACCTCCGCATTTGGGAATACTCCGGCAGATAATTCGTTGGTGTACGCTTTTGATTCTGAAGGGGATGGAAGAACGCTTCAGGATGCAGGTTTTGACGGATTGCTTGATGCTGAAGAAGCCTTGAAATTCCCGGATTTTGGAAACCTTGCCGATCCTTCCGCAGATAATTACGAGTATTTCCTGAATCGTGATGGAAGTGTTTTAGATCGTTACCTGGATTATAATGGAACGCAAGGCAACTCGCCAACAGATGTAACAGATACTAATCGCGGGAATACCACATTGCCTACGACTGAAGACATCAACCGGGATAATACGATGAATACCATCAATAGTTATTTTGAATATAAGATTCCTTTTTTCAGGGGGATGAATATTGATAATAACCAGTATATCACAGATGTCAAGGAATTAACGACCACGCTAAGAAACGGTCAGGATTTGCCAGTGCGTTGGGTACAGTTTAAAGTGCCAATTTTTGAACCTACCAATGCCATTGGAGGCATCGCAGATTTTAGATCCATTCGTTTTATAAGAATGTTCCTTAGCGACTTTCAGGATGAAACCATCCTTAGATTTGGAACTATGGATCTTGTTCGCGGAGACTACAGGAGGTATAACCAAAGCTTATTCGAGGATTCCGGGCAATTGGAGAACCCGAATACTTCCTTTGAAGTGAATGCTGTAAATATTGAAGAAAATGAGAACAGACAGCCTATTCCATACCGATTGCCTCCGGGTGTTCAAAGAGAACAGCTGTATCAAAATAATACCAGTTTGCGTCAAAACGAACAATCACTTTCTTTAAGTGTTTGTGACCTGGAACCTCAGGATGCCCGGGCAGTTTACAAGAATTTCCAGATCGATATGCGACAGTATAAGAATCTTGAAATGTTCCTGCATGCTGAATCTGTAATTAACCGCCAACCGCTTAAAGATGGGCAACTGGTCGCGTTTGTTAGAATGGGAACAGATTTTAGTGACAACTTCTACCAGGTAGAAATACCCTTATCGCCAACACTTTTTGGTGCTTCTACTGCGGAAGAGATCTGGCCTGAAGTGAACAGAATGAACCTGGAACTGGATTTACTACAGCAGGTAAAAACTTCAGTGCTGGGAGATCCAACGTTGAATTCAACCGACTTGAATTTCTTTACTGAAGATCTTCAGGAAGTAGATGCTGAAGCTCCTTATGATATGGGTAGATTGAGAATTGGAGTAAAAGGAAATCCAAGTTTTGGAAATATCAGGTTACTGATGGTTGGAGTAAAAAATGGAACCAGGGAAGATGGGGTTACCGATCTTTGCGGAGAAGTATGGTTTAATGAATTAAGACTTTCAGACCTTAAGAATGAAGGTGGCTGGGCCGGAGTGGTAAGCATGGATAGTAATCTTGCAGATTTTGCAAATATTTCAGCTACAGGACGTAGAAGCACGGTAGGATTTGGAGCTTTAGGACAGGGACCTAACCAGCGAAGCAGGGAAGATCTTCAGCAATATGATGTGGTTACAAATCTTAATATGGGGCAGTTGCTTCCGCAGAAATGGGGAGTAAAAATACCTGTGAACTATAGCCGGGGAGAAGAGTTGATCACGCCAAAATATGACCAGGAATTTCTGGATGTGGAGTTGGATACTAGACTGGATAATATCGAGGACCCGGCACAGAGGGATGCGGTAGAAAAGCAATCTCAATCCTATACCAAAAGACAGAGCATAAATGTAATTGGGCTAAGAAAAGAGCGTACCGGGGAACGAACGCCCATGCCTTATGATATTGAGAATTTTGCATTTGCTACTTCTTATAACCAGGTAGACCATCGGGATTTCGAGATCGAGGAAAGTATCGATCAAAGTGTTAGAGTAGGTGGAACTTATGAATTTAGTTTTCCGCAGAAAAGTCTGGAACCTTTAAAGAATCTTGCAGTTCTGGACAGTAGTGATTATTTAGCCATTTTTAGAGATTTTAATATTAATTACCTGCCAACAAACATCAATGCGAGTTCTAATATCTTCCGGCAGTATAACCAGCAAAAGTTCCGTTCTCTGGATCTTAGCGATAGTGATATAGGAATACCAACCTTATACCAACGTAACTTCCTGTTCGACTGGCAGTATGGAATTAATTATAATTTAACCAGGTCTTTGGGTTTCGCGTTTAACGCCAGCAATAACAGGATCATAAGAAATTATATAGATGATGAAGGTTTTGCTGATGATTCTATAGGAGTATGGGATGACTTTTTCAATATTGGGGAGCCAAATCAGCATTTTCAGACACTTCAGGTGAATTATGACCTGCCTTTTGAAAAGATTCCAGTCTTAAAGTTCGTAAATGCCACCTATTCTTATAAAGGAGACTTCCAGTGGCAACGAGGATCTCAGCGTTTTCAGCAGTTAGAAGATATTCCCGCGATAGGGAACAGCGTTCAGAATTCTAATACACACCAGATCAATGCCAGTTTGAATCTTCAGGATCTTTACAATTATGTTGGTTTGGTTCAGAAGAAAAATAATAGTGCCGGGAAAAGCATTCAGGAACGGAGCAGGGGAATTCCAACACTTGGTCCACCTTCCGAAGATGATGAAGAGGTAGAGGAAAAATCTAAGCCAAAAACCAATAAGGGATATAATACGCTTATCGGGATCGCGACAGGATTGAAAACTTTCCAGGTTAATTATCGCAATAGCCGCGGAATATTTCTTCCAGGTTATACAGAAAGTGTCGGCTTTATGGGAACTTTCAGGCCAACCGCTGGATTTACTTTTGGTTTCCAGGATGATATCAGGCAAATGGCGGCAGAAAGAGGATGGCTCACGTTGTTTCAGAATTTCAATCAGCAATTTTCCGCAGTGAAAAATGAGCAGCTGGATTACCAGGCAGGTTTTAGTTTCATACCAGATCTTACCATTGAACTTACCGGGAGAAAGAACGAAGCCGAGAATTATTCTGAAAATTATCGTGTAGATCCTGTGAGTATGGATTATCAATCGCTCACTCCTTACACCTACGGAAACTTTAATATTTCAACATTATTGATCGCGACAAGTTTCCAGCAATCTAATGAAGCCAGTTCTGAAGCATTTCAGAATTTCAGGGCGAACAGAATTGAGGTTGCCAGAAGAATTGCCAGTGAGCGTGGTCTGGATCCTACAGATGTGGACGAAGAAGGTTTCCCCAGAGGTATTGGTAAAACGAACCAGGCGGTATTGTTACCAGCATTCATTGCGGCTTATTCTGGGAAAGATGCAGGAAGTGTGCAACTTGGAGCTTTTAGAAATGTGCCAATTCCAAACTGGAATCTTAAGTATACAGGATTGATGCGTTTTGAGTGGTTCCGGGATAAGTTCCGAAGATTTTCCATAAATCATGGGTATCGTGCAGATTATACATTGAACCAGTACCAGACAAATCTGGATTATGATCCTGCAGATCCTGAAGCATTGAACCAGGCAGGTGATTTCAAGAATCCTGTTCTATTCTCAAATCTGGTGTTGACCGAATTGTTTACTCCTTTGGCGCTTATAGATTTTGAAACCAAGAACAGTATACAGATCATGGCGAAGATGGAGAAAGATCGCTCGCTCGCTTTCAGTTTAGATAATAATCTGCTAACTGAATATAGCGGAAATGAATATACTCTTGGACTTGGATACAGATTGAGAGATCTAAAGATCGCGACGGCACTTGGAGGAAGAAGAAGAGTGCTTAGCAGTGATCTTAATTTCAGGACCGATGTTAGTTACCGTAAGAACCGAACCATCGTAAGGTATCTTGATCTTGCCAATAACCAGACGATCTCAGGACAGGATATCTGGTCCATCAATTTTAAGGCAGATTATGCATTTACCAGGAACCTGACGGCGAGGTTCTATTATGATCATACATTCTCGGAATATGCAGTTTCAACGGCCTTTCCTCAAACAACCATTCGATCTGGTTTCACCCTGATCTATAATTTCGGAAATTAACGAAGCCATATTTGAACAATTCAGCGAAAAAATTAACTTTGCCATAAGATAAAACTAGCACATGAATATTCCACAAGAATTAAAGTACACAAAAGACCACGAGTGGGTTAAAATTGAAGGAGACACTGCGACTATCGGAGTTACAGATTTTGCCCAGGGTGAGCTTGGGGATATCGTATATGTTGAGGTAGAAACTCTGGATGAAACCCTTGAAAAAGAAGAGGTTTTTGGAACCGTAGAAGCTGTAAAGACCGTTTCAGATCTTTACATGCCAGTTTCAGGAGAGATCATTGAGTTTAATGATAGTCTTGAAGATGAGCCGGAAAAAGTAAATAATGATCCTTACGGTGATGGATGGATGATCAAGATCAAACTTTCAGATGCTTCTGAAGTTGAAGGTCTTCTTTCTGCCGAAGAATATCAGGAAGTAGTAGGTGCATAAATTAGTTTTAATTTTAGCGCTTCTTTATACAGGTGCCATCACGTACTTTTCTTTGATCGTGATGAACTTTAAAGTAAGTGTAGGTGGTTTCGATCCTACAGACAAAATGCTCCATGCCGGGGCATATTTGTTTTTATGCGTTTTATGGAAACTATTTTTTATTCTGAATAGCACCGATTTTACGCGTTATCGCCCTAATCTCTACTGGGTTGCTATCGCATGTTTTCTATTTGGTATGTTAATTGAGGTTCTACAGGGAACTCTAACCAGTTACAGGACACCCGATTGGTGGGATGGCCTGGCAAATTCAACTGGTGTATTGCTTGCAGTCATCTTTTTCCTGGTAATGGCGCCCACCATAAAAAAGTTGAAAAGCAGGTATTCTTTGTGATTAACCTTTATTAACCTAGCTTTTTATGAAACCGAAAAAAAATCCGAAAGCCGATCTTCGTCGGAATTGGGTCCTGTTTCTTCAAATTGGACTTATTGTAACCTTATTTTTTACGCTGCAGGCATTTCAATGGAGAACTTATGATCCTGCTCAGGCAGGTAAAGATGTTCTTAGCCTTGATGATCTGCCCCAGGAGGAAGTTCCTGTAACCGTTTATGATCAAACACCGCCACCTCCGCCGCCGCCAGTAGAGCCTCCGGAAATTAAAATCGCTCCAGACGATGCAGATGTAGAGGAAGATGAAATAGCTCCTACTGAGATCAATCTGGATGATTTCGTGGAACCTGAAGATATTATAGATGCAGAGCCTGATGAAGAGGTTGAAACTGTCCCCTTTAAATTTATTGAGGATGTTCCTTTATTTCCAGGCTGTGAGGATCTGGATAATAATGCAGACAGGAAGACCTGCATGAGTGAAAAAATTAGCAGGTTCGTTGGGAAAGAATTTGATACCAGACTTGGAGAGAAATTAGGACTAACAGGAATGAACCTGGTGACCGTTTTGTTCGTAGTAAATACTCAGGGCGAGATCGAGCAGGTACAGGCACGAGCTCCTCATCCTAAGCTTGAAGAAGAGGCTAAGCGTGTGATCTCGAAACTGCCTAGAATGAAACCTGGAAAGCAAAGAGGAAAGGCAGTGCCGGTCTCATATGCCATCCCGATACGTTTTAAAGTTCAATAGTTTTGAGCTAATACTGAAAATTAACTGTAGATTAATTACTTATTCTATCAGATTAATTTAGTTTTTTAGAAAAAATCTTTATTTTAGCAACCCTTAACAACTAAACGCATTATGGAACCTAAGAAAAATCCAAAAGCTGATTTAAATAGAAACCGAACTCTTTATTTGCAGTTAGGTCTCATTCTTGTTTTGCTAATAACCTGGCGGGCAATAGAATGGAAGACATATGATCCTGAAGCTGTTGACATCGGTCAATTGAATATGGATGAACTTGATGAAGAGGATGTGCCAATTACGGAGATGTTGAACA
>NZ_JBLVTK010000001.1:361327-401645 GCF_048285865.1 Christiangramia marina | reverse complement strand
GATCCAGTCTACAGAGACCAATCTTGATGAGATCGTAGAGGTAGAGGAAGTTGTTGAGGCTGTTGAAGAAGAAGAGGTGGCTGATGTACCGTTCGCGGTTATTGAAGATGTGCCGATCTTCCCTGGATGTGAAAATCTAAAAAATAATAACGAGCGTAAAGCTTGTATGAGTGAAAAGATCAGTAAGTATGTGAACAAGGAGTTCGATACAGATCTTGGTTCTGAGTTAGGACTTTCTGGTATTAACCGTGTAATCGTTCAGTTTAGAATTGATGAAAAAGGTAATATTGGTCAGGTTAGAGCTCGTGCTCCGCACCCTAGACTTGAGAAAGAAGCTGCTAGAGTAATTAACAGTCTTCCTAAGATGAAGCCTGGTAAGCAGCGTGGAAAGCCGGTAGGTGTTATGTACTCCCTTCCAATTGCTTTTAAAGTACAGGACTAAGAATAAACTCAATATCATATAAATCCCGGCTCTGTCCGGGATTTTTTATTTTGGGATACTTCTGATTTATGTATATTACAGCACCAATTAACCTGCTACTTACCTATGAAGTACTGCCTGCTTCTTGTTTTCACATTTTTATGTCTAAGTGTTCCAGCCCAGGATTCGAGTACAGTTTCTGAAATCTATCCCGAATTTGAAGAATGCTCCAATGTTACTTACGCAAATCAGGAAAGCTGCTTCAAGAATACCTTCCTTGCGAAGTTCAAGGATGATTTCAAGCTACCAGAATCTTTAGCGCAGGAAAATTATACCGGTAAGATCACCATAGTTTTTGAAGTTGATGAAGATGGGCTTTTCCAGGTGATCTATCTGGATGCTGCCTACGAAGAACTAAAAACAGAAGTAAGAAGAGTATTTGCCGGTCTTCCGCAGTTGAAACCGGCTACCTACAACGGCAGAGCGATTCATATGCAGTTTAAGATGCCACTGCAATTACCGCTTGATTCCAGCTCAGCCTTGTATCCGGTCGAAGATGTTTCCGAAGAAAATAATAAAGAAGTAGTGGCCCATGAGAAAGAGTCCCAGGAATCCAATATTCTTGAAGAATATGAGAGAATAAAGTCTGATGATTTTACTCAGCCGCGATATAGCAGTCAGATCAATATCCCGCTTTCCCACGAATATTATAGTCGGTTTGATGCTGAGATCAACCAGATAGGTCTTAATTCTCATTCGGCTTCAAAACCATTAATGTTTACAGAGGTCAACAAATACTATGATTTTGAAGCTGAAAGACAGAAACTGCTGCAGGATCGAAGTACGTATGCAGGACGAAAACTTTGGAATGAGCACCTGGTTAGGTTCCAGACAGACGATTATTGGTTCACGATAGATCCTGGATTTGACTTGCAAATTGGAAAGGATTTTGAACAGACAGAGCATGAATTTACCTATAACAATACCCGGGAATTTATTATCCAGGGAGGTTTAGGTAAAAAATTCAATTTTTATTCAGTCATCTATGAAAGCCAGGGAAGATTTGCCCAGTATTACAATGATTTTGCTGAGTCCATACGTCCTGCTGGAGGTGACCCAGCGATCGTACCGGGTAGAGGAATCGCTAAAACTTTTATGAATGATGGGTATGACTACCCGGTTGCAGAAGGTTACTTGTCCTTTACTCCTTCAGAATTTATAAATATCCAGTTTGGCCATGGGAATAATTTTATTGGTGATGGGTATCGTTCACTTTTGTTAAGTGATAATCCATCTCCTTATCCTTATTTGAAGCTGAATACCAGGTTCTGGAAAATAAAATATACAAATACCTGGATGTCTCTAAGGGATGTTCGTCCGGAAGTTACCAATAGTGGTTCCTTCAGAACAAAATATATCGCAAATCATTATTTGAGTCTGAATCTTACCAAACGTTTAAATCTGGGGTTCTTTGAGTCGGTTATGTGGGAGAATGATAACGATCGTGGTTTTGATCTAAATTATTTAAATCCTGTCATCTTTTATCGCGCAATAGAATTCGCTACGGGAGCCGATGGTGGAAACGCTATTATAGGACTAACAGGAAAATATAAGATTTCGAACCAGATGTATACGTACGGACAGTGGTTGATTGACGAATTTTCTTCAACAGATGTATTTGGAGGCGAAGGAAGCTGGAAGAATAAACTAGGTTTTCAAATTGGCTTAAAGTATTTCAACGCTTTTAAAGTAGATGATTTGTACCTGCAGGCTGAATATAACCAGGTGCGCCCATATACTTATTCTCATAATTCAATTACACTGAACTATGCACATAACAACCAGTCCATGTCTCATTTATGGGGTGCGAATTTCAGAGAGTTTGTGGGAATCGCACGCTATAGAAAAGATCGATATTATGGTAGCGCGAAACTGATTTTAGGAAAGCGCGGTTTTGATTTTTCTGAAGATGGCGCCTATTATGGTCAGGATCTTTACAGGAGTGAAGAGGCCCGACCGTTTGAAACCGGGGTAGAAATAGGGCAGGGAAATACTACGAACTCGTTTTATTCTGAACTGGAAGCAGGTTATATTGTGAATCCTACCACGAACTTAAAGCTGTTTGCCAGTTTTATCTACAGGGACTTTAATCCGCAGGTAAATACTGCTCTAAATTCTGAAATTTCCACGACCTGGATCAACTTTGGATTGCGCACAGATATTTTCAACTGGTATTTCGATTACTAGTCTTTTTTACCCCTGAAAATTAACACATTGCCTGCCTTGCCAAAACCTAATTAAGGAGTATCTTTGCACAAGTTAAAAAAAAGCTTTTTTGAGCAATACTCGCGTACATAATCCCAACGCTTCCATACTCTCAGATTTTAAGGAAATTACTAAGATGAGGCTGGCCATTAGTGTGGTTTTCTCTTCTGTTGCGGGATATTTTTTAGGTGCTGATTCCATAGATTTTGTGACTGTCACTTTACTTGCCATTGGTGGTTACCTCATGGTGGGAGCAAGTAATGCGTATAACCAGATCATTGAAAGAAATCTGGACAGCCTTATGGACCGAACGAAAAACCGTCCGCTGCCAGCTGGAAGAATGTCTGTGACCACAGCATTCACCATCGCAAGTATTTTTACTGTTCTGGGTTTGATCGTTTTGTATGTGATCAATCCAAAGACCGCAATGTTCGGTGCTATTAGCATCTTCATGTATGTAAGTCTTTATACACCATTGAAAACGAAAACGCCATTGGCAGTATTTGTTGGGGCATTTCCAGGAGCTATCCCGTTTATGTTAGGTTGGGTGGCGGCTTCGGGAAGTTTCAGTATAGAACCAGGTACTTTGTTTATGATCCAGTTCTTCTGGCAGTTCCCGCATTTCTGGGCAATTGGTTGGTGGTTGTTTGATGATTATAAGAAAGGTGGATTCTTTATGCTGCCTACTGGGAAACGTGATCGTGGAACGGCAGTTCAGATTATATTATATACCTGCTGGACGATCATGGTCTCTTTAATTCCGGTTTTCGGAGTTACCGGTAAGTTGTATTTAACCCCGATTTCCGGAGTAATAATTCTACTGCTGGGACTTGGAATGATGTATTACGCGATCAGACTTTTCACAGAGAAAACTGCTGAAGCGGCAAAAAAATTAATGTTTGCAAGTGTGTCCTATATCACGTTGCTGCAAATTGTATATGTACTCGATAAATTTATTAGACAATGGATTTAACACAGGGATCAGACGAAATGAAACAGGCCCGTGCAAAGAAGATGATGCTTTGGTTCGGGATCATAAGTATGGTAATGACCTTTGCAGGACTTACCAGTGCTTACGTAGTGAGTAAGAACAGACCAGACTGGCTAACAGATTTTGAACTTCCAGTTTCATTCCTCTGGAGTACACTGGTTATCGTAGGGAGTAGTATTACACTCTGGCTATCGAAACAGGCGATAAGATCTGGAAATCGTAAAAATGCATCGGCTTTCTTGATTGGAACTCTGATTCTGGCAATTTTATTCGTGGTTTTCCAGTTCTACAGCTTTTCAGAAATAGTGCAATCCGGTTATTATTTTACCGGTAGTGAGAGTACGATCACAACATCTTTTATCTATGTACTGGTACTGGCGCATTTAGCCCACCTGGCGATAGGATTGATAGTGCTTTTAGTGTTAATTTATAACCATTTTAAACAACGTTATAATGCAGGTCAAATGCTTGGATTTGAGCTTGGTGCAACTTTCTGGCACTTTGTTGATTTTCTGTGGATTTACCTGATTATCTTTTTATATTTCTTTAAATAATAAAATTGCGTATTTTTGCGCATCCTTTAACATTAAAACACTTCTATGGAGGCTACTGTTGTTAGAACAGGCACTGAAGGAAAAACCTGGGGTGGTGGTAATGATCCACTAAAAGCTAGTTACGGTAAGATGATGATGTGGTTCTTCATCCTATCTGATGCTTTAACATTTTCAGGATTTCTTGCCGCTTATGGTTTTTCACGCTTTAAATTTATTGATTCCTGGCCAATTGCGGATGAGGTTTTCAATCACTTCCCGTTCTTGCATGGAGTAGACGCTCCAATGTATTACGTGGCGTTGATGACGTTCATTTTAATATTTTCTTCGGTAACTATGGTGCTAGCTGTAGATGCAGGGCATCATATGAAGAAAGCGAAGGTTACGCTATATATGTTTCTTACTATAATTGGTGGAATTATATTCGTAGGATCACAAGCCTGGGAGTGGAAAAATTTTATTAGCGGAGAATACGGAGCTGTAACTACTAAAGGTGGGAATATACTTCAATTTGTAGATAGTGAAGGTCATCGTGTAGCATTATCTGAGATCGCAGTTCCAATCGAAGGCGATAGAGTAGAGCATGAAGCGAACAACGGGATCTGGTTTGATTCTGGAGCTGAGCTACCAACCTATTCGCTGGATGAGATTAAAGCTGGTTTTGCAGCGAATGAAGATCTTCTAATTAGAACACTAACATTTAACGAAGATAACGAGAAAACCATCCTAAGCAGAGACGAGTCTCTGGCTAAGCTAGATGCAGAAGCTATTGGGACTGTAGAAGGTGCTAACCTTACTCAAAATGAGTATGGACCACCATTATTTGCAGACTTTTTCTTCTTCATTACTGGTTTTCACGGTTTTCACGTACTTTCCGGGATCATTATTAACATTATCATCTTCTTTAATGTGGTTATTGGAACTTACGAGCGAAGAGGAAGTTACGAGATGGTTGAAAAAGTTGGTCTTTACTGGCACTTTGTAGACTTAGTTTGGGTATTTGTATTTACATTCTTTTACCTGGTTTAATTCTGAAATAAATTATTATGGCTCACGATACAACACATGAGGGATCTGCAACTAAAAGGATCTGGTTTGTTTTCGCAATACTTTCAGTAGTAACAATCGCAGAAGTAATTCTTGGAATTATTAAGCCTGCTTTTCTAACAGACACTATGTTTTTAGGAATGAGGTTACTTAACTGGATTTTTATCATTCTTACGATCTATAAAGCGTATTACATCGCATGGTCTTTTATGCACCTCGAACATGAAACTAAAGGGCTGAGAAGAGCGATCGTATGGACGTCTATTTTCCTTATATCTTACCTTATTTTTATCCTTCTTACTGAAGGTGGATATATCTACGAAGTATATAAGAGCGGGCATGTAGCCTGGGACTTCTAACAAAAGTTAAAAGCATTGGAAAAGGCGGTTTTATAAAACCGTCTTTTTATTTTTGTACTCGTCTGTAAAGCATCTCATTGCTATGAAGAAGTTTCTAGTTCTCGGTATCTTATTCGCACTTCCAATTACCGCATATTTGTTCTTTGCTTCTGGCAAGAACAACTTCGCCAGGTTACCTGTTCTTACAGAAAATGTAACAGATATCTCTGGAATGGAAACCAATACCGATAGTGTGCTCAGTTTCGATGAGCATATCACAGTGGTCGCCTTCTTTGGATCAGATCTTGAAAAGATCAAAGGGAATACCTTCAATCTCGATAAAAAAATACTTGAAAAATATTACGATTTCGACGATTTTCAATTCGTTCTAATCCTTCCTTCTGAAACTAAAGAGGATACTGGCAACTTCATCGAAGAATTCAAAAAGATCAGCGAATCATCGAAATGGAAAATAGCTTATGCAACTTCCGAAGAGATAGAAACAGTCTTTGAAAGTTTTGCCAGTCCGCATAAACTCGATCAGGATCAATACACACCTTACGTATATATTGTAGATAAAGATCGTAATCTTCGTGGCCGTGATGACGATGAAGAGCACGGTGAACTTTATGGGTATGATTCGCGGGATGTAGCAGAGCTCAATAACAAGATGAATGATGATGTAAAGGTTATTCTTGCTGAATATCGTCTGGCTTTAAAGCGTAACAATCGAAACGATAAGATCTAATGAAAAATTACTCATATATAGGCATTTCATTAATCATCCTGGTTTTCGGGATTATTTTTATTCCGAAGATCATAGATAGAATTAGTGATAATGAGATCGTCAAAGCAGATCGGCTCAATAAAACAACTAATAAAAAACGTACTAAGACCGATGTTCCATTGGTATACCTAGAAATTGACGGAGAGCGAAAAAAGGCACCTCAATTTAGTTTTGTGAATCAGGATGGCGATACGGTCACCAACAAAGATTACGCTGGTAAAGTATATGTGGCAGAATTCTTTTTTACAACCTGTCCTACCATTTGTCCGATCATGAATAAGAATCTGGTCGAGATTCAGAATGAGTTTGAAGATGCTTCCAATTTTGGGATCGCGTCATTTTCCATAGATCCCGAGCATGATACACCAGAGGTGCTCACAGAGTATGCCGCTAAGTATGGGATCACAGATCCAGACTGGAATTTGCTTACAGGTGACCGCGAAAAGATCTACCAGGTAGCTAATAAGGGTTTTGGTATTTATGCGGGCGAAGATGCATCTGTAGCTGGAGGATTTGCTCATCAGGGCTGGTTCGCCCTGGTAGATCAGGAAGGTTATATAAGATCAAGAGCCGATGATTTTGGCAATCCAATCATCTATTATCGTGGTTCTGTAGAACGAAATAAGTCGGTTACTGGTGATCAGGAAGAACCGCAGATCGAAATATTAATTGAGGATATAAATAACTTGCTTTGAAAACTTCTTTGAACAGTTCAGATAAGATTGCAGTCCCTGTTATTATAGGACTATCTATCGCCGTTCCTGCTATTGTTGTAGTTCTTATGTTATTACCAGAGCGTTACAACATCTTTGGAGCCGATTCGATGACATTTCCACTCTTTCATGGTGTGCTGAATTTCCTAACCGCAATTTTACTGGTAGTTGGATATTTCTTTATGAAGGCAGATAAGTTTTTAGCACACAGAAATACTATGATCGCTGCATTTGGTCTATCTGTAGTTTTCCTGGTAAGCTATGTGCTTTCAAAGATCAGTAACGAACCGGTGCCTTACGGAGGAGAAGGAATTTTGCGATATGTCTATTTCTTTATTCTAGTCTCACATATCATACTATCCGGAATCATAGTGCCGCTTGTCTTATTTACGATGTATCGAGGTCTGAGCGGTGAATACGATAAACATTCCAGGATAGCAAAATGGACTTTTCCAATCTGGTTATATGTAGCCGTGACCGGTGTTCTGGTATTTTTATTTATGATGCCGTATTATTAATTGTCTTCTGAAATTTTTAATTTGGTGAAATCAAGAGACTGAGGATGAAGAAACTACTTATTTTAAGCATGCTATTTGCAGCCTTTCTTTTAATTCCTGAAACTGCTGAAGCTCAATGCTCCATGTGTAGAGCAGTGCTTGAAAGTGAAGGTGATCAAAGTACCGCAAAAGGAATCAATGATGGTATTCTATATCTTATGATATTTCCATATTTACTTATTGGTGGGATTGGTTACTTCATTTATCGCACCTGGAAAAGAAGAGAAAAAGAAGAAGCTTAGACTCTCTAACAATGTAAACTTAACTTTAAGAATTACACTTTCCCTAACATTATTGTAACATTTCATTTTTTTGATAGTCTTATTGAATAGAAGACAGGTTCTTCTGTTTAATAACCATCAATCATGATCAATATTACCAATCTTCACAAATCCTATAAAATGGGTGCGAATTCATTGCACGTGCTCAAAGGGATCAATTTCGAAGTTGCTGAAGGCGAACTCGTTTCCATTATGGGCTCTTCAGGTTCCGGAAAATCTACACTTCTTAATATTCTGGGAATGCTGGATGAAGCCGATGAAGGTTCCTACATTCTTGATGGAGTGCCTATAAAAGGGCTTAGCGAGAAACAAGCAGCGAAGTATCGAAATAAGTTTCTGGGTTTCATCTTCCAGTCTTTCAATTTGATAAGCTATAAATCTGCATTGGACAATGTAGCTCTTCCGCTCTATTACCAGGGTTTGCCTCGCGGTGAACGTATGGACAAAGCAATGAGTTACCTGGAGAAGGTAGGCCTCGCAAAATGGTCTGGACATTTACCTAATGAACTTTCAGGTGGACAGAAGCAACGTGTGGCCATAGCGAGAGCCCTGGCGAGTGATCCAAAAGTTTTGCTGGCCGATGAGCCTACAGGTGCACTTGATACGAAAACTTCTTACGAAGTGATGGATCTCATTCAGCAGATCAATGATGAAGGAAGAACCATACTGGTGGTAACTCATGAAAATGATATCGCCCAGATGACAAAAAGGATCGTCAATCTAAGAGACGGTTTGATCATTGAAGATACCCTGGTTTCACAAATAAGAGCTTCAGAAAATGTTTGATCTGGATCGTTGGGATGAGATCTTCGAAACCATCCGAAAAAATAAATTACGCACATTCTTAACCGGACTTTCAGTAGCATCAGGAATTTTTATCTTGGTGATCTTGCTTGGAATTGGTGAAGGAATGAGAAATGGGATTGCCCGGGAATTTGAGCAGGATGCAGCAAATTTGATGTTGGTATATCCAGGGATGACCTCTAAAGAATATAAAGGATTAAACCCGGGAAGGCGCATTCAGTTTAAAAATGAAGACTACGACCAGATCCTAAGACTTTACGGCGATAAACTTGATAAAAGTGCATCGTTATACCAGCAATGGGGACAGGTGCTCACTTACGGGAAAGAATCTGGTTCTTACCAGGTTTATGGAAGTTTTCCCAGCTATCAGGTTCTGGAAAATAACACTCTAACTACAGGTCGATTTATCAATATACCAGACCTTGATAATTCAGAAAAGAACATGGTTATAGGTCAGCGAATCAAGCTAGACCTTTTTAAGGATGAAGATCCTATCGGTAAATACGTGCAGGTTTCTGGAGTGAACTTTAAAATTGTTGGAGTTTATACCGATCCCGGAGGAGAACGTGAAGAATCCCGTGCTATTGTTCCAATTACTACTGCTCAGAAAGCTTTTGGTGGTGGGAATGATATAGCCAGAATGTATCTAACGCTCAAACCTGAAGATGATTTTGACAAGTCTGTAGCTGCCTCCACCCAATTTACTGCAGAACTGGACCAGTTCCTAAAGGAGCGTCATACGGTTGCGCCAGATGATAATAGCGCTATATACGTTAATAACTCACTGGAAAATGCGAAACGCTTTTTCACCTTAATGGATATGATAAAATTATTCTTCTGGGGTGTTGGTGTTTGTACCATTATCGCGGGAGTTGTTGGGGTGAGCAATATCATGCTTATCATAGTAAAAGAACGAACCCGTGAAATCGGCGTAAGGAAAGCCTTAGGCGCTCAGCCACTTTCAATTATTGGAATGGTGCTTCATGAATCGATCTTTGTAACGGCCATTGCCGGTTTCCTGGGGCTCATATTTAGTCTCGCACTCCTGGAGTTTGTGGGCCCGATGATCGAAACCCAGTATATTTATAACCCAACCGTTAATTTTACGGTAGCGATCAATACGGTGTTTATTCTGGTGATAGCAGGAGCACTGGCGGGATTCTTCCCGGCCTGGAGAGCAGCCAGGATCAAACCAATTGTAGCACTAAGAGACGAATAGTATGTTTAGTAGAGATCGTTGGAATGAAATTATAGAAGCGCTAACCTCGAACTGGTTTAGAACCCTGATGACTGCTTTTGGAGTTTTATGGGGAATATTTATCCTTGTGATTCTGCTTGCTGCGGGAAAAGGATTGGAAAACGGTGTAAAACAGGGATTTGGAGGGATTGCCACCAATACCATGTTTATGTGGACACAAGTAGCGTCAAGACCTTATAAGGGCATGCCGAAAGGTAGATTTTACAGCTTTGAAGTAGAAGATGTGGCAGCCATCGAGCGGGAAATACCAGACCTTAGATTTGTTTCTCCCAGGAATCAGCTGGGTGGTTTTGGTGGAGAGAATAATGTGGTACGTGGCTTGAATACGGGAGCTTTCAATGTTTATGGTGATTATCCAGAAATTATTCAGCAGGAACCCATGGATATTACCTCTGGAAGGTTCGTGAATCATTCAGATATTGATCAGAAAAGAAAGGTTGCCGTAATAGGAACCGGGGTGCAGGCTGCTCTTTATGATAAAGGAGAAGATCCGCTTGGAACTTATATCAAGATTAGCGGAGTGAATTTCATGGTGATTGGGACTTACAAGAAAAAAAGTCGGGGTGGTGATGCCGAGGAAGGTCAGAAGGAGATATTTGTTCCTTTCACAGCTTTTTCCCAGGCTTTTAATCGTGGAAACAAAGTAGGCTGGATGGCCATCACCGCGAAGGATAATAATAGTATTACTGCGCTTAAGGGAGATATTATCGACCTGGTCAAGGAACGCCATAAAATACATCCGGAAGATGATCGTGCGGTAGGTAATTTTGACCTTTATGAGGAATTTTCTAAAGTAAACGGACTTTTTGTAGCTCTTAAAGCAGTGGCCTATTTCGTAGGAGTACTAGTCTTACTTTCGGGAATTATCGGGATCAGCAATATTATGCTCATTGTAGTTAAAGAGCGTACCAATGAAATTGGAGTAAGACGTGCTCTGGGAGCAACGCCTTGGTCTATTAGAGGACAGATCTTAATGGAGTCCATCTTTCTTACCATCATTTCAGGAATGAGTGGAATCATTCTCGCTACAGGGGTGATCTGGCTGGTCAATTTTCAACTGGACCAGATGGATACTTCAGAAATGATGTTCTTAAACCCTTCCGTAGATCTGGGAGTGGTGATCGTAGCACTTAGTATTTTAATAATCTCTGGTCTTCTGGCCGGTCTTATACCTGCACAGCATGCCATCAAAGTAAAACCTGTGGATGCTTTGCGTACTGAATAGTTAGTAAATAGAAACACAATCAAGAAATGAAAAAATTTGTAGCCATCGGAATTTTAGTTTTAATAGCAGTGACCTTCGTTGGGGCACTTTATTATCTCTATCAAAAAAGTGAAGAAGATCCAGTTGTCTATCAAACCGAGGAACCTTCAGAACAAACTATTATCAAGAAAACTGTAGCGACCGGAAAAATAGTTCCGAAGGAAGAAGTACTTATCAAGCCAAATATTTCAGGAATCATAGATGAAATATATATTGAGGCTGGTGATAAGATCAAACAAGGCGATCTAATTGCTAAAATTCGCGTTATACCGAATGTATCATCACTGCAAAGCGCGAAAGATAATGTGGCAACTGCCCGTATCAACCTTGATAATGAAAAGAAAGTTTATCAAAGACAGAAAGAGCTTTACGATAAAGGCGTGATCTCTGCCAATGATTATGATGCTGCAGAAGTTTCTTACCAGAGAAGTGAGCAAAACTATCGTTCAGCACAACAAAATTACGAGATCGTAAGAACCGGGACTACCAGCGGAATTGGAAGTGCTGCAAATACACTAATTCGTTCTACGGTAGAGGGAATGGTGCTGGATGTTCCCGTGAAGACTGGAAACCAGGTAATTGAAAGTAACAATTTTAACGATGGGACTACGATCGCAACGCTTGCCGATGTGAACGAAATGATCTTTGAAGGGAAAGTTGATGAGAGTGAAGTTGGAAAGATCAAGGAAGATCTTCCGCTTGAAGTGACCGTTGGTGCAATTGAAAATAAATCATTCGATGCTGTACTTGATTATATTGCTCCAAAAGGAGTAGAGGAGAATGGTGCGATACAGTTTGAGATCAAAGGGACTCTGAACAAAGCAGATACCACATTTATTAGAGCGGGGCTTAGTGCGAATGCATCCATTATTCTTGCCAAAGCCACAAACGTACTTGCGATCAAGGAAGCGCTTGTGCAATTTGATGATGAGACCAAGAAGCCATATGTGGAGATCATGACCGGTGACCAGGAATTTGAACGCAGGGAAATTGAACTTGGAGTAAGCGACGGAATTAATGTAGAGGTGACTGAAGGTCTGAAAATGGGCGATAAGATCAAGGTTTGGAATCAGCTTAAAGCTCCTGCAAATATTGCTCAAAACTAGAATTTAATTTTTAGGTGTAACAACCTGTACCTTTTACAGACATATCATACAGAATTATATTATGAAGAATTATAGTTTACTTGTTACCCTTTTTCTTTTCTGCGGAATGATGAATGCGCAGCAGAAAGAGTGGACACTGGAAGAATGTGTGGAGTACGCATTGCAAAATAATATTCAGGTTAAACAATCTGAACTTGATCTTGAACTTTCCGAAATCGAGAAACTGGATGCACTGGGTAATTTTATTCCAAGTATCAACGGCCAGGCTACCAATGCATGGAATACGGGTCTTACTCAGAATGTTACCACGGGAATCCTTCAGAATCAAACAGTAAGAAACTTCTCTGCGAATCTAACTGCTGGTCTTACAATTTTTGACGGACTTCGAAATTTCAAACAATTACAAAGAGCTAAGATCTCGAGATTAGCCAGCCAGTATTCGCTGGATAAAATGGAAGATGATATCGCCTTGTTCGTTGCAGATGCCTACTTGCAGGTATTGTTTAGCAAACAAAATCTTGATGTTCTACAGGCTCAGAATGAAGTTACCAAAGAACAATTAACACGAACTCAGGATCTGGTTGAAGCGGGAGTATTGCCTCAGGGTGACCTTCTGGAGATAAAAGCTACAATGGCAGATGAGAAGCAACGAATCATTCTTGCTGAAAACCAAATACAAATATCGCTTATTGGGTTAGCACAAACTTTAGGGATTAGAGACTATCAAAATTTTGATATTGTAGATCGTGATTACGCGGTCTTCGGAAATGAGATTCTTGCGAATTCTGTTTACGATGTAATCGAGAAAGCGAAAGAAGAACGTTCAGAATTAAAAATTGCGGAAGCTAACAGAGATCTTGCAGAGCAGGATGTTGCATTGGCTAAAGGAGCTTACCTGCCAACTTTAGGAGCATTCTTTAACTATAATACCAGGGAAACCGGGCAGGGACGAATCACTGGTGCAGTGCTGGATCCAACGGAACCTACAAGACAGATTGGTTTGGTGCAGGATACAGAACAGATTGTGGTTGCTCCTAATACGATACCAACATTAGGAAGTCCGTTGCCATTTTTTGATCAGTTATATAGAAATGACGGGATTAGTTATGGTTTCCAGTTAAGCGTTCCATTCTTGAATGGCTTTGCTACCAGAAATGCCGTGAAAAGAAATCAGATCAATGTGAAAAGAGCTGAATTCCAGTTGGAGCAGGCTGAACTTGATCTGGAAGCGAATGTTTACCAGGCTTATACAGATGCTAAAGGAGCTTTTGAAGCCTATGAAGCTGCTTTGGTAGCTTCCGAAGCACAGGAAAAAGCATTTGAGTATGCTACAGAGCGTTACGATGTTGGTCTTACCAACGCGTTCGATTTTAGCCAGGCGAAGATTCGTTTTGAAAATACGCAAAGAGAGGCTCTAAGAGCTAAATACGATTATATTTTTAAATTAAAAGTTGTAGAACTTTATTTTGGAATTCCGGTTAGGGATTTAAAACTGTAAATAATGAATAAGAAGAAGCTTTTCATCATCCTTGGGATCATCATCGTTTTAATCGTTGCACTAGTTATAGGTAAAAAAGCCGGTTGGTTCGGTAGTTCCGTCAACATCAAAGAAGTGGAGATCACTGAAATTGAACCGGTAGATATTATCGAAACCGTATCGGCAACAGGTAAAATTCAGCCAGAGGTTGAGGTGAAACTTTCTTCTGAAGTTTCTGGAGAGATCATTGAATTACCAATAGTTGAAGGTCAATTAGTGGAAAAAGGTGATCTTCTGGTAAAAGTAAATCCTGATATATACCAATCTAGCGTACAGAGAGCCAGAGCAAGTTATTCTAATTCTCAGGCTAATTTTGCACAGACAAAGGCTAGTTTGAAACAAGCTGAAGCAGATTATAACCGTAACAAAACTTTGTTCGATAAAGGCGTGATCTCAAAAGCAGAATGGGACGGGATCGTTTCTAATTATGAGATGGCAGAAGCTAATAAAGAATCTGCCTACTACAGCATGCAAAGCAGTGCTGCTACTGTGACCGAGGCGACCGATAATCTTGGACGTACCAATATTTATGCTCCAATGAGCGGTACGATTTCAAAACTGGATGCTGAGCTTGGAGAAAGAGTTGTTGGTACTCAGCAAATGGCCGGAACCGAAATTCTTCGGGTAGCCAATCTTGACAATATGGAAGTTGAGGTTGATGTGAATGAAAATGATATCGTAAAAGTTGCAGTGGGAGATTCTACGATCGTGGAAGTAGATGCATACTTAGGCAAAGATTTTAAAGGTATTGTTACTGAAATTTCCAATACTGCAGATAATACACTAACCACAGATCAGGTAACTAACTTCAAAGTGAAAGTTCGTATTCTAAAGGAATCTTACATGGATCTAATGGAAGGGAAACCGGAGAGTTACTCTCCATTCAGACCAGGAATGACCGCTACAGTGGATATTATTACGAATAAGAGAATGAAAGTAATTGGAGTTCCAATTAGCTCAATCGTAATTAAATCTGATACTACAGCGACTAAAAAGACATACGGAACCGCTCCTGCTACTGAAGGAACTGAAAAATTTGAATGTGTATTTGTAAAAGACGGACAAAAAGCTAAACTTCGCGTGGTGCAAACCGGAATTCAGGATGATTCTCAGATTGAGATCACAGATGGCCTGAAAGAAGGTGATGTAGTAATCACTGGCCCTTACAATACCGTTACTAAAAGTCTTAATACCGGAGATGATATCGAGGTTAAAAAAGAAAAAACGGAAGAAGAAGAGGCTGAATAAATTCTAAAGATTTGGCAACAATATTATGTCTTGAAACTGCAACGACCAACTGCTCAGTTGGTCTTTCTCTTGATGGGAAACTAATCAGTCTTAAAGAAGATAATACCAAAGGTTATTCACATGCTGAAAAGCTACACCTGTTCATTCAGGATGTATTGAAAGATGCAGGGAAGACCCTTCAGGATCTGGACGCAATTGCAATAAGCAAAGGACCAGGTTCTTATACAGGTTTAAGAATTGGAGTTTCTGCTGCCAAGGGATTATGTTTTTCTCTTAATATACCAATGATCTCGGTTCCTACGCTGGATCTGCTCGTGCATCAATTAAAGAATGAACCTGGAATGAAGATCGCAATGCTGGATGCCAGAAGGATGGAAGTCTACGCTGCTGTTTTTTCTGAAGATTTAAACCAGGTTCGTGATACGAATGCTGAAATTTTAGGTGAAAGCTCTTTTGCGGAATATCTTCAAAAATCTAAAGTACATTTTATTGGAAATGGAGTGGCAAAATTCAGGGAGATCATCTCTTCTGAAAATGCCGTTTTCCACGAACAAAAATTTCCTTCGGCTTCAGAAATGGCAGAGATCGCTGAGAGTAAGTACAAAAAAAGCGACACCGAAGATGTCGCTTATTTTGAGCCTTATTACCTCAAGGATTTTATGATTGGCTAATTATTCTGCCGATCTCCTATCTCTTTCAGTACCTCTCATTTTCGTTTGATCATACAGGTAAACATCTCTTTGTGGGTAAGGAATGGTCATTCCGGCTTCCTCGAGTCTAATCTTACCTTCCTCGATCATATACCAGTGCAGGTCCCAGAAGTCTGGCAATTCAGCAAAATACCGAACAGAGAAGTTTACAGAACTGTCTCCAAGTTCAGAAACAATGATTTGCGGTGCAGGATCTTTCAGGATTTTCTCCTGTTCCATAACCATATTGGTAAGTACTTCCTTCGCTTTCTTGATATCATCATCATAAGAAATTCCGAAGCTTAGATTCTCCTTACGCGTTTTGTTGAAACTGTAATTCGTTATATTATCGTTGCTTAGTTCACCATTAGGAATTACTACTCTCTGGTTTCCGAACGTATCAAGTTTCGTGTAAAATAAAGAAATCTCTACAACACTACCAGAAACTCCCTGAGCTTCGATCCAATCTCCAACCTTGAATGGTTTTAGAACGATTATAAGCACTCCACCGGCAAGATTGGATAGCGATCCCTGCAATGCAAGACCAATAGCAAGACCAGCAGCACCAATTGCAGCTACAAGCGATGCACTCTCCACGCCAAGTTGTGTGATGACAAGTACAAAAAGCATTATCTTAAGACCCCAGCTGGCAGCATTGACAGTAAACTTTTCCAGTGTTGGATCGTAATCCTTCTTGTCGAATAGTTTCTTTAAATATTTTACAATGAGTTTTATTACCCAAAGTCCTACAAGCAGCAGCACGATCGCACCGATTAGGGTAGGGAGGTAATCGATAAATTTGTTAGCGTATTCTTTAGCGATTTCGCCGTAGTTGTTCAACTTGTCCATTCCTTTTTTTCTAATTTAAGTTCAAGCCCCTATTCTAAAAAAATAGAGACTATATCCTGTTTATTTTATGTTAAAATTAATTCATCTGTCCCAATGCATCACTTAGATTATGCACTGGTAGCTGACAATTTCCATGTTCGCAAATATAGATCAATGAATCGCCAGACTTAAGCCGATCCTTTAAAATTCCGAAATCAGATTCGGTTTTTGAGGCAGCCAATACCTTGTGAGGTAGATATTGTTCCTGAAATCCTTTCGCAAGCTCTGCTGAATTGTCTCCGGTGATGGCAACCTCGTAGTTAGGATGCGTGAAATTCAGCAATAAAAGTAACCAGTTCGAATAGGATTGTGCATAGTCGGTAATACTGGGAAGCACAGCCTGCAACATTTTTTCTGACCTGTTAGTTAGGTCAATCTTGCCTGTGAGTTTACCAAGCTTATAATAATTATGTGCCATTACTGAGTTGGCTGCAGGAATCACATTATCCTGTACATCAATTATTCTATTGATTAACGCCCGGTCCTTGGATGAAGTAAAGTAAAACAGCCCGGTTTTCTCATCCTTGAAATCATATTCCACAATTTCAAGTAATTCTTGAGCTTTTTCCAGGTAGTATTCTTTGAAACTACTCTCATATAGAGCCAGTAATGACTGAATCACAAAAGCATAATCTTCGAGATAGGCATTGATAATGCTTTTTCCATTTTTATAAGTATGATAAAGTCTGCCGTCTGGTTGAACTAAATTCTTCAAAATAAAATCCATAGCAGCTTCTGCTTTTACAAGATAATTTTCATTTTGCAGCGCCTGGAAAGCATGGCAATATCCGCTGATCATCATTGCATTCCAGGAAGTGATGGATTTGTCGTCAAGTCCGGGTTTTGCCCGTTTAGATCTTTCAGATCCTAATTTTTTCTGAAGTTTTTTCAGTTTAGCGCTTAATTCTTGCTTTGATAAATTTAAATTAGCTGAAAGCAGCTCAAGGCTCTGAGTTCGAATGAGCACATAATGATCTTTTTCCCATCTTCCGAAGGCATCAATACGATAGACTTCAGAAAACAGTTTGTAATCATCTTCCAGAATTTCCATCAATTCATCCTTTGTCCAGACATAATATGCACCTTCTTCAGAATGTCCCTGACCATTCTCGCTGTCAGCATCTAATGCCGAGTAAAAAGCTCCTGATTGGTGCTGAAGATCAGTTTCAACGAATTCCAGCGTTTTCTCAACTACATCGGCATACCATTTATTCCTGGTGAGTTTATATAAATTTGCATACGAACTTACTAATTGCGCATTATCGTAAAGCATTTTCTCAAAATGCGGGACATGCCATTTTTCATCCACCGAATATCTTGAAAAACCTCCATCGATAGGGTCATAAACTCCTCCCCACGATATTTTATCAAACGTATGTTGTACATATTTTAAAAGTTCTGTGTCTTTCTCCTGGTGGGCGAACCTTAAAAGAAAGTCATAATTGGAAGGCATCATAAACTTCGGACTCCTGTTATACCCGCCATTTTTATGGTCTAAAATAGATTTCCATTTTGAAATGATCCCATCAAATAGAGCCTTCTCTAACTTCTTTTCATTTTCTGGAATTTCAATGATCTGCATTTGAGAAAGTCCTTCTTCCAGTTTTTCAGCATATTCCAGGAGTTTCTCTGGTTGATTCTCATATAAATGCGCAATTTGGGTAAGTGCAGATTTCCATTGATCCTTTTGAAAATAGGTGCCTCCCCAAACCGGTCTTCCATCAGGCAAGGCTACGACATTCATTGGCCAGCCTCCCATCCCGGTCATTGCCTGTACCGCATTCATATATACCTGGTCTACATCTGGTCTTTCCTCGCGATCTACCTTTACAGAAATGTAGTTGGCATTCATAATTGCAGCTACTTCAGCATCTTCAAAACTCTCATGCTCCATAACATGGCACCAGTGACAGGCAGAATATCCTACACTAATTAGCAGTAGTTGATTCTTCTCCTTTGCTTCATCCAAGGATTTATCATTCCAGGGACGCCAGTCTACCGGATTGTGTGCATGCTGTAGAAGATAAGGACTGCTTTCATTGATAAGCTGGTTGGTATGATCAGGTTTTTTCATAGCACTAATTTGATGTATAGGAAGCTAAAATTAAGGCGATTGTGGCGGGAGCTGCCGGATATTATTAATCTTTTAATAACTTTAACACCCCTGTAATTCAGTTAAATTATAACAGTTTTGCAGATTGAAAACAGATCTATCATATGGAAGACATTTACATTGTGATGCTTGTGGCGCTATTCGCCCTTGCTATTACAGATCTTGTAGTTGGGGTTAGTAACGATGCCGTGAACTTCTTGAATTCAGCTATAGGATCCAAAGCGGTCTCTATGCGAACGATCATGATCATAGCCAGTGTTGGAGTCGCCGTGGGTGCCATATTTTCCAGCGGACTCATGGAGGTTGCTCGAAAAGGGATTTTCATGCCGGGAGAATTCTACTTCGAAGAAATTATGATCATCTTCATGGCTGTAATGATCACCGATGTTTTATTGCTGGACTTTTTTAATTCACTTGGATTACCTACTTCCACAACTGTATCCATTGTATTCGAACTTCTAGGTGCTGCCGTGTGTATGGCCGTCATCAAGATCTATTCGCAGGATAATGGAGATCTTGGTTTACTGCAGAATTATATCAATTCTTCTAAAGCAACCGAGATCATTATTGGAATCTTGCTGGCTGTGGTCATTGCTTTTATAGTTGGAGCTTTTGTGCAATATATATCCCGACTCATATTTTCATTTCAATTCGAGAAAAAGATAAAATATGTTGGCGCCGCTTTTGGTGGTTTCTCACTTACTTCCATACTCTACTTCATAGTAATTAAAGGTTTGAAAAGTGTTTCTTTTATCTCTCCGGAAACACTTGCTTACATAAACGACAACACATGGTTTATTGTGTTAATAGGATTTATAGCATTTACGCTTATCTCACAGTTTTTGATGAGTGTGCTAAAGCTGAATATCCTAAGGATCATCATTATTATAGGAACCTTTGCGCTGGCACTTGCATTTGCAGGAAACGATCTGGTCAATTTTATTGGAGTACCCATTGCCGCCTGGCAATCTTTTGATCTATGGCAGTCCGCTTACAATGCAACCGGAGCATTGCCATCAGAATTTTTGATGGCCGGTCTTTCTGGTAAAGTCAATACTCCAGAACTCCTGTTAGTTTGTGCCGGAGCAGTTATGGTAATCACTCTCTGGTTTTCCAGTAAAGCAAAAACTGTGGTCGATACCGGGATCAATCTTTCCAGACAGGGCGATTCCGTAGAAAGATTTGAACCAAACTGGCTTTCAAGAGGAATCGTACGATATTCAGTGATCATTGGCGGGGCTGTAAGTTCAGTTTTACCCGATGGATTAAAGAGCAGTATCGATAATAAATTCAGTAAACCTAACTCTCAGAAGCAAAGTAGGAGGGTAGACGCACCGGCATTTGACATGGTTCGGGCTTCCGTAAACCTGGTTGTAGCCAGTGTGCTTATTTCTATTGGAACTAATATGAAGTTGCCACTTTCAACTACCTATGTGACTTTTATGGTCGCAATGGGTACTTCACTTGCAGATAGAGCCTGGGACCGCGAAAGTGCCGTATATCGTGTTGCAGGTGTGCTAAATGTAATTGGCGGGTGGTTTGTAACCGCGATCGTAGCATTTACAGCCGCTGCAATTTTCGCGTCTATAATTTTTTACGGTGGAACCATAGCCCTGGTTGTTCTTATTATAGCAGCATTGGTGGTGGTCGTAAGAAGTAGTATTATTCATTCTAAAGAGATGAAGAAAGAGAAAGATCAAAAGAAATTCAATAAGAGCGATATTATTACGATCAATGAGATCACTGCGGAAACTTCAGAAAATATTTCCAAAGTAATTGCAGGTATAGACAAGGTGTATTCTAAAAGTGTCGATCATCTGGGTTATTATGATCTAAGTAAACTGAAGAAGAATTACAAGCGTATTGAAAAGCTGGAGGTTGAAGTTGATGAGCTCAAAGACAATATTTTTTATTTTATTAAATCCCTTGACGAGAATTCTGTAGAGGCCAGCAAGTTTTATATCCTAACCCTGGATTACCTTCAGGATATGGTGCAGTCGATCAGTTTCATCGCCAGAAATAGCTATAACCATGTCCATAACAATCATAAGAACCTGAAGTTTAATCAGATTCGGGACCTTAAAAAGGTAGATGATCGTTTGCAGGTTCTTTTTGATGAGCTTATGCTGACCTTCAACAACAACGAGTTCGATAAAATCGATAGCCTGCTGAATGAGAAACAGGAGTTGCTGGACTATGTTAGTGATCTAATTCAGAAACAAATTAAAAGAATTAGAACATCTGAATCGAGTCCCAGGAATACGAAGCTTTACTTCGGAATATTACTTGAAACAAAGGATCTGATTGGTTCTACTATGAATCTGCTACAACTCTTCCAGGAGTTTTACCAGGAAGCACGAAAGACCAATTACTAAATAAAAAAAATCCCTTCAAGTTGAAGGGATTTCTATTGTTATAGTGCAGTATCAAAGTGATTAGCCATTGATAGCCTCTACATATTGTACTTTATCACGAAGCATATCACGAAGCATTGTTTCGATTCCACTTTTCAAGGTCATCGTGGAAGAAGGACATCCACTACACGCACCCTGTAAGATTACTTTTACGGTCTTGGTTTCTTCATTGTAACTGTCAAAAAGGATATTCCCTCCATCACTGGCCACTGCAGGTTTGATATACTCATCCAGAATCGCAATGATCTGCTGGCTTGTATCGTCCAGTTCCTTGTAGGCTGTATCATCATTTTCCTCCTGGACCTTTTCAGTTTCCTGAGTTTGAATAGTCTCCGCGGTCAGCACTTCATTTCCTTCCTCAATATAGTTTCTTATGAATTCACGAAGTTCCATGGTAATCTCTTCCCATTCAGCAACCTCATATTTTTGAACTGAAACATAGTTCTCATCAATAAAGACCTCTTTGACAAAAGGGAAATGAAACAACTTCTGAACCAATGGTGCATTCTTCGCATCATCGATGTTCTTGAATTCAACCGACTTCAAAACAAGTTTTTTGTTCGCTACAAATTTCATTACCGCCGGGTTTGGCGTGCTTTCAGCATAGACTGTCACTGGTACTTTACCGGTGGTGGTCTTTTCTTCCTTGATCACTTCGCCACCTTTGTTAAGGTATTCTTCGATTTGTTCTGCAACTTCCTGTTGTACATCGCTCCATTCCACGATATCGTATTTCTCGATAGCGATGAAATTTTGCGCGATATAAACCGTTTTAACAAATGGCAGATAGAATAATTGCTGGGCAAGCGGTGAACGCTTAGCTTCGTCTATATTCTTAAATTCGAAATTTTCATGACGTGTCAGAAACCTGTTAGCTTCAAATTTTACAATTGAAGCCGTGGTTGTAGGGACTATGTTGATATTAAAATCTTTCATCTCAAAATTTTTGGCAAAAATACTAAAGAAAAACTACGTTATACATATATTTACAGCCTTTATGGTGAATTGGGGATATCTTAAAAGAGGCCTTTCACGGTTCTCTTATCAATTGATTTTATGCACTTTTGCTTCGTTTGCGCTGTGGAATTCTCCAGCATTGAACGCGCAGGAAGTGATCCCTACCTATTCAGATTATCTAACCGACAATCTTTATCTCATCCATCCCAGTATGGCTGGTGCTTCTAACTACGATCAACTTCGTATAACCGGTAGAACGCAATGGTTCGACGTGCAGGATGCTCCTAACTTACAGACCGCAGCTCTAAATATTCGAGCTACCGATAAAATAGGACTTGGCGGTATCATGTTCAGAGATGAAAATGGGAATTATTCAAAACTGGGTGCTTACGCTACTTTTGCTTATCATCTCATGTTTTCCCGAAGTACGGTCGATCTGAACCAATTGTCATTTGGTATTAGTGCTGGATTAATTCAGCATAGACTTGATACCAGCGGTTTCACAAGGTTTGATCCTTTGGTGGGGAATAATCAGTCAGATATTTTTGGTAATATAGATATTGGGGCCTCTTACTATGTGAATGATCTTTATTTTCATCTTGCCGCAAAGAACGTATTATCAGTAAAAAGGGATCTGTTTTATTCAGATGCTGTACCAAGTAATATGAGGAAATATCTTTTCTCTGCAGGCTACGTTTTTAGCTTTGACCGTAATAGTGACTGGAGCTACGAGCCTTCCATATTATTCCAGGCCAGAGAAGCTACCGAAGAAATGGCGATAGATGCCAATATCAAGGCCTATTATCAACTTGATAATAGCAGATTATGGGGCGGAGTTTCTTATCGAAACAGTTTTGAAAGTGTTGAGGTTACCGGGGAAGGTAAAGCGATCGCAAATCAGCAATTGCGCTACATAACTCCGTTTGTTGGAATAGATTACAACAAGTTTGTTTTTGGCTACACCTTCAGTTACCAACTAAATTCCCTTGTGCTAAGCAATACTGGATTCCATCAGATCACATTGGGCTATAACTTCGGAAAAAGCCGCCAGCGTTATGATTGTAAATGTCCCGCGATTAACAATTAAAAGTCTAAAGTTTCAACATTGTAATTCTGCTCTTCCGAAGAAATAATAGAAGAGAGGACATCAGGATTAGCATTTGAAAAAAATGAATTGCTAATGACTTCAGGATTATCATTAAGCAAGTCCCTTTCTGCAAGGATGATCTTCGTTTGTTTTGCAACTGCTTCTCCGGAATCAATAATCTTCACCGTATCTGGCAATATCTCCTGAAGAACGGGAATTAGATATGGATAATGACTGCAGCCAAGCACCAGGTAATCTATTCTGGCATCTAGCATTGGTTTGAGTAACTGCTGAAGTAAGCCGATCATTTCAGGAGTATTCGTTTTTCCCGCTTCGATGAGTTCTACGAGTCCGTTACCTTCTACTTCTACCACCTGTATATCCTTAGTATATAATTCGCTGGTCTGGGCAAAGAGTTCACTTGATAAAGTTCCTCTGGTAGCCAGTATACCTATAGCCTTATTAGTACTTTTTAAAGCAGCTGGTTTAATGGCAGGCTCTATACCTATAAAAGGGATTCTATAGGAACTTCTAAGTACTTTGATAGCATTTGTAGTGGCAGTATTGCAGGCAATGACGATAAGCTTGCAATTGAGCTCCAGAAGCTTTTCCGTGTTTTTGATAGAAAGTGCTATGATCTCTTCCTGGGTTTTCAATCCATAAGGTGCATTCTTACTATCAGATAAATAGATGGTATGTTCGTTGGGAAGAAGTTCATGTATTTCTTTCCATATGGAAGTTCCTCCTACGCCGGAATCAAAAATGCCAATTGGCTGAGACTTGTTCATAAGGTCTTAAAAATAAAAAACTGCGTACTAAGTGTACGCAGTTTAAACATTTTATTGAAATGTAATTGGATTACAGTCCTAAATCTTTTTTTACATCTGGAGTTAAATCATAACCATCAGCTAAAAGAACTCCTGTTCCTGTAGTAGAGTCTAATACGTAATCGTATCCTTTTGCTCTGGCTACTTTTTGAATGCTCGTACGAACTTTCTCAAGAACTGGTCTTAAAAGATCTGTTTCTTTTTTCTGAAGATCCTGTCTAGCCTTAGTGCTGTGTTCCTGAATTCTTCTTTGAGCAGCCTGGATTTCAGCTCCTCTTTTCTGATTTTCTTCATCAGATTTTGTGTTAGCTTCGGCTTCGTAACGTTGCATTGTGCTTTGAGCTTCAGATAACATATCCTTGATCTCAGCATCGTAAGTTTTCTCAAGTTTCTGAAGTTGATCCATTGCACTCTTGTATTCCGGAAGTGACTGTACCAAATCCTGAGTAGCGATATGAGCAACTTTAGACTGTGCGTTTGTAAAAGCAGTAGCGCCAATCATTAAAGCTAAAGCTATAAAAAGTGTTCTGAATTGTTTCATTGTAATCGTCGTTAAAAATTAAAGTTTAAATTTAGTTTATAGTATCATTCTTAGTTTCGCGTGCTTTTAACAAGGAGTCCTTTTTACGTTCTCTCTCAGCTAAAATCCTTGCACGTCTTTCTTCAAATTCCTGTTGTCTCGCAGCCTTTAAGGAATCCCGTTCCTTTTTTCTGGCTTCGATCAATGCTTCACGTTCAGTCTGGCGTTCCTTTACCAGTTCTTCCCGTTCGGTAACTTCAGCATCCTGTTCTACCGTTCTGTTTTCTTCACGTTCAAATTCTTCTACTTCATCACGGCCCTCTAACTGCTCGCGATTTGCGGTACGCTTAATTGTTCTTAATACCGTTTCGCTTACATCGTACTGCTTATCTGCATAGATCATTCCAACGTCTGAAGTCCGGTCGAAAATAAAATCAAAATTTCTGTTTTCAGCAATTTGCTGAACCGCCGTGAAAACCTGATCCTGAATTGGTCGTACCAATTGTTTCTTCTGAATCATATAATCACCATTAGGCCCGAATCGTTTTTGCTGATATTCCAGTACCTGTTGTTCCATGTAAGAAATTTCAGATTCACGCTCCTCGATAAGTTCTCTTGTTAAAAGAGCTTTTTCGTTATCCAGTTTGGACCGCATCGCTTCAACAGCGCGCATTTTAGTTTCGGCTTCCGCTTTCCATTCCTGAACACGGCTTTCCAGTTGCTTGGAAGCTTCCTGGTATTCCGGAACATTTTCAAGAATATATTCCATATCGATGTACCCTAATCTAATCGTCTTTTGAGCCGTCGCTGTACTAAGACCGATCACTAGAAATACCAATATGAAGTTTATTCTTTTTTTCATTCAGATCGAATATAGAAAATATCGTGCCAATTTAAAATTGTTGTCCTATGATAAAGTGTGTTTCCCATCCATTAGGTCCTGGCTGACCACCTACGATCTCGTCGAACCCATATCCAAAGTCAATTCCAAGTAATCCAAATGTTGGCATAAATACTCTTAGTCCAACACCAGCAGATCTGTTTAACTGGAAAGGGTTGTAATCTCTAAAGTTGTCGTAAGTCGCACCTGCTTCAAGGAACGATAATGCGTAGATAGAGGCAGCTGGTTTCAATGTGATAGGGAATCTAAGTTCAAGTGAAAATTTGTTATAGATTACCGCTCCGTCATCTCTGTCATTAACGCCTCTATCAATAGGCACAACAGACTGGTTTGGATAACCTCTTAACTGTATAGTTTCTCTACCATCAAGGCTGAATGCTCCAAGACCGTCACCACCTAAATAGTAACGCTCGAATGGAGGAATACCTCTTTCGCTGTTATAGGCTCCAAGGAATCCAAATTCAGCATGTGTACGTAGGACAAGATCACTACTAGGACCAAAGTTGGCTAAAGTCTCATACCAGCTTCCTGCCAGTTTAATTTTGTAAAATTCGAGCCAGTTGTATTTTTTCTGATCAACTTTCTCCTGGTCTGCAACAGAATTTTCAGAAGTTACTCTGTTTCCATTATTATCGATCAGGTTACCATTATCATCTCTTAACTGGTACTCGGGATCATTTTCCAGGTTTCCGTAGTCTACACCATTCCATAGAGAGTATGGAGGAGTGAACTTCGCGCTGAAATCAAATTTAGAACCCTGAGTTGGAAAAATAGGGTTAAAAGCGGTGTTGTCCCTTACAATTCCCAACTGGTAATAAAGGTTATTTGAGTGACCATCACCAAAAGTAAAGAGTCCTGTATTGTAGTTGTTAAGGTCATATCTCTGGAAACCAACCACGTTTGAGATCGTAGCGTACTGGTCTGGTTCTCTAAGTCTTTTTCCAAGACCTATGCTCACTCCAAGAATATCAAAACTTCTTGTTTTATCTGCTTCTCTTTCAACATAATCGAACAGGAACTGTCTTGTATAACTAAAAGATGTGGATAAACTAACCGGTTCCTCACCACCTAGCCAAGGCTCTCTAAAAGATAAGCTGTAGGTCTGGTAGAAAGTACTGGCCTGTGCTCTAAGAGATAAGGTTTGACCATCACCCATTGGAATTGGATCATATGCATCCTTGTCAAATAAGCCTTGTATGCTAAAGTTGTTAAAGGATAGTCCCAGTGTTCCAATGAAACCACCACCACCGTAACCACCTTGTAGTTCGATCTGGCTGGCTCCTGACTCCACAACCTGGTATTCAAGGCTTAAAGTTCCTTCTCGAGGATCTGGATCTACAAATTCAGGATTTAATTGTTCTGCATCAAAGAATCCAAGTGCACCTAATTCACGAATGGTAGAAACCACGGCCTGCTGACTGTATTTCTGTCCCGGTTTGGTTCTCATCTCACGATAGATCACATGATCCTTGGTCTTGTTATTTCCAGTTACTCTAATCTCATCAAAAAAGGCCTCTTTACCTTCAAGGATCCTTACTTCAAAATCGATCGTATCATTGTAAACATTCGTTTCTACAAGATCGATATTGGAAAAAAGATACCCATTGTTTTGATAAATGTTGGCGATCGATGTTTTATTAGGTTCTCTACTCTGGATTCTTTCATCGATAAGGACTCCGTTGTAAATATCTCCCTTTTCAACACCTAAAGCTTTTCCTAACTGCTCGTCTGTATAAGCAGCGTTTCCTAGATAGTCAATATTCCCAACGTAATAACGATTTCCTTCTTCGATGTCCAGTTTCAGGCTAATGGTTTCCTTATCATTCTTAATAAGAGTATCTGAAACTATACGAGCATCACGAAAACCTTCTTCTTTGTATTTGTTGATTAGCGCAGTTTTATCTTCCTGGTAATCTGCACGAACAAACTTGGAACGTTTCCAGAACCTGATTATGTTCTTTTGCTTGGTATTCTTCATGTTCCTCTTCAGCTTCGCATCTGATAGCTGTTCGTTGCCATTGAAGTCGATGCTTTTGATCTTAACGCGATCTCCTTTATTCACGTTAACCAGCATATTTACCTTATTTGCTCCGGTAGTATCTTCAACGGGCTTGGTCTGTATATAAACATCTGTATTGAAGTAACCTTCCTTCTTATATTTATTCTGAATATAATTTCTGGTTGTAGTGATAAGGTTTTCAGTAACCTTAGTGCCAGGTTTAAGGCTATTTTCATCTATAAGCTCGTCGCGGTCACTCTTTTTCTTTAAACCGGTAAATGTAGTTTGGTTTAAAACAGGAACTTCTTTGATCTCCAGTTCAAGATCTGCTACGTTACCCTCAACGTTGGTGATATAAAAATTGATATCACTAAATAGATCTAACGACCAGAGTTTATTGATAACATTTCTAAGCTTCTCACCTGGGATATAAAGCTCCTGGCCAGATTTAAGACCGGTATAGGTAAGGACTGTTTTTTCGTTGTAGGTGGTGGTTCCGGTAACTTTTATTTCTCCAATGGTGTATTTCTTAGAATCTCCCAGTGGAAGGTCCTGTGCTTTGGCAGCTATACTGAAAATGAAAAAAAATGCGAAAAGTGTAAAAATCTTCTTTGTCATGGATGCACTAACTGAGTTGCTCACTTGTTTTTCCAAATCGTCTTTCTCTGTTTTGATAGTTGTAAATGGCTTCAAAAAGGTCTTCCCTTCTGTAATCTGGCCATAAGATTTTTGTAAAATACAATTCAGCATAAGCAATCTGCCATAAAAGGAAATTACTAATGCGTTGCTCGCCGCTGGTCCTGATCAATAGGTCAACGTCTGGCAAATTTTGGGTGTAAAGATGCTCATTTATAACTGATTCATCAATAGCATCAATGGATAATTCCCGGTTACTTATCTTCTCTGCAATTTGTTTGAAACAGCTGGTAATTTCTTCCCTGCTCCCGTAGCTTAACGCCAAAGTAAGGGTCATTCTTGTGTTGGATGAAGTTTTTTCTATAACATCCAGTAATTCTTTCTTGGCTTTCTTCGGAAGATTGGAGATATTTCCAATACAATGAAGGCGAATATCGTTGTCCTGAAGAGTCTTGATCTCTTTCTTAAGCGATGAAACAAGGAGTTTCATAAGAGTATCAACCTCCAGTTTTGGCCTGTTCCAGTTTTCCGTAGAAAATGCGTAGAGTGTAAGGTTTTTCACGCCAATCTCAGCGCAACCTTCTACTGTGTCTCTAACAGCTTTAGTGCCTTCTTTGTGTCCTGAAGCTCTAAGAAAACCTTTTTGTTTCGCCCATCGACCATTTCCATCCATAATAATGGCAACGTGCGCAGGTAATTTATCAAGGTTTAAATTGTCTTTATAGTTCATCTAAAAGCAGTAACATGGCTTACGCCCAAATGTAAATGTGAATGACAATCCGGTAAAAACATACCAGTCGTTCGTGTTTCTATTCCCGAATTCCAGTTGAGGCTCTCTTCGGTCTAAATATTCTTCAGGCCAGCTTCCATCCAGGTTATCTGTTAAAGTATAGCGGGCTCCAATTTCCAGCGCACCAATAATATGCTCGGTGATAGCCTCTTTGTAACCAAAAACCATGGGAATAGCGAATTCCCAATTGGTACCTTCATTGGATAGATTCCCAGCTCTGCCATCTTTCAAATAGACATGATCTGCCTTGAAATAGGTGATTCCGGTATATATATAAGGAGTTTTTTGAGGTAATGGCTCAGATAGATCGAAGTCCCAGAAATTGAATTCCAGTCCTAGGGATGCTTCAGCAATCGTATTATCAAAAGAATAACCACGCTGTTGTCTCCTTGTGTCATTAGACTCTGTATCATCTGCTGAAATTTTCGCGTATAATAGGGAGAGTCTCCATGCATGTCGCGGGCTACCATTCCATTTCGCCATAAAACCTCCAACGGGCGTATTGGGAAGGATAAATGTAGTTTTCCCAACGTCTCCTATAAAATTGGCACCACCGGCAAAAACCCCAACTTCATATTTTTGAGAGTAGGAATTTCCGGTAAAAAAAGCCATTATGAAAAATGCGATCAGGTACCTCATAGGTTTTCAAAAGTTTGCAAATATAACAATTCTACTTGCCCTGCAATAATTTGAGCAGATTTGTACATACGTATAAACAACAAATGATTTTTTTTATTGCTTAATTCCGTTTGTCCTCGCCCCATAATAGCTTTTTTCGTAGCGTATTAAGGAAACTGTCTTCAGTTAATTCCACGAAATTTATGCAGTAGGGTGCTTTTGAAATAATTATTTCGGTATCATTTTCCAGTGTGGCGATACGGGAATCCATGGATACAAGATGTGTTTTTTCCCGGCCAGATACCTTTAATTTGATCCTGGTTCCATCTCTTATTACCAGTGGTCTGGCATTTAGATTATGCGGTGCGATTGGTGTGATCACTAATGAGTCAGCATCTGGTGTGATTACAGGGCCACCACAGCTCAGTGAGTAACCGGTAGAGCCTGTAGGAGTGGCGATAATTAGGCCGTCAGCCCAGTAAGAAGTAAGGAACTGGTCATTTAACCAGGTATCTACAGTGATCATGGAAGTGGTATTCCTTCTGCTTACTGCGATTTCGTTTAAAGCAATTTGTGAGAAAACCGGATCCTGTTCTTTAGTGTTGGTTTCTATCGTAAGTACAGACCGTGGTGAAAGCGTAAATTTCTTTTCAAGAATTTCGTTTAAGGTGCTTTCAATTTGTTCTTTCTGAATGGTTGCCAGAAATCCAAGTCTGCCCGTGTTGATGCCCACAATGGGAATATTCAGATTTCTTATATAATTGATAGATTTGAGTATAGTTCCATCTCCGCCAATGGAAAAGAAGAGATCAAAGGTGTTGTCCAGCTCTTCGAATGCGCTAAACTGGCGGTATTCCTTCTGAATTGAATTATGATCATGGATCATTTGAAGGAAATCTTCTTCGATCAAAACTTCCACATTCTTCTCGTCAAGCAAATTAAGTAATTGTCCAATGTAATGACCCGCATTTTCATGGTAGAACTGGCCGTAAATACCTATTTTCATAAACTTATATATTCAGGTATTTATCAAGATATTTTGATCTATCCTTTAAATTTTTATTGAAAGTGTCTTCCTGATGTTCAGAAATAATAATATACCCATATCTTCTAAACGATTGGATGATCTCGGTCAATCCAGATGGCGATATTTTCAGGGTTATCTGGGCCATGTCATTCTCTATTTTCGAAACGAATGTTCCCAGTAAATGTGCATTATTAGATTCTACGATCTGGCTAACCTCACCAAGCGTGTAATCTTTGAATGCTTTTTCAACCACAAGAATGTTTCCTGGCTCATGTAGAAAAGGTGTTTCCTTGAATAAAGAGATCATTTCATTCAATTCTACATATCCTATATAAAGATTTTCATCATTCAGAACTGGTAATATATTGGAGTTGTTCTGGGCAAAGGCTTCCAGGCTGTCCAGCCAGTAATTGCTTTCCCGGGCAAAAAACCCTTCCAGAGCATAACGATAATCGCCAAGCGTTTTATCATTATCAAAACAACGCACATCATTTTCTGAAATGCAACCAATGTAAATTCCATTCTCCGAAACCGGAAGATGGGTATAAGTAAGTTGATTAAATAATCTGTGTACTTCTCCAATCTTTTCTGAAAGGCTCAAGATCTCCACATCATTTAGAATGTATTCCTGCAAACTCATATACTCAATTCCTTTTCTGCAAATTAATCAAAATAATATTCAATGAAGCAGGCTGCACTTTGTATTTTTGTTAATAAAACCAAGGGAAAATGACGAAATTAAGTGTAAATATCAACAAGATCGCTACCTTAAGAAATGCACGTGGAGGGGATGTCCCTAATGTGCTGAAGGCGGCAAAAAATATTGAAAAGTTTGGGGCAGAAGGGATCACAGTTCACCCAAGGCCAGATGAGCGTCACATTCGCTATGCAGATGCAAGGGAATTGAAACCTGTACTTACTACAGAATTTAATATAGAAGGAAAGCCTATTCAGCAATTTGTGGATCTTGTGCTGGAGGTGAAACCTGCTCAGGTTACTCTGGTGCCAGATGCTGAAGATGCAATCACTTCCAATGCGGGCTGGGATACTATTAAGCATCGCGATTATTTGCGTGAAGTAATTTCAGAATTTAAAAGTCATGGGATTCGTACTTCGATCTTCGTGGATCCAGAGCTAAAGATCATTGAAGGTGCTGCTGAAACCGGTGCTGATCGTATCGAACTATATACGGAACAGTTCGCGGTAGATTATGCTAAAGGAATGGAGAATGCTGCAAAATCCTATGTTGCCTGTTCTCAGCTGGCTTATGAGCTGAAACTTGGAGTGAATGCAGGGCATGATCTTTCTCTTGATAATATTGGATACTTCAGTAATAATGTGCCACATCTGGATGAGGTTTCAATTGGTCATGCATTGATTTCCGAAGCTTTATATATGGGGCTTGAAAAAACTATACAGAAATATTTGAAATTATTGAAATAATATGGAGTTACATTCGATCATACTGGGAGAGGGAAAACCACTAATAATATTGCATGGTTTCTTAGGAATGTCTGATAATTGGAAAACCCTGGGTAAGAAATTTGCCGAAGATGGTTTCCAGGTTCATTTAATTGACCAGAGAAATCATGGTAAATCTCCGCATAGTGAGGAGTTTTCGTATAGTTCTATGGCGCAGGATATAGTGAAATACTGTGAGAAACATAATCTTAAAGATATATTTCTAATGGGTCATTCTATGGGTGGTAAGACGGCGATGCTTACGGCCTGTGAAAATGAGGAGCTCGTAAAGAAATTGATCATTGTAGATATTGCGCCTAAATATTATGCTCCACATCATCAACAAATTCTCAAAGGTTTAACGGCTCTCGATAATGCGCAGCTTAACTCTCGTGGTGCTGCTGAAGAATTTCTGGGGGATTATATTAAAGAACCTGGCGTAAAATTATTTCTTCTGAAGAATCTTTACTGGAAAACCAAAGAGAAGCTTTCATTACGAATGAATCTTGATGTTTTAAAAGAGAAAATTAATAACCTGGGAGAAGCTTTATATTCAGGAGCTACTTACAATGGTCCGGTTTTGTTCATAGATGGAGAGAAGTCTGATTATATCACAGAGGCAGATCATAAGCTCATTAAAGAACATTTTCCAGAGGCTGAAGTGGCTACTATATCGAAAGCGGGTCACTGGGTTCATGCTGAGAATATGAAGGATTTTTACGTTAGAGTGTCAGAATTTCTTTAATTCTGCGGGATTTTATTATGTATGCATAATAAATTTAAATGTATTGTTGCATAATATCTAATTTATGCTATTTTTGGCAAGAGCATTTTAAGATATATTAAATATAATCCTACTTAAATTATGAAAAGACTATTTTTACTTAGCCTGTTTATGTTGGCGGCGGCTACAACCTATGCCGGAGGTTACAGGGTAAGTCTACAGGGTCAGCGTGGTCTCGCTATGGGACACACCGGAGTTGCAGTTGTTAACAACGCTGAACTCGCGTTTTTCAACCCTGCCGGGCTGGTATTCCTAGAGAACAAGATCAATGCATCTGTTGGTGTAAGTGCCGTATTCTCTGATGTAGTATGGCAAAATGATGAATTTGGGCAGATGGCCAGAACAGATAGCCCTGTGGGAACTCCGTTCTACGCTTACTTCTCTTATCAGTTGAACGAGAAATTAAGTCTTGGACTTGCAGCTTATACTCCTTATGGTAGTACTGTAGAGTGGGAAAAAGACTGGCCGGGATCTCACCTGGTAAATGATATCGAACTGGCTGCTATTTATGTGCAGGCGTTAGCCTCTTATAAGATTACCGACAACCTTGCAGTAGGTGGTGGTCCAATCTATGTTAGTGGTTCGGTTAATTTCAATAGAAACCTTAATAGAACTCTTAGTGACCTGGAAGGAAATCGTTCCAACGTTACTATAGATGCTTCAAATGTTAGTGCCTTTGGGTGGTCTGCAGGTGTAATGTGGAGTCCGGTGGATAGTCTAAGAGTTGGAGTAAATTATCGTTCAGAAATTCTTGTGGAAGCTGAAGAAGGTGATGCAGATTTCGAGAATGTTCCTAATTCTCCTCTTGCACCATTCAGCGATACTCAATTTGATGCAACATTGCCACTTCCGGCAGAATTAAGTGTTGGGGTTTCTTACCAGTTGAATGAGAAGTGGTTATTTGCTTTTGATTACAACCGTACTTTCTGGGGAGTTTACGAATCTCTGGATCTTGATTTTGCAAATCCAAATATTCCGGATTCTGTAAATCCAAGAGAGTATGAGGATTCTTCTAATTACAGATTTGGTTTACAGTACACTGCAAACGAAACATTTACTTTGAGAGCTGGTTACTATTTCGATGGTTCCCCGGTTCAGGAAGGATTCTTTGCTCCTGAAACTCCAAGAAATGATTCCAACAACTTTACCGGAGGATTATCTGTGAATATTACAGATAATGTAGCGATTGATGCTGCTTTCCTTTATAGCAGATTTAAGGAGATTGACGCTTCTTATGATTCATATACTGAAAATGGACAACGTGTTCCTTTCGAAGGAACTTATAAGTCAAGTGCATTTGTACCAGGTCTTGGTGTAACTATTAAAATTTAATTAGAAAGATGAAGAACTATTTTAAATATATGGCAATTCTGGCCCTGGGAATCGTTTCCTGTGAACCAGAACTAGAAAATTCAATTGAAGACGGAGATTTTTACACAAGCGGTGAAGCAGATTTCTCCAACTATGTAGCTCTTGGAAATTCGTTAACTGCAGGATATGCAGATGGTGCACTTTATTTAAGCGGTCAGCAAAATTCTTTTCCAAGTATTCTTGCTGAAAAGTTTAGTGCTGTCCAGGAGACTGGAGAATTTATTCAGCCACTTGTAAATGATAATGCTGGTGGATTGCTCTTAGGAGGAAATCAAATCACGCAAAATAGATTTGTACTTGCAGTAGGAGCCAATGGGCCTTCACCTGCAAGATATACTGGAGCTCAGCCTACTACCGAGGTTAGTAATAAATTTGCTGGACCTGTTAACAACATGGGTGTTCCCGGAGCCAAATCCTATCACCTTGGTGCTCCAAACTACGGTAGCGTAGCTGGAGTGGCTGCAGGTACTGCAAACCCATACTTTGCAAGATTTTCAAGTTCTGAAAGTGCTACGGTTCTTCAGGATGCCTTAGCTCAGGATCCAACATTTTTCACGTTATGGATCGGAAACAACGATGTCCTGGGATATGCAACATCAGGTGGAGTTGGAGAATACCAGGTAACTGAAACCAATCCTGCACTTTATGGTGAAGGTGATATCACAAATCCTGTGATCTTTAATGCAGTATATGGTCAATTAGCGAGCTCTTTAGCTGAAACGGCAGATGGAGTATTAATCAACATCCCAGATGTAACTTCAGTTCCATATTTTACAACAGTGCCGAACAATGCTCTGGCATTAGATGCTGCAACAGCAACACAATTGACTCAGTATTTCCAGGCGGTATCTGGAGTTTTAACTCAGGTTTTGATTGGTCAGGGTGTTCCTGCTGCTCAGGCTCAGGCTTTGGCAGGTCAGTACGCGATCACTTTCAACGAAGGTCCTAATAGATTTTTGATCGATACTCCGGTAACCCAAACAAATCCTCTGGGATTCCGTCAAATGACTGAAGAAGAATTATTGGTCTTAACGATCGATCAGGGCGCTTTGGCAAGTGGTTATGGATCTGTACAGTTTACTCAGTCTGTAGGTGAAGTAATCGCTATTCTTCAAGCTGGTGGAATGCCAACTGAAGCTCAGGTGAACACTTTATTTGGTGCTGTAAGCGGTATAGATGATAAAGATGTGTTAGATAGTGATGAGCTTGCAAACATTAAGGACGCAACTACTAAATTCAACAATTCAATTCAGACTTACGCAGATCAATTTGGTCTTGGATACGTAGATGCAAACGCTTTGCTAACTCAATTGGATAATGGTGGAATTTCGTTCGATGGTGGAAGTGTAAATTCTGATTTTGTAACAGGGGGAGCTTTTTCACTGGATGGAGTTCACTTAACTCCTAGAGGTTATGCGATCATTGCCAATGCGATCATCGATGAGATCAACGCAACCTATGGTTCTAATGTACCAAAGGCCAATGTTGGTTCTTACGGAACTGTAACTCTAAGTCAGGACGTGCAGTAATATTAAAATTGACATAAATATTGAAGAGACCGGGTTTTGACCGGTCTTTTTTTTGCAATTTTACCAGCAAATCAACCAATAATAGCATGAGATTATTACTAAGACTTTTACTTACAGCCGTGGCTGTGGTCATATTAGCCAAGATTTTACCAGGTGTCTCTGTAGATAGTTACTGGACTGCCATCATCGTTGCAGTAGTCCTTTCTCTACTTAACTTTATTGTAAAACCTATCCTGGTACTTTTTACTTTGCCTGTTACCATACTAACTCTCGGGTTATTTCTTCTAATCATCAACGCGATTATCATATTTATGGCAGATGGTTTCATCGATGGATTTAGTGTGAGTGGATGGTTTATGGCTATAATTTTCAGTTTATTGCTTTCCCTGTTCCAGTCGGTACTCTTTTCTATTCTGAAATCAGATTAGATTTAACTGAATTTCAACAAATTGAAAGTTTGCAGACTTTAAGAAAAAGCGTAATTTTGCACTCCAATTTTTATATAAGATCAAAATGAATATTACCAGAGAGAATATTGATGAATTAAACGCGGTAGTAAAAGTTGATATCGCTAAAGAAGATTACGCCGGTAAAGTAGATAAGATTTTAAAAGATTACCGAAAGAATGCCAATATTCCCGGTTTTAGAAAAGGTCATGTACCAATGGGAATGGTCAAAAAGCAATATGGACAGGCTGTTTTGGTGGATGAAGTGAACAAGCTTCTTCAGGATAGCCTTAATAAATACCTAACGGAAGAGAAATTGGATGTCCTTGGAAATCCACTTCCGAAGGAACAGGAAAATTTTGACTGGGATCGTGAGAACTATTCTTTTGAATTCGAACTTGGACTTGCTCCAGAATTTAATGTAGATCTTGATCTTAAAGATCCGGTAAGAAAATATAATATCGTTGCCGATGAGAAAATGGTGAACGATCAGGTTGAAAGCATCCAAAAGCAATATGGTAAGCTGAAGACTAAAGATGTTGTAGAAGAAGGAGATACCGTTGCGGGAACTTTCAAGAATGAGGAAGAAGGTATTGAGAATGATACCACAATTGAGCTGGCTGCAATCAAAGGAAAGAGAAACCTTGGGAAATTTGTAGGAGCTAAAGTTGGAGATACTCTAACTTTGAAGACTAAAAATCTTTTCGAAGATGAGCATGCCTTGGTAAATCACCTAAGCATCGATCAGGAAAAAGCTAACGATCTTGATGTTGAAGTAGAATTTACTATTTCTGAGATCAATGAAAGAGAACTTGCAGATCTTGATCAGGAATTATTCGACAAACTTTTCGGTAAGGATAAGGTGACTTCTGTGACTGAATTGAAGGATAAGATTAAGGAGGATGCAGCAAAGCAATTTCAGCAGCAGAGCGACCAGCAATTGATGAATGATATTACTGAAAAGCTTATCGAAAATACTAATTTCGAGCTACCTAAAGATTTTCTTCAGAAATGGATACAGACAGTTGGTGAGAAACCATTAACAGATGAGGAAGCTGCTGAAGAATATGAAAAAAGCGAGAAAGGTCTTCGTTACCAGTTGATCGAAGGAAAAGTTGTAAACGATAATGATCTTAGTGTAGATTTCAACGATCTGAAAGCATTTGCTTCAGAAAAGATCAAGGAACAAATGGCTCAATTTGGTCAAATGGATCCTTCAGAAAAAGAACTTGATGATATCGCTGCAAGAATTCTTTCCAACCAGGATGAGGTTAAGAGACTTTCAGAGCAGTTAATGAACGAGAAACTTCTCAAATTCTATAAGGAAAAAATGAAATTTGATGAAAAAGAAGTGACTTACGAAGAATTTGTGAAAGCAATTTATAAGTAAGCCTTTTTAGGATATATTAATTATCTTTAAGGCGTTAACTCAACCCGAGTAACGCCTTTTTTGGTTTTATTCGGGAAATTGTTTAAGATTAGAAAAATTCAAAAAAATTGATGGACTACGGAAAGGAATTTCAAAAATATGCTGTTTCAGATCATAACATCAACAGCAATTATTACGATAAGATAGTGAGCAGCATGCTTCCTACAGGGATGACTCCTAACATCATTGAAGAGCGACAAATGAATGCCGTAGCAATGGATGTTTTTTCCAGATTGATGATGGATAGAATTATCTTTTTAGGAACAGGAATTAATGAACAGGTAGCAAATATTGTACAGGCTCAACTTTTATTCTTAGAGAGTACGGATTCTTCTAAAGATATCCAGATATATATCAACTCACCAGGAGGTAGTGTTTATGCTGGTTTAGGTATTTATGATACCATGCAGTTCATAAAACCTGATGTGGCTACGATCTGTACGGGAATGGCTGCCAGTATGGGAGCTGTGCTATTATGTGCAGGTCAGGCTGGAAAGAGAAGTGGTTTGCCACATAGCCGTGTGATGATTCACCAGCCTATGGGTGGTGCTCAGGGACAGGCGAGTGATATCGAGATCACTGCCAGAGAGATCGTAACCTTGAAAGAAGAATTATATAAGATCATTGCGCAACATTCAGGACAAACTTACGAGAAGATCCATGAGGATAGTGATCGTGATTACTGGATGAAGGCTGAAAGAGCCAAGGAATACGGAATGATTGACGAAGTACTTAAAAGAGAAGCATAATTGTGCAGGACTTCAAAGGAAGTCAAAATCTGAAAAATTAAATAATGGCGAAAGAAGATTTAGAATGTTCCTTCTGTGGTAGAAAAAAACCTGAGACTAATTTATTGATCGCAGGTCTTGATGCTCACATCTGTGATAGATGTATTGAGCAGGCTCATGGTATTGTGATCGAAGAGTCGAAACAGGGAGAAGCGAAAGAACTTTCTTCAGATCTTATGCTTAGTAAGCCTAAGAAGATCAAATCCTTTCTGGATGAGTACATCATAGGGCAGGAGGAAACGAAGAAGGTGATGTCTGTCGCGGTTTATAACCACTACAAAAGACTATTACAACCTGAGAAAAATGATGATGTAGAAATTCAGAAAAGTAATATAGTGATGGTTGGGGAAACCGGTACCGGTAAAACCCTTATGGCCAGAACGATTGCAAAAATGCTGAACGTGCCACTAGCCATTGTAGATGCTACAGTACTTACTGAAGCAGGATATGTAGGTGAGGATGTTGAAGGTATACTTACCAGACTTTTACAGGCAGCCGATTATAATACTGAAAAGGCACAGCGTGGGATCGTATTTATTGATGAGATCGATAAGATCGCCCGTAAGAGTGATAATCCTTCTATAACCAGAGATGTTTCCGGGGAAGGTGTTCAGCAGGCATTATTGAAATTGCTGGAAGGAACTACGGTCAATGTACCGCCTAAAGGTGGTCGTAAGCATCCAGATCAGAAATTTATCGAGGTAGATACGGAGAATATTCTGTTTATCGCCGGAGGAGCTTTTGATGGGATCGACAAGATCATAAGCAAGCGATTGAACATGCAGGCTGTTGGTTTTAGTGCATCAAAAAGTGAGGACAAGATCGAGCGTACGAATCTATTAAAATATATCATTCCTAAGGATCTAAAGGAATTTGGATTAATACCGGAGATCATTGGTAGATTGCCAGCGCTTACTTATATGAATCCGCTGGATCGTGAAACACTTAGAGCAATTCTTACAGAACCTAAGAACGCGATCATCAAGCAGTATAAGAAACTCTTCGAGATGGATGATATCGAATTTGATATCACTTCAGATGCTCTGGATTATATTGTAAATAAAGCAATAGAATATAAGTTAGGAGCACGAGGATTAAGATCCTTATGCGAAGCTATTTTGACCGATGCTATGTTCGAGATGCCAGAAAGTGATCAGGATCATTTTACGGTAACCAGAGAATATGCTGAAGACAAACTGAATAAATCTACTATGAGCAAGCTTAAAGCAGTTTCATAGGATGATAATTATAAAGAAAAAACCGCCCATCTGGGCGGTTTTTTTATTGTTTGATATTCAAGCTGAACTTTGTAAGTAGGCCTGGTAACGCTTCCAAATCTAATTTAGCCTGCTTTATAAGGTTGACTTCAGGGTCGAGCCTAAGATTACTTGTATTCAAAAGATCTGCCTTCTCCAACTCAGTGCGTTCGAAAATAGCATTTGTAAAATCTGATCCTTTGAAATGGGCTTCTTTCAGTATCGCCTCAGTGAAATCTACATTTTTAAAGCTACAGTTTTGTGCCTGAAAACCTGGTAATCTGACTTTATAAAAACTGGAATGATCGAAAATGCCGTTCTGTGCTTTGAAATTAAAACCGAACATTTCGCATTGATCAAAAGATAGTCCCATCAGTTTGCAGGTATCAAATAAACAGTCCTGAATGGATGTTTTAAAAAGCCTGGAGTTACTTAGATCGATTTGATCAAAGCTGCATTCAATAAAGCGAACATTGGACAGATCTCTATCGGGAAAGCTACAGTTTATAAACTGGCATTGCTCAAATTCGGAATCCAGCAGGTCAATTTTCTGAAATGTGGTGTGTTCGAAAGTTTTGTCGAAAAATACTCGGTTTTCCATAATGTGGTTTTACCAGCTT
>NZ_JBLVTK010000001.1:332323-361222 GCF_048285865.1 Christiangramia marina | reverse complement strand
AAGCTGCCTCTTCCAAGACTACTTAAAATGATAGCGTCCCACAGGATGCTTCCGCCGTTTCTACGTCCGCCATTACGACCACCGCCACGTTTATTGAACATGGAAATAATTACGATCACGAACAACACAAGGAAGACGATCGCTCTTACTGGGATGCCACCGCCGGTATTGTTATTTTGTGGAACACCTTCGTAGCTGCCAGCGAGAACCTGAAACATGGCATTGGTTCCTTTATCAAGACCAGCATATATATTATTATTTCGAAATTCTGGCAGGATAATTTGTTCTACTATCTCCTTAGACTTTGCATCGGTCATATACCCTTCAACGCCATAGCCCGTGGTGATCCAGATCTTTCGGTCTTTCTCAGCCACCAGAACAAGAAGTCCATTGTCTTCATCCTTTGTCCCAATTCCCCACTCATGTGCCCAATCTGCCGCATACGTACCAATATATTCTCCCTGCAGGCTTTCAATCGTAGCGACTACTATTTGGGTGCTTGTAGTATCGGCATAATTGATAAGCTTTTGCTCCAGGGCTTTTTCTTCAGAAGCATTTAGCATATCTGCTTCATCAAAGACACTGGTTTCAACTGCTGGCTTTGGGGGTATTTCCCGTTGTGCCTGGAGATTGAATGTGCAAATTAAGACGAGTAAAAGTAGTAGTTGTTTGATAAGTCTAGCCTTTTGAAATTTGATCTGAAAGTTCGTTAGTATCCATCTCATCCCAGGGGAAATGCTTTTGAAGTTCCTCACCAGCCTTTAGCACACCATCGATAAGACCTTTAGCAAAATCTCCTTTTTTAAACTGAGAAACGATCATATCTTTGGTGCTTTCCCAGAAGTTATCTGGAACCACATCATTAATCCCTTTATCACCATAGATCACAAAATTTCGATCTTCCACAGCAACATAGATGAGGACGCCATTAGCCTGCTTGGTGTTATCCATTTTCAAGGCATGAAAGACTTCCATTGCACGATCAAAAATATCCATTTTACCAGCAGTCGGTTCGATATGAACACGAATTTCTCCACTAGTTTTTCTTTCTGCCGTTCTAATAGCATCAACGATCTTCTCTTCCTCCTGTTTGCTTAAAAAAGCTTCTACATCCTTATTCATAAGTCTAAAAATCGAATTCTACGTCTGGTGCGTTTTCAGCTCCTGCATCTGCCTGGAAGCGCTCCATTTTTTCGAAACCGAACATACCTGCAAACAGCGTATTAGGAAAAGTTCTTATGTAAGTATTAAAGTCGGTTACCGCAGCATTGTAACGGTCTCTCGCAACATTAATCCGGTTCTCTGTTCCTTCCAGCTGTGATTGTAGCTGTAAGAAGTTCTGGTTGGCCTTTAGATCAGGGTATCTTTCCACAGTTACCAGTAATCTTGATAATGCTGAAGTAACTCCTTGCTGAGCCTGCTGAAATTGTTCAATTTGTGCAGCGCTAAGATTTTCAGCATCTACATTTACTGAAGTAGCTTTGGATCGAGCTTCTATAACATCCTTTAAAGTTCCTCTTTCAAAGTCTGCAGCTCCTTCTACAGTTTTCACCAAATTACCAATAAGATCATTTCTTCTCTGGTAACTGCTTTCTACGTTAGACCAGGCTAGTTTGGCATTTTCTTCTTTGGTAACCGCCGTGTTATTGAATCCGGCAGTTACTTGCCAGACTACTATTACAAGGATTACTATGATTGCTATTGGAAGCCACTTTTTCATGTTATAATTGGTTTTTTAGGTTAACTAGTTCAGCTTTAATTGTTTCTAATTTTCGAATAATATCGAAGGTACTTAGCGTTTTATTCTTTCCTTCCTTAAGATGGATTTTAGCACCTTCCAGCGTAAAACCTCGTTCTTTTACCAGGTGATAAATCAGCTCAAGATTTTTAATGTCTTCAGGGGTAAATTTACGATTTCCCTTGGCATTCTTCTTTGGTTTAATGACATCAAATTCTTTTTCCCAGAATCTAATTAGTGACGTGTTGACGTTGAATGCCTTGGCAACTTCACCAATACCATAATAACGTTTTTCAGGAAGTTCGATATGCATTAATCCAGGGATTGGTTTTCACGTTGAGCTCTTTCCAGCACTTCGCCAAATTCTTCAGGAGATAAGTTTCCGTAGTAAAAATTAATAGGATTGATCCTGTCTTCATCTTTAAAGATCTCGTAATGTAGATGTGGCGCTTCAGATCTACCGGTGCTTCCCACAAATCCAATAACATCACCTCTTTTTACGGTTTGTCCCCTACGAACGTTGTACTTATATAGATGGGCGTAAAGACTGGTGTAGCCATAGCCATGATCTATTCTAATATGATTGCCATAACCAGTAGACCTGCTATCTGCTCTTACAACCTTGCCATCGCCGGTTGCATAAACGGGAGTACCTCTTGGAGCGGTAAAGTCCATACCGTAATGGAATTTTCTAACCTTGGTGAATGGGTCATTTCTCCAGCCATAACCTGAAGCGATCCTGCTTAGATCCTGGTTTTTGACCGGTTGAATAGCTGGAATAGCTTCCAGTAATTCACCTTTTTCCCTCGCAAGTTCAGCGATCTCATCCAGGGATTTGGATTGAACCACAAGTCTTTTGGTAAGGATATCCATCCTTTTAGTGGTTTCGGTGATAAGTTTACTGTTGTCAAATCCTTCCAGGTCCTTATACCTGTTAATACCGCCAAAACCAGCCTTTCGCTGTTCTTCGGGAATTGGATTCGCTTCAAAGTAGAGTCTGTAGATGTTGTTATCGCGATCTTCAATATTAGCCATCACATCCTGAATCTGGTCCATCTTTTTATTCAGTAGGCCATATTGCAACTGCATGTTATGTAATTCACGCTTTAATGCTTTTTCCTTCGGAGTTTCAATTTGAGGAATATTCAAATAAATGACGAGTAAAATAAAACCGGCCAGAAACGATCCAGTAATACTTAGAAGAGCGATACCTAATCTTTTCCCTTTTTTCTTCTCAATTTTCTGATAAGAAAGGGTCTCGCTATCGTAATAATATTTAACCTTCGACATGAGTTAAAATTATGCTATTTTTGCCATTCGAAAACGGCTCGAATACCGTGTTATATCGTACGGTAAACGAACAAATATATGAATTGTTTTGCCGTCTTCATAATTTAATGAAATTTGCAACAAATTAGCCAAATGAAGTCACAGGAGATACGCCAGCAATTTCTGGAATTTTTCAAATCAAAAGCTCATAGTATTGTTCCCTCTGCGCCAATGGTGATCAAGGACGATCCTACACTTATGTTCACCAATGCGGGAATGAACCAGTTTAAAGAATTTTTTCTGGGAAATTCAGAACCTAAGAACAGCAGGCTTACCGATACTCAAAAATGTCTTCGGGTAAGTGGAAAGCACAATGATCTGGAGGAAGTGGGGCATGATACCTATCATCATACAATGTTCGAGATGCTGGGTAACTGGAGTTTTGGTGACTACTTTAAAAAGGAGGCGATCAGCTGGGCATGGGAACTGCTTACAGAAGTTTATAAGATCGATCCTGAAACGCTATATGTTTCAGTTTTTGAAGGTAGCGAGGATGCAGATCAACTTGGTCTGGATACCGAAGCACTGGAACTTTGGAAAAAGATCGTTCCGGAGGAGCGTATTATCTTCGGAAATAAAAAAGATAATTTCTGGGAAATGGGAGACCAGGGACCTTGTGGTCCTTGTTCTGAAATTCATATCGATATAAGATCTGAAGAAGAGAAAGCGAAAACTGCGGGTAGAGATCTTGTGAATATGGATCACCCACAGGTTGTGGAGATTTGGAACCTGGTATTTATGCAATATAATCGTAAAGCCAATGGTTCTCTGGAGGATCTTCCAGCCAGACATATCGATACGGGAATGGGGTTCGAACGTTTGTGTATGGTATTGCAGCATAAGAAATCCAACTATGATACAGATGTTTTTACTCCGCTACTAAGTAAAATTGAAAAGATCACTCAATCGACCTACGGTCCTTCAGAAGAGAAAAATATTGCAATGCGAGTGATTGCAGATCACGTTAGAGCGGTTTCATTTTCAATTGCAGACGGACAATTACCTAGCAACACTGGAGCAGGTTATGTAATAAGAAGAATCCTGAGAAGAGCGATTCGTTATGGATTCACATTTCTTAATACCAAAGAGGCGTTTATCTATAAACTGGTGCCGGTATTGAGCAAGCAGATGGGTGCTACTTTTCCTGAAATGACATCTCAGCAAACTCTTATCGAAAATGTGATTAGAGAAGAAGAGCAGTCCTTTCTAAGAACTCTTGATCAGGGATTGGTGCTTCTGGAGAATCTAATGCAGAATTCAGAGTCCAAAACAATTTCTGGAGAGAAGGCATTTGAGTTATATGATACCTTTGGTTTTCCAATCGATCTCACCGGACTTATTTTGCGTGAGAATGGGTATGAGCTGGATGAGAAAGGTTTTGAAGCAGAATTAAAAAAGCAAAAAGATAGGTCAAGGGCGGCTACACAGGTGAGTGCAGGAGACTGGACCGAGATCAAAGCGGTAAATGAGCAAGCTTTTATAGGTTACGATGAGCTTGAATCGAGTGCATATATTTCGAGATATAGAAGAGTAGACTCTAAGAAAAAGGGAGAATTGTACCAGCTTGTGCTGGATCAAACTCCTTTCTATCCGGAAGGTGGAGGACAGGTTGGAGACAAGGGAATGTTGATGACTGCAGATGGTGAAACGATCAAGGTTCTGGACACCAAGAAGGAAAATAATTTGATCATTCACTTCACTAAAAAATTACCTGTCAATCCTGAAGCAGAAATCAAAGCAATCGTAAACTACAGAGAGCGTGCAAATACTGCAGGTAATCATACTGCAACTCACTTGTTACATCAGGCGCTTAGAAGTATTCTGGGTACTCATGTAGAACAGAAAGGATCTATGGTGAATGACAGCTACTTAAGATTCGATTTTTCACATTTCAGCAAGCTTACTTCGGAGGAGATTCAAAAGGTTGAAAATTTTGTAAATGCTCGTATTCGTGAGAGCTTGAAATTAGAAGAGCAGCGTAACACCAGTTATGAGTCTGCCCTTGAACAGGGAGCTATTGCATTATTTGGAGAAAAATACGGTGATTCCGTAAGAGCGATCAAATTTGGTGATTCTATGGAACTTTGTGGTGGAACGCATGTTTCGAAAACTTCAGATATATGGTATTTCAAAATTACCGGGGAAGCCGCTGTAGCTTCAGGTATTCGTAGAATCGAGGCTATTACCGGAGAGGCTGCAATGCAGTATTTTCAGGAACAGGCATCAACTCTTAGCGAGATAAAGAATGGTTTAAAGAATTCCAATGACCCTGTAAAAGCGATCCAGAATCTTCAGGAGGAAAATAATGAACTTAAGAAACAGGTGGAGAGTCTTTTAAGGGATAAAGCGAAAGCTCTTAAAGCTGAATTAAGAACTGAGGTTGAAAATATTAACGGGGTCAACTTTTTATCAAAAAAGGTAGACCTGGACGCAAATGGTATTAAAGATCTGGCATACCAGCTAGGTGAGGAGTTCGATGATCTTTATATTCTATTTGGAACAGAGCAAAATGGTAAAGCGCTTCTTTCCTGTTATATTTCTAAAAGGCTGGTAGAGAAATCTGATCTAAATGCCGGGCAGATCGTTCGCGAATTAGGTAAGTATATCCAGGGAGGTGGAGGAGGCCAGGCTTTCTTTGCAACCGCCGGAGGTAAAAAACCCGAAGGAATTGACGAAGCCCTTCAACATGCTAAAGACTACTTAAATAAATAATAAGAATCCCGACCTCTCGTCGGGATTTTTTATTTTTATAGCATGCAGTTTAGAACCATTGTGCCCGTTGATCTGTCTCCCTGGAAGATCGATCATACTACCAGGATCATTCTAATGGGCTCCTGTTTCGTGGAGAATATTGGCAGGAAGCTCGAATATTCAAAGTTCCCGGTCTTACAGAATCCCTTCGGAATTGTTTTTCATCCTATAGCGATGGAAAGACTCATTAGGCGTATAAATTCCAGAAACTTATTTACAGGAAGTGATCTATTACTGAAGAATGACCAGTATTTAAGTCTGGAAACGCATTCTATGATGAATAGAAGTAGCGCTGAAGAATGTGTTCTAAATCTGAACGATTCGCTGGAAACATCCTATAAGTTTATAAGGGAAGCAAGGGTTTTAGTGCTGAGCCTGGGAACAGCCTGGGGTTATGAGCACGAAAGCCTGGACGGTGTTGCTGCAAACTGTCATAAGATTCCGCAGAAAGAATTTAAGAAAAAGTTGTCCACCATCGATGAGATCACAGATTCCTTAAAAACAATTAGTAAATCTTTACGGGAGATCAATAAGGATATAAAGATTCTTTACACGCTTTCACCGGTAAGACATTGGAAGGATGGAGTAGTGCAAAACCAGCAAAGTAAAGCTCATTTGCATACTGCTATCCAGGAAGCGGTTGACGTTGATGCGGAATCTTATTATTTTCCATCCTATGAAATTTTACTGGACGAACTACGGGATTATCGATTCTACGCTAACGATATGTTACATCCTAATGAGGTCGCAATTAGCTATATCTGGAACAGGTTTTCTGAAGCATATTTTGATGAAAGTACGAAGCAATTAAATACTGAGATCGACAAAGTGCAAAAATCACTTGCCCATCGACCGCTAGCAGAAAACCCTATTCATCATAAGAAATTTCTTACGAAACTACAAGCTAAAATCGAGGAAATTCAACAAAATCACCCTCAAATAACCTTTTCTTAGACCCTATTCTTGCTGAGTTTACTAATTTTTTAAGGTTTGATAACTGGATTTTAACGTTTTATTCTAATTAATTTGTAAATTTACAGAGCAGATCCGTTATAATTTACGTCTGTAATTATTTAAGCATCGCTCAGGTAATCAGATAATTATAAGGATTTGTTTTCTAAAATTTGTTGGGGTAGATTTTAGAGTTTACAAAAGGACGGGTGGGGCCGTCCTTTTGTTTTTTACTTCTCAACTTTAACTTTCTTTAATATTTTTCAGGCGTTTTCAACAGGCTATTTTTTATACTTTGCTCTCTTATAGATCTTAGATATGAAGAACCTTCTTATAGTTATCCTACTTATTGGCCTGTGTATATTTGGATACCGATACTGGGAAGAACGCAATAATGAAAAGGAAAGTCTTCAGCAAAATACTGCACTAATCCAGGAACAGATCAGGAATGTAGGGAAGCTCGTGGTTACTGAAGGAACTTTCTCGCAGGTGTTCACTTATAAGAACTCGAAAAGCTTCTATTTCGATGTACTTTCAGCAAGAAAAAAAGCGCTTATCATCGTAAATGCCGACGTTAGCGTAGCTTATGATCTAAGTAAACTTGATGTCGAGATCGACGAAGAGAATAAACGAGTTATCATACATAGTATTCCAGAGGAGGAAATCAAGATAAATCCTAATATTAAGTACTATGATGTCACTCAGGATTATCTCAATCAATTCGAAGCCGAAGATTATAACAAGATTAAATCCAGGGTAGAGAAGGGTTTGCGAGAGAAGATCGAAAAATCACGACTTAAGACTAATGCGAAAAACCGACTCATAAGTGAGCTCCAAAAGATCTATATTCTAACGAACTCAATGGGTTGGTCACTGGAGTATCAGGACCAGGTCATTGAAAATAATCAGAAGCTCGAAAGGATAAAGCTTTAGGGGCTAACAAGTTTTGATTCGGTCATTTTGATGCCATCCTCGATCAAATGAGCAATTTCTGGTCTTCGCTTCTTAAGTTCCAGAAGATAAGTTTTTACTTCATCTGCCAGACTTTGATCATTATCGACAGCAAGCTCATAAATCTCTATCGCCAGTAACCAGTCATTCTTATGATGTTTTTTCAGAATATCAAAAGCAGCGTTCAATGAGAACTTTGTATTCTCCCCGTGGCGAATGTTCGAAACTGCCTTGTACAAGGACTCCAGTTCTTCCCGTTCTGGTGTTAGTTGAGTTTTAATGGTTGTACTGGATGGGTTGTGTGTAATTAGATCAAAAGAATAATGATCTGCAGGTCCGGCAAAGGCAGAAATGATTGCTTTTCCTACCGCCATATCATATCGTCCCCAATCTGGTTGAAATAAGATCTCATCTCCATGAGTAACCGTACAATCTTCAAAACTAATAATGATGATCTTGCCCTGTAGGTTTCTGGTTCCTGTAATGATCGAACCTTCCACCTTGATGCCGCCCTCAAATTCAAGACTTACTCTTTCTCCTTCGTAAATTGCATAAGCTCTAAGATCCCGCGGACTCATATCCTCAATAGCAAGATTAATACCTTTTAGTTTTCCAATTGGTGACCCAAATCCATCTGCGTGAGAAGATGTACCATGTCCAACAAGCTCTTTTTCGCGGTAAGAAAGTGCAGTTTTTCCGGTGGTTTGAATATAGATAGGGCGATCTTCATGTTCTAGAACCCGGCTAAAATTACCAGATACCTGTATGCCGGTCGTAAACTCTATAGTTCCAAGATTTTTAGAATCAATTAATTCTTTAATTCCTGAGAGTCCACCACGTCTAAGAGCCATTTTATTTGCAAATTCTTCCAGTACGAGGCTAAGATGTGCAAAATCTGGAGTCACATAGAGTTGTGGCTGAGGTTTAGTGATATCAAACTCCTGTTGTGAAGCTTCGATCGTGTAAGGGATCTTCTTTACTTTACTGGTCATACAGGATTTACTTTCTCCGATAGAGGAAAGCAAGCCTGCCCCATAGATCTTAGGATCTTCAGGAGTGCCAATCAAACCGTATTCTACCGTCCACCAGTGTAAATTTCTTATCTGCGACATTTCGCTAGGATTCACTTTTTTATTCTGAAGATCTTCCACTCGTTTTTCTACAGCAATGATCTTTTCTTCGGAAGTGTTTTCAGCTTCCTTTAAGATCGATAATTCACGAATCGCTTCGTAAACTTCAAAATCATGTGAGCTGGAGATCGCTTTACATCCAATTTCACCAAACCTTCTCAGGTATTCTGCATATTCAGGATTGGCAATGATGGGTGCATGTCCTGCTCCTTCATGGATGATATCGGGCGCGGGTGTATACTCAAGATGTTCGAGCTGGCGAATATCACTTGCAATCACTAAAACATTGTAGGCCTGGAATTCCATAAAAGCTGCCGGAGGAATAAAACCATCTACAGCAACTGCCGCCCAGCCTATTTCCTCGAGGATTCTGTTCATTCCATACATATTCGGAATACTGTCTATGGAAATCCCAGTTTTCTTAAGTCCGTCAAGATAGGATCTATGGGCTACCTTACTAAGATAATCCACGTTCTTACGCATCACATATCGCCAAACCGCCTGATTGATAGGTGTATAATCTTCGTAATTTTGCGGTTTAATATATTGCTGAAGATGGGCAGGTAACCTGTCCAGAATTTCGTTGGATTGAATATTATCGAGCATGATCTTCCTTTACTAAAACGTTTGCGTTAAAAGTACAAAATTTGACATAGAATTTCCATAATCCTCGCAGAGCATTAGCCATAAAAAAAGCCCCGAATCGGGGCTTGAGTATTTTTTATTTCTCCATTCCGGGTGGATATTTTTCCATGATCTTGGCAACGATCTCGTTGATTCGTTCCTGTTTTTTATTTACTTCCCGGGCTAATGCTGCAGTTCCCATTCCCTGCCACACTAGTTCTTTATTTTCGGAGTCAATTAGGTCTATGTAAAGCGTTCCTTCACTAGTTCTGTTTACAGTGTTGAATCCGCTACCCCAATACCATGGGTTCCATCCCCATCCATAACCCCAACCAGCAAAGTTATTCTGGTAAATATTGATGTTTTCGTTAGTTTTTGTAAAAATGCTCACTAGAAGATCTGGGTTATCAGATTTTGTGAAGCCATTTTTTTGCATTTCACTCTCGATGGCTCTTAGAATTCTTTTTTTATCAAGATCAGAGATATCGGCTTTATCTATTCCTGGCTTGAAAAATGCGAAGGATTTGTACTGATTAAAATCGGCTTCCCGATCGTAATCTGATGCTACACGCACACTACTACACGAGTTGAAGATAAGTGCCAGTAGCAGCACTAGAGGAGTAATTTTTAAAAATCTCATAGGTTAGAATTTAAGTTGTTCGTTGTAAACTGATGTAGAAAATGAGATTTCTAGAGAAATACCTTGAAATTTCAGATTCTTCAGTCTTCTAAAAGTCTCAAATATCGTGCCGAAGGATTGATTAGAAGGCGATTGAAGTTCAAGAGCCAATAGAGGATATCAGTTAATTTACTTCTGCTTATTTGTTTTCTTATCATATCCATAAGGGCAATGACGACAACCACTTTCACAACAATAACCGCGTTTTAAGTGATATTTCTCAGTAAAACAGCGGTATCCTTCCGGGGTCAGGTAGTAGTCTCCGTCCTCGAGTGGGATTCTTTTTCTCTGAAAATTCATAGCGCTAAAATACAATTTCTTATATTCATTCCATGATTTTGATCGTGAACAAAAGGCTGTTATCAGGGAGATTCAAAGGTATTAGCCTCTGGCCTTTTGTAATACTTGAGAATATTCATCTTAAGAAAGACAAATATTTTATCAACCATGAGCGTATTCACCTTCGGCAGCAAATTGAGTTGCTCGTGATATTCTTCTATATATGGTATGCGCTGGAATTTTTTGTTAGATATGCTTCACTTAAGAATGGGATGCAGGCTTATCGAAATATTAGCTTTGAAAAGGAAGCCTATAGACGCGAAACCGACCTTAATTATTTAAAAAAACGCTCCTTCTGGGCTTTCACTAACTATATGTAGTAAGTCCCTAGAATTTCATTGCTAATTCTTTCTTCTACAGCGGATGCATTATTTTTGCAGTTATGAATTCCATTTTTCAGACTTCTGAAGTTATTGTTTCTGAAAATCAATTTGTTGCTGAATTTTCAAATTCAGTGACTTTATATATCAAGCGTGAAGATCTTTTGCATTCTGAAGTGTCCGGGAACAAATTCAGAAAACTGAAGTATTCCCTATTGAAAGCTTCAGAATTGAAAAAGGACTATTTGCTCACTTTTGGCGGTGCTCATAGTAATCATATCGCAGCCACGGCAGCAGCCGGAAAACTGGAAGGTATCTCAACTATTGGTTTCATTAGAGGGGACGAACTGGAATTTAAGAAAGAAAAATGGAGTCCAACATTGAAGTATGCAGATTCCTGCGGAATGAAACTAACGTTTATTAGTAGAGAAGCATATCGGGATAAAGATTCTGAAGCATTTCTGAATCAATTGGAATCACAATTTCCCGATGCGATGATCATTCCTGAAGGTGGAACAAGTGAACTGGCGATCAAAGGTTGTGAAGAAATTCTTTCTGAAACCGATGGGGAATATGATTATATATGTTCTTCAGTAGGAACCGGAGGCACTATGGCCGGGCTTGTTAATGCTTCTCTCTCTCACCAAAATATACTGGGTTTCTCAGCACTCAAATCTGAACACCTTTCCGAAGAAATTATGAGAATGACCACCAATACGAACTGGTCCATCAATACCGATTATCATTTTGGGGGTTACGCGAAGACTAGTGCTGAATTAATTGAGTTTATGAATGATTTTTTCAGAAAAACCGGAATCAAACTCGATCCGGTTTATACCGGGAAATTACTTTTTGGTATTTTTGATCTTGCGCAGAAAGATTATTTTCCAAAGGGTTCAAAGATCCTGGCAATTCATACCGGAGGCCTGCAGGGAATAGAAGGAATGAACGAGAGATTAAGAAAAATAGCGCAGCCACAAATTATAACCGAACTATGAAATTGAATAGAATTTTACTGCTGCTCATTGTCGCCGTTTTTGCTGTTTCCTGCGGAAGTCGTAAAAAGGTGGATACCAGGAAAAATGATGTTGTGAAAAGTGATCGACGGGAAGAGAATAAAAATTCCCCAGCAGAAATCGTTGATGATGTGCGGGAAGAAATGCCGCGCAATTCGTACCATTATCGAATAGAGGATTATATTCGGGATTATGCCGGTATTGCCCAGGAAGAAATGAAATTATATAAGATCCCGGCGAGTATCACACTTGCACAAGGAATTTTAGAGTCTGGTGCCGGTAATGGGCAGTTGACCAGGCAGGCAAATAATCACTTTGGTATTAAATGTCATGATTGGAATGGTGAAAAAGTGTACCATGATGATGATAGAAAGGGAGAATGTTTTAGAAAGTATAAGCACGCAAAATATTCGTACAGGGATCACAGCCTGTTCCTTTCGGGACGAGGTAGATATTCAGAACTTTTTGAACTGGATGCTGATGATTATGAAGGCTGGGCCAAAGGTTTAAGAAAGGCCGGTTATGCGACAGACAGGCGCTATCCAGATAAATTGATCGATCTTATTGAGCGTTATGAGCTGTATAAATTTGATGAAAAAATCAGGGGAAAGTCTACTCGAAACTATGCTGCACAACCTGAAACTACAAGCGAAAGTCATGTGGTTCAAAAAGGAGACACCTTGTATTCGATCTCCAAAAAATACGATACTACAGTTGAAGATATTAAACGAAGGAACGGCCTGAACGGAAATAACATCTCCATTGGCCAGATCCTGAATGTAAAATAGAGGAATAGAGTTATGATTTATAAGAGAAGTAGTGCCTTGTTCACAGATGCTAAAAAAGTAATTCCGGGCGGGGTGAATTCACCGGTGAGGGCTTTTAAAGCTGTTGGAGGAGATCCTGTTTTTGTAAAGCGCGCCGCAGGAGCCTATTTGTATGATGAGGATGATAATCAATTAATAGATTATATAAATTCATGGGGTCCGTTAATTCTGGGCCACGCCCACAAACCGGTAGTAGATGCTGTAGTTGAAAAAGCGAGGATGGGAACATCTTTTGGAACGCCTACAGAAATTGAAACCAGGATCGCAGAACTGGCGGTTAAAATGGTACCCAACATTGATAAAATAAGAATGGTAAATTCCGGGACTGAAGCCTGTATGAGTGCTGTGCGACTGGCCCGAGGTTTTACCGGAAAAGATAAGATCATCAAATTTGCAGGTTGTTACCACGGGCATAGTGATTCCTTCCTGATACAGGCGGGGAGTGGCGCAGTAACCTTTGGATCACCAAATAGTCCGGGAGTTACCCAGGGAACGGCTAAAGACACCTTACTGGCTAATTTTAATGACCTTGAAAATGTAAAAGAGCTGGTAGAAGCGAATAAGGAGGAGATCGCCTGTATTATTCTGGAGCCGGTTGCAGGTAATATGGGATGTATTCCACCAGCTGAAGGATTTTTAAAAGGTTTGAGAAAACTATGTGATGAAACCGGAATTCTACTTGTTTTCGATGAGGTCATGACTGGTTTCAGGCTTGCGGCCGGAGGTGTACAGCAGCGGGAAAACGTTGTTGCTGATATTGTTTGCTTCGGAAAAGTGATTGGAGGTGGATTGCCTGTGGGAGCTTTTGCAGCTAGAAATGAGATCATGGATCATCTTGCTCCCATTGGACCAGTGTACCAGGCCGGAACATTGAGTGGAAATCCATTGGCTATGGCTGCAGGGTTAGCTATGCTAACAGAATTGGACTCTAATCCAGAAATCTTTAAAAGCATTGATAAGAAAACAGCCTACCTACACGAGGGTATGGAAAAAGTATTAAAACAAAATGAGATCGATTTCACAATCAATAGATACGGTTCTATGATCTCGGTACATTTTGGACTGGATGCTGTCACAGATTTTGCTTCCGCGGCAAAGTCGGCGAACTTAGGGACTTTTAATAAATTCTTCCACGGGATGTTGGAGAACGGAATTTATATCGCACCAAGTGCCTATGAAACATGGTTTATAAGTGATGCACTTAGTTACGAAGATCTTGATCGAACGATCGAGGTAGTAGATAAAGTAGCCAAAACACTTTAGTAATATTAGATCCGGCTGTAAAATTACTGTCGGATCTTTTTTAAAATCTTCTATCCTTAAAATAGAAGTCTTCATCAGCTTTAGTGATCTCCCTGATCACTTTGCATGGATTTCCTGCTGCGATCACATTGGAAGGGATATCACGGGTTACCACACTTCCAGATCCAATTACTGTATTATCACCAATACTCACCCCTGGATTTACTACTGAATTTCCACCTATCCAGACATTATTACCAATTGTCACAGGAATCGCATATTCCCATTCTTCATTTCGCTTAGTTGCATCTATAGGATGTCCGGCGGTAAAAATACTTACGTTTGGAGCGATCATTACATGATCACCTATCCTAACTTCAGCACAGTCCAGTATGGTTAGATTATAATTCGAATAGAAGTGGTTTCCAAGGTGAATATTGTAGCCGTAATCGCATTGAAATGGCGGCTGAATATAAAATTCTGAAGAAACTGAACCCAGAATTCTGCGAATTAGATCGTGTCTTTCCGTAATTAGTTCAGGAGATATATTATTGAAATCAAAACAAGTTTTCTGGGCATGCAGTCGCTCTTCAAATAAATCTTTGTCTGAAGCTTTATAGGCTTTCTCGCTGAGCATCTTTTCTTTCTCGCTCGCCATAGACTAGTTGCTTAATTCCAGCAATTCCTCAAGATAAGTCCTGGAATTTGAAAGTCTTGGTACTTTGTGCTGGCCACCAACTTTATTGTGCATTTTCAACCAATCGTAAAATAAATCAGGACGTGCCTGGTGTACAAGTGGCGCGTTAAGGGTCATATTATTATACCTCTTTGCCTCATAATCACTATTAACCTCCTGCAAGGCAAGATCCAGCTGAAACTTGAAATTATCGAAATCTTTTGGCTCGTTCTTGAATTCGATCATCCATTCATGGGCACCTTTCTCACGGCCTTCCATAAATATTGGCGCAACCGTATAATCCTTGATCTCACAGTTTGTTAAAAGGCAAACCTTTTTGAGCGCAGATTCGGCATTTTCAATGATAAGTTCTTCACCAAAAACGTTGATATGATGCTTGGTTCTTCCGGTAACTTTAATGCGGTAAGGATTGGTATTGGTAAACTTAATGGTATCACCAATCTTATAGCGCCACAAGCCGGCATTTGTCGTGATTACTACGGCATAGTTCACGCCTATTTGCACTTCATCAAGCGGGATCGCGTGTTCCAGGGCAGAGCCGTAGCTATCCATAGGGATAAATTCATAGAATATCCCATAATCCAGCATGAGGAGCATTTCTTTGGAATCGTTAAGATCCTGACAGGCGAAAAAGCCCTCAGAAGCATTGTAGATCTCATAGAACCTGAAATCTTCCTTCGGTAATATTTTCTGGTACTGGGAAGCATAGGGCTCGAAACTTACTCCGCCATGAAAATAGGCTTCCAGGTGAGGCCAGACTTCAAATACGTTTTCCTTGCCGGTACTTTGCAGTACATTATTCAGTAAAACCAGCATCCAACTAGGAACACCGGCAAGACTGGTCACCCGTTCCTTAATGGTTTCGTTTACAATTGCCTGCATTTTGGTTTCCCAATCATGCATCAACGAAACTTCATTACTTGGTGTGCTGCTAAACTCTGCCCAGAAAGGCATATTATCTATAAGAATGGCAGAAAGATCTCCGTAGCTGGTTCCATTTTCCTGGTAAAGTTCCTTGCTTCCTCCCAGACGCAAACTTTTACCGGTAAACATCTGTGAACTAGGATTGTTATTCAGGTAGATACAGATGAGGTCTTTCCCGGCAGCGTAATGGCAGGCTTCCAGTGAATCCTGACTAACGGGAATAAATTTACTTTTTGCATTGGTCGTACCGCTTGATTTTGCAAACCATCGAATAGCTCCCGGCCAGAAAATATTATGTTCACCTTTACGGCTTCGCTCAATATCACTTTCTATATCTTCATATTTCTGAATAGGAACACGTTCCCTGAATTTCTGGTAATTATTGATCTCAGAAAAATGGTAGCGCTTTCCGACTTCAGTATTCTTTGCTTTGGTAATGAGGTTTCGAAGCAGCTCTTGCTGTACCTCATGAGGATACTTAATGAACAATTCCATTTGATGAATTCTCTTCTTTAAGAACCAAGAAGCAATGGAGTTGACTAATGGAATTGGCATTATTTATTTCTATCTTTAAGCCTTGTTTTGCCGGCGTGACGTTATCTGGTTAAAAATAACGGATTCTTTGAAGCCTGCAAAAAAATAGTTTAGTCTTAAAAATAAAATTCAATGATCTATAGCGGTGTCCTTACCAAAATGAGAACCGAACTTAGCGATACAGTACAGTATTATTTAGTCTGGAAGGATGATTTCATTCATATGAATCAATTGATAGGCAAGAAAATAAGTATCAATTTTCTCAAATATGAGTGTTTAAACTGTGGGCTTCAGAAGAAAATTTTCAGACAGGGTCTATGTTATGATTGTTTCAGCTCTATACCGCAGGCTGGGGAATGGGTGATTAGCCCGGAGAAAAGTAAAGCGCATTTAGATGAGGAAGATCGTGATCTGGAGTATGAAAAGAGATCGCAGCTGCAACCGCATATCGTCTACCTGGCAAATTCAAGTGATGTAAAAGTTGGGGTGACGCGCAAAACCCAGGTGCCTACAAGATGGATCGATCAGGGTGCGCATGAAGCGATCGAAATTGTGGAGGTTCCCAATCGTTACCTTGCCGGTATTACGGAGGTTGCCTTAAAGAATCATGTAGCTGATAAAACCAACTGGAGGAAGATGCTAACGAATGATGTGCTTGATCTGGATCTTCATGCTGAAAGAGATAAACTGAAGCAATTCATTCCAGATGAAGCGCGTGATTATTATCTCGCCAGTAACAAGGAGACTGAAATCAAATTTCCAGTAGAGAAATACCCTGAAAAAGTAAAAACCCTGAATTTGAGTAAGAGTCCGTTTTATGAAGGCTTATTACGCGGGATCAAAGGTCAGTACCTCATCTTTGATGATGGAACTGCATTTAATGTAAGAGGGCACGAAGGTCACGTAGTCGAGATCAAAGTAGTGCTGTAATTTTAGATACAAATCAAAAAAAAGCAGAACCGGAAGGTTCTGCTTTTTTGTTTCTAATTGTTTTTAATAGTGGTATCGGTTTTCTTTTTGTTATTCTTAAGGATGCCACCCAGAATATTCTTTGCAGCATTCTGAACCTGCTCCTTCTGTGATTTCTGAATACTATCAGATTTAGTCGTTTTACTTTGAGCGATGCTGTCCTGTTTTACAGCAGTTGTATCATTTTTACTGAAAGGTTTTTTGGGATCACGTTTCCCCTGAAGGATATCATTGATCGCGTCTACAGCCTTATCTTCCAGCTTGCCTTTTTGTTTTTCAACCACCTTCTGGGTAAGACTGTTCACCGCCTGCTGCATATTTAAATTGATCTTTGGATTCTGAAAACTTCCGGTGATTCCAACGGGTAGTGCAACCATCATATTGGAGAAGTCCTCACCACTCAGTTTTCCCAGTGTTCCGCCAACATCATTCCCAAGATATTTTGCCGGAATGTCCAGCTTCAGGTCATAGTTCATATTCATATCGAAACCATGAGTACCACTAACCTGGAACTTTACTCCTTTAATGTCAAAATCAAATGGTGCAATAGCTACCTGCCCATCATTAAATGAAAGTTTCGTCTTGAGGTTGGAAAGATCGATCTTATCGAAATTGATGAAACCAAGCTGACTATCAAGTTTTGACAATAATGCTGCTTGTTGCGGGTCGAGTTCTGCAGTAAGTAACTCTGCAAGCGCATCACCCACAAGGCTGGTAAGTTGCGGGGTAAGATCCTCATTCAGGTTACCCTTTAAATTTACTTTGGACTGTACTTTTCCTTTCATGGCTTTTGCCAGTGGAGCAAGATTCTGCATAAGTTCAAGTCCGTTAAAAGAGGACGCGATATCCAATGAATTAAGATCGAGGTTCATCTCGAAAGTAGGAGTAGGGTTTTTTGTGGATACAAATCCATTGGCACCAATACTACCATTAAAGATATTGGTGGACACGTTCTGCAATCTGGCAGATTCATCTTTGATAATCAATAATCCAGTTACATTCTTTAATTCCAGATTATCATAAAAAACCGTATTAGCATCAAATTGTAACTGAATATCCAGAAAAGAAGGGATCTTTACGGCTTCCTTTCCGGTAGTCTTGCTTTCTGTCTTTTGTGCACCATCCTCCGTGGTAGTTGTAACCTCTTCAGTTTCAGCTAACATGAAATCATTTACAGAAAACACATTAGATCTAGCTTTAAAATTACCTTTTAGCTGCTGATCTGTAAACAGAAATCCAATCAGGTTTTGAATGGTTCCATTCGCAGTAAGATCGGTTTTTCCGGTGGTAAGCTTCAATTCAGGAACACTTACATTCCCCTGGTTAAAACTCATATTTGCATTGGAAATATTGATCTTGTTTGGAATTTCAGGAGAGGCATAACTAAAGTTTGAAATAGAAGCCGTTCCCTTACTTTGTACATTTTGATATTGTTCTTTTTCAATAGAATTCATATCGAAACTGGTCTGTACATCTGCAGTAAGCCTTCCATTTAGATCCTGTTCAAGCTCCAGCGGATAGGCTTTGTTGAGGTTAGCCAGATTTATACTTCCCTTTAAGGCTAGACTTACCAGCATATTTTCAGTAAGATTGCTCACTTTTCCATTGGCAGAAAATTGATCTTCATCTATTCTGAAGGTAGCCGTATTGATATCGATATAGGTGTCTTCTGCAATTCCCGTGTCATTAAGAATCACCATATCCAGATTGATATCCTGAACACTTTTAGGCAGTTCTGGATATTTGAAAGAAGCGTTACTGGAAGATATTTTCACGTTCAACTTCGGAATATAAGTATCGTCAGCTTTTCCGAAGATTCTACCGTCAACGATAAAGTCTCCGTTGGTCTCCACGTTTTCAATATTCTGCGCGTAAGTTTGCGGAATCACCGCCAGGAAATTTTTGAAATCTGAAGAAGGAGTTTTGAAACTCAGGTCCATCTCCGTATCATTTTCATTTACCTGTACATAACCATCAAAGGTTAATGGTAACTGGTTCACCATGGCTTCGTTTTCAAGAAACGTATAGCGCATGTTCTCCAGGTCCATTTCCAACACAGCATCAAGGCTAACAGAATTCTGATTCAGATAATTTACTCCGTCATAATCGAGGCTTACCAGCGCTTCGGAATAGGTTTCCAGTTCAGAAGTAGCAAGAGAGAAATCGCCATTACCTTCATGATTCAGGTTTTCAACATCCAGAGCGATCTTAGCCGACTCATCCTTATACTTGATCCTAGTATTGTTAATTTCGTAGTGCTTCAGGTCTAGGCTGAAGCCTGTAGTGGTCGAATCTCCGGCGGTTGCCGTGGTATCTTCAATAGCAATATCATAATTAGCTTGCCCCAGCGAGTCCACTTTGATATTCAGATATGCGTTATTGATCTTTATCTGATCTACTTTTTTAGGTTCAGAACTACTCTTAAAAAGTTCCTTGACAGACATTTCCAGAATGATCTCCTCACTAAGTGCCAGGGTATCTCCTTTAAAAGGTTCATTATTTATAATGCTAAGATCCTCGATCACCAGAGTGGCATCCGGAAAATTTCGAACCATACTAAGGTTAATATCTTCAAAATCTACCTGAGCATCCATGTTCTCGTTCAAAGTCTTCCTCACGAGATCCTTCAGCTGAGATTCAAATACAAAAGGTGCAATCACTAATAAGATGATGATCGTGAGTAGTGTAAATCCAATTATTTTAAATGCTTTTTTCATAATTCTATATTTTAGAACAGCTATGCTATTCGAGAGTAGGTTGATCAAATTGTATTTCTTCCGTAGGCTTCAGCTTAAAATATTTTCTGAAGGCGAAAACCGCAGCATACAAAAATGGTGTGTCTATCGCAGCGATCAAAACTTTAAAAAGAAATCCACTCAATAAAAGTCCGCCAAAGAGTTCCCATGAAATTTTATTAAATGTACAGAGCAGGAATAGGACCGAGAATGTATCTACGAACTGGGAGAGGAAGGTAGAGAAATTGTTTCTTAGCCAGAGATGTTTCCCACGTGTAAGTTTCTTCCAGAAATGAAATAACTGAATGTCCACATACTGAGCCAGTAAATAGGCAACCATGCTGGCAAAAACCGCAATGGCTGTAGCTCCAAAGACCCGTCCAAAAATTTCGTTACCAATAGGTGACCAGTTGGTAGCAGGTACATAATCTGCGATATAAATAATAAATAAGGAAAAAACCGAGGCAAAGATGCCAGTAGTTACTACCTGGTTGGCCTTCTTTTTTCCATAGATTTCGCTAATAGTATCGGTGATCAAAAAAGTGATTGGATATGGTAAAATTCCTACGGAAATCTCAAAAGTGTATATTCCGAAGAAATCCCAGTAAAAAAACTTTTGAAAGATCAGGTTGGAGACTACCAGAGAGGTAATGAACAACGCGCTCAGGATCATATAAATTTGTAAAGCCCTGTGCTTCTTTTTCCGGGAAAGTTTACTCAAATTTTTTTATTAAGTCTTGCTGCAAAATTAAGAGTATGTGCTTTTGTTTTGCTTAATTTGCTGTGAAATTATTTGAAGCTACCTATTAAAATTTTCTTAATCCGTTTTGAATTCCCCTAAAACAGTACTATTGGCCTTAGGTAGTAACCTTGGCGACCGTCTAGGTTATTTGCAAACTGCACTTGATCAAATTCATGAAAATATTGGTTGGGTTCGGGAGGTTTCAGGTATTTACGAAACTCCGGCCTGGGGATTTGAAGGAAATTCATTTTTCAATGCTTGTACGAAGATCGAAACAAGGCTGGATGCACAGCAAATTCTAAAAAATTTACAGGCAATAGAAAATGAGCTGGGGCGAGAGAGAAATAATTCTGGTGTCTATCAAAACCGGGTAATTGATCTGGATCTTCTAATTTTTGAAGATGAGAGCATTCAGGTCGAAAACTTGCAGATCCCGCATCCCGGAATTCCAGATAGAAAATTCGTTTTACTACCGCTTCAGGATATTGCGGCAAAGGAAATTCACCCGGTTATTAAAAAATCTTATCGCGATCTACTGGCAGATACCAGTGATACTTCAGAAATCAATAAGGTTTCAGAGAAATTAAATATTCCGGGTAAGAAGTATAATTTTCCTGGTTGTAATTATATCGCGGTAGAGGGAAATATTGGTGCCGGTAAAACCAGTTTTTCCACGATGGTTTCCGAAGATTTTAATGCAAAACTGATTCTCGAACGCTTTAAGGACAATCCATTTTTACCTAAGTTTTACGAGGATAAGGATCGCTACGCATTTTCATTGGAAATGTCTTTCCTGGCAGACAGGTATCAGCAACTCTCAGATGACCTGGCGCAGTACGATCTATTTAAGGATTTTATCATCTCAGATTATGACGTGTTCAAGTCGCTTATTTTTGCAAGAATAACACTTCATGAAGATGAATATTCACTGTATCACAAGTTGTTTCATCTAATGTATAAGGAGTTGGTGAAGCCGGAACTTTATATCTATTTGTATCAAAATACAGACAGGTTGCTTCAGAATATCAAGAAAAGAGGCAGGGATTATGAGCAGAATATTCAACCGGAGTATTTGATCGAGATTAATAAGAGTTACCTGAACTTTATCAAGTCTCAAAGTAACATGAAGGTTCAGATCATCGATATTTCAGACCTGGATTTCGTGGCGAACCGGCAGGATTATTTAAAGCTTCTGGCCGAAATCGATAAAGCTGTAAACTAGTTTATCGCTGTAATTTCGAGAAAAGGTCCCACAACACGACTCCAGTGCTTACTGATATGTTTAGAGAATGTTTGCTACCCAGTTGAGGTATTTCAATAACCGCGTCACTGGCAGTTACTACTTCCTGTTGCACACCTTTTACTTCATTCCCGAATATCACTGCGGAAGTCTGATCCTTCAAAGGTTCAAATTTATTCAGCATCACAGCATCTTCGGCCTGTTCTATAGCGTAGACCTTTTTTCCTTCCTGCTGAAGTTTTGTGACAAGCTCAAGAGTATCTTCCACATATTCCCATGCGACAGTTTCCGTGGCACCCAGAGCAGTTTTTTGGATATCCTTGTGTGGTGGTCTGGCAGTAATCCCGCATAAATAGATCTTTTCGATCAAGAATGCATCGGCAGTTCTAAAAACCGATCCAATATTATTCAGACTTCTAATATTGTCCAGAACGATGATAATGGGAGTCTTGGTTGCCTCTTTAAATTCTGAAACCGTTTTCCGGTCCAGTTCTGCATTTTTAAGTTTCCTGTTGGCCATGCTGGCAAAAATAGCAAAACTTCAGAAGCAAATAGGGCTATCCAATTTCGCAGCTTGTACAACTGTTAGGATTAAGTTGTAATTACGACCTAAGCAGCTCATTTTTTATCGCTTTCGCTTAAATTGCAAGGCATCCAAAAATTAGAATTTGCCAAGAAGAAAAAAGACCTTAGAAGCCAATAAGATCAATTTTAGAGAGAGTTTTGCCTCTCTAAAATTCGTTCCCAGATTTTTTAAAGAAATAAGGAAAGTGAATCCATCACTTTTTTATGCCAATATTTTTGGTCGTGTTTTAAATGCGGTGTTACCGGTGATCATGCTTTTGCTGGGAAAATTGATCATTGATGAAGTGATCCTGCAAATAGGCAATGAACTAAAAGACCTGGATAGATTATGGATGCTGGTGGCGGCAGAATTTGGACTGGCTATACTTTCAGATCTGTTAAGTCGTGGGATTAGCTTAAGTGACGCACTTTTAGGCGATCAGTACTCTATTGATACATCGGTAAGAATAATAAAAAAAACTTCAGAGCTTAATCTGGATCAGCTTGAAGATTCTGAATTTTATGATAAACTGGAAAGAGCGCGGCAGCAAACCACGGGAAGAGTAGGATTAATGTCTAATATTTTAACCCAGGGTGAGGATGTCATTGTGATTATCTCTTTACTTGCCGGGGTTGTTGCTTTCGAGCCGTGGTTAATCATTCTTTTGATCGTTTCGATCATTCCTACCATCATCAACGAGATCAAGTTTAGCGGAACAAGCTATTCTCTGGCCCGTAGCTGGACCCAGGAAAGACGGGAACTTGATTACCTGCGCTATGCGGGTGCCAGTGATGTTACTGCAAAAGAGGTGAAGTTGTTCGGGCTCTCAGATTACCTTGCGGGAAGATTTCAGAATCTATCAGCCAAATATTATAAGCAAAGTAAGAGCCTGGCGAAGCAAAGAGCTGGTTGGGGTTCAGTTTTTAATATTGTTGGAACAGGAGCCTATTATGGTGCTTATGTTTTTATCATCTTTAGAACCGTTGCCGGGATCTTCAGTATTGGTGACCTGACATTCTTATCTGGATCCTTCAATAGATTGCGATCTAAACTACAGGGTTTCTTCACCCGCTTTACTCAAATTACCGAGAGTGCTCTTTATCTTCAGGATTATTTCGAATTCCTGGATCTGTCCTTTAGCAATGAAAATTCAGAAGAAAAGCTTGAGTTACCAAAAGAGATCAAACATGGTTTCGAGTTCAAAAATGTTGGGTTTAAATATCCAAAGTCTGAAAAATGGGTGGTTAGAAATATCAATTTTCACTTAAGAGCGGGAGAAAAACTAGCCTTTGTTGGTGAGAACGGAGCTGGTAAAACAACTTTGATCAAACTGCTTCTACAATTTTATGAACCTACGGAAGGGGAGATCTTACTTGATCACGTTCCAATTCAAAAGTATAACCAGGCGGCGTATCAGCAATATTTTGGCGTGATCTTTCAGGATTTTGTGAAATTTGAATTGACGCTACGTGAGAATATTGCTATGGGTGAAATTAGAGAAATAGGTAATCAATCCCGAATAGATAGTGCTGCTCAGAAAAGTCTGGCGCAGGAAGTAGTTTCAGAATTACCGCTTGGATATGCACAGCAGCTTGGGAAAAGATTTAAGAACGGGAAGGATCTTTCTGGGGGTCAGTGGCAAAAGATTGCGATCGCCCGGGCTTATATGAAAGATGCAGAGGTGCTGATCCTTGACGAACCAACTTCGGCTCTCGATGCCCGTGCAGAAACCGAAGCATTCCAGCGCTTTATTCAATTAACTCAGGGTAAAACTGCGGTGATCATTTCGCATAGATTTAGTACCGTGCGTATCGCAGATCGAATTATGGTTTTAAAAGACGGTCAGGTAGAAGAAATTGGAACTCACCAAGAGTTGATGGCGAATGATAAATTATATGCTGAGTTGTTTAATTTGCAGGCTGCGGGTTATCAATAGGTATCGATTATTTCCATCCAGAACAATAACAAAAATAATACTCTCAATTATCCTTAATGCCAGTGATTTATAGTAGTTTCGGGCTTTTTTAATTTAAAATACGGAGCTAAATGGGAAAATATTGTTCGCTTGTTTTAATGGGACTATTCCTTTGCATTCAACCTTTAGTAGCACAAGAGGAATTCAAATTTGGAGAGATTATAACTTCCACCAATGATACAATTGAAGGCTTAATTTTATACCAGACCGATCAAGAATTAGTTTCAGGTTTTGAATTGAAAAGCAACGCGAGTTCAGTAGTGCAGAACTTTGGGCCAGAAAATGTGAAAAGTTTCAATTTTGATAATGGTAGATACTTTGAATCTATCAAAATTAAATTACCCAATGGCGAAGAAAAAACTAAATTTTTCAAAAGGGTCCTGGAAGGTAAAATAGATCTTTACCTACATAGGATAGATGGTCAAAGTAAACCTAATTTCTATTTAGTAAATAATAGTACAAATAAGAATTCCTATCTTATCTATCCTAAATCTGAAGAATATGAACATGAGTATTCAACTTACAATTTCAGTAACAAACGCTATCTTGGACAGTTGAAAGTTTTGAAGGAATCGAAATCACCATCTTTTGAAGAGAAGTTGAAATTTACAGAGAAAGATATCTTAGCGAACCTTGAGAAATATAACCAGCAATATCAAGATTCATTCGTCAATAAGAAATACGAGGAGCCAATAGAGATTTCTTATGATTTAAGTGTTGGCTTTACAAATACAGCAGGAGATTACGCATTAAGATTTGCTCTTTATCGCAACAAACAACAAATTGATAAAACCAGAAAATTGTTCATAATCAGAGGGATTACCTATAATGCCTGGGCGGATCAAGAACGAAATTATTCTACGGAAGGTACAGGAACTGCAAATTATTTCAGGCATGTTTTAAGCATTTTGCCGTATGGAATTAAATATCAAACCAATTCCGGTACTTTTAGGCCATATTTTTACGGAGCTCCCGGTGTTGCTATATTTATGGATAAGGCTTATACATATTCCAACGGTGAAGACACCGGTATTGACACAAATATCTACCCTGTCCCAGTTATAAATTTTGGAGCTGGGGTGAAAATAAAAGTAAAAGATTCTTTTTTCTTTACTGAAGTCACTCCGGCCATCGACCATGGTCTATTTTTAAATGTAGGATACTCATTTTAGAATTCCCTAGACAGTAGTGAGTCGCACTAAAGTTATGTGCGATGTAATTTTAATAATTCTAGTATTACGCCTTCGATGTTTAAGACTGCAATCAACAGATCATTTTGCTAACTTTCTACTAAATTTTGCTATTGGAATTACATACGAAAAGACTTTTGCTTGATTTCGGACTTATGATCCTGATCTGGATCGTGCAACTGGTTATATATCCTGGACTTTGTCATTACGGGCAGAATGAACTTGGTGACTGGCATAAAAAATACACCGGAAGAATTGGGGTGATCGTGGGACCTTTAATGATCTTACAATTGATCGTTGCGGGTTGGCAATTTTTCCTACATCAGGGTGTTTATGAGATTACGAGCTTACTGTTTATAGTAGCATTATGGCTGCTGACCTTTCTTATTTTTGTGCCTTTACATAATTCGATCAAACCATCTGAAAGTTGCGAGCATATCACCGGGAAACTGGTTTCCAGAAATTGGGCCAGAACTATTCTATGGTCAGCACTATTTCTTCTGACGCTTCTTGTCGAAATTTTAGATTAAATTTTCGGGCAAAGTCCTGAATCTTTACATTAGCATTCCATAAAATCCCGGAAAATTGGCAGAGAAGAAATCGCAGAAGGTGACCCCTTTAATGAAACAGTACAATAGCATTAAGCTGAAATATCCTGATGCCATGCTGCTTTTCAGGGTTGGGGATTTTTATGAAACTTTTGGGGAGGATGCAGTAAAGGCTGCGCGAATTCTCAATATCGTACTTACCAATCGTAATAATGGTGGTGAGCGCACGGAGCTGGCGGGCTTTCCTCATCATTCACTCAATACCTATTTGCCAAAATTAGTCAGAGCAGGTCAGCGAGTTGCGATTTGCGATCAGTTAGAGGACCCGAAAATGACTAAAACGATCGTTAAAAGAGGCGTGACCGAACTGGTTACTCCCGGGGTTGCGTTTAACGACGATATATTAAGCAGTAAATCGAATAATTTTCTTTGTGCCGTTCACTTCGGAAAGAAAAACCTGGGAATTTCTTTTCTGGATATTTCTACGGGTGAATTTTTATGCGCACAGGGAAATCAGGAATATATTGATAAACTACTTCAGAACTTTTCACCTAGTGAAATTCTTGTTCAGAAGAAGTATAAGAAGGATTTTACATCGGCTTTTGGTAAGGATCATCATTGTTTCTTTCTCGACGACTGGATCTTTAAAAGTGACTATGCTCATGAAACTCTCAACGATCACTTCGGAACAAAATCGTTGAAAGGTTTTGGTGTAGATCATCTTGAGGAGGGTATTGTAGCTTCTGGGGCGGTGCTCTATTACCTTGGAGAAACCAGGCATCATAGGCTTCAACATATCGTTTCTTTAAACCGAATCGCGGAGGAGCAGTACGTATGGATGGACAGGTTTACCATCAGGAACCTGGAATTGTATCATTCCAATGCGGCAAATGCTGTGACCTTACTTGATGTGATCGATAAAACGATCTCACCAATGGGCGGCCGACTTTTAAAACGCTGGCTGGCACTTCCACTCAAGGATGCGAACCTTATAGAACAACGACTGGAAGTAGTAGATTTTCTACTGAAGAATCCAGACAGGTTGGAAAGAATTCAGGAGCAATTGAGAGAAATGAGCGATTTGGAACGTCTTATTAGCAAGGTTGCTACTCAGAAGATCAGTCCGCGTGAAGTGAACCAGCTAAGGCATTCGCTGAATGCTATCATTCCAATTAAAGAACTCTCTCTGGAATGCGATAATGAAGCGATCAGGGTTATTGGGGATACTTTAAATAGCTGCGATCTGTTGCGTAGCAAGATTTCTGAAAGTATAACGGAAGAAGCACCGGTCAATGTTCAGAAAGGAAATGTGATCGCAAAAGGTTTTTCTTCAGAATTAGATGACTTGCGAGCCATCGCTTTTTCTGGAAAGGACTACCTGGATAACATGATCAAGCGTGAAACACAGGAAACAGGCATCACATCCTTAAAGATCGGGAAGAACAACGTGTACGGTTATTATATCGAAGTTAGAAATACACATAAAGACAAGGTGCCGGAGACCTGGAATAGAAAGCAAACCCTCGTAAACGCTGAACGTTATATAACGGAAGAACTTAAGGAATACGAATCTAAGATTCTGGGAGCAGAGGAGAAGATCCAGCAACTTGAACAGGAATTATTCTCAAAACTGATCTCCTGGATGGCTGAATATATTGATCCAGTACAGCGAAATGCAAAGTTAATCGCACGACTGGATTGTCTTGCTTCGTTTGCTCAACTGGCGAAACTGGAGAATTATTCCCGACCGTCTATCACCGATAGTCATGCACTGGCGATCGAAGAAGGAAGGCACCCAGTGATCGAGAAGCAGTTACCATCTGGAGAAGTTTACGTGACTAACAATGTTAATCTTGATCGAGAGGATCAGCAAATCATTATGATCACTGGTCCAAACATGAGTGGTAAATCGGCTATTTTACGACAAACTGCGTTGATCGTTCTTATGGCTCAAATGGGAAGTTTTGTACCCGCGAAAGCTGCAGAAATTGGTTTGGTGGATAAGATCTTTACCCGGGTAGGAGCGAGCGATAATATTTCGATGGGAGAATCTACTTTTATGGTAGAAATGAATGAAACTGCGAGTATTTTGAATAATATTTCTGAAAGAAGCCTTGTGCTGCTTGATGAAATTGGAAGAGGAACCAGCACCTATGACGGGATTAGTATCGCCTGGGCGATTAGCGAGTATTTGCACGAACATCCGGCCCGGCCAAAAACATTGTTCGCTACACATTACCATGAGCTGAACGAGATGTGTGAAACCTTTATGAGGATTAAGAATTATAATGTATCGGTCAAGGAATTAAAGGATAATGTGCTGTTTCTTCGGAAGCTTGTGCCCGGAGGTAGTGAACATAGTTTCGGGATACATGTCGCAAAGATGGCAGGAATGCCGCAAATGGTGTTACATCGAGCAAACAAAATTCTTGCGAAACTGGAAGCTTCTCACTCGATGGAAGATTCTGGTGCGGTAATGAAAAGCTCTGCGGAAGAGGAAATGCAGCTTAGTTTTTTCAATCTTGATGATCCATTACTGGAAGATTTGAAGCAGGAGCTATTGGGAATCGATATAGATACACTAACGCCTGTAGAAGCCTTGATGAAGCTTAATGAGATCAAGAGAATGCTCAGTAAGCAGTAAAAATTTTTAAGTGTTGCACTTTAAGTATGGCAGTTAATTATTGCTGATGAACGAATTGAGTGAAAGTTGTTCAATTCCTCATTGCTGATAATGAAGAGGTAAGCATCGTGGCTGGAAAGAATTAGTTTTGAGTCAGCTTTTTTCTTAAATAATTCTTTGCTGTTATAAGATTTGTTTTAAATTTGCCTCCGCAATAAACGCTATGATAAAAAGCGTTTTGTTCTTTAAAATCGCGAAAA
>NZ_JBLVTK010000001.1:323067-332265 GCF_048285865.1 Christiangramia marina | reverse complement strand
TTTTCGCTCTTTAATAATTTTAAGCTCGGGTGGTGGAATTGGTAGACACGTTGGACTTAAAATCCAATGACCATTAGGTCGTACGGGTTCAAGTCCCGTCCCGAGTACCAAAGACCCTCTTAATTTATTAATTCTGAGGGTTTTTTTCCATTTCTTCCGCACAGAATTCATTATTTTGCTAAATTCCAAACATAATTTATTGAACCATTAATGATCCATCAGTAAGGTGTGATGTATTAACCGCAAACTCGAAATGGTTCTATACACTAATTGAAGAAGTTCCGATTTTCAATATGCTGAATAATTTATTTTCAGAACAAGTAACTTTCAATTTATGTCTATCGCTTCTACGCAATAAATCTGTCCAACTCCCATTGCCATTAGGATGTCTGTATTACTTTCAAAATAGAAGGATTTAGATCTTTGCGTAACTTACTATTATTACGCATTCCCAAGGCATATAGTCGGGGATTAAGTAGGATAGGATGAACACGAAGACTGAGAGCTGCATCGATATTTATATAATAACTAAGCTGCGGAATATCATGTAGGATGACATCAGCCTTTCTGGAGTTTACGAGCTGTAGACCATCTTTAAGATCAGAAACCTTTTGAAAACTTACTCTTTCTTCGTCTAAATATCTAGATGCTTATTTTTCCTGCAATGCAAGTACCTTCATGTCTTTAAGATCGGTTGGAATTGCTGTTTTTTTACTCGATGAACTCCTCATAATGGCGCTTATTAAAGATGCAGTTAAGACTGCCGTGACCGCCGTGGCGATAAGCATCCAGAAAAGTACGATGACTCTACCCCAGAAAGTTACCGGAGCCTTATCACCATAATCAATCGTGATCATAGTTACACTTGCCCACCAAAAACCTGAACCTATACCTTCAATAATTGTACGTTTGCCTCCAAAATTTTCATCATTGCTTCTGCGCTTCGCAAAATATATGATGGTTCCTACAATCAGCATCAATACAGAAATTACTAAAATGATGATTCACAATCTTTTACTGAAAAAACTTTTGATAATGGCTCTAAGATCCATTGCCGGGGAGGTCGCCCCTCCCATATTTAAAGTGTAATAAATATGACTAAAGTCTACCAAGCTGTCCTCCCTTATAGTTAGTTCCCTTAAAAGTTAAATATCGACCTGTTTATCTTTAAGACTACTAATTGCTATTTCCGGATCTATTTCCTGAAAATCGAAACGATAATCTAGGTCATCGGCAACATTTCTCCAAAGTCGGATGCTAATACCGTCCCAATTTACTTTGTTATCTTTGAGGATATGTAGGGTTTGTTCAAAAACGCCAGCCTGAAGTTGCTCTATTTTCTTACTGGTAGAATCCTGCGGAATAATACTAGCTCTTTTAGAACCTGGAAGATTAGAATTACGATCCCTAAAAGTGGTGAAAAATTAAAATGTGTCAATTAATAAATTATAAATTTAAGATATCGCATAAGCATCTAGATTCTCGGAAGGTTTCATTAAAACTGACCATGGCTTGAATGAACAAGTTTGAATGCTGTTAATTTAAGTAGCATTACTTTCTGCTGAAATGAGCTTATTACATTTTGAAAATTACAAGTCTCGTCGTAACTAAGATTGTTTTTCTCTTTAGGATACAGAATGTTGAATGAGTCAGCTGAAAATTATGAGAAGACATTAGCAGAAATCTTTTTCAGAATAGGTTGCAACATTTGGAGATCATGACTTATTATAGAATCCTGAGTTCAAATCTCAATTCTTTATTGGCTATTTGAGCGATTTTCAAGGATTATTTCAATTTATCTGAAAACTAGCGAATTACAAGCCTGATTTTTACTAAATTCAGAAATCTTAACAAAAACATTAATTATATATGACAAACGTCAGATTTAATATGAAAGCTTTAGCGCTTTCATTTACATTTTTGGCTGCAGTATCCTGTAAGGTTAAGGATACTACGCAGAATACTTCCGCAGGACCAGGTCAGGCCATGGTGGATCAAGACACGATGAAAGCCGAAGCAAGTGCAGACCTGAGTCTTGAATTCAAAAAGTATGAGCTGGAAAACGGCTTGAATGTTATTCTACATGAGGATAAGTCAGATCCCATTGTTTCCGTAGCGATTCAATATGGTGTTGGCTCTAACCGTGAGAAGAAGGGTAGAACAGGGTTTGCACACTTGTTTGAGCATATGCTTTTTCAGGAATCCGAAAATGTTCCACAGGATCAGTTTTTTAAAACAATTCAGGATGTTGGCGGTACTTTGAACGGGGGAACCTGGCAGGATGGAACCATTTATTATGAAGTGGTGCCTAAAAATGCTCTGGAAACGGTACTTTGGTTAGAGTCCGATAGAATGGGCTTTTTGATAAATACAGTAACCGAAGCTGCTTTTGCCAATCAGCAGGAAGTGGTTCAGAATGAAAAAAGACAGCGTGTAGATAATAATCCTTATGGGCATACCGGTTGGGTAATAGATAAGAATATGTACCCTGATGGTCATCCATATAGCTGGCAGGTGATTGGAGAACTTGAAGATCTTCAAAATGCCACTGTTGAAGATGTTAAGGAGTTTTACGATAAATTTTACGGCCCTAATAATGCTACCCTTGTCTTAGCTGGAGATTTTCAGGAAGATGAGGCTAAAAATCTTATTGAAAAATATTTTGGTGAGATTAAAAAAGGTCAGGAAGTAGAGCCATTAGAAACGCAATTGGTAACTCTGGATGAAACTAAACGTTTATATCACGAGGACAATTTTGCCACGGCACCACAATTAAATATGGTATGGCCTGTGGTAGAACAGTATAGTGAAGATTCTTACGCGCTAAATTACCTTGGACAGATTTTATCTAATGGAAAAGATGCACCATTATACGAAGTTCTGGTAAAGGAGAAAGAACTTACTTCTCGCGCCAATGCGTATAATAGTCCGAGTCAGTTGGCTGGTCAGTTTACTATTAACGTGACGGCAAATTCAGGAGTAGATCTTGATAGTATTGAAATGGGTATTGAAGAGGCTCTTGAACTTTTCGAACAGGAGGGAGTTACAGATTTTGATATTGAAAAGATCAAAGCAGGATTAGAGACAGATTTCTATAACGGTATTAGCAGCGTTCTCGGAAAATCCTTCCAGTTAGCTCGCTATGATGTTCTCGCTGGTGACCCTAATTTCTATAAGCAGGATTTGGAAAACATTAAAAATGTGACCAAAGAGGATGTGATGCGCGTCTATAAAGAATATATCAAGGACAAGCCTTATGTAATGACCAGTTTTGTGCCTAAGGGTAAGACTGAATTAATTACTGAAAATTCTGAAAAAGCTGAAGTCGTAGAAGAAAAAATTACTGAAAATAAAGAAACTGAAGTAGCAGAAGCTCCTTCAGAAGAAGTTGAAAAGACTCCTTCAAATTTTGACAGATCTGTGCAACCTGAAATGGGCGAATCTCCAAGTCTCAGCGTTCCTGAAGCGTGGAACACAGAACTTGCAAATGGTTTAGAAGTTTACGGAATTGAACAAAATGAATTGCCTCTGGTAACTTTTAGTTTGGTTATAGAAGGCGGACATTTACTGGATGATCTTGAGAATAATGGTGTTGCTAATTTAATGAGCGATATTATGATGGAAGGAACGGCCAATAAAACTCCGCAGGAACTGGAAGACGCCATTGCGCTACTTGGTGCGAGCATTTATATGTATACAACCAATGAATCTATCGTAATTCGCGGAAACTCTTTGAAAAGAAATTTTTCAAAAACCATGGATCTCGTGGAAGAAATTCTATTGGAACCAAGATGGGATGAAGAGGAATTAGCAAGGATTAAAACCAGTACGATCAATGGGATAGAAAGAAATGATGCAAACCCTAATGCCATTGCAAACAGGGTTTACAATAAAATTCTTTATGGTGAGGATCATCCATTCGCTTATACTACTTCAGGTACGAAAGAAGATGTGGAAGCGGTTAGCATGGAAGACCTGAAGCAATTCTATTCTGAAAACTTTTCACCTTCTGTGGCAAGATTACATGTAGTTGGTGATGTAAATAAAGCTGAAGCTTTGGCGGCAACTGAAGGTCTTAAGAATAACTGGGAAGCGAAAGAAGTAACTATTCCAGATTTTCAGATTGAAAATAAACGAGATAAGGCTTCTCTTTATTTCGTAGATGTTCCAGACGCAAAGCAATCGATTATAAATATTGGATACATTGCGATTCCAAGAACTAATGAGGATTACTATCCTTTGGAAGTGATGAACTACAAATTAGGTGGATCCTTTTCAGGGAATGTAAACCTAATTCTTAGAGAAGAAAAAGGATATACTTATGGAGCACGTTCTGGTTTTAGTGGATCTAAAATTCCAGGAACCTTTACGGCATCGTCTTCTGTTAGAACAAATACAACGGGAGAATCGGTAAAGATCTTCAGGGATGAAATTTCTAAGTATAAAGATGGGATTTCTCAGGAAGACCTGCAATTCACTAAAAATGCATTGATTAAGTCAAACGCACGCCGATTTGAAACTCAAGGATCACTTTTAGGGATGTTACAGGAAATGAGTGCTTATGATCTTGATTCAAATTACATTGAGAAAGAAGAAAATGTTATTAATAACATGACATTGGAGCAACATCAGGAATTGGCAAATAAGTATCTGGATGAATCAAAAATGGCTTATCTGGTTGTTGGAGACGCCAAGACTCAATTCGAGCAATTTAAAGATATGGGCTTTGATGAAGTAAAACTTCTGAATAAAGAAGGTGAAGAAATTAATATGGAAGATGTAAAATAATCTCAGTCTTTACTTCTGAATAGAAAAACCTGCCAGTTCTGGCAGGTTTTTTTTGGTGTTAGCTGGATGTTCAGATAATGTGTGCTTGTAAAGAGAAGGCTTGCAATAAAACTTGGAATCTAATCCTCTATTTTACTGCTTTTACATTTCTGATTTTAATACCTATAAATTGGAAATGTATATATCTAAAATAACATGATTCCAGTTCTTTTAAATCAAGATCTGCGCAATTCTAATCAATACTATTTTAGCATCTTTATCAGAGTTTCATGATGATCAGATTTCTGTGGTTTAATTAATTGCATACCCAACCCTTTATCCTATTTAATTAGCATTTCATAGAAGTTAAAATTAAGATTTCATTAGGAAAATATGTTGAACTTCTCTTAATTAGTATTATTCGAAAGTTAAAGACTTGTTAATATGAAGCAATACACTCATACCCTAAATAATCTGCAGGATGGTACCATGGCGACAGACCTGAGACAAAGCACATCCATAGACTTTATCAATACGTTAAGAGATAAGCGACTTATATATATAAACGATCGCGGACAGGTTTATCTTACCAATAAAGGCAAGCTTGCCAACAGATTGGGATTTCAGCGGTATTTCAGAATGGAGAAGGAGCAGCAGGAATTGTTTGAGCAGGAGCTGGAAACCATTCAGGTTGAGAATAGAGGTCTTCTTATGATTTTTTCAGGAATGATTATTAGTCTTCTACTTATCATTGCATTTTGGATGCTGGAACTTCAAACTTTATAAAATCTATAGTCGCTCAAAAACATTAAAATTTTACCGAATTCTATTAAATGATCTTCTATTAGCAGGATAAATTGCCGGATGAAATTTTACTATCTCAGTAAACAAACTAATAGCAATGGCGTCATGTCTATCCATGCCGATAGTTGTACGCAATTGCCTCCAGTTCTTGAACGAGTGTATCTGGGAATATTTGATAATAGCAGGCTTGCTTCTGAAGCAGCTTTGTTGAAGTTTCAGGTTTTGAATCTTGATACATGTAGATGCTGTAAATAATCTAATATTTGCATTTCAATTCAATTCATCTTTCAGGCATTTTAAGAGATGGATGCTGGATAAGATCGTAGTAATTTTTTCAGAGTTACAATCTGCTTGATTTGGATCTTCTTCGGAACAAATCAAGACCAAATTCCTTACACAAAGAAGACACTCCTGTATCAGGAGCTGTTTTCTGAAAATATTAAAATCTTCCGGACTTGTTTGCAATTTATACTTCAGGACATTTAATTGTACCTTTAGCTTAAAATTTACGGAAATAAATGTCTGGACATAATCACGGTTGTTGCAAGCCACATAACGACGGTATTTTTGGAGAAAGAACGGAATTAATATTTGCTATTTTAAGCGGTGTATTTCTTATAGGTGGATATATACTTCAGCAATTTTCAGATTTTGATTTCGTATATGCTTTAGTTCCATACCTGTTTTCATATTTTTTTGGTGGATTTTTTACCGCAAAAGAGGCTTTCGAAGAAATATCGAAAGCTAGGTTTGAAATTGATTTTTTGATGTTGGTGGCCGCTATCGGTGCAGCCTTTTTAGACAAGTGGGCTGAAGGTGGATTGCTTTTGTTCCTGTTCAGTCTTGGTCATGCGCTTGAACATCTCGCTATGAATAAAGCTCAAAAATCTATTGAAGCTCTTACAAAACTAGCTCCCAAGGTAGCTTTCAAGAAGATTGACGGTGAGTTCAGGGAAGTGAACCTTGAAAATTTAGAGGTTGGCGACATTCTACGCATTAGACCGAATTCAACCGTGCCGGCAGATAGCATTCTAGTCAATGGAAGAACGAACATTAATCAAGCTCCAATTACAGGAGAAAGTATTCCGGTCGATAAAGAACCTATACATAATGAAGCGTTAGATTATAGTGATATTAGCTATATTCCCGATAAACACCGCGCTTTCGCAGGAACGATCAATGGGGATGCTACGATAGAGGTGAAGGTGATCAGGAAGGCTGAGGATTCTACACTTAGCCGGCTTATTGAAATGGTGCAGCAGGCACAGGATAAGAAGTCTCCAACCCAATTACTAACAGATAAATTTGAAAAGTTCTATGTGCCGGCGGTACTTATTCTTATTCTTATTCTCAATCTTGCGTTTTTGGTCCTCGATGAACCCTGGTCCGCTAGTTTTTACAGGTCCATGGCTGCTCTTGTAGCTGCAAGTCCCTGTGCACTTGCGATCTCCACACCTTCCGCAGTACTAAGTGGAATCGCTCGTGCAGCGAAAGGCGGAGTCTTATTTAAAGGTGGTAAACCGCTGGAAGATCTTGGAACCTTGAAAACATTAGCTTTCGATAAAACGGGAACACTTACTGAAGGAAAGCCGAAACTAACAGATGTTATTTTGCTGAATAATTCTTCGGAAGCTGAATTACTTTCAGAAGTGATTGCACTGGAAAATACCAGTAATCATCCGCTTGCCAAGGCTATAGTTCGTGATGGACGGGCAAAGCTACCAGCAGAATATCAAATACCTCAGTTATCTTCTTCCGAAGCAATTCAGGGGAAGGGTATAAGCGGTCACATTAATGGGAATCAATTATCTATAGGGAACCTGGAACTATTTGAAGGTGAAGATCTACTTGATTCGAAACTGGTCAAAAGGATCAAAGACCTGGAAAAAGATGGTAAAACTACCATGTTAGTAAAATCTGGAGATCATTTTAGTGGGATTCTCGGGTTGATGGATGAGCCGAGGGAATCTGCCAGGCCTACCTTAATGCGTCTAAGGGAATTGGGTATCAAAAAAATGGTGATGCTCACCGGTGATAACCAATTTGTAGCAGATGCGGTTGCTAAAGAAATTGGTCTCACTAAAGCTTATGGCAGCTTATTACCTGAAGAAAAAGTTGATAAGATTCGAAAACTTAGCAGCGGGAAGGCCAAAGTTGCCATGGTAGGTGATGGGGTAAATGATGCTCCGGCAATGGCAAATAGCACCGTAGGAATAGCGATGGGCGCTGCAGGAAGTGATGTTGCGCTTGAAACAGCAGATATCGCCCTCATGGCAGATAGACTTGAAGTTCTTCCATTCGCAATAGGTTTGAGCCGAAAAGCACATAACATCGTAAAACAGAATTTATGGATCAGTCTGGGTGTAGTAGCTTTACTACTTCCTGCAACGATCTTTGGCTGGGCCAATATTGGCGTTGCGGTGGTTTTTCATGAGGGCTCAACCCTTGTAGTCGTATTAAACGCACTCAGACTTCTGGGTTACAAATCTGAATAGAAAATTTAAGTCTTTCATAACTATCAGGCGATCATATGCTCAGGCTTATAGATAAGCCATATTTTGAAAATACGAACAATCCCTTACGTAATTTTAATTCAATAATTTTCTGAATTCTGAGGAAAGATTCCATTTATTATTATAAATTTGGAATAATTCCAATATTATTAGTTTATGGGCACACCGGGATCAATTGAAATCAAGCATTTTAAAGAAGTTCGTGAAGAGCATAATTACACTCAAACAGAATTTGCTTCGCTACTGGGTATAAAAAATTCAACAGCAGATATTGAACGTGGACGGACGAAGCTTTCAGGTAAAGTAGTGGCTGAATTGTTAAGGCAATTTGCAATCAATCCTTTATGGCTGTTTGGAGACAGTGGGCAGAAGTATCTTAAGATTAGTAAAGGAGATGTAAGTCCAAAAGTTGTCACCGTAGATAATGCCGATAACGAGAACATCGTTCTTGTAAACCAGAAGGCGGCTGCAGGGTATCCTCACAACGTACAGGATGTGGAATGGTATAATCAACTTCCTGCATTTGATATTCCATTACCTGAATTTAGAAATGCGACTTACCGTGGTTTCCAGATCGAGGGAGATAGTATGTTGCCAGATTATCGTCCCGGAGAATGGGTGATGGGAAAAGCTGTTGCAAGCATAGAAGAAGCTAGTAACAATAAAGTATACGTGATCGTAATGTATGACTCGGTATTGGTGAAGAAGATACAGAAAATGCCTGATCCTTCAAAGGTTTTACTGATATCGCTTAATGAAGAATATTTACCTTTAGAGATCAATGTTCATGATATTCAGGAGATCTGGCAGGTGAATTCCAAACTTACCTTTAACCTGGACAATCCAACAAATAATGGACTTTTTCAGGAGCTACAACAATCTATGAACGAATTGAAAAGAGAATTGAAATCTTTCAAACATTAAAAAAGCCCCATCTAAATTAGAAGGGGCTTTTAAATACTTATTTTATTAAGGACTAGTAGTCGTCGTTTCCTTCAACTTCGTCTTCAACATCCTGAGCTGCATTTTCTACTGCGTCTCCAGCATCGTTAGCTGCATTTTCTACTGCATTACCAGCATCATTAGCTGCATTTTCGATATCGTTTCCTGCGTT
>NZ_JBLVTK010000001.1:319854-323028 GCF_048285865.1 Christiangramia marina | reverse complement strand
AGACTCCATTTGCTCCATGTCATCAGTCTCATTCTCGTTAGTTTCTCTACAAGAAGTAAAGAATAAACTTGTAGACAGTGCTAAAGCAAGCATTAAAATTGGTTTTTTCATAATTTGATTATTTAGTTATTAGTAGTTTTTAGTAATTCAATGTATTAAAATTAGAGATGTATTACTAATTGTCGTCTCCAATTTTTTCGATCTCTTCGTCGATTTCCTTATTTACTTCAGTATCGACTTTTTTAGCTGTTCGCTCAAGAATTCCTTCTCGTTCATCAGCCTCTTCAGGTGATTTCACCTGCTTTTCAACTTCTACTTCCTTGACGATGGTTTCCTTTTCCGCTTCCTGTCTACATGAGGTTAGTAAAACAGAACTAAAAATTAATACAATCGCAAGGATTGATAAACGTCTCATTTGTATTTATTTAGTTGTTAATACGGGTCGAAATTACAACTATAAACAATTGTACGAATTATTTTTACTTTTTTTTAGCAATGTTTGTTAATCTCTATTTTTTTCAGCTTTTAAATGGGATTCCAGAAGTCTGGTAGCCCCTGTATTACTGTTAATAAAGTGCCCGGCAATCATTCCGCTCTTTTTTCTGAAGTTAGGATTGCTTATAAATTTGTCCATAACCTGTTCAAATTCCTCGGAATTTTTAACAGAAAACAATCCGGCTAATTGTCTCAATCGTGCTGCTTCCGGAAATTTATTATAGTTCGATCCTATGACTATGGGAATTCCGAAGGTAGCCGGTTCAAGAATGTTGTGTAAACCGGTTGAACCTGCTGCACCGCCAACATAGGCAATATCTGCATAGCTGTAGGCTCTTCCCAGGTAACCAATGGTGTCCAGAATAAAGACGTTGAAATCTTTAATTTTAGCCTCATTCATTTCTGAAAACTGCAGGACCGGTTGTTTTATTTTATGGATTAAGATCTGAATTTTTTCAGCATTGATCTCATGAGGCGCGATCAGGAACTTCTGTTCATGATGTTTATTTATATAATCAATAAAAAGTTCCTCATCTTCTGGCCAGCTACTTCCAAAGACCGTCAATACTTTATTAGCTTTAAAATTTTCGATAAACTCTATATGATTGTCCTGGGTGATCTGTGCTGCAACCCTGTCGAACCTCGTATCTCCTGCAACCGTTGCATTCCCAAAGCCTATTTTCTTCAACAAGTCTGCAGATTCCTCATTCTGAACAAAAAAGTGATGAAAAGCCTGCAAGGATTTGATCATCCATTTTCCGTAGAGTTTAAAGAAACTCTGATTTTCACGAAAGACGCCAGAAACCAGGTATGTGGGAATATTACGATCTTTAAGACCTAGTAAAAAATTTGGCCAGAAATCATATTTGATGAAGAATACCATTTTTGGGTTAATAAGGTCAATGAACTTTTGAGCATTATATTTAGTGTCGAGCGGGAGATAGGTGAAGATATCCACCAGCTTATGCTTTTTCTTATTATTGAAACCTGAAGGAGAGAAGAAACTAACAATGATCTTTTCTGAAGGATAATTATCTTTCAGCATTTTTAGAACTGGTACTGCCATTTCAAACTCTCCAAGCGAAGCTGCATGTATCCATATATAATGTGATTCTGGACATAGCAATTTTTCAAGCCGCGGAAACAGATCTTTTCTTCCTTCTGAAAATTCCTTCAATTTTGGACTGAATTTTCCGGCTATCGAAATTACCGGCTGGCTGAAATTTATAAGTGAGTTATAGAGAGATTGCATGAATGTAAATCTAATTTCAAAAATAGCCGTTTGTGATTAAAGTGATTGCCAGTAGATGCTATATTTTGTATTTTCGTGAACCTGAAAAAAAATGCAGATGAAAAACATTCAAATGGTTGATCTTAAAGGTCAGTTCGAAGGTATAAAAAACGAAGTAAATGCTTCTTTCCAGGAAATCATGGAAGAAACATCTTTTATCAATGGCCCTCATGTGCATGCATTTCAGAAGGATCTTGAAGAATATTTAGGTGTAAAGCATGTCATTCCTTGTGCGAACGGTACCGATGCTTTACAAATAGCTATGATGGGACTGGGACTAAAACCAGGCGATGAGGTCATAACTGCCGACTTCACATTTGCAGCTACTGTAGAAGTTATTGCTTTACTTCAGCTAACTCCGGTACTAGTGGATGTAGATCCCGAAACTTATAATATTGATCCTGATAAAATCCGTAAGGCTATCACCCCAAAAACCCGTGCCATCGTACCTGTGCATTTATTCGGACAGGTGGCAAATATGGATGCGGTGATGAAGATTGCTAAAGAGCATGATCTTTATGTTATTGAAGACAACGCACAGGCTATCGGTGCTAATTATCATACCCGGGAAGCCAAGACGTTCAAGGCTGGAAGCATGGGTGATGTAGGAGCTACTTCATTTTTTCCAAGCAAGAATTTAGGATGTTATGGTGATGGCGGTGCCATTTTTACGAACAATGATGAACTGGCACATACAATTAGAGGTATCGTAAATCATGGAATGTATGAGCGCTACCATCATGATGTAGTTGGAGTGAACTCGAGATTGGATAGTTTACAGGCCGCAGTATTAAAAGCTAAATTACCAAAGCTGGATATCTACAATGAAGCTAGGAAGGCAGCTGCTTTTAAATACACAGAGGCATTTAGAGGTCATGAGCAAATTGTCACGCCTTACCGGGAAGGTGATTGCGACACTCATGTTTTTCATCAATATACTTTAAGAATTCTTGATGGGAAGAGAGATGCACTGGCAAAACACCTTCAGAAGAAAGGCCTCCCATTCGGAATTTACTATCCTATTCCATTACATAAGCAAAAAGCTTATGCTGATGAGCGATATAATGAAGCCGATTTCCCTGTGACCAACAGACTTGTGAAGGAAGTTATTTCACTGCCAATGCACACAGAGCTTGATGATGAGCAAATTGATTATCTTACAGGTACAATAATCGATTTTCTAAAATAATCTCATGAAAAACATTCTTTTTATAGCAGTCGCTATTTTGTTCAGTTTGAACTTAATGGCCCAGCAAACATATATCCATGCTGGAAAATTGATCGATGCTAAGAATTCAAAAGTACTGGAAGAGTATACCATTATTGTGGAAGCTAATAAAATATCTTCCGTAGGGAAAGGTTTTAAAAATCCTTCCAGTGATAGCATA
>NZ_JBLVTK010000001.1:258153-319801 GCF_048285865.1 Christiangramia marina | reverse complement strand
TGTACATATGGAGGGAGAGTCCAGTCCTGGTGAGTATATAGAAAGCTTTACAAATAACCCGGCTGATAATGCCTTCAACTCTGTAGGTTTTGCTGAAAAAACACTGATGGCTGGTTTTACTGCCGTTCGGGATCTTGGAGGTTCTGGTATAAATATCTCTCTTCGGAATGCCATAAATAAGGGAAAAATAGCTGGTCCAAGAATTTTCACGGCCGGCAAAAGTCTTGCGACAACTGGAGGTCATGCAGATCCCACTAATGGAGTTAATGCTGAATTAATGGGAGATCCTGGACCGAAGGATGGTGTAGTGAATAGTCTGGAGGATGCAAGAAAGGCAGTTCGCCAACGCTATAAGAATGGAGCAGATCTTATCAAGATTACTGCTACCGGAGGAGTTCTTAGTGTTGCGAAGAGTAGTTCGAATCCGCAGTTTTTTACTGAAGAGATCGAAGAAATAGTAAAGACCGCTAAAGATTACGGCTTTCATGTTGCTGCACATGCCCACGGAGATGAGGGAATGCAGCGGGCTGTTAGAGCAGGAGTGAAAACCATCGAACATGGTACTTTAATGAGTGAAGAAACCATGGACCTTATGAAGCAGATGAATGCATACCTCGTTCCCACCATCACCGCTGGAAAGGAAGTAACTGAAAATGCGCAAATCGAAGGCTATTACCCGGAACTTGTAGTTCCAAAAGCTAAGGAGATTGGACCTAAAATTCAGAATACTTTTGCTAAAGCCTATAAGAGGGGAGTGCCAATATTGTTTGGTACAGATGCAGGTGTTTTCAAACATGGAGAAAATGCTCGTGAATTCGAATATATGACCGAAGCCGGAATGCCAGTCATGGACGCGATTATTTCAGCGACCATCACTCCTGCGAAAGTTTTTAATATGGAAAATGAGAGCGGACAAATAGCACCAGGATTTTATGCTGATATTATCGCGGTAAACGAGGATCCTACTCAGAATGTTTCCACCCTCAAAGAAGTGGTATTTGTGATGAAAGAAGGAAAGGTGTACAAGCAGGAATAAAGGTAATAGTAGAAATGAAAGTGTAATTTTGATACTACGCGTTTTTAAATCCTGTCTAGCTTAATTAGAGAAAAAAAAAGCCCGATCGATTGAGATCGGGCTTTTTTTAAAACCAACTATCGTATTTTATTCTATTACTGCAGAAGATGTAGTCATACTTCTATTGATCTTTTTTACTAATCCCTGTAAAACTTTTCCAGGACCAACTTCAATAAATTCACTAGCTCCATCATTGATCATATTTTGAACCGACTGTGTCCATTTGACTGGAGCAGTCAATTGAAATACGAGGTTTTTTTTGATCTCTGAAGAATCGTTCACCGCAAATGTGCTTACATTCTGGTAGATAGGGCAAATAGGCTTGGAGAACTCTGTGTTCTCTATAGCTTCAGCTAGATCCTTGCGCGCAGGTTCCATAAGAGGCGAGTGAAATGCTCCACCAACCGGAAGAATTAATGCGCGTTTAGCTCCTCTCTCTTTTAAGTTTTCACATGCTTTTTCAACTGCAGGATATGCTCCAGAAATTACTAACTGGCCCGGGCAATTATAATTTGCAGCGACCACAGTTCCTTCAGTTTCCGCACAAATAGATTCCACCATTTCATCTTCCATTCCCAGGACAGCAGCCATAGTGGATGGTTCCAGTTCACAGGCTTTTTGCATCGCCTCGGCACGTTGAGAAACCAGTTTCAATCCGTCCTCAAAGCTTAGAACTTTATTCGCGACAAGTGCAGAAAACTCTCCAAGAGAGTGACCGGCAACCATATCTGGTTTGAAAGATTCACCAAGAACTTTGCTAAGAATTACAGAATGTATAAATATTGCAGGTTGTGTAACTTTCGTTTGTTTCAGGTCTTCAGCCGAACCTTCGAACATAATATCGGTAATCGAAAATCCGAGGATATCATTAGCTTGTTCAAATAGTTCTTGCGCTTGCGGGGACTTTTCATAAAGGTCTAATCCCATTCCGGAGAATTGTGCTCCCTGACCTGGAAATACGTATGCTTTCATAAAGATTGTTTAGGCTAACAAAAATAAGGATAAATAGAAAGACCTCATAACGAAGTTTCGCTATGAGGTCTTATCTAAAATCTTAAAGCTAATCAACTATACATTTAGCTTTCCTTTTTCGCCAATATCCTGTTTGTCGCCAGTAACTGCTGCCATTCCTAACTTGAATAAGGTCACCATTTTGCTATCCTTGTTATCCCAGTAATAAGCTTCCTTTGGGTTCACTTTGATTGCGGTAATACTTGGATCATCTTCACCATCAAACCATGCGTTATCTGCTTTTGAATATAACTCCTTGATCACCTCTCTATTGGTCTCGATAAATGCTTCACCGTATACACTGAGAAACTCCATGTCTGAAGTTCCGCTGTATAGTAATTGCACATCTTTATCTTTTTCGATATCACGATTATGATCGCTATCATTTTTGCTTAAAAACCATACTGCTCCATGATCATCTACTTCTTTAGTAGACATAGGAATTGCGCTTAATGGTTTCTCATCCACATTCGTAACCAGCATGCAAAAATCCACATTTTCTGCTAGTTCCTTAATTTTTTCTCTTGCTTTATCGTCGTATAAATTCTTAGTACTCATAGTAATTTTATTTTGAGTGGAAGATACTTTAGATACTAATGAAGCTGAGCTAAGGAACTGCTAAAAAAGAGCCTAGTCTTGTTAAGAAATGTAAAATCAGGAGTATTTCTGGATAATCTCTGTGACTTGTGACTTATAGCTAGCTCCAAAAACATTTAAATGCATAAGCAAATAGTATAATTGCCAGAGCTCTATTCTTTCCTCCCAGTCATTTTCCAGAGGAAAGTAATCTTGATAAGATGAAATCATTTGATTGTCAAAACCACCAAATAGCCTGGTCATTGCAATATCCATCTCTCTTGGTGCATATGTTACCGCAGGGTCGATAATGCAGGGACGGCCATTCGCATCAACCAGGTAATTACCACCCCACAGATCCCCGTGGATCAACGAGGCTTTTTCCTTCGGAATAATGGATTCACAATTTTTGAAAAGAATAGATGCATCAGGTAGATTGTGACCTTTCTCTCTTGCCAACTTCAGTTGAGGTTCCAGACGCATTTCAGTATAAAAATGAATAGCATCAGTACGATAGGAGTTTTGCTGCGGAAGACTGCCCAGGTAATTATCATGATTGAGACCAAATTGATCAGTTTGCACAGAATGTAATTGTGCTAGTTGGCTTCCGAAGACCCGCCAGAAATCAGAGTTTTTAGTACCTGATGGGATAAATTCTAATAACAGGTAGGAATGATCATCAAGAGTAGCAGTTTCGAAGACTTTGGGAATTCGTATAACTCCAGAGCCAGCAAGTAATTCCAGTCCCTTTTTTTCTGCTTCGAACATCTCGGGAAATTTTAAAGCAGAGTTAGCTTTAAGAACCAGTGTTTGATCCTTGCATTCTAATTTATAGACCTCATTGATATCTCCACCAGTAAGTGGCTTAAAACCCTGGAGATTTAAGCTGTGTTTTTCAGCAATCCTCTCAATGAGATTTTTTCTGCTTTCTCTCATAGGTTAGATAGGTAAACGAATAGTCGTGTTTTTCATCTTTATCATGAAACTGATCTTTGACTATTTCCCATTCACTTTTATCTATTTCCGGAAAATGGGTGTCGGCTTCAAACTCACCATGAACTCGGGTCAGTTCGATTCTATCCGCATGTTCCATTCCCATTTTGTAAATTTCGCCGCCTCCAATTATAAAAGCCTCATCATCCAGTTTGGAAACTTTTAATGCCTCTTCCATTGAATGTACGACAATAGTGTTTTCAGGAGAGTAATCTTCCTTTCGGGTAATGATCACGTGCGTTCTGTCTGGAAGTAATTTCGGGAAAGACTCAAAAGTTTTACGACCCATAATAATATGATGCCCGGAGGTAAGTCGTTTAAATCTTTTAAAATCGTCTGGAAGATGCCATACAAGATCGTTATCCTTGCCTAGCGCATTGTTTTCTGCTGCCGCAGCAATTATTGTGATCATATTTAACTATTTATTGGTCGGTCTGGATTTCCAGGGGTAATTCTGTTCTGGAAATCTGGTTCTGTATTCTTGGCGTCGGTGGAACGATCAGGTAGTGGATGGTCTTTCTCTACTTTGCTTTGAAGTTGAGCAATTTTCTCTTGTTGCTTCTTAACCAGTCTGTCTACCTGTTTTGCTTCCCAATCCTTACCCATAAAGCTATTAATGATAAAGACATTGAAGAAGTGGATCAGGAATAACAGGGTCCATAATAGAACGGCCCACACGAACCAGTTATATCCAAGGGGTTTAAAATCTTCCTGGTAACCCACGACCACATTCAAAACAATAAGAAAAGCGGCACCAATTAGGAATATTACAAAATGCCGGAATAGTCTTTTTTTCTGTCTTGCTCTCTGCCTTGCATTCTCATAGAGCTCCCGTTGTTCATAATCTATTTTGGATTCGTTTTTCTTTTTGGAAAACATAATAAAAAGTACCTTAGTGTAGTTTCAAATTTACATTTTTATCAAAAGAACTTCCAATAGCTTATGGATAATTTAAGAAAAGGCTTTCCTGTACTTCAGCAATATACATACTTCAATACCGCTGCTTGCGGTTTACTTCCCGAAAAAGTATGGGAATTCAGGCAGGATCATGACATGGATTTTTTTTTAAAAGCAAGTGTTTTAAAGGAAAAAATGGGAGAGATGCTTACGGGAGTAAGGGAAAGTATAGGTTCTTTATATCATTGCGCACCAAATCGAGTGGCTTTAATTCCAAATTTCTCTTATGGATTTAATAGTATCCTGGGAGGAATCGACTCGGGTTCCAAAATTCTACTAATTAAGGACGATTATCCTTCGATCAACTGGCCGGTGGAATCCAGGGATTTTCAGGTCTGTTATGCAAACCTGGATAAAGATCTGGAAAATAATATTCTCGAAGCCATCAAAAAAAATAAACCCAACATATTTGCTTTTAGTATTGTGCAGTACATAAATGGGGTGCAACTGAGTTCAAATTTTATAAATGATATAAAACAGCAATTCCCGGATCTTCTACTTATTGGCGACGGAACTCAATATTTTGGAACCGAGGCCTATGATTTTGAAAGTAGCGGATTGGATATTGCGATCTCCAGTTGCTACAAATGGATGAATGCGGGTTACGGTAATGGCTTTATGCTATTTAGCGATCGTGTAGAAGGAAGACTGAATCCTAAACATCTTGGTTTCGGTTCGCTGCAAGGAAAGTACAAAGAACATGAGGGAAATTTTCTTGGGAAGTTCGAACCGGGTCATTATGATACACTCAACTTCGGAAGCTTAAAAACTGCGATTGAAATTATTCAGAAGATTGGTTGGGATCCTATTGAAGGTCAGATTTCCAAGCTGAAGCTTATAGCCCGGGAACGGTTTAAATCGGCTGGTTTACTAGAAAAATGGGTTGCAGAGAGAGAGATCTATTCATCCTTATTTAATATCGCGGGTGATGAAAAACTATTTCATAAACTGAGATCAGAAGATATTATCACATCTATGAGAGGAAACGGAATTCGAATTAGTTTACACTATTTCAATTCTGAGAAAGAACTGAATAAACTGTTTGCTGTACTCGGGATTTAATCTTAAAATTCTACAGATAATCAATATTTTTATATCCTAAACCGTTTTCGGAATAAAGAATTATCTCTTTAAATAACTAAAATTAGTAATTCTGTAAAAATGATGTAGATCGCTGATATGTATTGGTTTACAAGCATATTTTAATTTAATTTGAAGAGTCAATCAATAAATTAAAAATATGCCAATTAGCAAGCAATACTTGAAGTCCAAACCGGAATGTAAGATCACTTTTAACCTTCCTGCGAAAGAAGCAGACCAGGTAGAATTAGTGGGTGAGTTCAATGATTGGAAGCCAGCAAAATTGAAGAAGTATAAAAATGGTAATTTCAAGACTCAGCTCAATTTACCAGTAGATAAAGCATACGAATTCAGATATCTTGTAGATGGGCAGTGGCAAAACGATCCAGCTGCAGATGCCTACAAGTGGAATGATTTCGCGGGAGATGATAATAGTGTAGTGAGCGTATAGAAACTATTCAATAACCTGAACACCCTTCCAGAAGGCTACATAATTTTCAATTGGTTTGGCCGCGTGACTTGCCTCTGGGTAGAACCATGCTGCATCTTCATTTTTTTCACCATCTACCTCTATGTCATAGTAGGAAGCTTTGCCTTTCCATGGGCATCGTGTGGTGAACTCACTTGGCTTAAAGAACTTATCCTTAATATCTTCAGGAGGAAAGTAATGATTGTTCTCAACGATCCTCGTTTCGGAACTTTCTGCGATTACGGTGCCTTTCCAAATAGCTTTCATAGTTCAGTAAATTTATTTCCTTCTAAAGATATAATTTTTAAAGCAGTTATTTGAATCTGCAAAATTACGCTCCACTAACAAGCCGGCTTCATCTGCTAACCAGCTTACGATTGCATCATCATATTTTTGAGAAATCTCGGTATGTATGCTCTCCCATGCATCGAATTTCACTTCTAGTTCAAGCCTATGAATCTTAACTCTTTGCTCTTCCTTGCTCACCAAGAAACTGCGGGCAGTACCAGTTTCTGGATCATAGGTCTCCCAGTGTTTGAATTTTTCTAGTTCGAATTCACCGCCCAGTTCGTGGTTAATTCTTACCAGCAAGTTTTTATTGAATCTTTCTGTAATCCCGGCTGGATCATTATAAGCATTCATGATAATTTGTGGGTCCTTCTTTTGATCAAAACCCATAAATAACATATCATCATCGCTCATCGCTACAGCAATATTCCGAAGAAAATCTACGGCTTCGCTATGCGAAAGATTACCAATATTACTACCCAGAACAAGGATGACTTTTTTCCTTGAATTATACTCTGCAAGTTTCTCCAGCGTCTCAAAATAGGTACCTTGTTGAGTTTTGACAGATACTTGCGGAATTTCATCCTTTAACGCATTTTCAAGTTCATCTAGCACATTCTGACTAATATCTACAGGTAAATAGTTGAACTTATAATTTTTGTCCACCAGTTCCTTGAGAAGAAGCTTGGTCTTTTTACCGTCTCCTGCTCCAAGTTCAATAAGATCAAAACTGTTCTCACTACTGAATATTTTAGCAATATCAGTCTTGTTTTGTTTCAAAATATCAAACTCACAGCTGGTAAGGTAATATTCAGGCATCGCCATGATCTCCTGAAATAATTTGTCTCCTTTTTTATCGTAGATATATTTGGAATGCAAAAATTTTGGATAGCTGGTAAGTCCTTTATGCGTGTCTTCAGCAAAGACAGATTCGAACATGGTTGCAGATTGATTTTTCATATAATATTATTTAACGAGTCTGAAGCCCGTAAACTGCCATCTTAATTGTGGATGGAAGAAATTTCTATAAGTATAACGGCTATGCTTGCTGGAAGTAGCGACTGAAGCTCCCCGAAGAACTTTCTGGTTTACCATGAATTTTCCATTGTATTCTCCAAGAGCGCCGTCTGCCTTCTGGTAATTTGGATATGGAGAATAGGCGCTTTCAGTCCATTCCCATCTGCTTCCCCAGTCGAAATGTTTTTGAGCAATTTCCCATTCCTGCTCGGTTGGTAATCTCATACCTTTCCATTGTGCATAAGCGAAAGCTTCATAGTAACTAATATGGGTAACTGGAGCATCAGGATTCAAAGGTTTTAATCCTCCCAATGTATATTGATGCCATTTGTTCTCGACCTTATGCCAGTAAAATGGTGTTTTAATTTCATTAGTGTTTACCCAATCCCAGGCTTCAGCGTGCCATAAAAGAACATCATCATATCCACCAGCTTCAACAAATTCCATGTATTCTGAATTCGTTACGAGTTTGTTAGATATACTAAAGTCGTGTAGATAAATTTTATGAACTCCCAATTCATTGTCGTAGCAGAAATCTTCTGAAGTATGACCAATTTCATAGATACCTTCAGTAACATCCACCCATTCTCTTTCAAAATCCTGAACAGGATTTTCTTCAAACTGCTGGTTGTATTCAGGCATCAAAGGATTGTTTCCTAGAATATACTTGATATCTGCATACAACAGTTCCTGATGCTGTTTTTCATGATGACAGCCAATTTCCATAACATCTAAAGCTTCGTTCGAAAGCGTATTATTTTTCAGTAGCCGGATAATTTCGGTCGTAACGTATTCTCGGTATTTATAGATCCACGCAACAGTTGGTCGTGAAAGGTTTCCCCTGTCTGTTCGAACTACTTTTTCACCAACACTTTCATAATAGCTATTAAAAACAAATGCAGTATTCTCATCGAATAGCGTATGGTCTTCAGCGTATTTTTTTAGAACAAATTCTTCAAAGAACCAGGTGGTATGCCCTAAATGCCATTTAGGAGGTGAAACATCTACGATGGGTTGTACAACGTAATCTTCAGTTTCCAGGAAGGAGCAAATATTTTCTGAATCTTTTCGGGTTTCTTTGAAAAGGTGTAGTAGTTCGGATTGTGACAACATAAAAATGAACGATACTTTTTGGTATCACTCAAATTTACAATTTTTTCAAAATGAGTATACAAGTAACTCGTTAAGGTCGAGTTAAAGTGTTAAATGTTTGAAATTCCGACTACAACTGGCAGACTATATGACACCGCTACAGGTTTGTCATTCAGTATTGCCGGTCGCATGGAAGGAATAGTACTTACTACTCGAATTGCTTCCTGGTTGAATACTTCATTTTCTCCATCTGCTGTTATATCAACAATTTTGCCTTGCTCGCTAATAACAAAATTCACTGTAGTTCGAAATATTGAGTTTCCTTTTTTCTTTGATCTCAGAATATCAGTATTGAATGATCTATTGACGTAACGTGAAATGTTTTCAGCTAAACAAGTTCTTTTATCATCATTATTCTCACAATCACGAGGTATTGGCGGGATATCTACAGATCTTACATTAGAGATCTCATTTTGTTTTTCCAATTCAATCCTGTACGAAACCATAACATTTACCGGCTGATCATTTACCAATCCTGGGCTATAGGCGGGTAAAATGGACAAGATCCTGCGTCCTTCCAATTCTATCTCGTCATTATTACCTTTTACAGATGACCAGCGCAATTTGCCATCTGTACCAATAATGATCCTAAAGTTTAAGGTATAAGCAGACTCAGATTCTGAAATCAATTCTTGATTAAATTGATTGATCACAAAATCAATAAATGCTTTCTTAGAACACGTACTAATATTTCCAGATTCTGAGCAACCCACAAAAACTGGAGTTTTTTCCACTTCATCCCATGCAACTATTTCAGAATTTTGAGATTGAATAGGGTGTGAAAATAAAAACAGTAAACTTAAAAAACTAATGAATTTCATTTAGAAAGTTAAGGGGATTTTGTAACTAATCGCTCTAGGCTTTCCAGCCAGCTGTCCTGGTACCATCTCTGGTATCGCTTCGATCATTCTTTTTGCTTCCTTATTAATCTTTGGATGCTTGCCCGTAACTTCTTTGACCACCACTTTTCCTTCTTCGTTTACAACTAATGAAATTGTTGCTTTTCCTCTAATGTATTCGCCATTTTCGTTCTTTGGATACTTGTAGTTCTCCTTGATATGTTTCATTAACATGGAATTGAAACAGGCCTTTGTATCTTCACTTGCTTCGCAACCTGGCCAGACAGGCGCAGTCTCTTTCATGGAAACTTTATTTCCTTTTACCGATACATCGTCTTGAGCGAAGGCTCCAAATCCTATAAATAACAATACTAATAGAAATATATTTTTCATATTCTCAATTTTGGTTCATTCTATAAAGTGCAATTATCCCGCCACGATGGACTGGAAAAAATTCTGCTTATTAAACTGCTACTTTCCCTTTGATTGCCGGATGTGGATCATAGTTTTCTAAACTGAAATCATCAAACGTGAAATCAAAGATGTTTTTTATTTCAGGATTTAGTTTCATTTGAGGAAGTTCTCTGGGTTCTCTGCTTAGCTGAAGTTCCACTTGTTCCATATGGTTACTGTAGATATGAGCATCACCAAAAGTATGGATAAAGTCACCAGCCTCATACCCACACACCTGAGCCATCATCATAGTGAGTAAGGCATAAGAGGCAATATTAAATGGAACTCCTAAAAAAATATCTGCACTTCTCTGGTATAACTGGCAGGATAATTTACCGTCTGCCACATAAAACTGGAAGAATGCATGACATGGAGGTAAAGCAGCCTTTCCATTTGCTACGTTTTCTGAAAACGAAACAGAAGTATCTGGCAGCACTGAAGGATTCCAGGCAGAAACCAGCATTCTCCTACTGTTGGGATTTGTTTTTAATGTCTCTACGATCTCCTTGATCTGGTCGATCTCCTCGCTATTCCAGTTTCTCCATTGATGTCCATAGACAGGACCCAGATCACCATTTTCATCTGCCCACTCGTTCCATATTCTTACGCCATTTTCTTTTAGATATTCAATGTTCGTGTCTCCTTTTAGAAACCACAGCAATTCGTGAATGATTGATTTTAAATGAAGCTTTTTGGTGGTAACCATAGGGAAGCCTTCACTAAGATCGAAGCGCATCTGGTAACCGAAAACGCTTTGTGTTCCAGTGCCGGTCCTGTCACCTTTTTGAGCACCCGTTTCAAGTACGTGTTTAAGAAGATCGTGATATTGTTTCATGAAAAGAAGCTAGATTATTGAGCGAAATGTCGAGCAATAAAAATAAGAAAATCGGCTAAACTATAGACTGAATTCCCAGTCCAATCTATAATAATTTAGCATTCTTCTTCACCATCTTCAACTACCGCACATCTGTCTGCATGGTAAGCATTCCGTTTTCCCATGGGTCTATCAGCACCAATCGTAGAATCGATTTTAGTCTGGTGTTCCATTTCAGAATTAATTTCAGCACCCATTAGAACAATGAAAGCGGTAAGAAATAACCATAACATTAGAATTGCTACTGCGGCAAAGCTTCCGTAGAGATCGTCATAACTACCAAAATTCCCGACATACCAGGAGAATGCAATAGAGCCTCCCAACCAGAAAATAGTTCCCAGGATCGCTCCCCAGCTTACCCAGCGCATTTTTGGATTTGTTCGGTTTGGAGCCAGTTTATATACCATGCTTAGCATGACAATTAGAATGACTCCCAGGAACACCCAGCGTAACCAGGTCAACATGTGTTCCAGACCAGGTGTAAGACCAAAGTTCTTGATGAGTAGCGGGAAGAATATTACGATAAGTAAACTTAATAGGCCTACCACAACACCTGCTAAAGTAAAAAGCAAAGTGAGTAGGTTCTTTTTAATAATTCCACGGGTATCGACTTCATCGTAAGCAATATTAACACCCTGAAACAATGCGCTGGTTCCCTTGTTTGCACTCCAGATACTAACCATGATGCTAATGATCAAACCCCAGCCAATTTCTTTACGATCCTGTTCTATGACCGGATTGAGAATATCGGTGATCATACCATATGCCTGTTCCGGTAGTATCAACGTAAGTCTGGATAATTGTTCTTGTATTTGCGCGGGATCTAAAACCAGGCTGTATATAGAAATAGCTGCTACAATGGTTGGGAAAATGGATAAGAAAAAATAAAAGGCAACACCGGCAGCAACAATCTGAACGTGGTCTACCGACATTTCCTTATAAACACGTTTACCAATGTCTACCCATCCTTTTAATGGTATCTGGTGCGGCCATTCCGCATTCTGTCCTCTATATCCTTTTTTCTTAGCTGCTTTTTCCATATTCAGTTTTACTGAGTACGGCAAATTAGAACATTTTAAGGCTGCTAAAGAATATGAGATTACAAAGTTTTCTAAAAATTAGGCTGTTAGCCAATGATCATTCCGGCGATTGTAGCAGACAAAAGTGAAGCAAGAGTTCCACCAATTAATGCTTTCATCCCAAATTCAGAAAGAACTTTACGTTGTCCTGGAGCTAATGATCCAATTCCACCAATTTGGATCCCTATGGAAGCAAAATTAGCGAATCCGCAGAGCATATAGGTAGCCATGATGACTGACTTTTCGTAATTGAGACTTAATGCATTTGCAGGGTTTTTAAGGTCTGCCAGTTGAACATATCCAACAAATTCACTTGCTGCCAGTTTGATTCCAAGCAGCTGTCCCATTAGCATCATATCTTCTTTTGCTACACCTATAATCCACATTAAAGGAGAAAAGATGATTCCTAAAATTGATTCCAGTGAGAATTTTGAATATGGTGTATATTCTGCCATTATGCTGTTCAAAGTAGTAAGCGCACCTAGATAACCCAGGATATAATTGATCATGGCAATAAATGCAATGAATACAAGCAGCATCGCTGCAACATTCGCCGCCAGCTTCAAACCTTCCGTAGTACCATTTGCGATGGCATCCAGAATGTTACTTCCAATTTTGTCTGAAGAAACCTCTACATCTGTATTAACTGGTTCCTGTTGAGGATACAGAATTTTCGAAATTACGATAGCTCCAGGCGCAGCCATTACGGAAGCAGCAAGCAGGTGTTTAGCAAATTGAAGTCTTAATTCCGGATCATCACCTCCAAGAAATCCAATATATGCCGCGAGTACACCTCCGGCTACAGTAGCCATCCCACCAATCATAACCAATAGAATCTCAGACCTGGTCATACGTTCCAGATAGGCTTTGATCATTAAAGGAGCTTCGGTCTGACCAAGAAAAATATTCCCGGCGACACTCAGACTTTCTGGTCCAGAGATCCCCATTAATTTGGTAAGCACCCAGGCCATTCCCTTTACGACGATCTGAATCACTCCAAGGTAGAATAATACAGAGGTTAATGCTGAGAAAAAGATAATGGTAGGTAGTACCTGGAATAGAAATATAAATCCAAAACTGTCCACATCCATCATTCCGCCTAACAGGAATTCACTTCCTGCCGCGGTGAAATCAAGGATCAGCACAAATACTTTTCCTACGAATTCGAATACCTTCTGAACTACGGTGATCTTCAATACACCAATAGCTAGTATGAGTTGTGCTCCTAATCCTATACCAACCGTCTTCCAGCTAATTGCTTTTCGGTTATTACTGAACAGGAATGCGATGAGTAGTAGAACGAGCATACCAAGTACACCTCTAATTAAACTTGAGGTGGACATTCCCTGGCTCGGTATCATTTGCTTCGCAGCTTTCACCGGGATTACATCTTCAGCCAGTTTTGGTTTTGCCGAAAGTTCGAAGGTGTTATCTCTGCCTTCAATGCTTAGGTTTTGATCACTAATCCCTGTTACCCTAAGATTTTGGATAGTATCTTTTGGTGAGTTATAAAAAAGGACCAGTAATTTCTTCTGATAAAGATAGTCTCCTGAAGCAATAGTGTCTTGTTCAGAATTTGCCAGAAAAAGGAAGCTACCTTCATTAAAATGAACCTCTTCAACATCCTGAAAAACTGAATTCTCTTGAAATTCAGCTGAATTTTCCAGAGTCCAGGATTTGGAAATAGTTTGAGAAGAAGCTGATGCAATAGAAATTAAGACCAGAAACAGGCAACACCAGAGTTTATTCATTTTAGATTATTTTCTTTTGGAGATCTCGTCCCTTAGACGAGCGGCTTTTTCGTAATCTTCCTGATTCACAGCTTGGGCAAGTAGCTCATTAAGCTCTTCCAGTGACATTTTGCTGAAACCTGAATCGCTGTCCATTTTTACTTCAATGTCTTCGCGTAGAAGTTCCTCTTCAATAATTTCCTCTTCATCTTTCATTTCCTTAGCACGCTGACTCTCGTCTGCTTTCAGGAAAATTCCAGCTTTATCAAGAATGTTCTTGTAGGTGAAAATTGGAGCGTTGAACCTTAGTGCAAGCGCGATTGCATCGCTGGTTCGGGCATCTACAACTTCTTCGACACCTTCACGTTCACAAATTAGACTGGAGTAAAATACGCCGTCTACCAGTTTGTGAATAATAACCTGTTTGACCGTGATCGAGAATCGATCTGAAAAGTTCTTGAAAAGATCGTGTGTAAGTGGTCTGGGAGGTTTGATCTCTTTTTCCAATGCTATCGCAATGGATTGTGCTTCAAATGCTCCAATAACAATTGGTAACTTACGTTCACCATCTTCCTCATTAAGGATCAGGGCGTAAGCTCCGTTTTGTGTTTGACTGTAAGATATTCCTTTAATGTTCAGACGAACTAAACTCATGCTTCTTAAAAATTAAAAAGGCTGTCTAAATAAGGACAAAATTACCAGATCTAGACAGCCCTTTTATGGGTCGCAATTTAGAAAAATTATGCGTTTTTCTCTTTAAATTCCCTCAATTTTTCATTTAGCTTCGGTACGATCTCAAAAGCGTCTCCAACCACCCCGTAATCTGCAGCTTTGAAGAAAGGCGCTTCAGGATCATTGTTAATTACAACTTTGGTTTTGGCAGCATTAATACCGGCAAGATGCTGAATTGCACCAGATACACCAATGGCAATGTATAAATTGGATGCTACAGGCTTACCTGTTTGACCTACGTGTTCACTGTGAGGTCTCCAGCCCATATCACTAACTGGTTTGGAACATGCAGTTGCAGCTCCAAGAATTTCTGCCATTTCTTCGATCATTCCCCAGTTTTCAGGACCTTTAAGTCCTCTACCTCCTGAAACCACAGTTTCAGCATCGGCGATTGTTACTTTATTGGTAGCCTTATCTACAGATTCTACATTTACGGTGAAATCTTCATCTGTAAGATTCGGGCTAAAATCTTCAGCAGTCGCAGCTCCTTGAGATTCTTTAAGACCAAAAGCATTCTTGGATATTCCTAGCACCTTCACATCGGTATCGATTTTGGTGAAATTAAATGCCTTATTCGTGAAAGCAGTTCTTTTGACTGTAAAAGGATCTGCACTCTCTGGCAACGCCACAACATTAGATGCATAACCTGCTTCTAAATGCACTGCAAGTAGTGGTGCTAAATATTTACTGTTCGCACTCTGGCTAAGAACTACAACCTTGCTGCTTTCCTGAGTTGCCGCTTGTTTGATGGCGTCAGAATAAGCTTCAGCATTAAAATGCTTCAACTTATCATTATTTACTTTTAGAACTTTGTCAACCCCGTAGGTTCCAAGTTCTGATACGTCATCTATATTAAATGTGATCGCTGTAACACTGGTACCCAGCATACCCGCAACTTCCTTTGCATAAGACGCAACCTCGAATGAGGCTTTCTTAAGTTTTCCTTCTTCTGATTCTATATATACTAAAACTGACATTTTCTAAATATTTTAATTCCTGAATCTTTTTTATTCTGAATTTTGATTAGATCGCTTTTGCCTCGTTGTGAAGCAAGTTGATCAATTCATCCAGATTATCAGGATCAATTAATTTTACATCTCCTTTAGGTGCAGGCTTCTCAAATTTCACAACTTCGGTTTTCACTGAAGTTTCCGCAGGCTCCACGACATTTAGAGGTTTTTTACGCGCTTGCATAATACCTCTCATGTTCGGGATACGAAGATCAGATTCTTCAACCAATCCTTTCTGTCCTCCAATTACCAGAGGAAGAGAAGCCGTCAAAGTTTCTTTACCGCCATCGATCTCACGAAGAGCTTTCGCTTTGTCTCCATCGATCTCAAGGCTAATACAGTTATTAATGAAATTAGCATCCAGAATTCCGGCCAACATTCCCGGAACCATTCCACCATTATAATCAATAGACTCTCTACCGGCAATTACAAGATCGTAACCTCCGTCTTTTACAACTTTCGCAAGTTCCTTTGCAACCTGATAACCATCAGTTGCAGCAGTATTTACTCGAATTGCTGTATCTGCTCCAATTGCAAGTGCTTTTCTAAGTGTAGGCTCGGTTTCAGCTCCACCAACATTTACAACATCAACACTGGCACCTTGTTTTTCTTTGAACCACATCGCTCTGGTAAGACCAAATTCGTCATTCGGGTTTATTACAAATTGAACACCATTCGTATCAAACTTCGTGTCTCCTTCCGTGAAATTGATTTTGGATGTAGTGTCAGGTACGTGACTAATACAAACTAAGATTTTCATATATAAGGTTCTTTTTTTTAATAAAACGTTTTCGCAGACGAAGGTAAGTATTTTATATCAAAAAAAGCTATGCATGCATAATAAATTTAACCAAAAGAATGAGTCAAATTTTAGTTGATTTTTGGTTTTGTAGATGTTTTAATGCGCAATATGTATAAAACTATGTAAAATAATGAGATTCCTATTATTTGTGATTTAAGCATTTCCGAAGAACACTACAACCCCTAAATTTTTACTTACAATTATGGTATTTACCTTAATGAATTACTATTTTTGCTCTGCAGGAATTAAAATTAAGATTTTACATAATGAGGACAATTCAATTTAGAGAAGCTATTGCTGAGGCGATGAGCGAAGAAATGCGTCGCGACGACAGTATCTATTTAATGGGTGAAGAAGTTGCTGAATACAATGGTGCCTATAAAGCTTCCAAAGGTATGCTTGACGAATTTGGTCCGGATAGAGTTATAGATACTCCAATCGCTGAACTTGGATTTTCTGGAATAGGAGTTGGGTCTGCCATGAATGGTAACCGTCCTATTATTGAATTCATGACCTTTAACTTCTCACTTGTAGGGATTGATCAAATTATCAATAACGCTGCAAAAATGCGCCAGATGAGTGGTGGGCAATTTAATATTCCAATTGTATTTCGTGGGCCTACAGGTTCTGCGGGTCAGTTAGGTGCAACTCACTCTCAGGCATTTGAAAGCTGGTATGCAAATACTCCAGGACTAAAAGTGATAGTTCCTTCTAATCCTTATGATGCAAAAGGGCTTTTAAAAGCTGCTATTCGTGATGACGATCCGGTGATCTTTATGGAGAGTGAACAGATGTATGGAGATAAAGGAGAAGTTCCTGAAGATGAGTACGTTATTGAAATTGGAAAAGCCGATATTAAGCGTGAAGGTTCTGATGTAACTATTGTTTCCTTCGGAAAAATTATTAAAGAAGCCTATAAAGCAGCTGAAACTTTAGCTGAAGATGATATTTCATGTGAGATCATTGACCTTAGAACGATTCGTCCTTTAGATATTGATGTCATTCTTGAATCTGTTAAGAAAACGAACCGACTAGTGATCCTTGAAGAATCATGGCCTTTTGGAAATATTTCTACAGAAATTTCTTATCAGGTACAGTCTAAAGCATTCGATTACCTGGATGCTCCAATTATAAAAATTAATACAGCAGATACTCCTGCACCTTATTCACCTGTTCTTTTGAAAGAATGGTTACCAAATAGTGAGGATGTTGTTAAAGCTGTGAAAAAGGTCATGTACAAGTAGACCTTTTCAACCTATCTTTGAAACTTCATCTAAACGATGAAGTTTTTTTTTATCCTATAATGAACAAATACACCTACCTTTTAATACTATTTCTCCTTCCAGTTTTCAGTCTAATCGCTCAAACAAAAGCAGGAGGAATTGTGACCGATGACACCGGCGCTACTGTACCTTTTGCGAACGTAGTTTTCGCAAATTCTATTTCAGGAACAACCACCAATGAAGTTGGTGAGTTTTACCTTCAGTCAGATGATAATTATGATACGCTTGTGTTTTCCTTTATTGGCTACAAAACCAAAAAGATCGCTTTAAGATCCAGGGTCAATTTAAATATGGATGTGAAGTTGGAGCAGGAAGCTTCCAGTCTTGATGAAGTGGTTATCTATCGCGGGAAAACCTCAAAAAAGAACAACCCGGCAGTAGATATCTTAAAGAAAGTATGGGCAAACCGCCGAAGCAACGGTGTTAATGCTTTCGACCAGTATAGTTATAAGGAATACGAAAAACTGGAATTTGATCTTAATACCATAGATAGTGCTGTTGTAGAAAGCAGGATCTTTAATGGAATGGAGTTTATTTTCGATTATACAGATACCAATGCAGTGACCGGGAAGACTTATCTGCCTATGTTCATTAACGAGTCGGTTACCCAGGTTTACGGAGATAACAAGATCAATGAGGAGAAAAAAGTTTTACTTGGAAACAAGAATTCCGGATTTAACCAGAACAGGAACCTGATCGATTTTGTGAAGGATATTTATGACGATTACGATATTTATAAAAACTACATCAAGTTCTTCGATAAATCATTCGTAAGCCCAATTTCGACTACAGGGATCGATACCTACAATTATGTGTTGTCTGATAGTGCTTACATCGACAATAAGTGGTGCTATAATATCGTCTATTATCCACGCCGAGAGAATGAACTAACTTTCAAGGGAGACTTCTGGGTAAATGATACGACCTGGGCAGTTAAGAACATCAATCTCGAAACTACCAAGGATGTAAACATCAACTGGATCAAACAGGTTTATATCGAACAGGATTTTGAAGTTTTAAATGACTCTGTTTTTTTGATAGAGAAGGATTTCTTTATGGCCGACTTCGGAATCAACAAAAAGAAAACTTCCCAGGGAGTTTATGCAAAACGAACTATGCTTTACGATGAGTATGAGTTTAATAAAGAACGGGGATCAAGTTTTTATAATCAACCAGTCTACAATCCACAATCTCAGGCTTACAATAGAAGTGATGAGTTCTGGAGTGAAAACAGGCTGGAAAAACTAAACGAGGATGAAGAGGGAATCTATGTAATGCTCGATAGTCTTACGAAGACAAAGGCTTTTAATAGGTTGTATGATATCGCTACGATTGCGCAGTCTGGTTACGTAGAGTTTGATGGATGGGATTATGGTCCTGTTTATTCTACTTTCGGATTTAATGATGTGGAAGGAGTACGAACCCGTTTTGGAGGAAGAACATATTTTGGACAGAATGATCCATGGAGAATTGAAGCTTATGGAGCTTATGGGTTCAAAGACCATAAGTTTAAGTATGGAGTATCAGCAAAAGTGCTGCTGGATTATAAAATGCGACTTATCTTAAGTGGTGGAAACCGAAGGGATGTAGAACAGTTGGGAACCAGTCTTACTAATTCCACAGATGTTCTGGGAAGGAGTCTAGCTTCTTCATCACTTCTGAATGTCGGAGATACAGATAAACTGAGTTCGATCAATTTGAGTGTTTTTTCCGTAGAACTGGAACCGGTAAAGAATCTTACCGTAAGATTTGGAGCTAACTACAGAATATTGCAACCGGCATCTGAAGGTTTTAGTCTTGATTATTATGTGGATGACACGCGTACAATCACCGACAGTGAGATCAACCAAACCGAACTTTCAACGATCATTACCTGGACACCGGGTAGAAAAACTTCTGGCTTTGGAGTGGAGCGTAATGTGGTGAACGAAGAAGATTTCCCAACCTTGTTCCTAAACTACAGTTTGGGAGTTAAGGAGGTTTTCAATAGTGATTTTGATTATAAGAAACTTCAGTTCTTTTACAATCAACCATTGTTAATTGGTGGTTTTGGTAGGTCTAATATTAGCCTGGAAGCCGGGAAGACATTTGACGCTGTGCCTTTAGGATTGCTAAGTGTAGTACCTGGTAACCAGACATATTTTAGTATGTACAATTCATTTCCAACACTGGATTTCTACGAATTCGTGACAGACAGTTATTCAGCTATTCATATAGATCACAACTTCAATGGTAGGTTATTTTCCAGAATTCCGTTACTAAGAGAATTAAACCTGCGGGAATTAGTAGGATTTCGAGCGGTCTATGGAGATATTTCACAAGCCAGTAAAGATTTAGATGCTTCCGGTTTACCGTTGGTAGCTCCTGATAATGATCCTTTTTACGAGTATAGTCTGGGTATTGGAAATATTTTGAAAGTAATGCGATTTGACGTTCATTTCCGCGGAAATTACTTCGATAATCCTGACGCAAGAAGCCTTGCGTTTACAATAGATTTCGGATTTCACTTTTAGATAATAGTTTAAATATCAGAAATAACTATATTTGCTGCCCTGAATTTTAACACAGATAAAAATATAAAAATGTCGAATACTTTTGATGTATTGATCGAGATCCCAAAGGGAAGCCGAAACAAATACGAATACGATTTCAAGCTTAAAAAAGTACGTTACGACAGGATGATCTTCTCTTCTATGATGTATCCTGCAGATTATGGTTTTATTCCTAACACCCTTGCATTGGATGAAGACCCTCTTGATGTATTGGTTTTGGTTTCTGAACCTACCTTTCCAGGAATCGTGATGGAAGTGAAGCCTATTGGTGTGTTCCATATGGCAGATGAAAAGGGACCGGATGAGAAGATCATCTGTGTGCCGGTATCTGATCCTATCTGGAATAGATTGAACGATCTTAAAGAATTAAACGGGCATATGCTTAAAGAGATCGAACACTTCTTTAAGGTTTATAAGGATCTTGAGAAGAAAAAGGTAGATACAGGAGATTTTGGAGATGCAGACGAAGCTCGTGAGATCATTAAACAGTGTATCGAACGTTATGAGAACTATGACGGTGATAAATCCCGATTCGGAATATAATCGTAAAATATCACTCGAATTATTAAGAATATGAAAGCAATAACCTTAAAAAGTTGTTGCTTTTTTAATTGTTGTCAATTTTACTACATTAGCTAGCATTAATATTTAATTAACAATCAACTAGCTAATATGGAATCAATAATGATCTACCTGCCAGCGGTGCTGGCAATCATCGGACTCATTTTTATGTGGGTGAAAAGATCCTGGGTGATGAAACAGGACTCCGGAGACGGAAAAATGAAAGAAATTTCAGCACACATCTATGAAGGAGCCCTGGCCTTCTTAAAAGCAGAATATAAATTATTGACTCTCTTTGTGATTGGAGCCAGCATTGCGTTAGCCGCAATCGCATATTTTGTTCCAACAACCCATTACCTTATCATAGTTGCCTTTATTTTTGGTGCAATATTCTCAGCGTTTGCCGGAAATATCGGGATGAAGATCGCTACTCAAACAAATGTAAGAACTACACAGGCGGCTAGAACCAGCCTACCGGAAGCATTGAACATCTCTTTTGGAGGTGGAACAGTGATGGGACTAGGTGTTGCAGGTCTTGCAGTTCTCGGTCTTACCGGCTTCTTTATACTCTTCTTTCATTATTTCATGGGAGGAGAGTGGACCAATACTCAACAAATGACCGTGGTTCTGGAAACCCTTGCTGGTTTTTCACTAGGTGCCGAATCTATAGCGCTTTTCGCCAGAGTAGGAGGAGGAATTTACACCAAAGCCGCAGATGTTGGAGCTGATCTTGTTGGTAAGGTTGAAGCAGGTATTCCTGAAGATGATCCTAGAAACCCTGCGACCATTGCAGATAATGTTGGAGATAATGTAGGAGACGTTGCCGGGATGGGAGCCGATCTTTTTGGAAGTTATGTGGCCACAGTTCTGGCAGCAATGGTGCTGGGAAATTATATAATCGAAGACATGGGAGGTGATATTACCAGCGAAGGTTTTGGTGGTATTGGACCAATTTTATTACCAATGGCAATCGCCGGAGTAGGAATTATCATTTCCATAATCGGAACTTTGTTGGTAAGAATCTCTTCAAATTCGGCTAAGGAATCTGAAGTTCAGAAAGCTTTGAATATCGGGAACTGGGTTTCGATCTTACTGGTCGCGGTTTCATGTTATTTCCTGGTTAACTGGATGCTACCTGCGAATACCATGACCATGGGATTCTTTATAGGAGGAGAGGAAGGATTTGAAATGATAAACATAAGTTCCATGCGTGTATTTTATGCAACACTGGTTGGTCTGGTTGTAGGTGGTGCGATATCTTCAGTAACCGAATATTATACCGGGCTGGGTAAAAAGCCAATTCTCAAGATCGTTCAGCAATCAAGTACAGGAGCTGGAACAAATATCATTGCAGGTTTGGCGACCGGTATGATCTCCACGTTTCCATCAATTTTATTATTCGCCGGAGCGATCTGGGCGTCTTATGCGCTCGCCGGATTTTACGGGGTTGCATTGGCAGCTTCAGCAATGATGGCAACTACAGCTATGCAGCTGGCAATCGATGCTTTTGGGCCTATTGCAGACAATGCTGGTGGTATTGCCGAAATGAGTGAGCAGGAGTCAATAGTAAGAGAAAGAACAGATATTCTGGATTCTGTAGGGAATACGACCGCAGCCACAGGAAAGGGTTTTGCAATAGCATCTGCCGCATTGACTTCTTTAGCGCTCTTCGCCGCTTATGTAACCTTTACTGGGATTGAAGGAATCAATATCTTCAAAGCTCCTGTACTGGCGATGCTTTTCGTTGGTGGGATGATTCCTGTGGTATTTTCTGCTTTGGCAATGAATGCAGTGGGTAAAGCCGCCATGGAAATGGTGCAGGAAGTAAGAAGGCAATTCAAAGATATTCCGGGTATTATGGAAGGAACGGCAAAGCCTGAATATGACAAGTGTGTGGCGATCTCTACGGAAGCTTCCTTAAAAGAGATGATGCTGCCAGGTTTGTTAACCATAGGTTTTCCATTAGTCATCGCATTTCTACCAATGATCTTTGGGATGGATAATCTTGCAATTGCTGAAATGCTTGGGGGCTATATGGCTGGGGTTACTGTGAGTGGTGTGCTTTGGGCAATCTTTCAGAATAACGCAGGAGGTGCGTGGGATAACGCGAAGAAGTCTTTTGAAGCTGGAGTCATGATCAATGGTGAAATGACCTATAAAGGCTCTGATGCACATAAAGCAGCAGTAACTGGTGATACGGTGGGCGATCCTTTTAAGGATACTTCAGGTCCTTCCATGAATATATTAATTAAATTAACCTGTCTTATAGGCCTGGTGATCGCGCCAATTTTAGGAGGGCATACAGATGCTGACATTCCAAATCAGGAGGAAACTGTTGAGGTTATCTCTTCGGAAGGTTCTGTGATTTCAAAAGAAATAAGTTTAGAGAAAAATGATCTTGACGATCTGGTTATTGCGAGGGTAGTAGTTACAAGTTCCTTAAATGGAAATGAAACCAGCAATACCTATGAATTTGAAGGGTCAAGTCTGGAAGTGCAGAAAAAGATCGACGCGCTATAGGATACTCTTTAGAAAAGAATAATTCAAGAAACCTCCGCAATCGTGGAGGTTTTTCTATTTCCGGCTATAAGTTCCATTCTCCTGTTTCTTCTAAAAATTGATCGTATAAACGGGTATTTCAGTTAAACTATGGTTAATCAATCGCTTAAAATTTCAGGACTGCCACAAGGTTGATTAAATTTAAGTTCAAATCAAAAGATTCAGAAGATGTCAAAAGATCATGGACCCAGTATTAAAAATGATGAGCAATACGAGAAATTGCGCAAGGAAGGAATGAGCAAGGAAAAAGCGGCAAGGATCGCCAATACATCCAACTCTGGAGAGAAAGGTGGCAAAGCCGAAAATTACGAAGAGAGAACAAAGGAAGAACTCTACGAGCAGGCGAAAAAAGTAGGCATCGATGGGCGTAGTGATATGTCTAAAGATGAATTGATCAAAGCACTAAGAAATCACTAATATGCGTTCAATCTGGAATGGTTCAATAAGTTTTGGTCTGGTTTCTATTCCCGTGAAACTTTATTCGGGTTCAGAAGACAGGCGTATAGACCTGGATATGCTTGATAAAAATGATCACGCCCGTATTCGCTATAAACGTGTAAATGAGGATACTGGTAAAGAAGTGGAATGGAAGGATATTGTCAAAGGTTATAAAAAGGATGATGGCTATGTGATACTGGAAAAAGAGGATTTCGACCAGGCGAACATGAAAAAGACGAAAACCATCGATATCGAAGAATTCATCGATGAAGATGAGGTTGCCGATGTGTTGTTCAAAAAGCCTTATTTCCTGGAACCGCAAAAGGAAGGTGGTAAATCCTATAATTTACTGCTACAGGCATTAAAGAAAACTGGAAAACTAGGTGTGGCTACCTTCGTGATGCGACAAAAGGAGCATTTATCGCTTGTGGGTATTTACAGGGATGCACTGGTATTACACGTAATTAGGTTTGAGGATGAGATAAGGAACCCCGGAGAGCTGAAGCTTACCAAAACCAAAGTAAAAGCCAAGGAGGTAGATATGGCGGTCTCACTGATCGAGCAGTATACTTCTGACTTTGATTTTAAAAAATACAAGGATATTTATAATGACCAGTTAATGAAGATCATAGAATCCAAAGCGACTGGTAAAAAGCCTAAAGTCGAGGAATACGATTCAGAACCCACTCAGGCAGATGATCTTATGGCTAAACTGAAGGCCAGCCTTGAAAAGAAAAAGTCAAAGGCCAGCTAATACATGTCTTTAACAGAATACAATAAAAAACGTGATTTTACTCAAACCTCTGAACCTGAGGGGGATATTCAAAATGAGAATCTCAATAGGTTCGTAATTCAGCGTCATCGTGCTTCCAGACTACATTATGATTTGAGGCTTGAGAATGATGATGTTCTTAAAAGCTGGGCCGTTCCTAAAGGTCCATCCATGAATCCCGAGGATAAGAGGCTGGCTATTGAAACTGAGGATCACCCGGTAAAATATCTACACTTTGAAGGATCGATCCCAAAGGGTAATTATGGCGCTGGGAAAATGAGGATCTGGGATACCGGTACATATGAGTCGGTTGGAGATTTGGGAGTTCAGGAAGCTCTAAAGAAGGGCGATCTAAAAGTGAAATTTCATGGTGATAAGATAAAAGGAACATTTGCCCTGGTTCGAACAAGAAGGCAGGATGGACAGAAGCATTGGTTGCTAATAAAGAAGAAAGACGATCACTCTGTAACTTCAAATTACGACGCAGAAGACTATGTTCCACAAGGAATCGTAAAAAGCCTAAACGATTCTGATATCATAAAGCCTATGCTGGCAACTGCAGCAGATGGAATCTTTAGTAAAGCCGGTTGGATTTATGAGTTAAAATGGGATGGATACAGAGTTCTTGCAAGTATTAGCGATGGTAATGTGAACCTGTATTCCAGAAATGGTATAAATTATAATGATAAGTTTTCAAAGCTTGCTCAGGACCTGTACAGCATCCCTCATGAGGTGATACTCGATGGGGAAGTGGTGATTCTGGATGAGCGGGGAAAACCTCAGTTTCAACAACTGCAAAATTACGATAGTAATTCCTCGGCAGATCTTCGGTTTTATGTTTTTGATATACTTTTTCTAAATGGACACAGTACCCTTGATCTAAGCCTGCTTGAACGTAAAAGTCTGCTTCCTGATGTTCTGGAAGGATTGGAGATGACCTATTACTGTGAGCATGTTGAAAGTATGGCAGATGCTTTTTACAAGAAAGCTATCAAAAATGGTATGGAAGGAGTGATCGCGAAAAAAGCAGATTCTGTATACACTCCAGGCTATCGTAGTGAGAAATGGCTTAAAATTAAAGGTACAAGCTCTGAAGAAGCTTTGATCTGTGGTTATACAGATTCAAAAGGATCCATTTTTGGTTCATTGATACTCGGGATTTATAGAGAAGGTGAATTGCAATATGTAGGTAATTGCGGAACAGGATTTTCATCCTCGGTGCAGCAGGAATTACTTCAGAAAATGCAGGATCTTGAAATTCAAAAGTCACCCTTCCTTCAGAAAATAAATCTTAAAGGTAGAACACCAAATTGGGTAAAACCTAAACTTGTGTGTGAGATCAAATTTTCAGAATGGACAGAGAGCGGTAGAATGCGTCATCCTGTTTACAAAGGTCTAAGAGATGATAAATCTTTAAGTGATGTAAAAACCACAAACAAAGCATCTCAGAATTCCTCAAAGGCTAGCTCCAATGCTTTAGAAATAAATGGCAGAAAAGTTAATGTCACTAATCTGGACAAGATCTACTGGCCGGGAGCAGGATTCAGGAAGTATGATCTCATCGATTATTACATACAGGTTTCAGAATATATGATCCCGTTTTTGAAAGATCGTCCACAAAATCTCCACAGGCACCCAAATGGTATCGGGAAAGAAGGATTTTACCAGAAAGATAATGAAGGTTTGATGGATTCCTGGATCGAAACTTTAAAGATTTGGTCTACTTCTGCGAAAAGAGATATAGAATACCTTCTCTGCCAGGACGAGGCTAGTTTAATTTATATGGCAAACCTGGGTTGTATCGAGATCAATCCCTGGAATAGCAGGAAAAACAACTTGGATCAACCAGATTATGTAGTTATTGATCTGGATCCTTCCGAAAAAAACACGTTCGATGAAGTGATCGAAGTTGCGCAGGTAACACAGGAGATTTTAGGGGCGGCAAATATTGAAGCATATTGCAAGACTTCAGGATCTTCGGGAATTCATATTTATATCCCACTTGGTGCGAAATATTCTTACGAAGAAGGTCGTGAATTTACTAAGCTCATTTGTTATTATGTTCTTGAGAGAACCAAAGGACTTACCAGCATGGATCGTGCTGTAAAGAATCGAAAAAATAAGATCTACCTGGATTATCTTCAGAATAGACGGGGACAAACTCTGGCTGCTCCTTACTGTGTAAGACCTAAACCTGGTGCCCCGGTTTCAGCTCCTCTACACTGGAACGAATTGAAACCAGGTCTAAAGATCATAGATTACAATATCAAAAATTTGCCCGCAAGAATAATGAAGAATCCAGATCTTTTTCAAGGAGTGTTAGCTGAAGGTATAGATATGGGAAAAGCGTTGGAAGCTCTAAACCGACTTTAATACTAAAATAATTATAAAACTAGGCCATCTGGCAGACTCGGTTCAGAATAAAATATAACTTGAACCAAAACCTTCAATTTTAATGATCAAACGTTTTAAAAAACTACTAGGCAGGTATAGAAACCTCGATCAAATTCATATCGTGCCCTATAGAAGTTATGGTACCTATTCCCATTTATATGTCTTCGGAAGGGTTTTAGACAATGAACCACTGAATATCGTTAAGGAACAGTCTATTTTTCGGACTATAAAAAATACGTATAAGCAATTCGATAGCTTTGAAATTCCTGATGCCGAAATGGAGCTGGTGGTTCCTGGAAAAGTAAATTTAAGAACGACTACCAGCGATGAAGGTTATTTTCTATTCGATAAGACTTTTGATGAAAACTTATCTGAATATGCATCTAATGAAGGCTGGATAGATTACGAGGTTAGGTACTGTGAAAAGGTAGAACCTAGAACAGATGAATTGGAGAACCCAAAACGTGGCGAATTTCTTATTCCGCAGCATGATGCTGAATTTGGAGTTATAAGTGATATTGATGATACCATTCTGCATACAGGCGTTACTTCATTTCTAAAATGGCGCTTACTGAAGAATTCATTGCTAACAAACGCTTATAAAAGAATACCATTAAAAGGAGCTCCGAGCCTTTACCAGAAATTACACGAGGGAACCAGTGGTAAGTTTAGAAATCCCATGTTTTATTTAAGTAACAGTCCCTGGAACATGTATGAGTATCTCAAATTGTTCCTGGATCACAATAATTTTCCGAAGGGTCCCATGTTGTTACGTGATCTTCGAACTCCTTTTGAAAGCACTATGAAACCTGAGAAACCTCATAAGCAAAAGGAGATCACCAACATTCTAAAAACCTATCCAGATCTTAAATTTATCCTGATTGGAGATAGTGGCGAACATGATGCGACCATCTATACAGATATTGCGGCTCAGTATTCAGATCGTATTTTGGCGATCTACCTAAGAAGCGTAAAACACAAAAAGCAGATGCAACGTGTGCAAAGTATCATTGATAATTTTGATACAGTACCGGTGCTCATGGTGATGAGTAGTGAGGAAGCGGAAGAACACGCCCGTGAAAATGGCTTTATAAAATAGTCAGGTCACAAAATTCAGTACATAAAAAAAGTCCCTTGAAAAAGGGAGTTTTTTTATTGTATATACTGAATTAGCTTGGATCTATACTGGTTCCAACCGCGGCTCTTTCCTGAACCGGAGACTTTCTTGGCATAGTACCAAAGATCTGGTCCCAAAGTGGAGAGGAGACTCCGAAAGCACGATCTGGTTCACGATAATGGTGAATACTATGATGATGCCATAGGATTTTTAGAAAGTTATCTGGAACCTTAAAAGCGTGTACAGAATAGTGAACAGCCAGGTAAGCAGCGTAACCAATCAGGAAACCTGCAAGAAAACCGAATACATAATCTCCCAGAACCGCACGATAAATAATGAATAAAACCGTTGCGATCACCAGACTAAGAACAGGAGGCATGGCCAGCCTTGATTTGTCTTTTGGGTAATCATGATGTACACCATGCATCGTGTAGCTTAATTTTTGTTTTTTGGGCGTAGTTGCCGGGATGTGATAGAGATACCTGTGCATTACGTATTCAATGAACGTAAAGAAGAACAGGCCTGCCAGGAATAATCCAATCATCGCCGGGGCTTCAAAACCTTTTTCAAACACTCCATAATAAACTAAAGCGACAGAGATCAAACCAAAAATGATCAAAGGCAGGGATATATGGGTATGAGTTAATTTTTCTAGAATAGGGTTGTCAAAAAGTTTTGGAGAACCCTTGTGTTTTGGTCTTTTCAGCTTAGTAGATTCCATAGTCAATTATCATTTAAAAAAGTCCGTGTAACTGTCCATCGATGCGGTTAATGATATCACCGAGGTCTTCCGGATTGTCCACAAAATTAATATTATCTACATCAATTATAAGCAAATTTCCTTTATTATAATCGTGTACCCATGCTTCGTAGCGTTCATTCAACCTACTCAAATAATCAATAGAGATAGAGTTTTCATAATCACGCCCTCTACTATGAATCTGTTTTACAAGGTTAGGAATACTGCTTCTCAAGTAAATGAGTAGATCTGGTCCCTGAACCACGCTTTCCATTAGATCAAAGAGTGATTTATAATTTTCAAAATCCCTGTTGGTCATAAGACCCATTGCATGCAAGTTTGGTGCGAAAATATAAGCATCCTCATAGATCGTACGATCCTGAATGATTTTCTGGCCACTCTCACGAATTTGAAGGATCTGCCTGAATCTGCTATTCAAAAAATAGATCTGCAGGTTAAACGACCAGCGCTCCATTTTGTTGTAAAAATCTTCGAGGTAAGGGTTTTCCAGAACATCTTCAAACTGAGGTTCCCAGTTGTAATGCTTTGCTAGTAATCTAGTTAATGTTGTTTTTCCTGCACCAATATTTCCTGCTATGGCTACATGCATAATTTATTTCTTAGGCTGAATTAAGGAGCGTAAAGATAAAAGAATTGAGTTAAAATAGACTATTTCAAAAACGATCGGGAAAGTATTTTTCATCGTACTTAACATGTTCGCGTTAAAGATTAATAATTTATTGAATAACAGCACATTAAGAAAATAAATCACTAATAAAATCAACTATATGGAAAAGATGATATTAATACTGGGACTTCTAGCAGGATTTAGCTTATGTTCCCAGAACGATCAGGATGAAATTTCAATTACAGATTCCCGAACTAATACTTCCATAATAGAGGTGCCAGATTTGCCAAATGGTGTGAAATATGCTGAAAGTCAAACTAGAATTGCAGGAGCTTATAATAGTTTAAAGCAGGCTCTACAAAAGAATGAAGCAATCAGTATTGTTGCTGAAGTAGACCATTCTGCCAACGCAAAATCGATTGGTGAAGAACTGGATTATACCAGTGTTACTTTCTTCGGAAATCCAGTTTTAGGAACCCCGTTAATGCAAAGAAATCAGCTTGCCGGACTTGATCTTCCGCAAAAAGTGCTGTTCTATAAGGATGCTGAAAAAAATGAACTGGCGTTATATAATTCTGTAGAATATTTAAGTTCAAGACATGGATTGGAAGGAGTTTTGACGCTGCCTAAAATTTCGGGAGCTCTCGAGAATCTTGTCTCAGCTGCCACTAAGTCTGAAGTTGAAATTTCACCATTTCAACAGGTTGGTGAAGGAGAAGGAATTGTATCGATAACCAGTAATCAAAACTTTGAGAATACCTACAGCGACCTCAAAACTTTTCTTCAGAATAATCCAAATATCAAAATTATAGCAGAATTGGATCACCAGGCTAATGCTGCTAGTGTCGGTCTTGATTTGAGAGCTACTAAAATTATTATTTTCGGTAATCCAAATCTGGGGACGCCCCTAATGCAGAAAGATCAATCATTTGGTCTGGACCTTCCGCATGAAATGCTGGTTTGGGAGGATGCAGATGGTAAGGTTTCTATCTCTTATAATGATCCATTTTTTATTGCTGAAAGACATGGGTTTGCAAATTCTGATGATGTTTTAAATAAAATTAAAATGGCACTGGAAACTATCGCTGAAAATGCTGCTACTTCAGATTAAAAATCTGGAAATATACAGGAGTTACAATTATAGTTGGTCCACAAGCAATCAAGAAAATCTGTGATCATATGAAAGAATAATCCGATACATATCAATCGGATTATTTTTTGTCTTATTAATATTATTCCGAAGAAATAGGCAGCGATTGCAATTTCAGAATGCAGGGGATGAAATCCAATTCCGCAGCGATTGGGATCAAAAATTGGGGTGGCTAGTAAATGATCGATATCCACGATCATGGTAGCCGCAAGAATAGCCCAGTATTTTAACCAGTTTTCACGATCATAGAACCAGGCGATCACGGCGATCACCAAAAAGTGCATGGAGTAATGCACCAGACCCTGTAGCATCAGCCTTTATTATTATCTTCCGGTTGTTCTCGAAGGAGTCCGTTAAGTTTACGTTCCAGGGCAACATACCTTGAAAATCCAACAATTATAAATAGAATACAGAGGAAAAGCGACAAATAACCTACCCACATCAGGCTGATACCCTGATAATCCTTGATTTGTAATAAAGCAAGTCCGCTAATAAGCAAATATATAGATGCCCGAATATAGCTGAGTAAGGTTCTTTCGTTGGCAAGTTTAGTTCGTTCTAAAGCTAGATGTTCACGAAGCAGTTTTTCGTCAATGATTCTGGCTTTAAAAGGGTTATGTAATTTTACTTTTCTCATAGTTCAAAAGGGAAAAACATCGGGATAATAAATGAGGCCGCGATCCAGATGATAAAGTTAAGCGGAGTTCCGAACTTTAGGAAATCTCTGAACCTATAATTTCCCGGAGCGTACACCATTGTATTCACGGGATAACTTACCGGAGTCATAAATGTAAGCGAGCATGCGAACATGACGCCAATCAAAAAAGGTTTTTCACTCACCTGCATCGCCCCGGCCAGACTTATGACAATAGGCGTCATAAGAGCTGCCGCCGCTTTACTGGATAAGACATTGGTGGAAAGAAAGGTGAATAAAAATATCATACTTAACGTCCACCGGGGATCCATATCGCCCAGAGTTTCAAAAACGTACTGGGAAACAATATCAGAACCACCGGTTTTTTCCAAAGCTTTTCCCATAGAAAGTACTCCGGCGATCATGAAGATCACTTTCCATTCAATAGCTTCGTAAGCCTCCTGAGGTTTTAAAATGGTAAGAGTAACGATCAATAAACTTCCAACCATCGCGCTTATGAGGATAGAAGTAATGTTAAAGGCTGCAGCGGCAACTACTCCAATCACGATTAGCAACGCAGGAATTGCCTTTTTATAGTTCACATTTCTTCCCTGGTATTCTGAAAGTGTTACGATCATTTTTTCTGAAGCAAGAACCGAAATTGCTTTTTCTGAAGCGAACAATAACATCATATCACCCTCTCTAAGAACTACCCGGGAAACATCTTCTGTGATCGTTTCCTTACGATGTCGAATAGCCAGGACAGAGGCATAGTAAGTGCTTCTGAAGTTTATATCCCTAATGGAATTACCCGCAAGCTCAGATCCATAAGGGATCATGACTTCGAAGATTTTTTTTTCTTCTGAAACTTCTGAGGCATCCTGATTGGCCTCCATTTCCTGGATACTTTCTTTGTCCCCTCTAACAGAGATGCCTTTTTTTGATTTCAGCCTTGCAAGGTTTACGGGGTCTACAAGGATTCTAATCCTATCGTTTTCTCTTAAAACCGTTTCGCCATTGATTTCATAAACCCGGTAATGTTTTCGTTTGATTCTTAGTATCTGGATTTTATAGTCTTTGACCAGTCTGGATTCTGAAACAGGTAGATCGACATCAACATGATCATGATGCAGTTCGATCTCGGCCATATATTTTTCAGTTTGCTTTATCAGTCCGGTATTTTCAGGCAATCCTCTTTTTGGTAATAGAATGGGCCCCAGCAGGAAGATATACGCCAGGCCAATAGTAAGTAAGCACAGAGCAGCCATCGAAAATTCGAACATGCCAAAGGGTTCAGAACCCAGCTTTTCAGCATAACTACTTACCAGGATATTCGTTGAGGTTCCAATAAGAGTGCAGGTGCCACCAAATAATGCTGAAAAGGAGATAGGGATTAAAAGTCTGGCCGGGCTAATTTCGGCTTCGCGGCAAACCAGTAATGCCACAGGAATAAGAATCGCGACTACCGCAGAATCATTAATAAAAGCAGAAAGTACAGCTGAAGTGAGACACAAGGAAACAAGTGCAGAAAAATAATTAATACGTGCAATCTTAATTAGCCTGGCACTTAGACCGTCAATGATCCCAGATTTGAAAACAGCGGCACTAACCACAAACATACAACCAAGAGTGATGGTTGCCGGATGATTAAATCCGGAGAAGCCTTCTTCTGGACTTAGAACTCCAGAAATGATAAAAAGCGCCATAATAATGATAGAAGTGGTGTCTATCGAAAAATAATCGCGCACAAACAGGATGATACCAATGATGATGATCGCAACGGTGAGATACAATTCCATCTGAATTTATTTAATATAACAACCTGATGTTCTTCTTAAAGATAAGACTTCTTTTTATTACCTGATTTAATTTCTATTTTTCAATAAAATTTGAAAATGGATAAATCTAAACCAGAGAATTGGCTACGCGGTAAAGTAGAGAATGTTCCCGACCTGTTGCAACCTGCAGCACATGCACTACTTCAGTCTAAAGAAGAGCTCCGTAAATATCTGGTTGATTTTCCATCAGGAAAATTATGGACGAAACCTGCGGAAAGGGCGTCTGTCGGGTTTCATCTTCAGCATATAGCTGGTGTGACCAATCGTTTGATCTCTTACGCAAAAGGAGAACAATTAAGTGAAGCTCAGTTGCAATATTTAAAACTTGAAGGAAAAGCTGATGCTTCTATTAGTGTTGAAGAACTTATAATTCAGGCTGAAAATGAATTGAGCGAAGCGGTAGAATTTTTAAAATTACAGAAGTCTGAAGATCTAACCAATACAGTAGAAGTAGGGAGAAAACGAATTAAGTCAAGTTTAATTGGAGTACTTTTTCATGCTGCAGAACATTCTCAAAGGCATGTAGGACAAATGCTGGTGACAATATCTGTAGTAAAAGATTACTAAAATGGCAGGTTCGTAAGATCAACATTACCGCCAGAAATGATCAAACCCACTTTCTTATTTCTGAACTTATCTTTCTGCTGAATAATGGCAGCCAGGGCCACGGCACTGGAGGCTTCTACAACGATCTTCATGCGTTCCCAGATCAAGCGCATAGCCGCAATGATCTCCTGTTCAGAAACCCTGATGATCTCTGAGACATGATCCCTGATTATAGGGAAGTTAACATCTCCAAGCATTGTTTTGAGTCCGTCGGCAATGGTTAGAACAGAAGCGTTACTTTCAATCTTTCCACTTTTTAAAGATCTCCATGCATCATCAGCTTCCATAGGTTCTGCACCAATACAAAGACAATCTTGAAGCAAAACATGTGTGGAGATAGCAGTTCCGGCAATCAGGCCACCGCCGCCAACCGGGCAAACGATTATCTGCAGTTCAGGATGATCCAGCAATAATTCGGTTGCCGCAGTTCCCTGTCCCAGGATCACATTCATATCGTTGGAAGGATGTATAAAACTAGCTCCTTTTTCTTTCATTATCCTGTTAGCTGTAGCTTCCCGATCCTGAAGAGTAGAGGGACATTCTGTAATCTTTCCGCCGTAGGTTCGAACCGCAGCTTTTTTAACTTCAGGAGCCGACTCGGGCATCACTATGTAAGCAGGAACATTCAGACTTTTAGCAGCCAGGGATAATGCCTGTGCAAAATTTCCTGAAGAATGTGTGACCACCCCGGCATTCTTTTGGTCTTCAGAAAGTTTTGAAATTGCATACATCGCACCACGCATCTTGAATGCACCCATTTTTTGAAAATTCTCGCATTTAAATTGAATTTCACAGCCGGCCATTTCGTCGATCAGCTTGGAAGTTAGAACCGGAGTTCTGTGAATAAATGGTGCTATGGTTTCCAGAACTTTCAGAAGTTCTTCCTTGCTGCTATTCAAATCTTTCAATTTTACACTAAAATAAACAATCCCCGTGATTACGGGGATTGTTTTTATTCATTAATAGGTATCGTTAACATGGGAATTTCAGCTTTTTTAACTAGCTCCATCGAGACGCTTTCATTCAGCAGACTGTAAAGGAAACTGTGCTTATGAGTTCCCACGATCAACAAATCAACATTCAGTTTTTTAGCTTCTTCAAGAACGGTGCTTACAGTTGATCCCTGAATAAGTAAAGCGTCACTTTCAACCTCTTTGCTTATAAAACTATCACATACCTGTTGAAGACTACGATGTTCTTGGCGATATTCTTCAGCTTGAAGATCTCTAATATATTGAGGTCCCGGTTCATAACCAACAAAATCCGGTTCTGGATCTGCCACATGCAAAACCCATAATTTAGCTTCATATTTTTGAGCAAGACTATCAGCAAAGATCATTAATTCACCAATGCTATCATTGAAGTCTACCGCTACCATGATATTTTTGAATGTATCCATAGTTTATTAATTAGTAACCTCTGTCTAATTCAACCTTGTTCTTGAGATCCTGATTTTCCTTCATACGATCATAATTTTCAGCGATCTGCGGAACCACAGATTCCGGCTTGGTTACACTGGCAATGTGCGGAGTGATATTGATACGATCATGTTCCCAGAAAGGATGTTCTTCCGGTAACGGCTCTTCCCGGAATACGTCTAAAGATGCTCCTGAAAGATGACCATTATCGATCATTTTCATTAGATCATGCTCCACTAGATGTTCACCACGCGCCACATTGATCACGTATGCACCTTCCGGTAGCATATCGAAAAGATCTTCGTTCAGGATATTTTCAGTGTCTTCAGTCAACGGAAGAAGACAAACTAAAATTTCAGAATTATTTAAAAATTCTTCCAGTTGATCTTTCCCGTAATAGCTGGTTACATTTTCACAATTCTTTTCTGTTTTTGACCAACCGGACACTTTGAAAAAGTTCTTGTGTAATTTATCTGCGACGGCATTACCAAGGACACCAAGTCCCATAATTCCAACATTAGTATTCTGCGGTCTTTTATATTGAGATCTGTCCCATTGTTTTTTATACTGAGACTTAACGTATCCATGGAGATTACGAATATGATTCATTACCTGGCTAAGTACGAAATCTCCCATATCTTCGGTGAGTGTTTCGTCTACTACTCTTGTAATTGTAACGTTTTCAGGGAGAGAATTATCACTTAAGATGTGATCTACACCGGCACCCATACTGGCTATCACCTTCAAATTTGGATAATTCTTGAATAATCCTCTGGGGTGATTCCAGGTTAAAGCAAATTCCACTTCTTCCGGGTCATGTTCTTCCGGATACATGTAAATATTCATTCCCGGATGTTGATTTTTCAATGCTTCTACCCATGCCTCCGAATCTCTTCCCGGAGCAACGATTAATACTGACATAAATTTTTCTTTTTCATTTAACTCACAAATGCGCTGTAACCTGTAATTGCACGTCCAACGATCAATGAATTGATTTCTTTAGTTCCTTCATAACTGTAGATCGCTTCAGCATCTGCTACAAAACGAGCTACATCGTATTCTAATAATATTCCATTTCCACCAAGGACCTCTCTTGCTCTGCTAACTACATCTCTCATTCTCATGCTGCAATACACCTTCGCAAGACTGGCGTGCTCATCTGTAAGTAGATCCTGATCCTGCATTTCTGATAATCTAAAGCAAAGTGTTTGCATCGCCGTTAGATTGGAAAGCATTTCCACAAGATGATTTTGAATGAGCTGAAAAGAGGCAATAGGTCTCCCGAATTGTTCTCTTTTTTTGGTGTATTTTAAAGCGCTTTCATAAGCACCTCTGGCACAACCAACGGCTTGCCATGCAACTCCGGCTCTGGTCATTCTAAGAACATTGGCAGTGTCTTTAAAAGAATTCGCGTTTTGCAGCCTGTCACCTTCAGGGACTCTGCAATCCTTCAGGGTGATCAGAGCGTTTTGCACGATTCTCAATGCCATTTTATCCTGAATCTTTTCTGCTGAAAAACCAGGGTTTTCCTTACGTACAAGGAAACCTTTTACTCTGCCAGAGTCAAGATCCCGGGCCCAGATCACGATTACATCAGCGAAAGTGGCGTTTCCTATCCATTTTTTCTGACCGTTTAATATCCAGTTCTCTCCATCAAATTGACAGGTAGTTTCGAGGCCGCCAGCAACACCAGAACCCACATTAGGTTCGGTAAGGCCAAAAGCACCGATCTTTTCCATTTTTGCCATTTGTGGTAACCATTCCTGTTTCTGTTCTTCACTTCCGCAGAGATAAATGGAACCCATGGCGAGACCACTGTGGACTCCAAAGAATGTAGAAATGGACACGTCTACACGTGCAATTTCCTGCGCTATGATACCTTCCATTAAAAATGGCATGTTTGGACATCCATATCCTTCATAAGGAACACCGACGATATTCAGTTTGCTGAATTTTTTGATGACTTCAAATGGAAACTGATCTTTCTTCCAGTATTCATTTACTAGAGGACGAATTTCGTCTTCCATGAAATTTCTAACCTTAAGCTGAATTTCCCGTTGTTCTGGAGTAAGCTTGAGATCCAGATTATAAAAATCACCATTGATAGGAGGCAGGTCGTGCTGACCTTTCTTCTTCTTGGTTTTTAACATTTTCATTAATCCGGCGAGTTGACGGTCGTCAAGTTTGCCCAAAGTTTTCATCGCCTCGGTGAGATCGATCTTTTGATTGATCTTGGCGAGCTGATCCAGATCAACCGATTTTAGAAGGTTAACCGTATCACGAACTTTTTTAAATAAAGACATAGAATTTCCTCTTGGTGGAATTTCAATTTAGGCATTATAACAGCGTTCGCTTGTTAAGGTTTTCCGAAGAATTGATAAAAAATAGAACTGTTTTCCGTGATTATTTATGGAAAATTTACAACATCTGCTTTCCGGGCTTCTTTAAGCATTCTATAATTTTAGAGAAACCTTTAAAATCAGTAATTATGGAACATCCACAGGACAAATATCCCAAACCACCATTCGAAAATCTCAACCAGAGTGAACCAGGAACAGAAAGTAGCATTGACCCTGATACAGATCACGGCGAACAATCCTATAAAGGTTCAGGCAAACTCCAAGGCAGAAACGCGATCATTACCGGGGCAGATAGCGGAATTGGAAGAGCAGTGGCAATTGCTTTTGCCAGGGAAGGGGCAAACGTATTGATCTCTTATCTTGAAGAACATGAGGATGCTAAGGAATCTGCCAGGCTTGTAGAAGAGGCAGGCAAAAAAGCAGTTTTGGTTCCAGGAGACATCGGTGATCAGGAACACTGTAAAAGTATAGTAGAAAAAGCTATTGCTGAATTTGGCCAGATCGATATCCTGGTTAATAATGCAGCTTACCAGATGGCGAGAGAGTCTTTGCAGGATATTTCTGCAGAAGAATGGGATTATACCTTTAAAACCAATATTTACTCCCTGTTCTATCTATGTAAGGCGGCCGAACCTCATATGAAACCGGGCAGTACCATTGTGAATACCACTTCGGTAAACGCCTACAATCCACGTCCAGATCTTCTTGCCTATGCTGCTACTAAAGGTGCAATACAGAATATTACCGCGAGTATGGGGCAATTGCTTGCATACAAAGGGATTCGGGTGAATTGCGTTGCACCGGGACCAATCTGGACTCCACTTATACCGGCTACCATGCCAGAGGATGTTGTGAAGAATTTTGGAAGCGATACTCCTATGAAAAGACCGGGACAGCCTGCAGAACTGGCGGCAGCTTTCGTATTGCTAGCCTCCGAAGATTCTAGTTATATGACTGGCTCAACGGTACAGGTCACTGGAGGCCAGTACACGATTTGATCTTATTAAAAAAGCCTCTAAACGTTTAGAGGCTTTTAAATTTATTTATTATGAATTTATTCCAGATCAAAACTCTCCTTGATCTTATCCACATAATCCAGTTTCTCCCAGGTAAATAGTTCCACTTTCTTGGTAATCTTGCCGTTGTACGGACTCTCGAAAACCTTGGTTTCTGTACGCGGAGTTTTCCCCATATGTCCATAAGCCGCGGTTTCACGGTAGATTGGATTCCTTAACTTCAGTCGTTCCTCGATCGCAGCAGGTCTCATATCAAAAATTTCACGAACTTTCTCGGCAATTTCACCATCAGAAAGATCTGTATTATTCTTTCCGTAGGTATAAACCGAAATAGAAGTTGGTTCCACCACTCCAATTGCATAAGAAACCTGTACCAGAATTTCAGGAGCTACTCCTGCGGCCACCAGGTTCTTGGCAATATGTCTGGAAGCATACGCGGCAGATCTGTCTACTTTAGAAGGATCTTTTCCAGAGAATGCACCACCACCATGCGCACCTTTTCCGCCATAGGTATCCACAATAATTTTTCTTCCGGTGAGTCCTGCGTCACCATGTGGACCTCCAATTACGAACTTACCGGTAGGATTTATATGGTAAATAATGTCGTCATTGAACAATTCCTGAACATAATCTGGCAGCTGTTTCTTAACTCTTGGGATAAGAATCTCAACCATATCTTTTTTGATCTTCGCGAGCATTTTTTCGTCATCCTGATCAAAATCATCATGCTGAGTAGAAACCACGATCGCAACGATTCTTTCAGGCACATTGTCATCGCTATATTCAATAGTCACCTGGCTCTTGGAATCAGGTCGTAGATATTCGATGTCTTTACCTTCTCTTCTAAGTTTAGCCAGTTCGATAAGGATACGATGTGAAATATCCAATGCCAGCGGCATATAGTTTTCAGTTTCATTGGTCGCGTAACCAAACATCATTCCCTGGTCACCAGCGCCCTGTTCCTCCTTCTTTCCACGATCCACACCCTGGTAAATATCCTGGGACTGTTCGTGAATAAGGGAGATCACACCGCAACTATCACCACTAAATTTATAAGCACCTTTTGTATAACCAATATCATTGATCACATCACGTGCGATATTTTGAACATCCAGATATGTATTACTACGTACTTCACCAGCAAGTACTACCTGCCCGGTTGTAACCAGAGTTTCGCAAGCTACTTTCGATTCGCCATCAAAGGCAAGAAAATTATCCAGTAACGTATCACTAATTTGATCTGCAATTTTATCCGGGTGTCCTTCAGATACACTTTCTGAAGTAAATAAATAAGCCATTCAATTACTTTTTAAGTTTATAAGAATGGAGAAATTTGACGTGTGAAGCTAAAAAGGAGTGTAATTACCATTCTGCTTTAGCATTTTAAAACATCGATGTGATGTAGAGGGTTGCAATCAGTCAAATCTATCCCTTTCAATAAGTTGATACAAATGTATAAAATTTAAAAGGATAGCAAATCGATTTAACGCCATTTTAAAGGACGTGGAATTGCAGTTGGATTTTTCGGAATAATCAGGGCGTTTCGCTTCGCCGGTTCCGGTCTCGCGCCGGGCTTTCGCGACTCGCTTTTTGGTTCGAAAAAGAATCAAAAGAGCTCAAACAACTCGATCAATCCCTAACGCAACTAAAAAAATATTCTTCCTAACTATCAGTATTTATGCGGGTTAGACTTTGTAATTTCTAGAAGGTTAAAAAAATAAGTACGCAAAAGCTTGGATAATAAAAAACTCTGCCGTTATCTTTGTAAAACAATTTTAGAACAATGTACAGAACAGTTTGCAATATGATGATGTGTATGATGTGGAGAACTTCCGCAGCGCATCTTATTGCATAATTCTGAAAGAATATATATTGCAAAAAGCCGCTGCCAATCGCAGCGGCTTTTTTTATTGCCAAAATTGAAATTAGAACACAAAAATTACATTATGAAATTACAGGTAACAGTTAAAAATATGATGAACATGCGCATGATGATGTGTATGTGCAGCATGTATAGCTATTACCTGAACTCGAGAATATAGATTTTAAAAAAGGAATCAATTCAAAAGTCCCCCTGGTAATAGCATATCAGGGGGACTTTTTTAATTCAATCATTTACAATTTTTAAAAATTTATATCATGAGTACTCAAAAATTTTCAACACAGGCTTTACATTCAGGACACGATACAACTCAAAATGGAGGAACCAGAGCGGTACCAATTTACCAGACCAGTTCCTATGTTTTTAAAGATAGTCAGCATGCAGCAGATCTGTTTTCTCTTGCAAAGCCAGGTTTTATATATACCCGTTTAAATAATCCCACCAATGATGTGCTGGAGCAAAGGCTGGCAGCACTGGAAGGTGGAATTGGAGCTGTAGTTACAGCATCTGGAACTGCTGCGATCAATACAGCATTGCTAACATTACTAAAGGCTGGCGATCATATAGTAGCCAGCAGCAGTTTGTATGGTGGGACTTTCAACCTATTACAAAATACATTGCCAAGATTTGGCATAACAACCACCTTTGTGGATCCACGTGATCCTGCAAATTTCCAAAAAGCAGCACAGGAAAATACCCGGGTATTTTTTGTTGAATCGCTGGGAAACCCAAAGCTGGATGTACTGGATCTGGAAGCCATTTCCAAAGAAGCAAAAGAATTCAAAGTGCCATTTATCGTGGACAATACCGTAGCCACACCTTACCTGCTAAATCCAATAGAATACGGAGCAGATATCGTAATACACTCACTAACCAAATATATTGGAGGGAATGGAACCAGTCTTGGAGGAGTGATCATTGATGCTGGTAAGTTCGACTGGTCCAGTGGAAAATTTCCTGAGTTTACCGAGCCATCTTCAGGTTATCATGGATTAGTTTATCACGACGCATTGCAGGAAGCCGCATTCATAGCTAAAGTGAGGATCGAAGGATTGCGTGATCACGGTGCTGCACTGAGTCCGTTTAACGCATTCCAGATCATCCAGGGACTTGAAACGCTGAAAGTTAGAATTAACGAACATAGTAAAAATGCGCTGGAACTAGCCACCTGGCTGGAGCAGCAGGAGGAAGTGGAATGGGTGAATTATCCAGGCCTCGAGTCCAGCGAGTACTACGATATCGCTCAGCAGTATTTACCAAAAGGGCAAAGCGGACTCGTGACTTTCGGGATCAAAGGAGGTTATGAAGTAGCTAAAAAAGTAGTGGATGCTTCAAAGGTATTTTCACTGCTTGCCAATATAGGAGATACAAAATCCCTCATTATTCATCCTGCCAGTACCACTCACCAGCAGTTGAAAGAGGACGAACAATTATCTGCCGGAGTAAAGCCAGATCTAATAAGACTTTCAGTAGGACTTGAAGATACAGAAGATCTGAAAGCAGATTTGAAGCAGGCTTTCGCCCAGGTTGCTCAACAATCACTTGTTTAATTTTAGTTTGGTTTAATCGCCGGAGCCCGTATGAAATGTACGCGGCTTCGGTTTAACCTCAATTTTATGTTACAACAAATAAGCATAACAGATTTCACGAATAGTGCCGGCAAAGTCCAGAACATAGATGTCTGTTTCCAGTTATTTGGCAGAAAACTGGGCGAAGCTCCGGTAATTCTGGTAAATCATGCGCTTACTGGCAATGCCCAGGTTTGCGGTTCAGGAGGTTGGTGGAGTGATATTGTGGGGCATGGAGCTAGCATAGATACAGATCATTATTCTATTCTTTGCATCAACATTCCTGGAAATGGAATTCTGAAGAATGATGAAGAGAACTTTCATCATTATAAAGAGTTTACCCTGAAAGATATTGCCAGAATTCAATTATCTGTTCTGGAACACTTAAATATCACCGAGCTATTTGCGATTATTGGAGCCTCTATTGGCGGAGCACTAGCCTGGCAACTGGCAGCTCTAAAACCAGACCTTGCCTTGCATGTGATCCCGATCGCAACCGATCTAAAATCTACCGACTGGCTTCTTGCAAATTGTAAAATTCAGGACAGGATTTTGAATAATAGTGAGAATCCATTGGAGGATGCGCGTATGCATGCAATGACCTTTTATCGCACACCACAATCACTTAGCTCCAAATTTAGAAATGAAAAAGACGAAACTACGAATAGTTTTAAGGTCGAAAACTGGCTGGAGCATCACGGGAGTAAACTTAGATCGCGCTTTAGTTTAAGTTCCTATAAATTGATGAACCATTTATTGACTACGATCAATATTTCAAACGACTCAAAAAGCGCCATTGAAGTGGCTGCCCAGGTTAAAGGTCATATACATATGATCACGATAGATACCGACCTTTTCTTCCTGGCAGAAGAAAACTGGAACACCTACGTGGAGCTGTCTCTATTCAAAAATAATGTTAGCATCCACGAGATCAAATCTATTCATGGACATGATGCATTTTTGATCGAAACCGACCAGGTAGCCAAATTTATAGAACCCATATTTCAACAAAAAAACTACACAAATGAAAATAATAAATCTCGCTCTGTTTGGGCCGGGTAAGGTTGGGAGTAAATTAATTCAGCAAATCATCGCTGCGAAAGATCAATTTCTAAGAAATTCAGACTTGGAGATCAGGATTGTCCTGATTGCCGATTCCAGTAATTTGATCACTGATCATCTGGGTTTTGATGAGCACTGGAAAGAACGGTTCGGCAAGGAAAAGCGCTCTTACAAATTTCAAGATATTCTGAAATATTTAGAAAAAAATACATTTACTAATCTAATTTCCATAGACACCACGGCAAGTGATAGTTTACCGGAGAATTATATTGACCTGATCGAACATGGGAGTCATATTGTAGCCGCAAATAAAGCAGCTAATACCCTAAGTCTGGAATTTTACGAGCAGTTAAGAACAGCTTTAAAACAACATCATAAAATATTTCAATATGAAACCAATGTGGGAGCTGGCTTGCCAGTGGTAGAAACCATCAAAAGTCTGTACGAATCCGGCGAGCAGGTAACCAGGATCCGGGGAGTTTTTTCGGGTTCACTCAGCTATATATTTAATACCTATTCCAGGCAGAATGTTCAATTTTCTGAAGTGCTTCGGAAGGCTGGTGAATTTGGTTATACCGAGCCAGATGCGCGAGTGGATCTAAGCGGGAAAGATGTAGCCAGAAAATTACTAATTCTCGCACGTGAACTTCAGCTGAAGAAAGAGCTGGAAGAGGTAAGTATTCAATCTTTACTTCCTACATCCTTGAATGGTGGGACCAGTTTACAGCATTTTCAGAAGCAGGTTTCAATTTTAGACGATATTTTTCAGAAGCATAAAGATGAGAACAAGAGCGGCGAAGTATTGCGTTATGTGGGGGAACTCAATGTGGAAAATGGAAGTCTGCAAACGAGGTTGATCTCAGCGAATGCTGCAACTCCGCTAGGCCAGATTGATGGAACCGATAATATTTTTGAGATCTATTCTGAATCCTATAAAGAGTTTCCACTGGTTATAAAGGGAGCGGGAGCAGGAATTGATGTTACCGCACGAGGCGTTTTTAGCGATATTCTGAAGATAAACAAGCAATTAAATTAAAGTAATGGCAGCATTTGAAACCATCGCGGTACGAACACAATTGGAACGAACGCAATTTCAGGAGCACTCCACACCTATATATCTAACCTCCAGCTATGTCTTTGAAGATTCAGAAGATATGCGCGCAAGTTTTGCTGAAGAAAAGGAACGGAATATTTACAGTCGCTATTCAAATCCTAATACTTCAGAATTTATTGACAAGGTGGTGCAGATGGAAGGAGCTGAAGATGGATTTGCTTTTGCGACAGGTATGGCTGCGGTGTTTTCTACTTTGGCAGCCTTACTGGAAAGCGGTGATCATGTGGTTTCATCCCGCTCTGTATTTGGGTCAACTCATGGATTATTCACTAAGTATTTCCCAAAATGGAATATTTCACATGATTATTTTGATGTGAATGCGCCGGAAGATATTGAAAGTTTGATCAAACCTGAAACAAAAATCCTGTTTGCTGAATCACCCACCAATCCTGGTGTTGACATTCTGGATCTGGAATTACTTGGAAACGTTGCCAGAAAACATGATCTCATTTTGATCATAGATAATTGCTTTGCGACTCCGTATTTGCAGAATCCTATAAAATTTGGGGCAGACCTCGTGATACATTCGGCTACAAAATTGATGGACGGGCAGGGTAGAGTCCTTGGTGGAATTACGGTAGGGAATCATGAACTAATTCGTGAGATCTATCTTTTTAGTAGAAATACGGGTCCGGCACTATCACCATTTAATGCCTGGGTTTTATCAAAAAGCCTGGAAACACTGTCTATTAGACTGGAGAAACATTGTGAAAATGCGCTTAAAGTTGCAGAGTTTCTTGAGTCATTACCTCAGGCGGAAACCGTTAAATATCCGTTTTTGAAATCTCATCCACAATATGAAGTGGCAAAAAAACAAATGAGACTGGGCGGTAATATAGTAGCATTCCAGATCAAAGGCGGACTGGAAGCTGGTAGAAAGTTTATCGACAGACTGCAAATGTGTTCAAGATCTGCAAATCTAGGAGATACCAGGACGATCGTGACGCATCCTGCTTCCACGACCCATAGTAAATTAAGTGAAGTAGAGTTGGAAGCGGTAGGAATCTCAGAAAGCCTGGTAAGAATTTCTGTGGGTCTGGAACATGTGGAAGATATTATTGATGATCTTAAAAAGGCTTTGCAGGAATAGCATTAGCAGTCGGAAATTTTCTATTTTCGTTTCATGCTTTCCAAAAAGACCAAGTATGGCATCAAAGCGCTAACATACATAGCGCGAAAAGATGAAAAATTCCCTGTTCAGGCTTCTGAAATTTCAGAAAGTGAGAATATTTCTCAGAAGTTCCTGGAAAGTATTATGCTGGAACTCAGAAAATCTGGCTTTCTAGGATCTAAGAAGGGAAAAGGTGGAGGTTATTATTTAATAAAAAAGCCTTCAGAAATTAAGATGACCGCAGTGATAAGGGTTCTGGAAGGACCTATTGCCATGGTTCCCTGTGTCAGCCTTAATTACTATGAAAAATGCGATGACTGTCCAGATGAGGACGCCTGTTCTGTTCATAAATTGATGATACAGGTTAGGGATGCATCGCTAAATGTACTTGGAGAGAATACGCTTGCAGACATTGCCTTCAAGCATTGATAAGGGTGTTAAAATAAAATTTTACAGAGAAATAAATTGGTGTTTAAATAAACGAAGTCTAGTTTTGCTTATAACCTAGTAAACCGATAGGATTATAGTTTTAATGAAGAGCGTATGTTGATGTTACTGAATCGAACTAAAGAGAAAAGTACCTACAAAAAGGACAGGATTACGGAGCGACCGCTTCGAAGCATTATTAAAACTATAAGTTGGAGGATAGTAGGTACACTGGATACGATAATGATCTCATGGTTTCTCACAGGTAAGATAGAAACTGCTCTCGCTATTGGATCTGTAGAACTGGTGACGAAAATGGTCCTGTATTTCGGGCACGAGCGACTCTGGAACTTGATACCGTATGGAAAGGAATAGTCTTAGTATAAGCGAACCACTATTAGCAGAGTTAATAGTTGTTTTATACTCTTAATTGACGAATGTAAAACTTACAAGGAAATGAAAAAGTATAGCGATATGGAGTTAGAAAAGCTTAACAGTCAGTTACGGGGTGTAGCTCCTTCAGAAATAATTCAATGGGTTTTAGCATCGAGTACCAATCCAGTGGTTACTACCAATTTCAGACCATATGAAGCAGCAATCTTACATGCCTGTACCCTTGTAGACAAGTCTATGAAGATAATTTGGTGTGACACGGGTTACAATACCCTGCCTACCTATAAACATGCTCAATTTCTCGTAGATCATTTAGGTCTAAAAATAAAACTTTATACACCAAAAGAAACTGCTGCTTATAGAGACGCATTTTTTAAAGGTATTCCGAGGGTAGATTCTCCAGATCATAAGGAATTTACCAGGCAGGTAAAACTAGAACCATTCCAGCGAGCAATGGCAGAACAAAATCCAGATGTGTGGTTTACGAATCTTAGGAAAGGACAGACAAATCTTAGAGATAGCATCGATATTCTAAGTTATAGTAAAGACGGGCTTCTTAAGGTCAGTCCTTTTTACCACTGGTCAGACGAAAAATTAGATGAGTATTTGAGAGAGCATAAACTACCGAATGAATTCAAATATTTCGACCCTACAAAAGTATTAGATAATAGAGAGTGTGGTTTACACGCCTAAAAGTTTAAAAATGAGTTCGATCTTAAATCAAAATACGTTAGAAAGCGAAGCTATTTACATCTTCCGGGAAGTTGTGGCTCAGTTCGAAAATCCCGTGCTATTATTTTCGGGCGGTAAGGATTCTATCACTTTGGTACGCTTAGCGCAAAAAGCCTTCTATCCTGCCAAGATTCCTTTTCCTCTAATGCACATAGATACCGGTCACAACTTTCCTGAAACTATCGAGTTCAGAGATCGATTAGTTGAAGAACTTGGACTGAATCTTATTGTACGAAAAGTTCAGGATGATATTGACAGCGGAGTTTCTATTGAAGAAAAAGGCAGGTATTCCAGCAGGAATTCATTGCAAACCAATACTCTTTTAAGTGCTATTGAAGAATATAAGTTTGATGCATGTATAGGCGGAGCAAGAAGGGATGAAGAAAAAGCTCGTGCAAAAGAGAGAATTTTTTCAGTAAGAAATGACTTTGGAGAATGGGATGAAAAGAACCAGCGACCGGAGGTTTTTGATATGTTGAATGGACGAATCGATATTGGTCAAAATGTAAGAGTATTTCCTATTTCTAACTGGACAGAGCTGGATGTTTGGAGTTATATAGATGCTGAAAAGATTGAAATTCCCTCTATTTATTTTGCGCACGAGAGAGAGGTTTTTGAAAGGGATGGTTTGATTTGGACAGCTTCAGAGCATGTTTACAAAGACGATCATGAGCTTACAGAAACGAAAACCGTTCGATTTAGAACTGTGGGAGATATAACCTGTACGGCTGCAGTGGAATCTGGAGCAGATACCGTTGAAAAGATTATCAAGGAAGTAAGGGAGTCAGCTATTTCAGAAAGAGGTGCAAGGATCGATGATAAAAGATCTGAGGCCGCCATGGAAACAAGAAAGCAACAAGGTTATTTCTAAATTAAAGAAGAGAATGGAAGTATTAAAAATAGCAACAGCAGGAAGCGTTGATGATGGTAAAAGTACGCTCATTGGCAGACTGCTTTACGATACCAGATCTTTGACTTCAGATAAATTGGAAGCCATTGATAGGGTGAGTAAGAAAAATGGTCTGGACTATTTGGATTTCTCACTAGCTACAGATGGTCTGGTAGCAGAAAGAGAACAGGGGATCACAATAGATGTGGCTCATATCTACTTTTCAACACCAAAGAAAAGTTATATCATCGCCGATACTCCAGGTCATATTGAATATACCCGCAATATGGTGACCGGGGCTTCAACTTCTCAGGCTTCAATCATACTTATAGATGCCAGAAAGGGAGTTATCGAACAAACGTACCGGCACTTTTTTATAAATAATTTGTTGAGGGTCAAAGAAGTTATAGTCGCTATAAATAAAATGGATCTTGTCAATTATTCCGAAGATGTTTTCAATAGCATCATTAAGGAATTTGAGGAGTTGAGGAGTAAAAGTGATTTCCAGGAACAGAAACTCACCTTTATTCCGGTGAGCGCTTTATGGGGAGAGAATATTGCTGAAAAATCTACTGCAATGTCCTGGTATCAAGGACAAACCATACTGGAACATCTCGAAGATCTCAAAGCTGAAGATTTTGCGGAAGAAAGTCAGGCCAGGTTTTCTGTTCAAACAGTGATAAGACCTAAAACCGAAGAATTTCATGATTATCGTGGATATGCTGGAAAAATTAATGGTAATAGCCTGAGAGTAGGAGATGAGGTGACCGTCTTGCCATCATTGACGACCTCTAAAATCAAGGACATTCATTTTTTCGAAGAAACTTTTGATGAAGCTCCAGCAGGAAGTTCTGTAACCATTAGCCTGACAGATGATATAAATGTCGCCAGGGGAGATATGCTGGTTAAGACCAAAGAGGTTCCTGCAGAAACAAAAGTAGTGGATGCCATGGTTTGCTGGATGGACAATCATCCTTTGGTTCCGGGCAAAAAATATGTTTTACAACATAATAGCAACGATGTTCTGGCTAAAATAGATAAAGTAGAAAGTCATGTCGCTTCGAATTTTGGAGCAGAAGAAAATGTAACTTCTTTAAGTCTGAATGATATTGGTAGCGTAAAGATCAAACTAAGTAAACCTATTTATGCCGACAGTTATAATGAAAATCGAACAAATGGGCGATTTATCCTGGTAGATACTCAAACAAATACCACGGCCGGAGTAGGATTTATTAAATAATTGCTGGAAAATGAACCACTTCAATATCAACATTTTATCAAATATGTGTATGTGCTATTCGCCTCATACTTAAAAGTCCATTTTATAAACTGAGTTATAAAAAGTCCTTTTAAGTGTCATTCTTAAAAGGACTTTTTTCATTTAAATAATCAAGATCATGCAAAGTTTCAGAACCGAAATTGAAAATCCCGTTGTCGAGAAAGATATCCTGGATTTAGAAAAAAAGATCAGGCTTTTTCGCGAAGGAAAGGCTGATGAAGAAAAGTTTCGTAGCCTGCGCCTGGCACGCGGAGTATATGGACAGCGACAGTCTGGAGTTCAAATGGTTCGTATAAAACTACCGTTTGGAAAGGTGACTTCAGAACAATTACACCGGATCGCCAATGTTTCAGATGAGTATTCCAAAGGTCGGCTGCATATCACAACCAGGCAGGATATCCAGATCCATTACGTGAGCCTGGACAGAGCTCCAGAACTTTGGGCGCAACTGGAAAAAGATGATGTCACTCTGAGAGAAGCCTGTGGTAATACGGTAAGAAATATCACAGCCTCGCCAACCGCCGGGATAGATCCCAATGAGCCTTTCGATGTCTCACCGTATGCACACGCTGCCTTTCAATTTTTTCTTCGGAATCCCATTTGCCAGGAAATGGGTAGAAAATTTAAAATCTCCTTTTCTTCTTCAGATGAAGATACTGCGCTTAGTTATATACATGATCTTGGTTTTATCGCCAAACTGAAGGATGGAAAACGCGGATTCAAAGTAATGCTTGGTGGCGGTCTGGGCTCACAACCCAGGCATGCAGATGAGTTATATGACTTCTTACCTGCGGAAGAGATTATTCCACTTATCGAGGGCGTGCTCCGCGTATTTGATCGACATGGTGAGCGAGCTAAACGTCTTAAAGCCAGGATGAAATTTCTTCTGAAGGATATAGGAAAAGAAGCTTTTATGGAACTCGTCGAGGAGCAAAAAACCGCACTTTCGCAAAAGCAACCGGTATATGAAATTGAAAAATTCGAAGCAGCTCCACCATTGCAGCAAGTTGAGGTTCCTTCCGTGGAAATTGAAGATGAAAATGATTTTGAAAATTGGAAAAATACCAACGTTTTTGCACAAAAGCAGGAGGGTTTGTTTGCTATTGGTATTCGTGTCCCGTTGGGTGATTTCTATACTGGTGGTGCGAGGCAGCTAGCAGATTTGATTAAAAAATACGCAGGTAACGAGTTAAGATTAACCTTAAGACAGGATATTTTGATTCGTCACGTCCGGCAAGATTTACTGCCGTTTTTTTATACTGAACTTAAAAAACTAGGGTACGCCGAAGTTGGGTACAATAAAACCGTAGATATTACCGCCTGTCCGGGCACCGATACCTGTAATCTTGGTATTGCCAGCAGTACCGGTATTGCCGATGTGCTGGAAGATGTTCTGAAAGAAGAATATCCGCAAGTCACGAATGGAAAAGATATTACCATTAAAATTAGTGGTTGTATGAACGCCTGTGGACAGCATAATATGGCTGAGATTGGATTTCAGGGAATGTCTATAAAAGTCGGAAAAACGGTTGCACCGGCACTTCAGGTTTTACTTGGTGGGGGAACCCTTGGAAATGGCAAGGGTAGATTTGCAGATAAACTTGTAAAAGTTCCCAGTAAACGTGGTCCTGAAGCATTGAGGATCATACTAGACGATTTTGAAGCAAATGCAGAAGCACAGGAAAAATTTGTGGAGTATTACGATCGTAAAGAAAAAACCTATTTCTATGATTTGCTGAAAGATCTGGCAGATACTTCAAATATTTCCGAGAATGAGTTCGTGGACTGGGGTCATGAAACTCCATATATAAAGGCAGTAGGAGTAGGGGAATGCGCCGGGGTGGTCATCGATCTAATTGCAACTTTATTATTTGAAAGTGAAGAGAAGATCGATAATGCGAAATCTGCCTTGGAGCGAAAGGATTGGGCAGACAGTATTTATCACGCGTACACTTCGATAGTAAATTCAGCGAAAGCCCTGCTGCTGGCTGAAGATGTGAAAACGAATACCCAGGCTGGGATCATTGCGCAATTTGATGAACTATTTGTTGAAACTGGCAGGATCGATCTGGCGACTACTTTCAAAGAGTTTGCATACCAGTTGAACCAGCATGAACCCAGCGAGGACTTTGCCAGAAAGTATTTAGAGGATGCGCAGTTATTTCTGAATAGAGTGGATGCTTATAGGACGAAGGAGGTACAGAATGTTTAATTCAGCAAAACTAACGGTAGTAGGCGCAGGTCCGGGTGATCCGGAATTGATCACAGTGAAGGCTTTAAATACTTTAAAGTCGGCTAACGTAATTCTGTATGATGCACTTATTAATAGAGACTTATTGGAATATGCGCCCCAGGCGAGATATATTTTCGTGGGAAAACGAAAGGATAAACATCGATTTTCTCAGGATGAGATCAATGAACTAATTGTGAAATATGCTGCAGAAAAAGGTCATGTGGTAAGACTTAAAGGAGGAGATCCATTCATCTTCGGAAGAGGGTCTGAGGAGATCATCTATGCTCAAAAGCATGGACTGGAAACTGCGGTTGTTTCGGGAATAACCTCTTCCATTGCGGTACCGGCAAATGTTGGAATTCCGCTGACGCAAAGAGGCACTTCTGAAAGTTTCTGGGTGATCACGGGAACCACTTCTCACAAGAATTTATCTAATGACGTGCAATTGGCAGCACAATCTACAGCAACCGTAGTAATCCTGATGGGAATGGGAAAATTGAAGGAGATAGTGGAGATCTTCAGTGGTTTTGGAAAGCAAGATGTGCCCGTAGGAATTATTCAGAATGGTACTACTGCTAATGAAAATTCAGGTTTTGGAACTATAAAAACTATTGAAAAGATAGTTTCAGAAAAAAATCTGGGAGCGCCTGCGATCATCGTGATTGGTGAAGTGGTGAAAGAAGCGAATGCTTTACAAACTGTTTATCAGAACGTGAAAAGTCTTCCGAAGCAATCAAAATTTGTCAAAGTAGGAGCAGCTTAAATGCAATTACCACGTCAAGCTGAACTTATTTCAGCTTCTGTAAAGATCCTGATGTTCAGCATGACGACATGTCAAACTGCGCTAGTCGAAGTTTAATTAAAATAAAATGGAAGAGAGAAACGAACTATATCCGGTTTTTTTAAAAGTAAATCAACTTAATATTTTAGTAGTTGGTGGCGGAAATGTTGGTCATGAAAAACTTCATTTCCTTTTCAAATCCAGTCCCAATGCCCAGGTTGAAATTGTGGCAAAATGGTTTCTTCCCGAAACTGAGGAGCTTGCCAGAAAACACGGAGCTAAATTGACAAAGGGAAGGTATAAACGAAAATATCTCAAGAAGCGACATTTTGTGATCGCAGCAACAAACGATGCAAAGCTTAACAAAAGAGTGTATAAAGATGCAAAAAAGAGATTTTTACTGGCGAATATCGCAGATACACCAGAACTATGCGATTTCTATATGGGCGGGATCGTAAATAAAGGCCATGTAAAAATTGCGATTTCTACCAACGGAAAATCGCCCACTACTGCCAAAAGACTTCGTCAGTTTTTTGAAGAAGTAATTCCCGAAAATGTGAACGAAATGGTGGAGAATTTGAATGAATACCGAAAATCCATTAAAGGTGATTTTGAAGCCAAAGTAAAACAAATGAATAGTATTACGGAGTCTTTAATATATAAAAAGGAGAAAAATGATTAAAACAGATATCCTGATCATTGGAGCAGGACCCACAGGATTGTTTACCGTATTCGAAGCGGGACTGTTAAAGCTTAGAACACATCTTATTGATGCCCTGCCTCAACCAGGCGGACAGTGTTCTGAGATCTATCCGAAAAAACCTATTTACGATATTCCGGCGTTTCCAGAGATCCTTGCGGGTGATCTTGTTAAGAATTTAATGGAGCAAATAAAACCTTTTGAGCCAGGTTTTACACTTGGCGAGCGAGCAGAAACTCTGGAAAAACTGGATGACGGGACTTTCATTGTAACCACTAATAAGGGAACTCAACATCATGCCCCCGTTGTTGCGATCGCTGGCGGACTTGGTTCTTTCGAACCTCGTAAACCACCAATTTCTAATATTATAGATTTTGAAGATAAGGGAGTATCTTATTTCATTAAGGATCCTGAAATATATCGTAATAAAAGTGTGGTGATCGCTGGTGGTGGTGATTCTGCTTTGGACTGGGCGGTTTATTTAGCCGATGTTGCGTCAGAAGTTGCCCTGGTGCACAGAAGAGAGGAATTTCGTGGTGCTCTGGATTCTGTAGAAAGAGTTTCAGAATTAGCCAAGCTTGGAAAAATAGAAATGATCACAAATGCAGAGGTAATCGGACTCAAAGGCGAAGATCAGCTGGAACAGGTGGTTATTCGACATAAAGACAAAGCTCGCGGGGAAGAATTTAGAGAAGTGGATGAATTTATCCCGCTTTTTGGTTTATCGCCTAAACTAGGACCAATTGGAAATTGGGGACTGGAAATCGAAAAGAACGCTATTAAGGTAGATAATTCTTACGATTACCAGACTAACATTCCGGGAGTCTATGCGATTGGTGATATAAATACCTATAAAGGGAAACTGAAATTGATTTTGTCTGGCTTTCATGAGGCGGCTATTATGTGCCAAAGTGCTTATGCTCGAATCAATCCTGATAAAAAGTATGTGATGAAGTACACGACTGTTGGCGGGGTGGAAGGTTTCGACGGGACAAAGAAAGAAGCAAAACGAGAAGTGATTAAAAGTATTAGCGTTTAACCATCAGCGAATAACCACTTACATTTAAAAGTGCGAGAATTCCTATCTTTATTGAAAATTTGAAAAAATGAAGATCAGTTTAAAAAGAATCAACGAGAATTACCTGTTCGAGACGGTAAATGAGCGTGGGAACATAGTTTTACTTGATAACAAATCTGATGCGGAACCAAAAGGAGCAAGTCCCATGGATCTTCTGCTTAGAGGAATTGCAGGTTGTAGCAGTATAGATATTGTGATGATCCTTAGAAAGCAGAATCACGAACTGGAAGATCTTCGGGTTGAGGTGGATGGATATCGTGAAGATGGCGCCATTCCCAATGTATTCAAAAAGATCCATCTTGATTTTATTCTGAAGGGCGACGTTCCAGCAGCAAAAGTGGCGCGGGCAGTGAAATTATCAATGGACAAATATTGTTCAGTTTCAAAAATGTTGGAAAAAGCTGCGGAGATATCTTACAGTGTAAGCCTTAATTCTGAAAAAATCCTTTAGTGAATTCGTTTGAAACGAAAATTGTTAAAACCTGGGATCCTTCCTGGAATGTCCGTATTCTGGTAGCCCTATTATTGCTGGGTAGCGGTGTAATCGCGTATGTCTGGAAACCGGAAAATCCCTGGCTGTTACATTCCGCACATGTAGTGTATGTTATCTGCATGTTTATCGCCCTGGGGCAGAGCTTTCTAAAACCAAAGGAATTAGGATTTTTGAAGATCACTCGGGATGAGATCGTTATTGAAAAAGAGAACGAATCAAAAACATATAAGATCGCAGCATTACAGGATCTTGGTTTCGACTATGTAGGATATGCCAGTTTCTGGAAGCATACGATCTACGGAAATAAGAATCATTTATATTTTACCGACAGATCTGGAGAAAAGATTGACCTTGAAATAATACTTTCAAACAAAGAGATGAAAGAAGAATTCAAATCATTTCTGAAGGAATTAAGTGAAGATAATTTACTGAAGGTCCAAAAGAGCGGGAATTTCTCATTTTAGGAGCGAGATTAATTTTTTGCCAAAACTCTTGGTTTTTAGAGGCTGAGTCCTATATTTGTCGCGTAAGTTCATTGTTTACTAACATTCGTTATCAAGAAAGGTTGAGGGATTAGACCCTGTGAAACCTTAGCAACCCTCCTTTGGAGAAGGTGCTACATTCTACCGAGTTCAGTCTCGGATAGATAACAATCAGAATTCTTTCCAGTCTTCTTTTTTTGATATCGTATTATTTAAATAATCATGTCGAAATTAGAAGAATTACTCTCTCAAAAAATATTAATCTTAGACGGTGCTATGGGCACCATGCTTCAAGAATACAAATATTCTGAAGAGGATTTCCGTGGGCAACGTTTTGCCGACTGGCCCGTTTCTCTCAAAGGGAATAACGACCTGCTTTCCATCACGCAACCTGAAGCGATCGCCACCATACATCGTAAATATTTTGACGCCGGCGCCGATATTGTGGAAACCAATACTTTCTCCGGAACCACTATCGCGATGGCAGATTATCAAATGGAAGAGTTTGTTTACGAACTCAATTTTGAGTCGGCAAGGATTGCCAAAGGTGTGGCAGAACAGGTGACTGCTGAAGATCCCTCAAAACCAAGATTTGTGGCGGGCGCGATTGGTCCAACCAATAAAACCGCTAGTATGAGTCCGGATGTGAATGATCCGGGATTCCGTGCCATTTCTTTTGAGGAACTTCGGAAAGCATACAAGCAACAGGCAAAAGCATTAATCGAAGGTGGTGTTGATGTTCTTCTCGTAGAAACCGTTTTTGACACTTTGAATGCGAAAGCTGCTCTTTTTACGATCGAAGAATTAAAAGAAGAATTGAATGTTGATATTCCAATTATGGTAAGCGGTACGATAACCGATGCTTCCGGAAGAACACTTTCAGGGCAGACTGCCGAAGCTTTCCTTATTTCGGTTTCACATATTCCTTTATTGAGCGTTGGTTTCAATTGCGCTTTGGGAGCAAAACAATTGACTCCTCATCTGGAAGTTTTGAATCGATATGCGAATTCCGGAGTTTCAGCCTATCCCAATGCCGGTCTACCAAATGCATTTGGAGATTACGACCAGGATGCAAAGGAAATGGCCTCCCAGATCAAAGAGTATCTGGATAAAGGTTTGGTTAATATTCTTGGTGGATGCTGCGGTACAACCCCAAAACACATCAGAGCTATTGCTGAAATTGCTTCGAATTACAAACCGCGAGTTTTACCACAACTTCAATCTGAAAGCGCTTAATATGTCAGAAATTAGACCTTTAAAACTTTCCGGACTCGAACCACTGGTGATCACACCGGACAGTAATTTTATAAATGTTGGTGAACGAACCAATGTCGCCGGATCTAAAAAGTTCCTTAGGCTTATCAAAGAAGAAAAGTTTGATGAAGCCCTGGATGTAGCTCGCGAGCAGGTTGATAATGGCGCCCAGATCATTGATGTGAATATGGACGATGGGTTGATCGATGGCAAAGAAGCCATGGTGAAATTCCTGAATCTGTTGGTTGCCGAACCCGATATTTCTCGTGTTCCTATTATGATAGACAGTTCAAAATGGGAAATTATTGAAGCCGGACTTCAGGTGGTGCAGGGAAAATGCGTGGTAAATTCCGTAAGCCTGAAAGAAGGAGAACAGGAATTTATCGAAAATTCCAAGAAGATAAAACGCTACGGCGCCGCCGTGATCGTAATGGCTTTTGATGAAACCGGTCAGGCAGATAATTATGAACGCCGAATCGAAATAGCGAAGCGGTCTTATGATATTCTGGTGAATAAAGTAAAATTCCCTCCCGAAGACATCATTTTCGATTTAAACATTTTCCCGGTAGGAACGGGAATGGACGAGCATAAAAGAAATGCCATCGATTTTATTGAAGGTACGCGCTGGGTAAAGGAAAATTTACCGCATTGCAGTGTGAGTGGTGGAGTGAGCAATGTTTCGTTTTCTTTCCGCGGAAATAATCCCGTTCGGGAAGCGATGCATTCTGTGTTTTTATATCATGCGATCAAGGCCGGGATGAATATAGGGATCGTGAATCCTTCGATGCTGGAAGTCTATGATGAGATTCCTAAAGATCTGCTGGAGCATGTTGAAGATGTGATTTTAGATCGCAGGGAAGATGCGACCGAGCGATTACTGGATTTTGCTGAGAATGTCGTTGGACGAAAAAAGGAAAATAAAGTAGACCTATCCTGGCGTGAAAAGCCTTTGCAGGAACGAATTACGCATGCGCTCGTAAAAGGTCTGGACGCCTATATTCTGGAAGATATCGAGCAGGCCCGTATTGAAGCTGAAAAACCTCTGGATGTGATCGAAGGTCCGTTGATGATAGGGATGAATGTGGTTGGTGATCTCTTCGGAAGTGGAAAAATGTTCCTTCCGCAAGTGGTAAAGTCGGCGAGGGTGATGAAAAAAGCTGTCGCGCATCTTTTACCATATATTGAAGCCGATAAATCGAATAAAAGACAGTCGGCTGGAAAGGTTCTAATGGCAACGGTGAAAGGTGACGTGCATGATATTGGTAAGAATATCGTAGCGATGGTTTTGGGTTGTAACAATTACGAGATCATCGATCTTGGCGTGATGGTTCCGCCGGAAAAGATCATTGAAACTGCCAAAAAAGAGAATGTGGACGTGATTGGTCTTAGCGGACTTATTACTCCGTCCCTGGACGAAATGGTTTTCTTGGCTAAAGAAATGGAGCGACAGGATTTTTCTGTTCCTTTATTGATTGGTGGTGCGACCACTTCAAAAGCACATACGGCGGTAAAGATAGATCCGCAATACAAACATGCGGTAGCGCATGTGAATGACGCTTCCCGTGCCGTTACCGTGGTCGGAGATCTTTTAAAAGAAAATTCCCGTGAAAAATATAAGACAGACCTGAAAGACCAGTATGAGGTTTTCAGGAAGAACTTTAGTAAGAGAAGTAAGGTCAAGTCTTTTCTAAATATTGAAGAAGCCAGAAAGAATAAATTCCAGATCGACTGGGACAAAACCGAAATCTTTAAGCCGAATAAACCGGGAATACAGATCATTAAAGATTTTGACCTGAAAGAACTGGTGGATTATATAGACTGGAGTCCGTTTTTTAGAAGCTGGGATCTGCATGGTCGCTATCCTGATATTCTGAAAGATGAAAAGGTTGGGGAACAGGCGCAAAATTTATTTGATGACGCGCAGGTTTTACTGCAGCGAATTTTATCTGAAAATCTACTGAAAGCAAAAGCGATCTTTGGTCTTTTTGAAGCTAATTCAGTAAATGATGATGATATTAAAGTTAGATATTCTGAAGATTCAGAACAGAAAACTGCGATTTTTAGAACACTTCGTCAGCAATTGAAGAAGCACGGGTATCAGCCAAATTTCGCCCTGGCCGATTTTATTGCGCCGAAAGATTCGGGAATCCAGGATCATATTGGCTGTTTTTGTGTGAGTACCGGTTTTGGAACCCAGGAATTAGCCGCGCAATTTGAAAAAGAGCACGATGATTATAATTCGATCATGATCAAAGCGCTGGCCGACCGACTAGCGGAAGCTTTTGCAGAATACCTGCACAAACAAATTAGAACGGAAGATTGGGGTTATGCTTCCGATGAAAATCTGAGTAATGAAGACCTGATCAAAGAAAATTATAAAGGAATTCGACCAGCTCCGGGGTATCCCGCCTGTCCGGATCATTTAGAGAAATTAACCATCTGGGAAATCTTAAAAGTGAAGGAAAAGATAGGAGTGGAATTAACTGAAAGCTTGGCAATGTGGCCCGCGGCCAGTGTAAGCGGATATTATTTTGCCAATCCTGAGGCGAAATATTTTGGACTGGGAAAAATAAAGGAAGATCAGGTTATGGATTATGCAGAGCGAAAAGGAATAGATTATCGCAAAGCAGAAAAATGGTTGAATCCGAATATAGCGGACTAATACTGAGTATTTAGACCAATAAGAAATTAGAGAAGTCAGAAAAGATATCAGTGAAGCTGAAGTAATTCAACTCCGTGAATCATAGATTTTGGCTTTTCTGAAGATTCTGAAGCAGGTTCAGAATATTAAAAAAGTGTGAAGTGAAAAATCTGCGTTAGGGATTGCAGCGGCATCCTTTTAGTACGAAGCTGAGCATGTCGAAGCATCGTGCTAAGAGATACAGCGAAAAGCCCGGCCCGAAGGGCAACGCACAAATTGAAATTATTACCAATATCATGAAGATTACCGAACATCTGGAGAAAACAATAGGAGAAACAGTATTCTCCTTTGAGATCCTGCCGCCTTTAAAAGGATTTAATATCAATTCGATTTACGAAAATATCGATCCTTTGATGGAATTTAATCCGCCATTTATAGACGTGACTTATCATCGTGAAGAATATGTGTATTCTGAACGTGAAAACGGACTCCTTGAGAAAAAGATTGTTAGAAAACGGCCCGGAACTGTTGGGATCTGTGCGGCTATCCAAAGCAAATATGGAGTGGATGCGGTACCTCATATTCTTTGTGGAGGTTTTTCAAAGGAAGACACCGAGAATTTTTTGATCGACCTGGACTTTCTTGGGATCAAGAACGTGGTGGCACTACGGGGAGATGCAGTAAAAAGTGAAACTTATTTTAAGCCGGAAGCAAACGGTCACCAATTTGCCAGTGAACTGGTGGAACAGATCAGGGATATGAACGAAGGTAAATATCTGGATGAGGTCATTGAAAAAGGGCATAACACAGATTTCTGTATAGGCGTTGCTGGTTATCCGGAAAAACATATGGAGGCTCCAAGTATAGATTCTGATGTTCGGCGCTTAAAACAAAAAGTGGATGCCGGAGCAGAATATGTGGTAACCCAGATGTTTTTTAATAACCAGTGCTATTTCGAATTCGTTGAAAAATGCAGGGATCAGGGAATCAATGTGCCTATTATCCCGGGATTGAAGCCTTTAGCAACCAAAAAACAATTGAGTTTACTGCCGCATAGATTTCATGTGGATCTTCCGGAATCCCTGATTCACGAAGTTGAAAAATGTGAAAATAATCAAGAGGTCCGACAGGTTGGTGTAGAATGGTGCATCCAGCAAAGCAAAGAATTAATTAAAGGTGGAGCGCCTGTTTTACACTATTATTCCATGGGAAAAAGTACCAATATCAGGCAGATTGCCGAAGCGGTTTTCTAAGTTCAAACTCTAGCGGAATAATATTCGTAAATATGTTAGATTTGTTTCCTTATGAAAAGAATTCTCCCCGCTCTCCTCATGTTTTTCAGCTTGTTTATACAGGCACAGGAAGAAAAACCTGAAAAATATTATTCCTTCGATGCCAGTTATTTTTATGGAAGTATCCTTGAACATAACCCGGATATTGCGCATTTGATCGATGAACATCAGGAAGGTTTTTTACTGAGTGTGAACCGGAAAACCTACGGACTCGATAAATGGGAAAGCAGGTACAATTATCCTGATTTTGGTTATTCTTTTATCTATCAGAATATGAAGAATCAGTATCTCGGTGAGAATTATTCTGTTTACGGTCATTTTAGTTTCTATTTCCTGCAGCGATTGCTGATGTTTAGGATAGGTCAGGGGATTGCATACACCACCAATCCTTACGATCCTGATACCAATTATCAGAATAATGCCTACGGCACCCGCCTTTTAAGTTCTACCTATTTAATGGGAAATATTCATAAGGAAAAGATCGTGGGTGGACTGGGACTGAATGCCGGGGTCACGATCATTCATTATTCCAATGCAGACATGGGTTCCCCAAATCATAGTACCAATACCTTCACATTTAACGTAGGGCTGAATTACCTGCTGGATCATAAGGAACATCCTGACTATATTCCAAGAGGAGAGGAGGAAAAATATACCGAACCTTTTCATTATAATATTGCTGTTCGAAGTGGTGTGAACACTTCAGGGGTGATTGGTTCTCCAAGGTTGCCATTTCTAACGGTTTCAGCGTATGCAGATAAAGTCCTGAATCATAAAAGTACGCTACATGGAGGAGCAGAGCTTTTCTTTTCAAGATCTTTGGAAGAATTTATCAGGTATCAGTCGATAGCATTTCCGCAGAAAGGTACTTCAGGCGATGAGGATGCTAAGCGAGTGGGATTATTTTTGGGTCACAAACTCACTTTTAATAAAATGTCCCTGATCACCCATCTTGGGTATTATGCTTATTATCCCTATGATGATTATGTAGATAGAATTTATAACCGAATGGGTTTGCAACGTGATTTTTCTAAAGACTGGTGGGCTTCGGTCACAGTTCGATCCCATGGAGCAAATGCAGAAGCAGTAGAATTTTCAATAGGTTACAGATTATGAAAAGACTGATATTTTTATTCTTCGGAATAGTTCTCTGGAGTTGTGATTCTGAAGATGCCAATGACTGTTTTCAGAAAGCTGGCGCGATCACTTCCGAAGAAATAGTGCTTGAAAGCTTTGACGAGATCCTGGTATATGACAAGATCAAATTGTTTATTGAGCAAGGTGAACAGCAAAAAGTGGTTGTGGAAACCGGTGAAAATCTTCGAAATGAGGTCTCGGCTGAAGTGATTGATGGTCAGTTAATTTTACGAAACGAGAACGATTGTAATTTTGTGCGCGATTTTAATATCACCAAAGTTTATGTGACTGTTCCCGATCTTACTTACCTGAGACATGCAGGAAATTTGATGATAGAAAGTGTAGGTAAGCTGGAGCTGGAAAACCTTTGGCTGGTTTCTGAAAATCAGGATAAGGACATCGAAGTTTATACTAATGGGGATTTCAAGCTTGATCTTCAGGTGGAGAATCTTAGAATCACGAGCGACAATTATTCCCATTTCTTCCTTTCCGGAAGCGTAGAAAATTTTGACGGCTTCTTTGCAGCAGGAGATTCCAGGCTGGAAGCAAGAGACCTTGTCGTACAGCATTACGACTTACTACATCGTGGTACGAATAAGTTGATCATTAATCCGCAGCAATCATTAAAAGCCGATCTTTTTAGTTATGGCGATATTATTTCTGTAAATCGACCGCCGGAAGTCAATGTGACCGAACACTTCGAAGGCAGATTGGTTTTTGAATAGTTCAATGATTTTTCTGGTTTGGGCGTTGCCCTTCGGGCCGGGCTTTCCTCTATATCCCCGATAAAAATCGGGGAATGCCGCTGCAATCCCTAACGCAAACAAATAAAAGGGAGGTTGAGAGATTCAACTGTAGTTTAGAGTGATTGAACCTGCGCTGGATCATTTTATTTTTTG
>NZ_JBLVTK010000001.1:217371-258100 GCF_048285865.1 Christiangramia marina | reverse complement strand
TTTCCCTTCGGGCCGGGCTTTCCGCTTTATCTTTTAACACGAAGCTTCGACAAGCTCAGCCTCGTTTTAAAAGGATGCCGCTGCAATCCCTAACGCAAACAAATAAAAGGGTGGTTGAGACTTACAATTATAGTTTTGAGTTATTGAACCTGCGCTGGATTATTTTATTTTTGTCGGTCCATAAAGAGAGTTTCCAGGTAACTACTGCATAGTCCTAAAAATACGGACGTTTCCCTTCGGGCCGGGCTTTCCGCTTCATCTTTTAACACGAAACTTCGACAACCTCAGCCTCGTTTTAAAAGGATGCCGCTGCAATCCCTAACGCAAAAAGCTATAATATAGGTTGAGAGATATAACTGTAGTTTTGAGTTACTGAACCTGCGCTGGACCATTTTATTTTTGTTGGTCCATAAAGAGAGTTTCCAGGTAACTACTGCAGAGTCCTAAAAATACGGGCGTTGCCCTTCGGGCCGGGCTTTCCGCTTTATCTTTCAACATGAAACTTCGACAAGCTCAGCCTGATGTTAAAAGGATGCCGCCGCAATCCCTAACGCAAAAAATTTTCAAAAGCAGTAACTCCTTAATTTGAACTGAAATTCGATCATTTCTGAGTAAGTTCAGCGAACAGAGTTTCCAGGTTCTTCGTCTTTTGATTTAGCTGTAGCGTTTTGAGTCCGTTATCATGAGCGTAATCAAAAACAGCCGGACGCATGTCTTTATTGGAATCAAAAATTAGCTCATAGGTAAAGCCGCCGGTATTTTTTGCAGAGATCATTCCAGGGATTTTTTGAAGAGCAATTTCTTCAATTCGATAGTCGAATTCTACAAAGATCACCTGTTCTTTTTCATTCCTAAGATCTTTGAGATACTTATCGGCGACGATCTTTCCATTATTAATAATGATGACCCGGTCACAGATGGCTTCCACCTCACGCATAATATGAGTGGAAAGAAATACGGTCTTTCCCCGCTTACCATCCTTTCCGTCTTTTCCAATAGAACTAATCAAGGATCTTATTTCTACCAGCTGATTTGGATCGAGACCTGTAGTAGGTTCATCCAGGATCAAAACTTCAGGATCATGCAAAAGCGCAGCCGCAAGTCCCACACGTTGCCGGTATCCTTTAGATAGCTGTTCTATTTTTTTGTTTGCTTCAGGTGAAAGCCCGGTAAGTTTAATGACTTCTTCAATCCTGTCTTTCGAAGCTGAAAATATGGATGCATGGAACTGCAGGTACTCCCGAACATACATTTCAGTATATAAAGGATTATGCTCTGGTAGATATCCAATACTTCGCTGAAGATCTGCCAGCTGAGTGTCCAGCTCGAAGTCATTGATCCTGGCCTTTCCGGAATCTGCAGTAAGATAGCCGGTAAGGATTTTCATTAATGTCGATTTTCCTGCACCATTAGGTCCAAGAAATCCAACGATCTCCCCGCGGCCAATTTCAAAGCTTATATTTTCCAGCGCCTGCTGATCTCCGAAGCTTTTTGATATGTTATTTACGTGTATAGACATAGACTGAGCTCAAAATTATGAATAAATCTTCAGAGAACTGACTGATTATCTTTCAAAGTTAGTCGTCAATTTTGAGGTATTAAATCGTAATCTGTAAATAATTCACACGAATTTTCCGAATATGGGAAAAGTTCCAATTTGGATCCCGTTTAATTTTGAGTCTTGAATATTAGTACTACTTTAGTAATTCATAATTATTGAAATGACAAGCTTAATTAACTGGAACGCATTCTATTATTTTTATTTCTATACCAGGAATAGAATCGGGAATGCTATATGATTAAGTAAGCTAAAATTATATAAAAGTCTCGATCTTAGATCGGGACTTTTTTTTTGGAAAAAAATGAGAAAAGTCGGAATTCAGGGTATTAAAGGGTCTTTTCATCACCTCGTGGTGATGGACTATTTTGGAGAGCAAACTGCAGTGGCTGAACATATGTCATTTCAGGAACTTACCACAACGCTTGCCTCAGGTGGGACGACAGAAGCTGTGATGGCTATCGAAAACAGTATTGCCGGTTCTATTCTTCCTAATTATGCCCTGATCAATGATTACAAGCTAAAGGTCATTGGTGAGCATTATACTCCGGTAAATATGAATTTGATGGCGGTAAGGGGTCAGAAAATAGAGGATATCAAAAAAGTATATTCTCATCCTATGGCCTTGTTGCAGTGCAAGCAATTTTTTAAAAAGCATCCCCATATTAAGTTGATCGAAGATGCAGATACTGCAGAGGCTGCCCGAAGAATTGCTTCCGAAGAAAAATTGAGAGTTGCGGCAGTGGCGAGTCCTGCGGCAGCGAGTATGTACGGACTCGAAATTCTAGCTTCAGGCATTCATACGATCAAATCCAATACCACCAGATTTTTGGTTCTGGGAACAGAAGAACAAAAACCTAACGGAGATATTCTCGATAAAGCATCCCTGAAATTCGATCTGAAAAGCGATCGTGGAAGCCTGGTTTCAGTACTTAATATTTTACGGGATTCCTATTTGGATCTAACGAAGATACAGTCTTTGCCAATTATAGACGAGCCCTGGAAATATTCATTTTTCGTAGATGTGATCTTTGATAAACGAGAAGATTTTGATCGTGCGATGAATGTATTGAAATTAATGACCGAAGACCTTAATATATTAGGAATTTACAAAAGCAGATTGTCATGAAGACAGCAGAAAGACTGGAAAGCGTACAGGAATACTATTTCTCTAAAAAATTAAGGGAAGTGGCAGCTTTGCGGGAACAGGGCAAGCCGGTGATCAATCTTGGAATTGGAAGTCCGGATCTTGCACCACCGCAGCAAGTAGTGGATGCGATGCAAAATGGGCTAAAACATTCTAAAGCGCATCAATACCAGCCTTATAAAGGAATACCCGAACTAAGAAATGCCATGACAGGCTTTTATTCTCGGTATTATGATATAAATCTGAATGCTGAAAATGAAATCCTTCCGCTTATGGGAAGTAAGGAAGGAATTATGCATATTTCCATGACGTTTCTGAATAAAGGGGACAAAGTCTTAGTCCCGGATCCAGGCTATCCTACCTATACGTCGGTTTCTGGATTGCTACAGGCAGAAGTTCAGAAGTATACCTTAGATGAATCGCAGAAATGGCTGCCAGATCTGGAAGCATTAGAGCAACTGGGACTTGAAAATGTAAAGATCATGTGGGTGAATTATCCTCATATGCCTACGGGAACCAAAGCGACTGCAGATTTCTTTAAAAAACTGACTGCTTTTGCTGAAAAGAATGAAATTCTGGTAGTCAATGATAATCCATATAGTTTTATTCAGAATACACAACCTTTGAGTATTCTAGATACCGATATAAGGAGCGATTACGTGATGGAACTTAATTCGCTAAGTAAAAGTTTTAACATGGCTGGCTGGAGAGTTGGAATGCTCGCCGGGAGTTCAAAAAATATAGAAGCTGTTCTAAAAGTAAAGTCGAATATGGATAGCGGCATGTTTTATCCTTTGCAGGCTGGGGCAGTAAAGGCACTTCAACTTTCAGATGAATGGTTTTTAAAATTGAATGAGTTGTACAGTTCCAGAAAAAAGAAAGTTCTGGAACTGGTAAAAACCTTGAATTGTGAAGCAGCTCCGGGGCAGTCTGGACTTTTCGTTTGGGCGAAAGCACCAGCAGGTAAAAGTGCGGAGAGCCTGGTTGATGAATTACTGTACGATAAAGATCTGTTCGTAACACCGGGTTTTATATTTGGTGAGCAGGGTAGGGATTATGTTCGTTTCTCGCTTTGTGCTACGGAAGAAATGATCGATGAAGCTTTAAAAAGAATTAGATCATGAAAGTATTTATAGTAGGAATTGGGTTAATAGGCGGAAGTTTCGCGCTGGATCTAAAAGCCGGTATTCCAGGGATTAGTATTGCTGGAATCGATGGAAATGAGGATCACCTGAAGCAGGCGCTTGAACTGGGCCTCATAGACAGGATGTCTACGATGGAAGATATTCATGACGCCGACCTTGTTTATCTTGCAATTCCGGTAGACGCCAGCATTAAGGTGCTTCCTGAAGTTTTGGATAGAGTAAAAGATGATTGCGTGGTGATAGATGCCGGGTCCACTAAAGAAAATATTTGCCGGGTAGTCGAGGATCATGCGAAAAGAAGAAATTTTCTGGCAGCGCATCCAATTGCGGGAACGGAGTTTTCTGGACCGCAGGCTGCAATTCATGGATTATTCAGAAATAAGACCAATATTATCTGTGAAGTAGAAAAGACTGCCTTTAAACTTCAGGAAAAAGCTTTAGAGGTATTTCAGAAGATAGGAATGAGAATACGATACATGGATGCGCGTTCACATGATCGTCATATAGCTTATGTGTCTCATTTATCGCATATTAGCTCCTTTATGCTGGGAAAAACAGTACTGGAAAAGGAAAAGAACGAGCGTGATATTTTCGATCTTGCAGGAAGTGGTTTTGCCTCGACCGTAAGACTTGCCAAAAGTTCACCGGCAATGTGGGCACCAATTTTTAGTCAGAATAAAAAAAATGTCCTGGAAACTCTTAATGAATACATTCTGAATCTTCAGCATTTCAGAAAATTGATGCAGGAAGACAATTTCGATCAGCTTTACCAGGAAATGGATCGAACCAATCATATAAAAGAAGTATTAAACGGAATAAATAAGAACGAAGAATTAAAATTACAGGAGAATGGAAAATAAAAAAGAACTCAGAGGCTGGTTAGACAACTTCAACCTGTCTCACCCGCTGGTGATCGCAGGGCCTTGTAGTGCAGAAACCGAAGAGCAGGTATTAACGATCGCTCACCAGTTAAAAGATAGTGACGCAACTGTTTTACGAGCAGGAATCTGGAAACCAAGAACGCGCCCTGGAAATTTCGAAGGTGTTGGGGCGCTGGGCCTAAAATGGCTTCAGAAAGCGAAAGAGGAAACCGGAATGCTAACTACTACTGAAGTTGCAAACCCAAACCATGTTGATCTTGCATTGAAACATGACGTGGATATTCTCTGGATTGGAGCGCGAACAACTGTTTCTCCATTTATTGTACAGGAGATCGCAGACGCTTTGAGAGGAACTGATAAGATCGTACTGGTTAAAAACCCTGTAAATCCAGATCTTGCCTTGTGGCTGGGAGCAGTTGAACGTTTACATACGGCAGATATCAACAACCTTGGAGTAATACATCGTGGCTTCTCTGCTTACGAGAAAACGAAGTACCGTAACAACCCGGAATGGCAGATTCCTATTGAACTACAAAATAAATTCCCGGACCTTCCTTTAATCCTGGATCCATCTCATATCGCAGGAAGAAGAGATATCATCTTTGATCTTTGCCAAACAGGACTTGATCTTAATTTCGACGGAATCATGGTGGAAACTCACCACACTCCAGATAAAGCATGGAGTGATGCGGCTCAACAAATCACACCCGCTGCTTTGATCCAGATGATGGAAGATCTAAAGGTTAGAAAAGAGATCTCTGCCAGTCAGGATTTTCAAAATAAGCTAACTGCTTTGCGTTCTAAAATTGATATTACCGATAGTCAGATTCTGGAGATCTTATCTAAACGTATGAAAATTTCCGAAGAAATAGGACAGGTGAAGAAAGACCAGAACGTAGCCATTCTGCAAACTAAAAGATGGAACGAGATCCTTGGGAAAATGGTTCTGGAAGGTGAAGATAAAGGCCTGAGTGAAGAATTCGTTTTAAGATTATTCAAAGCCATTCACCAGGAATCTATTAATCACCAACAGAAAATCCTTGATGTATAAGGGATGATTTCACGCTACCCGGCAGCTTCTTAAATTAATGCCTAAATTTGCGGAAAGAAATTATTAGATATGAATAGTTTAGCTTAATGCAGGGAGTAGTTTATAAGTCTACCGGGAGCTGGTATCATGTAAAAGCCGAGAATGGCCGATTTTACCAATGCCGGATCAAAGGAAAGTTCAGGATACAGGGAATTAAAAGTACAAATCCTGTTGCCGTTGGAGATGTTGTAAGATTTGATGTGGAAGATGGCGAGGAGGAAACCGGGGTGATCAAAAAGATCATCGAACGGGAAAACTATATTATCCGGAAGTCGGTTAATCTTTCAAAGCAAACTCATATAATTGCTTCAAATGTCGACCAGGTTTTCTTGCTTATTACCCTTAATAATCCGCCTACTTTAACCACTTTTATAGACCGCTTTCTGGTGACTGCGGAAGCCTATGCTATCACGGCAGTACTGCTTTTCAATAAAATAGATACTTATAGCATTGAGGAACTTGCTGAGGTGAAATACCTTGCAGAACTTTACCGCGGTGCAGGCTATGAGTGTATTGGAATTTCAGCCAAAGAAGGTAAAAACGTAGATAAAGTAAAAGATAAGATGATTGGAAAGACCAGTATGATCTCTGGTCATAGTGGTACCGGAAAATCTACTCTTATCAATGCTATAGAGCCTACTCTCGATCTTAAAACTTCCGAAATTAGTAGACAGCACAGCCAGGGGCAGCATACCACAACTTTCGCTGAAATGTTTGATCTTCAATTTGACGCGAGAATCATTGATACTCCCGGAATTAAAGGTTTTGGAGTGGTGGATATGGATAAGGAAGAAATTGGCGACTATTTTCCCGAATTTTTTCAGTTAAAACAGCATTGTAAATTTCATAATTGTTTGCATCTTAATGAACCAAAATGTGCTGTAAAAGATGGTCTCGAAGAAGGAGAAATCGCCTGGTCGAGATATAAAAGTTATTTACAGATCATGGAAGGTGAAGATGAAAACTACAGAGTAGATCAATACCAGAAATAATGCGAGCAGTAATACAACGAGTCACAGAAGCATCGGTCACCGTAGATCATAAAGTATGCGCGGTAATGCGCGATGGCTTAGTGATCCTACTTGGAGTTGAGGAGGGCGATACCCAGGAAGATATCGACTGGCTCTGCCGTAAGATCATTAACATGAGAATTTTTGGAGATGATGAGGGCAAAATGAATGAGTCTCTCAAAACGGTGGATGGGGATGCTATTGTTGTAAGTCAGTTTACCCTACACGCCAGTACTAAAAAAGGAAACAGGCCCAGTTTTATAAATGCAGCGAAACCTGATATCGCAGAACCATTATACCAGGATTTTGTGAAGTCCTTCGAAAAAGAATTTGGTAAAAGCGTTGGGGTAGGAGTCTTTGGAGGAGATATGAAAGTATCCTTGCTCAATGATGGTCCGGTAACAATTATTATCGATTCGAAAGAAAAGCGTTAAAAAGAGTTAATTTTTTATATATTGCGGGCTGAACTAACCTATTTTCAGCTTAATGCGCAAAAGAATCATCACTTTTTTGCTGCTGGTCTGCATGTCTTTCATGTATTCCCAGCAAGAATATTCTATTTTAAAAATTTCCCCGGAATTATTGGAAAATGCAGATGCGGTCGTTCGCAAGATGCATACAAAACTCGTTGTTGAAGACATAGATAAAGTTGTAGTATATACTACCCGGATAGTCACTGTTTTCAATGAGAATGGTGAATACTTCATTGATGCTTACCAGCATTACGATGAGGGTGATGGGATAGAAAAACAACAGGCCATCATAGTTGATGCTATGGGAAATGAAGTTGAAAAGTTCAGGAAAAAAGACTTTTCAGACGTTAGTGCTTTTGGTTCAGGGACCTTATTTGCAGACAATAGGGTTAGTTATTTGGATTATAACGCCAGGAACTATCCTTATACCGTAATTTATACCAGTGAATTCGAGAATGAAGACACCGTATTCCTCGATCAATGGTTTCCTCTGGAAGGTTATAATGTAAGCATTGAAGAATCTATTTTCGAGCTTGAAAATCCTGATGCACATGCACTTAGATTTCAGGAAAATAATTTCGACAAGGTTGCCATAGAAAATCATTCGGTGGAAAATCATTTCCTTTATAAACTGCGAAATGTCAAAGCGAGAAAACACGAGGATTTCGAACCCTCCTTACGCAGAACTACACCTAACCTTCTATTTAGCCTGGAAAAATTTGAACTGAAGGGTGTTGCCGGAGAAACCAGAAACTGGAAACATTTTGGAAAATGGATGTATGATAATCTTGTTGCAGAACATGATCACCTCCCGCAGAGCACTATTACGAAAATAGAAGATTTGACCAGCTCTGCCAGTAGTGATGAAGAAAAAGCCAGGCTTATTTACCAGTACGTTCAGGAAAATACCCGATATATTTCTGTGCAGTACGGTATAGGTGGCTGGGAACCTGAAACTGCCATGAATGTGGACAGGCTGGGATATGGCGACTGTAAAGGATTAACGAATTATACGAAAGCCTTGCTTAAAAGTCAGGGGATCGAATCTTATTACACTGTAATCCATGCAGGCGATTCAAAACGTGATATAGAGCCAGATTTCACCATCATGCAGGGGAATCATGTGATTCTCAATATTCCTGCGGAAGATGGAACAGATCTGTGGTTGGAATGTACAAGCCAGACTACTCCTTTCAACTATATGGGGGACTTCACAGATGATCGCTACGCGCTAAGAGTTACAGAAGAAGGTGGAGAGATCATACGTACCAGAAAATATGAAGTATCAGATAATGTACAGGCGATAGAATGCGATATTCAGCTGGACGAAAACGGTAATTTCGACGCAGAATTCATCAGAATCTCAGAAGGTATTCCTTACGGTGATCGCTACGGATTAAAGAGAGAAACTGAAGATGATCTTAAAAAATACTATAGAAATGAATGGGGCAGACTTCAGAATCTGCATTTTGAGAACATTGCTTTTGAAGATGATCGGGTCGCTATTCAATTTGAGGAGAAACTGAAGTTTAGAGGTAGCAGGCTGGCGAGTCCTGCCGGGGAAAGATTACTGGTTCCGCTCAATTTTATTCAGCAGGGAAACATCATGAAGAAAACTTCACAGGAGCGAACGATGCCTTTTGTGTTCGAACGTGGAAAAACCTACAAAGATCACTTCAGCTTTAAGATTCCGCTAGGTTATGAGATCGAAGCATTACCTGGAAGTGACGAGATTGCTTCAGAATTTGGAGAATTCAGCATAAACATAAGCGCTTCCGAAGAAAATAAAAGTATAGAAGTAGAAAGAGTTCTCATTATTCACGAAGGGGAGTGGCCTAGTGAGCAATTCCAGAATTTCACCCAGTTTATCGACAAGGTAAACACCTTAAATAATTTAAAAGCAGTAATCGCAAAATCTGAAAAATCCTAACCATGACCAAATACCTTTTTATCCTCAGTTTCCTAATTCTGAGCAGCACGACCTATGCGCAAAATTATAAATTCGGGAAAGTATCTAAAAGTGAAGTTGCCCAGAAACAACACGACAAAGATCCAGATGCGAATGCTGCGGTTTTATATAAATATCAGCGCACATACTATGATTATAAACAAAACACCGGCTTTTTTGTGGTAACCGAATATCACGAGCGTATCAAGATCTACAACAAAGATGGTTTCGACTGGGCAACGCATCATATTAGTGCTTATAAAGGAGGTTACGAGGAAAATGTTTCTGGAGTAAGAGGTGTAAGTTATAACCTGGAAAACGGAAAAGTTGAGGAAACCAAACTTGATCGTAAGGATATTTACGAGAAAGAGGCAAGCAAATATCGCGAGCTTACTACGTTCACCATGCCGGCAGTAAAAGAGGGAACGGTGATCGAATATGAGTATAAGAAAATCAGCGACCGAATCACGACCTCCATGGATCGTATCAATTTACAGTATACAATTCCTATTGACAAGCTGAACATAAGCGTGACAATCCCGGAATATTTAAATTTTGGAGTTTATAACAATCCAAAAGCAGCTTTTTACGCGAAAATTAATCAGGGAACCAAGCCATTTAAAAGATCCTTTTCTAATAATCAGAGAAATTCTTCCTACGGCGGAAAAGTTGTTAGCCATTCTACCAGTAACAGTGTGCTAGATTATATGCAGAACACTTATGAGATCGACCAGGAAGATATCCCTGCCCTGAAGACTGAAAGTCACGTAGATTATATGGAGAATTACGCAGCATTTTTAGATTGGGAATTAAAGTTTACAAAGTTTCCAAATTCTCCTATAGATAATTATTCGCAAACCTGGGAAGGCGTTTCAAAGTCGATTTATAATGATAGCGGATTCAACACAGAACTCCGCAATCAGCGTTTTTTCGATGATGATATCGATGCTTTGCTTGGAACATTGACCAGCCAGGAACAAAAAATGAATAAGATCTTCAGTTTTGTAAAGCAGAAGATGACCTGGAATGATTACGTGGGTTATATAGCTGAAAATGGACTGCGTGATGCTTACGAGGAAGGCATTGGAAATACCGGGGATATCAACTTGTTACTGGTTTCCATGCTGAAGTATGCAAATATCGATGCAAATCCAGTCCTGGTAAGTACGGTTAGCAATGGAACTCCATTGTTTCCAACAAAGAATGGATTTAATTACTTAATTGCTGCCGCAAAAATCGGGGATAAAGTGATCCTTATGGATGCAAGCGATCCACTGGCTATTCCTGGGGAGCTGCCTAAAAGAGCAAGAAACTGGCAAGGTAGATTGATTCGCGAAGATGGAACTTCAGAATGGGTGAACCTACAACCTTTATATTTTTCAGAAAATAAAACCAGGCTGAATGTTCAGCTGGCAGAAGATGGAATTTCAGGTAAATACTTCAATAATCTCGATGCTCTTTATGCTAGAAACTTCAGATTAAATCATGGAAATTTAAGCGATGCTACGGCAAACCTGGAATCGGCATTAAGCAACTATTCCATTTCTGAAGTAAAGATTGAAAACTTTGAGCATCTTGGAGAAGGAATTCACAATACCTATGAGTTCAATACCCAAAGTGGTCAGGATGTGATCGGGGACAAGATCTACGTAAAGCCTATGTTGTTTGATGTAACTTCTGAAAATCCTTTTAAGGCTGAAACCAGAACACTTCCAATCTATTTTGATTTTCCAATGAAGAAGCATCACCAGGTGAACATGTTGATTCCTGAAGGCTATGTGGTGGAATCGCTTCCGCAGAGTGCTATGGTGCAATTAAAGGATGCTGCCGGAGAGTTTAAATACCTGGTAAAACACAGCAATAATGTGATAAGAATAGAATCTGAAGTGAATCTCGCGCAAACAATTTTTTCTGCGACAGACTATGAATACATTCAAAAGTTTTACGACAACATCATCAAAAAACAAAATGAAAGCATAGTTTTGAAGAAAATTTCAGCAGATGGACTTGAAGAACGCGCAGACAGCGGTAGATAACTGGATACAGGAACACGGAGTGCGATACTTTAACGAGCTTACCAATATGGCTCAGTTAACAGAAGAAGTTGGAGAGGTCGCACGTATCATTGCCCGTCGTTATGGGGAGCAAAGCGAGAAAGAAAGCGATAAGGACAAAGACCTTGGTGAGGAGCTGGCAGATGTGGTATTTGTAGTGCTTTGCCTGGCAAACCAGACTGGAATTAACTTGCAGGATGCCTTCGATAAAAAACTGGACCTTAAGACAGAACGTGATAAGGACAGACATAAGAACAACGAAAAACTGCAATAATGAAGTTCAAAGAAATGGTTTCTGAACGTCCATTCTGGAAGTCGGTTTTCTGGTTAGGCCTTTCTTTTCTCGTATTGTATAATGTGATCACGATGCTATTCGAATATGGCGGTTTTGAATTCACGAGATTTTTTGAAGAGCGTACGGCAAATGGGAAATTAGCTCGCTTTATTTTGGGACAGTTGATCGCTTCGTTTCTTTACGGATTTATTTTGTCTTTTGGACAGTTTCGCAGTAAAGAAAAGAAAGAGTAATTTCGTAATTCATTTTTACGAACTCTCATGAATCTATCCCTACATACCGAAGAAAAAAATCTGAAAGCAGCGCTTCAAATCACCGGTTCTAAAAGTGAATCGAATCGTTTGCTCATTCTGCAGGCATTATACCCTGAAATTTCGATCGAAAATCTTTCGAATAGTGATGATTCTGAAGTATTGAAAAAAGCCCTTGAAAAAGGGAACGGGATCATAGATATACATCACGCGGGAACGGCAATGCGTTTTCTAACGGCTTACTTTGCGGTGAATGAAGGCTGTGAAGTTGAGCTTACCGGAAGCAAAAGAATGAAGGAGCGACCAGTTAGATTACTGGTGGATGCTTTACAACGTATGGGCGCCGATATCACTTATAAAAATGAGACCGGTTACCCACCTTTAGTTATTAAGGGAAAAAAATTACACGCTTCTTCAGTTAAGCTGGAAGCCAATGTGAGCAGCCAGTATATTTCTGCATTGATGCTTATAGGTGCAACCTTACCAAAAGGGCTTGAGATCATTCTGGAAGGTCCCGTAACTTCCACGAGCTACATTCTTATGACGCTGGAAATTATCAAACAGGCTGGGCTCAATGGTAAATTTGTAAAGGACAGGATCTTTATTGAACCTCAGGAATCTGTAAAACCGGTAACTATTCCTGTGGAATCAGACTGGAGTTCTGCTTCTTACTTCTATAGTCTTGCCGCTATTTCTGAAACTGCGGAAATTACACTTAATAATTACCGAAAGGAAAGCAGGCAGGGAGATTCTTCTCTTGCTGAAATTTATAAGCATTTTGGTGTGGAAACCATTTACACTGAAAATAGTATCACGCTGAAGAAGACAGGGAAGGCTCGTGCTCGAAGCCTCCGGGAAGATCTTCGTAATTCTCCAGATATCGCACAAACTATCGCCGTTACCTGTCTTGCGACAAAAACCGAGTGTATGCTCACAGGTTTACATACTCTGAAAATCAAGGAAACAGACCGGTTGCAGGCTCTCAAAAATGAAATTGAGAAATTTGGTACAGAAGTCAGAATTACTGGAGATAGTTTACAACTAATTCCAAATCCCGAATTGAAGCAGGGTGTTGAGATCGAAACTTATAACGATCATCGCATGGCGATGGCTTTCGCTCCACTTGCTTTAAAGACAGATCTGCGCATTCTGGACGCAGAGGTTGTATCTAAATCCTATCCAGATTTCTGGGAAGATCTTAAAGAACTTGGCTACACCTGTAAAGAATAGAATTATTCTATAAATAAACCGCCATTTACTTGACAACGCCTATGTTGAGATTGTATATTTGCAGCTTTTAAAACAGGAACTATGGGAATGAAACTTTCTAATTTCAATTTTGAACTGCCTCAGGAACTTTTGGCTGAATATCCTTCTGAAAACAGGGATGAAGCAAGGCTAATGGTTCTAAACCGTAAAGAGCAGACGATTGAACATAAAAAATTTAAAGATTTAATTGATTATTTCGAACCGGAAGATGTGATGGTTCTTAATAACACGAAAGTTTTTCCTGCGCGGCTCTTCGGAAATAAAGAGAAAACCGGGGCCAGAATTGAAGTTTTCCTACTTAGAGAGCTGAACCCAGAAACAAAATTGTGGGACGTACTTGTTGATCCTGCAAGAAAAATAAGAATTGGTAATAAATTATACTTTGGTGAAGACGAAAGCCTTGTAGCTGAAGTAATCGATAATACAACTTCAAGAGGTAGAACACTTCGTTTTCTTTACGATGGATCTTACAGTGATTTCAGACAGAAATTAAAGGATCTAGGGCAAACCCCTCTTCCGAAGTATATCAAGAGAGAAGTAGAGCCTGAAGACGAAGAAAGATACCAGACGATCTACGCCAAAAATGAAGGTGCTGTTGCAGCTCCTACTGCAGGACTACACTTTTCCAAGCACTTACTTAAACGTTTGGAGATCAAAGGTGTTGATTTTGCTGAGGTTACACTTCACGTTGGACTGGGAACATTCAGCCCGGTGGAAGTTGAAGATCTTTCCAAGCATAAGATGGATAGTGAAGAAGCTTTTATTGAAAAGAACGCTACAGATGTTATCAACCAGGCGAAACGCGATAAGCGCAGAGTTTGTGCCGTTGGTACAACTGTAATGAGGGTGCTTGAGAGCGCTGTATCTTCTGATCAAACCTTAAACGAATTTGGTGGATGGACAAACAAGTTCATCTTCCCTCCATACGATTTCAATATTGCAAACTGTATGATCACTAATTTCCATACGCCAAAATCTACGTTATTGATGATGGTTTCTGCATTTGCCGGTCATGATTTTATGAAAAAGGCTTACGAAGAAGCAGTAAAGGAAAAATACAGATTCTATACTTATGGTGATGCAATGCTGATCATCTAATGAGTTTTAAATAAAATTTAAAGGCCATAATCCGATGTCGGTTTATGGCCTTTTTTGTAAGCTATTGTCTGGTAAAAGACTGAAGCTTCGGTAATAACTTTGTAATTTAGCAGCGTGAAAGACAGGAAAAAAGATATACGGGCATTAACCAAGCAGCAATTGCAGGAGTTCTTTGTGTCACAGGGAGATAAATCCTTTCGTGGAACTCAGGTTTATGAATGGCTATGGAGTAAAGCAGCGCATTCTTTTGAGGATATGACGAACCTCTCGAAGTCTACCCGGCAAATGCTGGATGAGAACTTTGTGATCAATCATATTCGAGTAGATCGTATGCAGCGTAGCAGTGATGGTACGATAAAGAATGCAGTAAAATTACATGATTCACTTACTGTAGAATCTGTATTGATCCCAACAAAAACAAGAACTACGGCTTGTGTTTCCTCACAGGTTGGTTGCAGTCTTGATTGCCAGTTTTGTGCTACAGCAAAGTTGAAACGTATGCGTAACCTCAATCCTGATGAGATTTACGATCAGGTGGTTGCGATCGATAACGAAAGCAGGTTATATTTTGACCGCCCTTTATCCAACATCGTGTTCATGGGAATGGGTGAGCCTTTGATGAATTACAATAACGTAATGAAATCTATTGAAAAGATCACTTCTCCGGAAGGTCTGGGCATGTCACCAAAAAGAATAACAATATCAACCTCCGGCGTTCCCAAAATGATAAAGAAGCTGGCTGATGATGAAGCTAAGATCAAACTGGCGGTATCCCTGCATTCGGCTAGAAACGAAGTGCGGACGCAGATCATGCCATTCAATGAAACTTTCCCGCTGGAAGATCTTAGAGAATCTCTTGAATACTGGTATTCAAAAACCGGAAGCCGGATTACTTACGAATATATTGTCTGGAAAGATATTAACGATACCCGGGAAGATGCGCAGGCGTTGGTGCGTTTCTGCAAGTATGTTCCATGTAAGGTGAACCTTATTGAGTACAATCCAATTGATGATGGTAACTTCCAGCAGGCAGCTGGAGAAGCGACGAGAATGTACGAACAAATGCTGGAAAGGAACAATATTACAGTAACAGTAAGGCGTTCAAGAGGTAAGGATATTGATGCAGCCTGTGGGCAGCTGGCGAATAAATCAGCTTAATGATAAAGGATAAAACCTCTTTAAAACTCTTATATTTACAGCCTTAATGAAGGTCATCTCTCAAATAAAGCTACCGGTAGAAAAAGAGATGGAACTTTTTGAAAAAAAGTTCTTCGAATCCATGTCTTCCAAAGTAGCCCTTCTAAACAGGATCACTCATTATATCGTAAACCGAAAAGGGAAGCAAATGCGTCCCATGTTCGTATTCCTGGTTGCCAAAATGGTTTCTGAAGGTAATGTGAACGAGAGAACTTATCGTGGCGCATCTGTCATTGAGCTGATTCATACTGCCACCCTGGTACATGATGATGTTGTAGATGATTCCAACAGAAGAAGAGGTTTCTTCAGTATAAACGCTTTATGGAAGAATAAGATCGCCGTTCTTGTGGGCGATTATTTGTTAAGTAAAGGATTATTGCTTTCTATAGATAATAATGATTTTGATCTGTTGAAGATTATTTCTGTTGCAGTTCGCGAAATGAGCGAAGGAGAGCTGCTGCAAATCGAGAAAGCCCGAAGACTTGATATTACCGAAGCGGTTTATTATGATATTATAAGACAGAAAACTGCAACACTGATCGCGGCTTGTTGTAGTCTTGGTGCGGCTTCTGTAAATCCTGAAAGTCCTGATGTCGCAAAAATGCGAAGATTCGGGGAGCTTATTGGTATGGCCTTCCAGATTAAGGATGACCTTTTTGACTATGGTACTGAGAAGATAGGGAAACCTACGGGAATTGATATTAAAGAGCAAAAAATGACCTTGCCTTTAATCTATACCTTAAATACTGTTTCTGAAAAAGATCAGAAGTGGTTGATCAATTCTGTCAAGAATCATAATAAGGATCGCAAAAGGGTAAGAGAAGTAATTGATTTCGTGAAGGACAACGGCGGACTGGACTACGCAGTTAAACGTATGAAAGAGTTCCAGAAAGAAGCTCTCTTATTATTGCAGGACTATCCGGAATCTGAATACCGGGACAGTTTAGAGCTAATGGTAAATTACGTTATAGAACGAAAAAAATAAAGCGACACATCGTGCCGCTTTTCATGCTACTGGACAGCATCATCTGTCGCTTCCTCATTATTCACATCGTCTGTATCGTGAATTTCTTCATCGATCTCTTCACCAACTTTCTTAGCTCCGCGCTCAATCTTTTCTCCAGCTTCTCTCGCTCCATCTTCAATGTCATTTCCAATCGCTTCTGCTGCTGCTTCAGTTTTTTCCTGGGTTGTTTCTCGGCAGGAATACAAAGAAATACTCATTGCAGCTAAGGCCAGGGTCATTACAGTTTTTTTCATTATTTATAATTTTAGGGTTAAACTAAAAAAAGCCATTCAAATGAATGGCTTTAATCATATTAAGAAAGAAAATGATTACATATCATCATCACCGTTCATATCGTCAGTTCCTTCTACTTCTTCTTCCATTTCGGTTTCAGCGTTCTCAGCAGCAGCTTCTACTTCCTGACCAGCTTCTTCCATTTCGTTTTCTACGTTTTCACCTGCTTGCTCCATGTCTTCTTCCATGTTCTCTTCAGTAGTTTCTCTACAAGAATAGATAGAAAGGCTCATTGATGCAACTGCAAATAATAATAAAAATTTTTTCATTGTAAATTGTTTAATTAGTTGAAGACACAAATTTAAACAAAATTTTATTATGCAAAAGGACTCTTTTCACTTAAATATTTCCAATATCTTTTAGGAACGTGTTGTATGTGAAGCCGCATATTTACTCGACTTTTGATATTTGTAGAGTCAAAATATTCTTTCCATAAATGCTGAAAGTAGATTTCTCCTTCAGCAAAATAGTCGGGATTTCCGCCTGAGATGCCTATATCTTCGGGTAATTCCATCGAAACATATTCTGCCTTCTGAAGATCATAGTGTACACCTAATTTTCGCTTAAGATCATAGATCAACCATCGCTGGTCTGCATATCTGCTTTTGAAATGCTTCGTGATCACAGGCAATACATTAAAGTCTGGTTCGATCACCGCGAAATAAAGATCATCTTTAGTAAGTCTGAATCTTATGAATGCCTCCATTCTATGCTTTTCGCGTCCAACCTGTTTTGCAGCTTTAGATATATCCAGCACTGAAGGATGCGAGTAGTCCAGTTCTGCTTTCTCCTGCGAACTATAAACATATCGTATCATATCATACATCTTCAATTCGATCCCAGGAATTTCACTTAGGAAAGAATAATACAACCTCGTAAACCCGTTAGATGACAACTTTTTCTTCAACGATTTTAAAACTCTCTGTACCTTGAAATCTTCAGTTATTACTTCTAGAGTTTCACTAAATAGTTGTTTTTGATCTTCTCCTTCAGGAATGATCTCAGCAATTTCCAGTTTCTGCTCATAGGCATTAAAGATACAGGTTAAAAATCCCGGAAAACTCCCATCATATTTCAGTACTACGCTTTTCATTAAAATAAACTAAGTTGCTGGGTAAACTCCTTTCGATATTTGCTGAAAGAATTCTGCATAATTAACTGCTTTAAGTTTTCACTGCTTACGTCTTTAAGTTCCTTTTCCCTGGCATCACAAGTGATAAAATATTTTGCGCGATTCATAGAGATGCCGATCTTTTTAAGATGCTCCCAATTCAATTTTCTAAATTTTCGTGCCTGAAGGATCTTATTAACCGACTTTAGTCCAATTCCCGGAACGCGTAGTAATAACTGCTTGTCGACTTTATTGATATCTACAGGGAATAAATGTCGGTTGCGAAGTGCATAACTCAGTTTAGGATCTATGTCCATTTCAAGATGCTGAAAATCATTATTTAAAAGTTCCCGAACATCATAGCCATAGAAGCGCATTAACCAATCTGTTTGATAGAGCCGGTTTTCACGCATCATGGGAACCTGTGTCCCTAAAGCAGGTAACCGCGGATCATTACTAATCGGGACATAACCAGAGTAATACACCCGCTTCATATTATAGTTCTTATAGAAGAATGCCGATGAATACATGATATCCCGATCGCTTTCGCCAGTAGCTCCAACAATCATCTGGGTACTTTGACCAGCGGGAGCATATTTAGGAGTGCTCTTAATAAGTTTCGATTCAGATTTGTACTGAATGATCTCATTCTTCACCTTCTCCATTGGCTTCATAAAGTCCTCATGTTTCTTCTCTGGCGCAAGTAGTTTCAAACCTGATTTTGTTGGGATCTCAATATTTACGCTTAGTCTGTCCGCGTAGAGTCCGGCTTCCCTCATTAGTTCATCACTGGCTCCTGGAATACTCTTAAGATGTATATAACCATTAAAGTTCTCCTCTTCCCGCAACTTTTTGGCTACCCGAATCAATCTTTCCATCGTATGATCGGGACTCTTGAAGATTCCGGAACTTAGAAAAAGGCCTTCAATGTAATTCCTACGATAAAAGCTAATCGTAAGATCTACAACTTCCTGTACTTTAAAAGCAGCTCTTTTAATATCATTAGATTTTCGGGTAACGCAATAGGCGCAGTCGAATATGCAATGATTCGTAAGAAGGATTTTTAATAAGGAGACGCAACGGCCATCCTGAGTATAGGAATGGCAAATCCCCATTCCTGAAGAGTCACCCAGACCTTTCTTAGTATTAGTTCGCTTAGATCCACTACTGGAACATGAAACATCATATTTAGCAGCGTCTGCAAGGATATTTAATTTTTCTTTTATTCGATCGAAATCCATAATTAGGAATTTATCCAAAAGTAGGAAATATTCCATAACCGTACTGACTACTAAACGATAAACTATTAGCTCAAAAGATTAATTTTGTTTTAAATATTGATAACCTTCATAAGTATCTGGCTCCTCATCAGCAAGACGGGCAAAATTTTCATAGGCTTTTTTCACCTGAGTTTTTGGCGTAGTGGCGAATTCCTCTTCAGTCACTTCGTAATTCTTCTGAAGTTCTTCTAACTCTAAGTGTAGTTTCTTCTGAATGTCAGCATACTTTTGATCAGCATATAGATTATTTAATTCTTTTGGATCTGTCTCAAGATCGTAAAGTTCCCATTCGTCAATATCATCGTAAAAATGAATCAGTTTATATCGGTCCGTTCTTATTCCGTAGTGCCTTTTAACCATATGAAAAGCTGGAAAATCATAATAATGATAGTAAATGGCATTTCTGAAATTCTTATTGTTTTCAGAATTGGAGAGTAACGGCTTAAGAGATTTACCCTGCATTTTTTCAGGTATTTTAGCGCCGGCATAGTCCAGAAAGGTTGGAGCGAAATCCAGATTTTGAGTCAGTGCGTCGATGACAGTTCCTTTTGCAATCGCTTTAGGATATTGAATAAGCAAAGGCATGGCCAAAGACTCTTCATACATAAAACGCTTATCAAAAAAGCCTTTCTCACCCAGATAGAATCCCTGGTCTGTGGTATAAACGATAATGGTGTTCTCAGTGAGTCCTGCTTCATCCAGGTAATCGAGGATTTTTCCAACACCTTCATCCACAGCCTGTACAGTTCCCATATAATCCCGCATATATCTTTGCCCTTTCCATTCCGCAAGATCTTTTCCTTTCAGATCAGCTTCATGGAACGCGTCATTTTTGGGTCGGTAGGCTTTATTCCAGTCGGCAACCTGAGGTGTTGTCATTCTATCAAAATCTGTTTTCCACGGATTATGTCTCAACGAATCACTGCCTTTCTCAATGCTCATTTTGAGATCATGGCCTTCATACATGTCTTTATAAATAGTTTGTAACTGGTGCTTTGCAGCAAGCTGATTTTCATGTTCACTGTAAAAACTTTCTGGAAGTGGAAATTTAATAGAATCGTAGGTGTTGATGTGTCTTATTGGTGGCATCCAGTTTCTATGTGGAGCCTTATGATGAACCATCAGGAAGAAAGGTTTCTTCTTTTCATCGGAATCTCGGTTCTGTAACCACTCTATACTCATATCGGTAATGAGGTCTGTAGCATATCCTTCTACTACGCTGGTGTCACTTTTGGTAATAAACTCGGGGTTGTAATAATTTCCCTGGTCGTTGAGGATCTGCCAGTGATCGAAACCCTCTGGCTTACCGTGCAAATGCCATTTTCCAACGATAGAGGTATTGTATCCTGCATTTCTAAGATATTTTGGCAGTGTAGGTTGAGAACCATCGAAGGTGTCCCCATTCATTCTGAAGCCATTAATATGACTGAACTTTCCAGTTAAGATCACAGCCCTGCTGGGACCACAAATAGAATTCGTGCAGAAATTATTCAAAAAGCGAGCTCCATTATTTGCAATCCGGTCAATATTTGGAGTTGGAGCTAGTTGACTTACCGGATGCCCATATGCGCTTATAGCCTGAGCCGCGTGATCATCTGTCATAATAAAGATGATATTGGGCTTTTTATCTGCAATTGGATCTTCAGCAGTTTTTTCCTGGCAGGATTGCAAAAGGATCAAGGATAAAAGTGTTAGAAATTGAATAGGCGAGATTCGATGTAGCATTAAGATAGATTTTGTACTGAGGAAAAATACAAAAGTTTTATAGGAATTGTTTAATTTTCACTTGCTCATAGCATGCACAATTACCTGTACGAAATGATTTATAAAATTTTTAAAATACTGATAATCATATTTATAGCCCTGAATGCCGCTTATGCTCAGGAACTACTTCCACCTATACAAAACTATAAACCTGCTTTATATAACGCTGCCAGCCAGAATTGGGATATTGCAGTAGACGACCGTGGGGTGATTTTTGCCGCAAATAATCAGGGTCTTCTTGAATTTGATGGTTTAAGTTGGGAATTGCATAAACTTGAAAGTGGTTCCATCATTCGATCTGTATTTCCAAATGGAGAGAGAATATACACAGGATCTTTTAGAGAATTTGGTTATTGGCAGACCGATGAAAAAGGTAAAATGGTTTATCACTCATTGAGTGAATTAATGGCGGGACTGGAATTGCAGAGTGATGAATTCTGGAGCATAGAATCCCTGGGTGAAACCATTTACTTCAGATCTTTTGGAGGTGTTTTCAAATATGAAAATAATGAGATCTTAAAAGTTCAGAACCATATTTCCACGGCGATGGAGGTATTTAAAGACCGCTTGGTAATTGCCGAAAGAAGCAAGGGAATATATTATTTAACGAATGAGAATACCAGGCAGGAACTAGAAGGAGATCTTTCAGATCTGGAAGGATTAAATATTATAGAATTATTCGCTCTAAACGATACCTTATATATAGGAAGTAAAAATTCTCTTTTTATTTATTCCGAAGGGGAATTAACTAAGATAGAGGACATAGAACTGAATGAATTTCTATCAGAATCTGAGCTTAACCATATTCTAAGCGTTTCAGAAAGAAAAGTTCTAATTGGAACCATCAAAAATGGTGTAGCAGAATACGATCTTGATACTAAAGAACTTCGGTTTTACAACCGTATTGAAGGTTTACAAAACAATACTGTTTTGGGAATGAGTTATCACCAGGGTAATTTATGGCTGGCATTAGACAAAGGAATAGACAAACTTCATCTTGATTCACCTTTAAAATTCTTTACAGATCATTCTGGCGAACTAGGCGCAGTCTATGATATCGAAGAGTTTAAGGGTAAAACTTATCTGGCTAGTAATACAGGCGTACACACTTTTCAAAATGGAGAGATGAGATTGCTGGAAGGAAGTCAGGATCATGTCTGGAACCTTGAAATTGTTGATGATCAACTTTTTGTGAATCATAATACAGGTATTTATCAGGTACAAAATGAACAATTCATTCCAGTTAAGAAAAGAACGGGTAGTTTCTGTATAGTGCAAGTTCCCGGGAATGAAAGCCTTTATTTACTGGGAGAGTATACGGGAATTAGTATTTACGATCAAAATACCGGAGAGGTAAGGGAAATAGAAGGAGTGAATTTTCCAGTGAAGCAAATTGTATTTGAGAATGATGAGGTACTTTGGGCAGCCCACCCTTACGAAGGTTTGTACCGAATAACGCATAACAATTTTCAAAATGTAGAAGTCCTGAAACTTCCGGCATTAGGAGAAACTGAAAACTACAGAGTAAACTTATATAAACTGAATGGCCAGATCATTTGCTTTGTAAACGCGAACTGGTACAGGTATAATCCATTTAAGGAGACTTTTGAAGAATTTAAAGAATTCAAAGATCTTAAAGGTTTTAGGTTACTTCAGGATACTAGCGATTACTTTGTCTTTAATAATGAGGAAGATGGAAGTATACTATTTACAGACTTCGATAAAAGCAAACTTGCACTTTCTGCGAGTCTTCTGGATAACAGGTTAGTGAAGGCAAATGAAAATTTAATCAGACCGAATGACTCTACTTATTATATAACACTCAATGATGGCTTTGCGAAACTTGACTTTTCTGCCTTTCAAGTGATGGATTCCGAAGAATGGGAATCGGTGGCATTTATAAAGAAGTTCGGTGATAATGATGATTACTATGATCTTACTTCTTCTCCAACCTTGAAGTACAGAACATCAGGAAATATTAGTGTACAGGTTGGAGCTCCAGATATTAATCTGGATGAGCTATCATATAGACTTAAAGGAGATGAAGAATATACAGGTAAAATAGGTAATGACGGCTGGTTAAATCTTCGAAATCTATCATATGGTGATTACGCTCTTGATATCATTTATGATAGCGATCAGGAAAGCAAGAAAATTCTCGCGAAATATTCATTTGCAATCGCTCCACCTTGGTATTTATCTGCGTGGATGAAAGCCTTATATGTATTGCTTTTTATAGCTCTTATAGCCGTAGTCTTTCTAATTAACCGAAAAAAGCTGAGAAAACATCAGCAGAAGCTGGAAGAAAAATTTGAAAATGAGCATCAGGAAAGATTAGCAAGAATAGAGCACGATCGCCTGGTTAATGAAATTGATCTGAAAAGAAAAGAACTGGCGAATACTACCATGATGGCAGCAAAGAAGAATGAGGTTCTTATGGAAATACAGAGTGAGCTTTCCAAAGATAAAAATTCATTCTCCAACCAGTATCGAATGAAACATATAATGAACAAGATCAATGCGGCTGTGAAAAGTAAAGATGAATGGAAAGTCTTTGAAACTAATTTTAATGAAGTTCATGAAGATTTCTTTAAAGATATTCTTGTCGAATATCCAAAACTATCCAGTAAAGATCTCAAACTATGTTCATACTTAAAAATGAACCTCAGCTCGAAAGAAATCGCTCCATTAATGGGAATTTCTGTTCGGGGTGTTGAGGTTCACAGATATCGCTTACGAAAGAAAATGGCGCTCGAAAGCGATGTGAATTTGACAAAATTCCTGATAAAGAATTTCTAAATCATTAGTAAACAGTCATAAATTTTACAAAATTTAAGTACTACAACACTACATCAACTCCAATATTTTTTAATTTCAAATTACTTCAAAACTAATGCAGACCTTTATTAATTAGGTAGTTACACTGGTTTTATACTTGAAGTAGTAGATGTGTACTATAACGTTTGCGTAAAATTTGAGCTTGGATGTATATTGTGACTTCAAATAAGCATAAACACCCAACAAGTATGAAGGTAAAATTACTATTAGCCTGTGTGATTTTTGGAGTATGTTCTGTACTCGCTCACGCACAGCAAACAAAAACCATTTCTGGTATTATTACAGACACAGGAGGTGTTCCATTACCAGGTGCAGAAATTAAAGTAATAGATAAAGATATTTTTGATGTTACAGACTTCGATGGTAACTTCAGCCTCGAAGGTGTTGAAGAGGGAGATTCTTTTAGAGTAACCTTTTTAGGGTTTAAAGCGCAGAATGTCCAGGTTACTTCTAATAATGAATACAATATTTCTCTAGAAGAAGATGCCGGACAATTAGACGAGGTTGTAGTAGTTGGATATGGTACTCAGAAGAAAAGAGATCTTACCGGAGCGATCGTTTCAGTAGATTCCGAAGAAATTGAAAAAACGCCTACTTCCAATGTAATGCAGTCTTTACAGGGTAAAGTTTCTGGAGTGCAGATAGTAAGTGCTGGCTCTCCCGGAGATTCACCTACAGTGAGAATTAGAGGTCTTGGTACTTACCAGGATGCAACTAATGTCCTTTATGTCGTAGATGGTACTCTATATGACAATATCGATTTCCTGAATACGAAAGATATTAAGTCGATAAACATATTAAAAGATGCCTCTTCTTCCGCTATATATGGAGTTAGAGCGGCTAATGGGGTAGTAATCATCGAAACCAAGTCTGGTAAGAAGAATCAGAAGCCTCAAATTGAGTATGACGGTTACACCGGGATACAAAGAGCTCAAAATGTTCTGAAAATGGCAAATGCCGAGCAGTTTACTACGATGGCGTACGAATCTGGTTCCGCTCCAGATGTACAGTTTGTATTAAATGCTATGGAACGTTATGGTCGTAGCAGGATCAATCCTAATGTACCTGCTATTAACACAGATTGGTACGAAGAAGTTCTTCGTGATGGTATTATTCAAAACCATAGTATTGGAATCACTGGAGGAGCAGATAAAGTTACTTACTCCTTAGGAGCGAACTATTTCGGACAGGAAGGGATTCTGGATATGAAAAACGAATATGAGAGATTCAACCTTAGATCTAAAATTGATGTAGACGTTACAGATCGTTTTAAAGCCGGAGTGAATACGGTTTTCAGTAATGCTACAAAATACGCTCCCGAAAATGCAGCGTGGTTCAAGTCATATTTCGCAGTGCCAATTTTGCCAGTACTGGACCCAACGAATACAGATGCGCAACCAATTCCTTATGCTAATGCTCAAAACCTTGGCTACCGGGGAACACAGAATCCATTTACAGACCTTACTTTTAATGAGAACAGGCTTAAGATTAGAAAAATTTTGGCCAGTGTATATTTTCAATATGAGGTGATTCCTGAACTACTTGATTTCAAAACAACCTATAGTCACAACTATTCAGCATTGGAAGAGCGTTATGTAGATCTTCCATATACTTTAGGAAATAATGTGGAAAGAAGATCAAGTATTAGAAGAGTAAACAATACTTTTTCTAATCAATACTGGGATAACATTCTAACCTATCAAAATGAGTTTGGCGATCATGATCTTACTGTGATGGCCGGTGCATCTTATCGTGATGAGGCTAACAATGGTTTTGCTGCAACAGGAACCGATATTGCAGGTATTAAACTTGAATCAAGCTGGTATCTGGATTTTGCAGATAATGAATCTTTTAATAACAACGTAAGTGAAATTGGAAGAAGATATTATGGGATCTCCTACTTCGGAAGGATCGCCTACAATTTTGATGACAAGTATCTTCTCTACGGAACTTTTAGAGCAGATGGTTCTTCGAAATTCACCAAAGATCCATGGGGTTACTTCCCATCTGTAGGAGCTGGTTGGGTTATTTCTGAAGAAAACTTCATGGAAGACAACGGCGTTGTAGATTTTCTGAAACTTAGAGCGAGCTGGGGTAAATTAGGTAATGATAATGTAGCAGCCAGTGATGGATCGAACACGATCAGTGTCATTACTGCCGCGATAGATGATCAGCCAGTTTCCGGAATCACTTCTACCAGTGTTTTCTCGAATAACACTTGGGAAATCATCGAAGAAAAGAACTTCGGTATTAATGTTGAAGCGCTTGACAATAGATTATCTATTGATGCCGACTACTATATTAGAGATACTAAAGATGCCATTCTTCCGGTTTTCATTCCAATCATCAACAGAAGTGTAAATCAAAATTCTGGAGTAATCAGGAACGAAGGCTTGGAATTAGCTGTGAATTGGAATCAATCTGTAAATGATGATTTCAGTTATAGAATTGGTGCAAACTTTACTACTATTAATAATGAAGCTTTAGAAATAGCTAATGAAAGTGGTTATATAGATTCTGGTTCAGCAGAATTTCGTCAAAGAACACAGGAAGGTGGTCCTCTTTTCGCCTTTTATGGTTATGAGAGAACCGGAGTTTACCAGAATCAGGCCCAGGTTGACGCAGATCCAATTGCTGTAAACAACGGTCTTGTTCCCGGAGATCTAATTTTCAAGGATCAGAATGGTGATGGTGTCATTGACGATGCCGATAGAGTTATTCTTGGATCGTTTCTTCCGGATTTCACCTTTGGTGGAAATATAGGATTCAACTATAAGAATTGGGATTTCTCCACAAGTTTTTATGGACAGGTTGGGAACGAAATCCTAAATCGTAAAAGAGGGGAGATCATTTTCACGAATGATACGAACATGGATGCCGATCTTGCTATTAACAGATGGCATGGTGAAGGTACAAGCAATACGTATCCATCATCTGCAGGATTGCGTAAGGTGTGGAACCAGAAACTGAGTGACTTCTGGGTAGAAGAAGGAGATTTCTTCAGAATTCAGAATATCCAGTTTGGCTATACGATCGAGAGTCCTTCACTACCTCAAACCAGACTGTATTTTACAGCTGAAAGACCTTTCACTTTCTTTGATTACAATGGTTTTGATCCTGAAGTATCAAATGGAGTAGACAGACAAACCTATCCAATACCTTCGGTATATACTATTGGACTAAACATTAAAATTTAAAAAAACACGATATGAAAAGAATTGATAGATCAGTAATTCTTGGCGTATTTTCTATGCTTTTCCTTGCTACTGCAATTTCGTGTAGCGATAAGCTGGATACGCGGGAAGGTCAGCTAAATACTGGCGACCTCGATTATACAAATACCAGTGATATGATCCAGCCTGTAATTGGAGCTTATTACGAATTTACCACCAGAGGTTGGGAAGAACCATTACTTCTTGGAGTTAGAGGAGATGATGTCAACGCCGGAGGAGAAGGGGATCAACAGCCATTTTCTGCAACAGACCAATTTACATACGATAAAGATTACTGGATGTACAACTCTCTTTGGAATGTACATTATAATGATATCGTAAATATGAATACGGCAATCCTTCAGGTAGAATCATTTAAAGAGTTTGCTGAAGGAGATGATGTAGCTAAAGCAGATCAGTATATTTCTGAGATCAGTGTGCTTCGAGCATGGTTTCATTTGAACCTTGCAAGAACCTGGGAAGATGTTTTTATTATTACATCTAATCAGCCTGCTAGTGAGGTAGAAGCCGGGCCGGCTTCAAAAGCGGAAGTAATGCAGTGGATCGTAGATCAAATGGAGGAAGCGATCCCGAATTTGCCAGATATGAGACCTAACCAGAGAACAGATATTCCTGGTGGAGTTACCAGGTATACGGCATTGGCTATTCAGGCTTTAGCATATCAGGAATTAGAGGATTATCAGGGAGTTGCGAACGCTACAGGACAAATCATCAATAATGGAGGATTTTCTCTGTATAATGATTTTTATCAGTTATTCAAGAAACCGGGAGAATTGAGCAATGAAAGTCTTCTGGAAATGCAATATTCAGACTTTGGTCAGGAAAGCGGTGGAGAAGTTTACCATTTATATGCTCCATTTGGTCCTTCAAACTGGACTCCGGCAAGAGAGAATGCAAGCAGCGGTTGGGGATTTTATGAGCCAAGCATGAAGTGGATCGAGTTCATGATAGATAGAGGAGAGGAAACTCGTCTGGAAACATCAGTATTGTTTACCGATAGAGGGATTACCGCTCTTGAAGAAAATGGAGTAAATGTTCCAGGATTTATAGATAATACTACAGAATCTGGTGATGTGATCAATGATTATGCGCGTGCTCTTTTCGCCAGCGGAAAACATTATTTGCCTTCAGTTCAATTAACAGATGGTAGAAATGACTATGGCGCCGGAAAAAACAATATAGTTATACGTTATGCTGAAATTTTATTAATGTACGCAGAGGCAGTAACTCATGGTGCTTCAGCAACGGCGATTTCAGCAGATGAAGCGGTGAATATGGTGAGAAGCAGAGCAAGACTTTCATCACTTTCCGGAGTAACTACTCAGGATGTGATCGATGAGAAGTTCGCTGAATTAGCCATGGAATGGGGTAATAGATATTATGACTTGATAAGATTAGATCTATATGATGAATTAAGTTATGACGGTAGAACTTTCTCTGCAGCCAATGAGTATTTACCTTATCCACAAGCCCAGGTTGATGCCTTGCCATTAAACGCAACCTCTGTTGACAGAAATACGGTTATGAATGAGATTTTGAACCAATTAAACTAAGTAAAAATGAAAAAATTCAACATATATTTTCTGGGACTTCTATCCGCTTTATTTGTGTTCGCTTCTTGTGAATACGAAGGAATAGATCCTATTACAGAAGTAGATCCAGGTCCAGATCAGGGAGCTCCGCAAGTGACTATCATGTCTCCGGCAGACGGAAATGTTATCAAGGTCATAGACGAAGTATCCAGTATCGTGATCAAATTTGGAGTAGAAGACGATATTGAAGTTGCTATGATTGAAGTCCTGGTGAATGATAATGTGATCGCTACCATGAGTGAATTCATGGATTACCGAATTGTAAATCGTGAAGTTGTTTTTGATAATGTTACCAACGGAGAGCACACGGTTACTGTTCGGGCTACAGACCTTGAAGGCAACGTGACTTCTGAAACTGTAAACTTCAGTAAAGAGCCACCATATACTCCTAAGTTTGAGAATGAATATCTATACATGCCGTTTGATGGAGATTACGTAGACCTTATTACGCTTCAAAGTTCTGATGTAACCGGAGATCTTAGTTTTGCGGGAGAATCTTTCGGAGGATCGAATGCATTTACAGGATCCCCAGACTCGTGGTTAGAATTTCCTTTCAATGGTTCTGTGGGAACTGAATTTACAGCAGCCTTTTACTATAAAGTAAGCGGGGATCCTTCTCGAGCAGGAATATTGGTAGCCGGAGCAGACGAAAATCGTACTCAGGGATTCAGATTATTCAGAGAAGGAAGTGCAGATGAACAAAGAATTAAATTGAATATAGGTACTGGAGCCGGTGAAAGCTGGAACGACGGTGGAGTTATAGATGTGAATGCCGGAGAATGGGTGCATGTAGCCTTTACGGTGACAGAATCACAATCTACGATCTACATCAACGGAAACCCTGTAAATACAGGTAATCTTGCGGCACCAATAGACTGGACTGGTGTTGAGCAATTAACGATTGGAGCAGGTGGTGAAACTTTTAGTTACTGGGATCATAAATATGATAGCAGTGCTTTGGACGAACTAAGATTTTTTGACAAGGCTCTTAGCCAGGATGAAATTTCAAATTTAATCAATGCATCTGCGGAAACTTTGAGTCTTTCTTTTGATGGAAATTATCAGGATGCGGCAAGCAATCGTCAAATTACTGCGGTTGGAAATCCAGGTTTTACTGGCGATGCAGCAGTAGGTTCTAATGCTTACGCGGGCGCTGATGGATCTTACCTAACAGCTTCTGCGGAAGGGCTTACTTCCTCTAAACTTAGTGCTACCTTCTGGTACAAAGTAGATGCAACGAATGACCGCGCGGGAATCCTCGTGATGGGTCCTGAAGATACAGACAATCCGGACGCACAGAATAAGCGTACTCAAGGATTTAGATTATTTAGAGAAGGTAATGCTGAAGAGCAACGTATTAAATTGAATGTTGGTACAGGAGAAGGCGAAAGCTGGAATGATGGTGGAGTAATAGACGTAACCGCTGGAGAGTGGGTACACGTTGCCTTTACAATTTCAGGTACAGAAACGGTGATCTATCTAAACGGTGAAGCCGTAAACACAGGAACACTTTCTGCCCCAATAGATTGGACTGGAGTAGACATGCTCTCTATCATGTCTGGAGCACCGAGATTCACCGGGTGGGGACACCTGGCAGATACTAGCAACATGGATGAACTAACTTTCTTCAATAAGGTTCTAACCGAAGAAGAAATAGCATCAATGATGGCTCAGTAAATAAATAAGTAAAGCTTCGGAATACTCATTCCGAAGCTTTTTCATTTTCAAAATATAATTTCTGATTTTAAGATCCCAGGATTTTAAAGCAGGTAAAATCTTTGTTATGCTCAAAATTAAAATTCCGGGAATTTTCCTTTTTCTGAATATCCTTCTTTTTACAGCATGTTCAGACGATTCTGGGCCAGGGTATCAGGAACCCTATAACCCAAATCCAGATCCTACAGATGATGAAGTGGCCGAAGTTCCTTCGCTTACAGATGAAGAACTGCTGGATATGGTGCAGGAGACAACGTTCACCTATTTCTGGGATTTCGCGGAACCTAATAGCGGCATGGCAAGAGAGCGATCTCAGGATAATGCCTATGGTGGAGATGCTCCTAATATCGTAACAACCGGTGGAACAGGATTTGGATTAGCCTCTTTTCCTACAGCCGTAGAACGTGGGTGGATAAGTAAAACTGAAGCTGAAGATCGTCTGGTTAAAATTCTTGATTTTCTTGAGGCGGTTCCTACCTATCACGGAGCTTTTTCACATTGGTATATGGGGAATACTGCGCAAACAAGACCTTTTGGAGAGTTAGATGATGGAGGAGATTTAGTGGAGACCGCATTTTTAATTCAGGGACTTTTAATTTGTCGAGAGTATTTTGATAATGACGAGATCGATTCCAGGATTACAGCATTATGGGAAGCTGTGGAATGGGACTGGTATACCAAAGGAGAAAATGTGCTTTACTGGCACTGGTCACCAAATTTTGCCTTTCAGAAAGATCTACAGATCAATGGATGGAATGAATCGCTAATTGTGTATGTTTTGGCGGCTTCTTCTCCTACACATTCTATAGAACCGGTAGTTTACACAAATGGCTGGGCTTTGAATGGAAATATGGTCAATAACCGTGAGCATTATAACATTAATCTGCCGCTAGGTCCATCCTATGGCGGACCGTTATTCTTTAGTCATTACACTTTTATTGGTCTGGATCCTAGAAACCTGCAGGATCAATATGCCAACTACTGGGAACAGAACACCGCACACACCCTGATAAATTATGAATATGCTGTTCGCAATCCTAAGAATTTCGAAGGTTACGGAGAAAATTCCTGGGGATTAACAGCATCAGACTCTAAAGATGGATATGCCGCTCATAGCCCTACCAATGATTTGGGAGTAATTACTCCCACTGCGGCATTATCTTCTTTTCCTTATACTCCTGAAAAATCTATGAACGCCCTAAGATATTTCTACGAAGAGTTGGGAGACGACCTTTGGGGAGAAATGGGCTTTTATGATGCATTTTCTGAAGAGTATAACTGGTATGCAGATGGTTACCTGGCGATCGATCAGGGACCGATCATTGCGATGATCGAAAATTATCGAACTGGCCTGCCATGGGAACTTTTTATGCAGAATACTGAAATTCAGGATGGTCTGGATAAATTGAATTTCAGCTATTAAATTTTTGAATGGAATGAAATTGAAATATCTACCCTTACTAATTTTTTCAATGGTTCTTTTTGTTTCCTGTAAAGATGAAGGGAAACAAGAAGATAAATTAATTGCCGAAAATAGAGCTGAAACCCTAAAGCTTTCTGAAGCTGAATTATTAGATACGGTACAACGGCAAACTCTAAAATATTTCTGGGATTTTGCGGAACCTAATAGCGGGATGGCACGTGAACGTTACCATCCGGACGGGAACTATCCCAAAAATGATAAGCATGTGGTTACTACCGGCGGAAGTGGTTTTGGCCTGATGGCCATAGTGGCAGGAGTTGAAAGAGGTTTTATTCCCAAAGATTCGGCTTTGGCGAGACTAAACAAAATTGCAGATTTTCTTGATGCCGCTCCAAGATTCCACGGCGCCTGGTCACATTGGCTCAATGGAGAAACCGGTGATGTACAGGCTTTCGGAGAAAAGGATAATGGAGGCGACATCGTAGAAACCTCATTTCTTGCGCAGGGTTTTATAGTGGTTAGAGAATATTTGAAAAACGGAAGCGAGGAAGAAAAAGCCGTTGCCACCAAATATGATCAACTCTGGAAAGGCATAGAATGGAACTGGTACACCAACAATAAAGATGGTATTTACTGGCACTGGTCTCCTGAGTATGAGTGGGAAATGGATTTTATGATCGAAGGTTATAATGAATGCCTGATTACCTATGTTCTCGCAGCTTCCAGTCCGGAATACGCTATAGATGCCGATGCTTATCATAAAGGATGGGCGAGAAGCGGAAATATTAGAACAAATGCGGAAGCTTACGGACTTCCTCTTATTCTGAAGCATAACACCCGAGGCAATATGGGAGGTCCGCTTTTCTGGGCACATTATTCCTATTTGGGTCTCAATCCGAAAGGCTTGAGTGATCGATACGCGAATTATTGGGATTTGAATAGAAACCATACGTTGATCAATTATGAATATACCCTGGAACATGCCGATAGCTCCAAGACTTACAGCGATAACTCCTGGGGTTTAACTGCCAGCTATACCAGAAATAAGGATAATTCTACAGGTTATACCGCACATTCACCAGATAACGACCGTAAGGTGGTTTCACCAACCGCAGCGATAAGTTCCATTCCATATACTCCGGAAAAGTCTTTGGCAGCAATGCGATACTTTTTCGAGGAGCAAAATGATCTGCTTTGGGGGCCAGCCGGTTTTTATGATGCTTTCAGTCTCGAAGATGAACCCTGGGTGACTAAAAAATATCTGGCGATAGATCAGGGACCGATGGTGGTCATGATCGAAAATTATCGTTCCGGGCTTATTTGGGATCTGTTCATGCAGGCTCCCGAAGTTCAGAATGGATTAAAAAAACTCGATTTTCAATTTAGCAATCAAAATATATGAAATTCAAACTGACACTTTTAGCATGTTTCTTCAGCTTACTAAGTTTTGCTCAGGATAGATCAGAATTTAAAAAAGAGCATTTCATTTCAGGAGCCGACACTTTAAACTATCGTATTCTTTTTCCGAAGAATTTTGACAAGGAAATGCAATATCCACTACTTCTGGTTCTTCACGGTGCTGGTGAACGCGGGAATAACAACGAATCTCAACTGGTACACGGTGGTGATCTGTTTTCAAAAGATTCAGTTAGAGAGCAATTTCCGGCAATTGTAATTTTTCCTCAGGCTCCAAAAGATGATTACTGGGCGAGAGTGGAAGTAAATCGCGACGTCAAACCTTTCGAATTCGATTTTAAAAATAAAGAAGAAAGCTCGAAGTCTTTGACCCTGGTGATGAACCTGATGGATGAGATGGTGAATGAGAAATTTGTGAATAAAGACCAGGTTTATGTTGGTGGATTGAGCATGGGTGGTATGGGAACTTTCGAGATCATCTATAAAAAACCTGAAATGTTTGCCGCGGCATTCGCCATTTGTGGAGGTGCCAATACAGAGATCGCCCAGGAGTATCCCGATAATTTCAATATCTGGCTATTCCATGGTGAAAAAGATGATATCGTGCTTCCAAAATATTCAAAGTCAATGGCGCGCGAGATCAATCATAATGGTGGAAACGCTAAACTTTCTTTGTATCCTGATGATAATCACAATAGCTGGGATTCTGCATTTTCAGAACCTTATCTACTACCATGGCTTTTTTCATTCAGTAAAAACAGTTCAAAATAAAAGCATTTCAAGCTAAGATCTAATGACAGGTTTCAGAACATTATCTACCACGATATTAGTATTGCTTTCAGGATTCCTGATGGCACAAGACAACCTGCCAAAAACGTATTGCAACCCTTTGGATATCGATTATACTTACATGGTTTATAATTCTAGTAAGAATCTTTCCTATAGATCTGGCGCAGATCCGGCGGTGATCGAATATCGTGGGGAGTATTTTATGTTCGTCACCCGTTCTTTTGGATACTGGCATTCTAAAGACCTGGTAAACTGGGAATTTATTAAACCAAAGCAGTGGTTTTTCGAAGGTTCCAATGCTCCTACAGCCTTCAAATATAAAGATTCGCTGGTTTATTTTGCCGGTGATCCAGCTGGATACGGAAGTATTATTTATACCGATGATCCTAAAAAAGGGGAGTGGCAACCGGTCGCTTCGATCTCAAATAATATTCAGGATTCCGAATTGTTTATTGATGACGATGGAAAAACCTATTTGTACTGGGGATCTTCCAACGTGCATCCGCTTAAAGTAAAAATGCTGAACAAGGACGATCGGTTTCTGGAAACCGGTGTTCAAAAGGAGCTCATCAATCTTGTAGAAGAAGAACATGGATGGGAGCGTTTCGGGGAAAATAATTTTCATCCAACCTTGAAAGAAGGTTATATGGAAGGAGCTTCCATGACCAAACACGATGGAAAATATTACCTGCAATATGCTGCTCCCGGAACGCAATTCAATGTGTATGCAGATGCCGCTTATGTGGGCGATACTCCGCTAGGTCCATTTAAATACATGAATAATAATCCCTTTAGCTTTAAGCCGGGAGGATTCACCAACGGAGCAGGCCACGGCATTACGGTAAAACAAACCAATGGTCAATACTGGCATTTTTCAACCATGGCGCTGGCTTCCAATTCTCACTGGGAACGCAGACTGGCTATGTTCCCCACTTATTTTGACAAGGAAGGCCTGATGTATTCCAACACCAGTTACGGGGATTACCCACTTTTTGCTCCAGATCATCCAACGAAACCGGGTGAACATACTGGCTGGATGTTGCTTTCTTATCGTGGAAAAACTACGGTTTCTTCATCACAGCTGCAGGTGCGCAAAAGTACTTCGGAAGACGGACAATACGATATTGAAGAGATTGAGCTTATTCGAGATGAGAATGACCAGATAACAACACCTTTATTGACCGATGAAAGTCCGAAATCTTATTGGGTAGCAGAAGCTAATGACGACAAGCAATGGGTGCAAATTGAATTAAAATCTCCAGGCGATATTTATGCGCTTCAGCTGAATTTTCATGATCACGAATCTGGAATTTACACCAGAACTGAAGGATTAAAACATCGATTTACCATTGAAACTTCCGAAGATGGAAAAAACTGGGAGATGCTTGTAGATCGCAGCGACAGTCAGAAAGACGCGCCAAATGCTTACCTGAGACTAGAGAATCCGAAAAAAGCAAAATTTGTTCGATACAATAATATTTCTGTGCCCGGCAACAATCTGGCTCTTTCAGAAATCCGGGTTTTCGGGAAAGGCTATGGCTCAGTTCCAAGGAAAGTGAAGAATTTCAAAGTTACAAGAGAAGAAGATCGCAGAGATGCTTCTTTAAGCTGGGATAAAGTGAAAGGCGCTCAGGGTTACAATATTCGCTGGGGCATCGCACCAGACAAACTTTACCATTCCTGGCTTATTTATGAAGATACAAACCATTTTATGCGAAATCTTGACCGTGATACTGCCTATTATATTAGTATCGAAGCATTTAATGAAAATGGAATTTCAGACCAGACCCAAATTATAACTGTAGAATAACCGAAAATTAAATTTAGAAAAGAGAAGTAATGAAGAAAGTCTATTTATCCCTGCTATGTTTTACCCTGTTTGGATTATCTATACAGGCGCAGGAACGCATTCCGGAGGTTGAAGAAATTCTATCCAAAATGACGCTGGAAGAGAAGATCGGGCAACTGAATCTCGTGACTCCCGGAGGCGGAGTTGCCACCGGTGCGGTAGTGAGCAAGAATGTAGAAGATAAGATCAAAGAAGGAAAGGTTGGAGGACTTTTCGGGGTTTCGGGACCAGATAAGATCAGGATCGCCCAGGAATATGCGGTAAATGATACCCGCCTGGGAATTCCGCTTTTAATTGGATCAGACGTGATACATGGTTATAAAACAACATTCCCGATTCCCTTAGGAACTGCCTCCAGCTGGGATATGGACCTGATCAAGCAAACTGCTCAGGTTGCTGCTACCGAAGCTACTGCAGATGGAATTAACTGGAATTTCTCTCCAATGGTAGATATCGCTCGCGATCCGCGTTGGGGAAGAATTGCTGAAGGAGCCGGTGAAGACCCGTATTTAGGAAGCCAGATCGCCAAAGCGATGGTAGAAGGTTACCAGGGCGAAGACCTTGCTTTACCAAATACGATGATCTCTACCGTGAAGCATTTCGCGCTTTACGGCGCTGCGGAAGGCGGAAGAGATTACAATACCACCGATATGAGCAGGCTAAGAATGTTCAACGAATACCTGCCACCATACAAAGCAGCATTAGATGCAGGTGCGGCCAGTGTTATGAGTTCTTTCAATGACGTAGACGGTATTCCGGCTTCCGGAAACAAGTGGTTGCTTACCGAATTATTGCGTGATCGCTGGGGATTTGATGGTTTCGTGGTTTCAGATTATACTTCTGTAAATGAAATGATCGCTCATGGTCTGGGAGACCTGAAGGCAGTTTCCGCTTTATCTTTAAAGGCAGGCCTGGATATGGACATGGTTGGGGAAGGTTTCCTGACAACTCTTGGAAAATCTGTAAAAGAAGGAAAAGTTTCCGAAGAAGAAATTACAACTGCTGCCAGAAGAATTTTGGAAGCAAAGCATAAATTAGGGCTTTTTGAAGATCCTTATAAATACCTGGACAGCAAAAGACCGGAAACTGATATTCTTACTCAGGAACACCGGGACCTTGCCAGAAAAGCTGCGCGCGGTTCGTTTGTACTTCTGAAAAAGCATCAGGATGCATTGCCAGTATCAAAATCGGCAAAAATTGCGTTGGTTGGGCCTTTGGCTGATAATAAGAATAATATGCTGGGTACCTGGGCGCCAACCGGCGATCCATCTCTTTCGGTTTCCATTCTGGAAGGATTTAAAAATGTAGCGCCTGAAGCAACTATTTCTTATGCGAAAGGGGCGAATATTTCTAACGATACAAGTTTTGCCAAAAAGGTAAATGTCTTTGGGCCACGTATCATGATTTCTGAAGAGTCTGCGGAAAGTATGCTGGAAGAAGCACTGGCAGCCGCTGAAAAATCGGATATTATTATCGCAGCAGTTGGAGAAGCGACGGAGATGAGCGGTGAAGCGGCGAGCAGAACCGATATTAAAATTCCGGAAAGTCAGAAGATACTTATCCGTGAATTGGCGGCTACCGGCAAACCGGTTGTACTCGTTCTAATGAGTGGAAGACCTTTAGATATTTCTGAGGAAATGGACCTGCCAGTGAGCATTTTACAGGTGTGGCATCCCGGAGTGGAAGCTGGAAATGCGATTGCTGATGTTGTTTTTGGAGATTACAATCCTTCCGGAAAAATTACTGCTTCATGGCCTAGAAATGTTGGGCAGATTCCGGTTTATTATTCTGTAAAAACTACCGGAAGACCTGCGCCTTCAGAAGATTTTGCCAAATTTAAAACCAATTACCTGGATGCGAAAAATTCAGCTTTGATCCCATTTGGTTATGGATTGAGCTATACAACTTTTGAATATTCTGATGTAAAAGCTGATCAAAAGGAGCTTACAAGAAATGGAAAGATTAGCCTGAGTGCGAAAGTGACCAATACCGGAAATTACAATGGAGAAGAAATTGTGCAGCTTTATATTCATGACAAGGTGCGTAGTGTTACTCCGCCAGTAAAGGAACTAAAAGGATTTCAGAAAATAAGTCTGAAAAAAGGGGAGTCAAAAATAGTCACTTTTGAGATCACAGAAGAAGATCTGAAATTTTATAATACTCAACTGGACTTTGTTGCAGAGCCGGGAGAATTTGAATTTTTCATTGGAGGTTCTTCCGCTATAGAAGCTGCAGGTAGCTTCAATTTAAATAACTGATATCATATTAATTAAATCAAAGAATTATTAACCACCATCTAAACCAATTTTTATGAGAGTTTCAAGACAAATATACAGATTTAGCTATGTCTTACTCATTTTCGCGGCAATGCTATTGGCATTCACGGCGTGCGAAGACGATGACATTCAAGAACCACAACAAGCGATCGCATTAGAACTCGATTATGCGCATATGGTGGTTGGAAATGAACTAACGCTGACTCCGCTAATTAGAAATTTCAAAAATACTTCTAAAGAGTACGAATGGTCGGTTTCAGATTCAACCGTCATTGAAATCGTATCTGTGGCAAATAATTTTGCGGCAACGGTAAGAGCCATTGGGGAAGGTAGTGCAACAGCAACTATCAATTCTTTGGACGGAACTGAAGAAGCCAGTACCACGATCGAGACCAATTTGATCCAGGAATCTGAAGTTAGATTGCCGGCTACCATTACCGCGTACACTCAATCTACGGTTAGCATTGTTCCGGATTTCAATCTTGTAGATAGACCAACCAGAAATTACACCTGGTCTGCAAATCCAGAAGGTATTGTCTCTATCGAAACCGACCCGGAAACCTATGCTATCGAGATTCAGGGATTACAGGTAGGTTCTACAGAATTAACCATTTCGTCTGATGATGGGGAAGTTGTGGGTACTACAACCGTAACTGTAGAAGATGAAAATGATGGAGTTCTTAAAATTCTTGCTATAGGAAATAGTTTTTCTGAAGATGCCTTAGAATCTTATTTATATGGACTTGCTGATGCAGCAGGCGAAGATATCGTAATTGGAAATCTTTATATTGGTGGTGCTGAACTTGATCTTCATGCACAAAATGCCACTGAAAATAATGCAAATTATAGCTATAGAAAGATCAATGCGCAAGGTGTAAAGAATACCACAGCAGATGTGGCGATCTCTACTGCATTGAATGACGAGAACTGGGATTATATCAGCTTTCAGCAGGTGAGCCAGAAATCTGGTCAATATGAAACCTTTGTAACGCCATTAACTGAACTTTACGAATATGTTTCAGCGAATGTAGATAATGAAGATACTAAATATTTACTGCATCAGACCTGGGCATATTCTGAGAATTCGACCCATTCAGGATTTGTGAATTATGATAATGACCAGATCAAAATGTACGAAGCAATAGTTGATGCGTATGATCAGGCTAGCAATCTAATTCCAACATATAGCGTTGTTCCGGCTGGTACGGCTATTCAGAATGCAAGAACGAGCTACATTGGTGATAACTTCAATAGAGATGGATATCACTTGAACGAAATTGGGAAATATACTGCGGCAAGTACCTGGTTCGAGATCTTATTCAATAAGAGTGTTGTTGGAAATAGCTATGTACCGGAAGGATTTGTGGCTCTGGATGCAGAAATTGCTCAGCAAGCTGCTCACGCTGCGGTAGAAAATCCAATGATGATCACTGAATTAACCGACTATCAATCAGCTGGGGGAGATGGTGTGATAACTAAAAATGTGTTGATAGATTTTTCGACTACTTCAAACTCCACAGGCTGGAACGGTTTGACCAGCTTCCTGGAAGACGCCACTATCCCTAACCTTAAATATGAAGACAACGAATTCACCGGAATCGAATTAACGGTAACCAGCAGGTTTAACGGGCAAAATACTGCAGGTGAAACCGCAACTTCAACGCCATTTAATATGCCGGCAGAAGTTTCCGGAAATTCATTCTACGGAAACTCCAAAGGTGAATGGGCAGGATTATTAATAGAAAAGGGCGTGCTTAAGCTAAGCGGCTTCCAGGACGATAGCACTTATGAATTCTGTTTCTTCGGTTCGAGAACGGCCAGCGATAATCGCGAAACGCTTTATACGGTGATAGGAAGTAATTCTGGTTCAGCAGCAATAAACGCCGCGAGTAATACTGATGAGGTTGCCTGCGTTCAGGGAATCCAGGCAGATGCAAATGGAGAGATCATAATAGAAGTTACTTCAGGAGCTAACAATGACAACGGCAATGGTTTCTTCTACATAAATGCTATGAGAATAGCTCCGGAAGAATAAGAAAGAAAGTTGATTTCCACCTAATTTAAATCGTAAGTTTTAGTTTGTTGGCCCCGGGTTTAGGTTTTTGCTCCCGGGGCTTTTTTATTGAAATCTGTTGATTTCTAGCAGAGTGGATATGCTGATGATTTATACGGAATTGTTTTAATAGTATTACTTCATTTTCCTTCTATGATTCTATAGTGTTTTCTTGTAGAAAATTTTATCTTCGCTGCATAATTTTTCAGTCATGAGTTTACAGGAACAAGTAATGGTCGAAATGAAAGCGGCCATGAGAGCAAAGGATAGTGTGAAGTTGGAGGCTTTGCGTGCTGTTAAAAGTGAAATACTTTTGGCGAACACAGGATCATCTTCTAAAGACGGACTTACCGAAGACGAAGAAATGAAGTTATTGCAGAAACTTGTGAAGCAGCGAAAGGATAGTGCTGAAATATATAAGGAACAGGGTAGAGAAGATCTTGCTGAACCTGAATTGGCTCAGGCTGCTGTTATCGAAGAATTTCTTCCAGAACAATTGAGCGAAGCTGATATTGAGAAAGAGGTAGATCAGGTGATCGCTGTAACCGGTGCTTCTGGAATGCAGGATATGGGAAAAGTGATGGGTGCTTCTACGGCGAGATTAGCTGGTAGAGCAGATGGAAAGACTATCTCAGCAATCGTTAGAAAAAGACTGAATAAGTAAAATATTAAT
>NZ_JBLVTK010000001.1:207132-217296 GCF_048285865.1 Christiangramia marina | reverse complement strand
AAGAAGAATCCGTAGAGCATTTGTTCTACGGATTTTTTATTTCCATTACTTTTTTAGCAAAGTACTTTAATTGTATATCGCTATAGAAGCTCACATCTGCTCAAATTTTTCCGAAGTAAAACTGACGGGTATACATAAAAAAGCCAGATCGGAAATTGCAAACCGACCCTACTCAGTTTACAAATCCATATGATCTGGCATTTTATGATGAATGAAGAATTATAAATTCTTCAAATCAATTTGACTGCAATGTATAAAAGTTTCAACATTCAAATTATGGATAACCGTAATCGAATAGCGATGCTTCAGATAGATTCATACTATTTAGTCACTTATACGAAAGTATACAATATTGTGAATTATCAATTTGATTCATCTGCCTAATTACGTTATTTATATTCCTAAGCTCCAAAGATCACTTTGTCTTTCTTGTTTCATAAATTAATACATTCCAACACAGGCTTAAAATATTACTAAGTTCCCTAGATACTCTCCAGAAAATTTTGATTTATTTATACAGTGGCGTTAAACATTCTATAAATAGTTTCCGAAGCCTTAGGTATCCGATACTTTAGCCATGAGATAAAAAAGCAAGTATTATGGCAGCATATTTTAATACCAACCAGTTGAGATTGACAATGAAGGAACTGGTAAAGATTTATATGAGTGATTGTGAGGAATGTAACGAACTTTCTCAGGATTGTATGGAGCTCTTAAGGCACAATTTCCAGGCTGAGTACGCAGTGTATAATAAACAAACGAAAGCCGTTGAAATTGGAATAAATAAAAATGAGGATGATTTTAATAATTATCCCGAGATTGAAGTTTATTCATTTCCGATAAAAGAAATAGGTAAAAAGATTGATCACTCTTTCAAGCATAATCAAGAAGACCTTGAGTTTTACGGTAAGCTAATTGGAAGAAAAAAAGGTCTTGGTTCCAATTCTGTGGTCTTAATGGATTAAGGTTCTAGACCGTTATAAATAAAAAAAAGTCGATTCATTTGAATCGACTTTTTTTATTTACCTATATCATTCATGATCATCTTTGCATGAACTCTTGAGTTTTCAATAAACCATTTATGGGTTTCAGTACCCCCACAAATTACTCCAGCAAGATAGATTCCAGAAATGTTTGTTTCCATAGTTTCTGGATCATACTCTGGTATTTTTCTGCCATCTTCAGAAAGATTGATTCCAATATTTTGCAGAAATCCAAAGTTCGGCCTGTAACCGGTGAGTAATAAAACAAAGTCATTTGGAATCGAAACTTCACCTTCATCAGTATCAATTATTACCTCTTTAGTTCTAATCTCTTTAATACCGGCATTAAAATATGCTTTAATGCTTCCTTCCTCAATCCTATTTACAATATCTGGTCGTACCCAGTACTTCACTCTTTCTCCAATTTCTGGTTTTCGAACGATCATAGTCACATCACCACCTTTCCGGTAGATTTCGAGTGCAGCATCCACTGCAGAGTTACTCGCCCCTACAACAATCGTTTTCTGAGTTGCGTAGTAATGAGGGTCATTGTAATAATGTGAAACCTTTGGCAGGTCTTCACCGGGAACCCCGAGGTAATTTGGAATATCATAGAAACCTGTTGCGATGATTACTTTTGAAGTATGATATTCAGACTTCGTAGTTTTCACAACATGACCTGAACCTTCAGTGGACTCCACTGCCGTAACTTCCTCGAAGAGGTGAATATTGATCTTATTAGCAACAGTGATTCTTCGGTAGTATTCCAGAGCTTCTCGCTTTCCCGGTTTAGGGTTGTTACTGATAAACGGAATATTGTCCAGTTCCAGTTTTTCAGAAGTGGAAAAGAATGTCATATTCGTAGGGTAGTGGTATAGCGAATTCACCAGGCAGCCCTTTTCAAGGATCACATAAGAAATACCTTTTTTTTCTGCTTCTAGCGCACAGGCGATACCAATAGGACCACCACCAATAATAACCAGTTCGTAATTCTCTTTAGGAGTTTGCAATAGATCTCAAATTTTTGATGGTTTCAGGCTGATCATCAGACTTAAATACAAAACTTCCAGCTACCAGTACATCAGCACCGGCATTACTTAGTTCAGCCGCATTCTTATCGGTTACACCACCATCGATTTCTATAAGTGTAGGTGCGTTGTTAGTGATGATGATTTCCTTTAATTTCTGTACTTTCTTAAAAGTATTCTCAATAAAACTCTGTCCACCAAATCCCGGATTTACGCTCATTATACAAACCAGATCAATATCCTTGATCACATCTTTTAATAGATCTACGCTTGTATGCGGGTTGATTGCCACCCCAGCTTTCATGCCTTCAGCTTTAATAGCTTGCAAGGTACGATGCAAATGAGTGCAGGCTTCGTAATGAACTGTAAGTATATTAGCACCTAAAGCGGCAAACTCCTTAATATACCTGTCTGGGTCCACGATCATGAGGTGGACATCGATAGTTTTAGTCGCGTGTTGAGAAATAGCTTTCAAAACGGGCATACCAAATGAGATGTTTGGTACAAAAACACCGTCCATTATATCAATATGAAACCAGTCTGCTTCACTTTGATTGATCATTTCTACATCTCTCTGTAGATTTCCGAAATCTGAAGCCAGAACTGAAGGGGCAATAAGTGTTGTGCTCATTAATAATTTGTTGTGTGAGCTGCAAAAATAAGAAGAATTACAGGCTTTTAGAGCATTAGACGATAAATGCTTTTAGAATATTAGCAACGGCATTTTTCGTTGGTTTATCCAGAACCTCCAGGTAATGCTCATAATTTTGAAGTCGGGCACTGCTATAGCGAGCGTCTTCTGAAATAAAATCACTTTTGTATCCATCGAAGGATTCTTTGTTAATCTCTTTTCCGAATAATTTGATAACATTAAAATGGCGGGAATCATCCTCGATAGTTTCGTAAAGCTGAACAATCTGTTTTTGATCTCCCTCAATGATCTGGAAAAAGTTTCCTTCTGAATAGAGCAGTAGTCCGGTAATATTTTGCTTATTATTATTGTTTTCAGAATCATTTAAAATTTGTCTAATTTCTGTTTCTGAAAGATTTTTTTTAGCTGTGCTAACGTAACTTATGGCATAACGCATGATGAAAGTGATGATTTAATCTATTTAATAATATAAGTGTTTTACTAATCTCACCAAACCTCTAAGGATTTTATTTTTTCTGAAGGAATTTTTCAGCCGACTTCGCTGCGTAATATCCTCCCATTCCATGAACTCCACCTCCAGGAGGTGTGGAAGAGGAGCCTATAAAGATCTTAGGATTTGAAGTAGCATATGGGTTGATACTCGCAATTGGTCTGGTAAATAACTGACTAATATCTTGTTTACCTCCATTAATATCACCTCCAATTAAATTAGGATTTAACTCTTGCAGTTCATTTGTCCTCAAAGTGCTTTTCGCGATTATACTTTTTTTAAAACCTGGAGCTGCTCTCTCGATCTGGTTCTCAATATGTTTAGAAACATCCTCGGTGTTTCCATTTGGAACATGGCAATATGCCCAGGCCGTATGTTTTCCTGCGGGAGCCCTACTAGAGTCAAATAGTGAAGGTTGTGCCAGCAAGACGTAAGGTTCGCTGGATAATCTATTTTCATGTGCCGCTGCTTCTGAATCTTCAAGTGATTCTTTACTATATCCAAAATGCACGGTTCCGGCTTTTTTGCAAATTTCGTTCGTGAAGGGGATAGGATTGTCGAGAGCCCAATCCATCTTAAAGATCCCGGCTCCATACTTATATTTTTCCAATCTGCTTCTGTAAGTCTTGCTGAGATCAGTATTCTTGATTTTCAGGATTTGTTTTGGAGTGAGGTCCAGAATGAAAGTCTTGCTCGAAGGCAATTCTTCAAGATCAGATACAGTTTGGTTCAGGTATATTTTACCACCCTGATCTTTGTAATAAGCAAGGAGAGAATCTACGATCTTAACCGCCCCGCCTTCAGGAAACGGCCAGCCGTGCCTATGTGCAAGAATATTCAATACCAATCCGAAAGACGAGGATACTAATTTTGAAAGAGGTAATGTAGAGTGAGCCGCGGCACCATAAAAGAAGATCTTACTCTTTTCCTCCTTAAAGAAACGCTCTGCAATAAATTTTGCCGAAGGCAGCGCTTTCAAACCAAATCGGAACATCATTTCCAGGTTCTGTGGTAATCGAAGTGGAGCAAGTAAATCTTCTTCCAGTTCTGGCCATTCTTCGACAAAGTCAAGAAGTAGATCCAGATAATTTTGTTCATCCTCTCCTAACTGCTCTGCGGTTTTCCGGATATCTTTATAACAGCCAAAAGCAGTGCCATCTTCAAAAGGATGTGCAAAAGGAATTTCCGGATGTATCCATTGGAGTCCGTAATCTTCCAGTGGTAAAGTTTTAAAATAAGGAGATGCAAAGGCCAACGGATGCACAGCAGATCCCAGATCGTGCTTAAAACCGGGTAAAGTTATTTCCTCTGTTCTGGCCGCTCCGCCAGGTTTCTCTGCCTGCTCGAATATTGCCGTTTTGTAGCCTTGCTTTTGAAGATAGCTGGCTGCAGCCAGCCCGTTTGGGCCACTTCCAACTATAATGACATCATACTCTTCGTTCATCAGGGTAGCTCGTTTTCATCAATATTCTCTAAATACTCTTTAAAAGTTCTTGTTCCGTAGGACTTCCCAATCATATCATGAGTGGTGATATATTTAAAATTTTCAAGTTTGTGCTTAATATCTTCAGAAAAGGATGATAGTATAACACCTGCTTCAGCAATACTTTCAGGAACTTTCAGCGTCTTTGCATCAAATCTTTCTGCAATCATTTCAGCCATTTCCAACCGGGTATGAATTTCAGGACCACCTACTTCAATTAGTTTGTCCCCAACTTCCAGTACTTCAGAAATGAATAGTGCGAGATCAGACTGATGTATGGAATTGGTTTTTGCTTTGCCGTCGCCAATTACCGGAACCAGTTTTCTTTTCGCCATAATCCCCAAATCGTGCAGGCCGCTAAATAATCCCACTGGCCGAATGATCGTATATTCAAGATCTGAGGTTTCTAAAGATTTCTCAAAAAGTCTGTTAGAGCCGGGAAGGCTCATTTTCTCATTTTCCTCAGCACCCAAAATCGAAACATATATAAATCTACCAACCTGATTCTTTTCTGCATCTTCAAGAATCTTTTTATTGGTATACAGATCTGTTTGATAGAATGAGGAATCATTTTTAGTAAAGAGACTCACACTATTTCCTAGTGCAGAAACTACAATGTCAATATCTGCAGCGATACCGGTAAAGTCATCCTCGTTTCCAGCAATAAAGATGTCGTTACTGTACTCTTTTAACTTTTCAGTTCCTTCACTGGAACTGGTTTGCAGTCTGAGTGCTATACCGGCATTTTGACTCAATAACTTGCAAAGTTCCATGCCTAATACTCCCGAAGCTCCTGCAATCAATACCTTCTTCATGATTAGAATTTTTTTTAATAGAATTTAAGAACAAAATCATGGATTAGAGTAAACCGGAATTAGATTAACAAAAATTTAGTCTGGTATAGAAAAGAAAAAACCCCGGTCATCACTCCGGGGTCATTCATCAATCAAAAAACGAACAGTTATTCTCATAACGGGTCATCACTCCCGTCACTAAACTGTTGTCATCTTAAATATTTTAACCAAGATAGGTTTTTAAAATCTTACTTCTGGAAGTATGCTTCAATCTTCTAATAGCTTTTTCCTTGATCTGGCGTACTCTTTCTCTAGTAAGATCAAAAGTTTCGCCAATTTCTTCCAGAGTCATGGGATGTTGATCACCAAGTCCAAAATAAAGTCTGATCACATCAGCTTCACGCGGAGTAAGAGTTTCCAATGCACGCTCGATCTCAGTTCTAAGAGACTCATGTAGAAGTTCCTTGTCTGGATTTGGAGATTCACCTGAGCGTAGTACATCATAAAGATTCGAATCCTCACCCTCTACAAGCGGAGCATCCATGGATACGTGACGACCAGAATTCTTCATTGATTCCTTTACGTCATTAATTGTCATATCCAGCTCTTTAGCAATCTCTTCAGCACTTGGCGGACGCTCGTGTGACTGTTCAAGGAAAGCAAAAGTTTTATTGATCTTGTTTATAGATCCAATTTTATTCAATGGAAGACGAACAATACGAGATTGCTCAGCTAATGCCTGCAGAATAGATTGACGAATCCACCATACGGCATAGGATATAAATTTAAAACCACGAGTTTCATCGAAACGTTTCGCAGCCTTTATAAGTCCTAGATTCCCTTCATTAATAAGGTCAGGTAAGGTTAATCCCTGGTTTTGATATTGTTTGGCTACAGAAACAACAAAACGAAGGTTCGCTTTGGTTAATTTCTCCAGCGCACGGTCATCTCCCGCTTTAATTCTTTGTGCCAGTTCCACTTCTTCATCAGCCGTGATCAGGTCCACTTTTCCAATTTCTTGCAAATACTTGTCTAACGAAGCGGTTTCACGATTGGTAACCTGCTTCGTAATCTTCAGTTGTCTCATCTATCTCTCTTGGATTTTAATTGTGCATAGGGTCTCTGTGTAGTTATACGTAAGAATTCCAAAAAATGTTACAAAAAGTTTTAAAATATTTTTCCGGGCGTTGCACTTCGTGCCGGGCTTTACGCTACTAGTCCTCGCTCCTTGCAGTCACTGTGGGCTATTCGCTACAATCCCTAACGCAAATTCTTATTTAAAATAATGTTGAAAAAACCTTTATATGAGTCTGCAGGAAGTTGAAAGCCTTACAGGCTAGAATCAAAAAAGCCCGGAAGATCCGGGCTTTTTTATTAAGAAGTGAAAAACTATTCTTTGTCTTCTCTTGGTTTTCTATCGTCACGACGATCGTCTCTGCGATTATCACGGCCTCGGTTATCACGAGAACCACGATTATCTCTATCTCTGGATCCACGATTATCACGTTTGTCATCTCTTGGTGGTCTTGCCACGTAACCTTCAGGTTTTTCAAGTAATGCCTTACGGGAAACTTTGTCTTTTCTGGTTTTAGGATCAAGGCCAAAGTATTTCACATCGATCACATCACCCATTTTAAGAACATCGTTCACATCATTGGTACGTTCCCATGCAAGCTCAGAGATATGAAGTAATACTTCGTTTCCTGGTGCGTCCATATATTCCACAACAGCTCCAAAATCAAGGATCTTGATCACTTTTACTTCGTATACGCTACCTTTTTCAGGTTTGAAAGTAATAGATTCGATCTTTGCAATAACTTTATCAATTCCTTCTTGCTGAGTTCCCAGAATTTCAACAACACCTTCTTCAGTAACCGGATCTTCATTAATAACGATCGTAGTTCCAGTTTCTTTTTGAAGTTCCTGTATTACTTTTCCACCTGGTCCAATCAATGCACCAATGTATTCATTAGGAATTCTTCTGGTGATGATCTTAGGGGAGTGAGCTTTAACTTCAGAATTTGCAGTTGGAATAGTCTCAGAAAGTTTCTCCAGAATATGAAGTCTACCGTCTCTGGCCTGTTTCAATGCAGCTACCAGGATTTCATAAGAAAGTCCTTTCACCTTGATATCCATCTGGCAAGCGGTAATACCATCTACAGTACCCGTCACTTTAAAGTCCATATCACCTAAGTGATCTTCGTCTCCAAGAATATCAGAAAGTACTGCGTAGTCGTCACCTTCAGAAATTAATCCCATGGCAATACCTGAAACTGGTTTTTTCAATTGAACACCAGCATCCATTAACGCCATTGTACCAGCACAAACTGTAGCCATAGAAGAAGAACCATTAGATTCTAAAACTTCAGAAACTACACGTACGGTATAAGGACAATCTGCAGGGATCATTCCTTTTAATGCTCTTTGAGCAAGGTTCCCGTGTCCAACCTCACGTCTTGAAGTACCTCTAATTGGGTATGCTTCTCCAGTTGAGAATGGAGGGAAGTTATAATGCAAATAGAAAGTTTCTTCTCCCTGTTGCGTTGGAAGATCTACCTGGTTAGCTTCTCTTGAAGTACCTAAAGTAACTGTTGCCAGTGCCTGAGTTTCTCCACGAGTAAATATTGCTGAACCGTGTGTAGATGGAAGGTAATCTACCTCACACCATATTGGTCTGATCTCGTCGGTTTTTCTACCATCTAATCTGGTTCCTTCTTTTAAAGTAACATCACGAACTGCCTTTTTCTGAGCATCGTTGAAGTAACCGGAGATCATTTTACCTTTTTCTTCCAACTCATCTTCAGAGAACATCGCTTTCACTTCTTCTTTTAATTCAGAAAAAGCTTCACTTCTCTCTTTTTTGCTGGTACCGCTTTTAGCGATATCATATGATTTCTGGTAAGTAGCATCAAGAATTTTCTTCTCGATATCTGCATCTGTTGCAGCTACTTCGTATTCTCTTGGTTCTTTCTTTCCAAATGCCTCAGCAAGTTTTACCTGAGCCTCACACTGAATTTTGATAGCTTCATGTGCGAATTTAATCGCTTCAGCCATCTCTTCTTCAGAGCATTCGTCGAACTGTCCTTCTACCATCATTACAGAATCTGCAGAAGCTCCAACCATGATATCCATGTCTGCTTCAGCAAGTTTCTCTCTGCTTGGGTTTAGAACGAACTCTCCATTAATTCTTGCTACTCGAGCTTCAGAAATAGGAGTTTCAAAAGGAATATCAGATAATTGGATAGCTGCAGAAGCTGCTAATCCTGCTAGTGCGTCTGGCATAACATCATCGTCATGAGACATTAGCTGGATCATTACCTGAGTTTCAAATTTGTAGTCTTTTGGGAATAGTGGACGCAATACACGGTCTACTAAACGCATTACCAAAATCTCTTCATTGCTTGGTCTCGCTTCTCTCTTGAAGTAACCTCCAGGGAAAAGACCTGCAGCTGCAAATTTTTCACGGTAATCCAGTGTTAATGGAAAGAAGTCCATGGTGGTAGGCTTGTAAGAAGATACTACAGTACAAAGTAACATAGCCTTACCCATTTGAACGACCACAGACCCGTGAGCCTGTTTTGCTAATTTTCCGGTTTCGAGGGAAATAGTTCTACCATCTCCTAAATCGATAACCTCCTTAAATGTTTGTGGAATCATAATAATTTCAAATTCGATCTGAATAACTTCAACCAGATCATTTTAGTTAAACAAAGGTCTCCGCCATCCGGACGGCCGGGTTGTGTGTTGTGTGTAGTTGTTGTGACCAATGAAAAACTACCCCCTGGGCGACAATTTTAAGCAACCTATAACAGGTTGTTCCAAGATATAAAAAAAGGGGGCATAAAGCCCCCTGAAAATTATTTTCTTAGTCCAAGTTCCTTAATGATTGCACGATACCTCATGATATCCTTTTTCATCAAGTAATCAAGTAAGCTTCTTCTTTTACCAACAAGCTTTACCAGCGAACGCTCTGAATTAAAATCCTTACGGTTTTTCTTCAGGTGCTCAGATAGGTGAGCAATTCTGTAAGTAAATAATGCGATTTGTCCTTCTGCTGAACCGGTATCAGTTTTTGATTTACCGTGTTTTTCGAAGATCTCTTCTTTTCTTTCTTTTGCTAGATACATTCCAATATTATTTAAATGATTTTTATGTATTGACAGCATTTCTGTCAGGCGGCAAAGATATCATTTATTTTTTATTCCGTATGTATAAGGTTTTAAATTTATAGACTCGATCAAAATTCATATTTTTGCAGAGTGAAAATTGCATTTCCTCATAAACTCCTGGTATCGATGCTAGCCCTTTTAGTGCTGGTAACTACAAATTCATTCGCTATTGAAAAACATTTCTGTGGTGAACGATTAATTGATACCTCTGTTTTTGCTGAATTGGAGAAATGCCCTGGTTGCTTAGATGCTAAGGATAACATTCCTTCTGAATCTGAATGCTGTAAGGATGTGGTTGATGTGCTGGAAGGACAGGATATAACTACTGTTAAGAAAATTGACGATCTGGATGTAGATCAACAGGTCTTTCTTATGGCATTTGGCAATGCTTTTTTTTTACTCTTTCAACCGGAATCCAAAAGTCCGGAAAATTCACTTCAATACGATCCGCCTACTATTAGCTTTGATCTTCAGTCATGCTATCAGGTATATTTAATCTGAATTTAGATTTTTAATAGAATTATCACTTTCCGCAGAAAGACAGGCGGAGGGTACTTTAGTTATT
>NZ_JBLVTK010000001.1:192150-207093 GCF_048285865.1 Christiangramia marina | reverse complement strand
TCTCATAGTATTACTACTCCCTGCGGTAATTTTTTCCCAGGAAACCTTTAAGGGGAAAGTACAGGAACTGGGGACAGAAATGCCCGTGCCCGGAGCCAATGTTTACTGGCTGAACACTGAAGTTGGAACCATAACCGACTTTAATGGTGCATTTTCAATTCCGTATAAAAAGAACTACAATAAGCTGATCATTAGTTTTATGGGCTATAAATCAGATACTATTAGTATTAAAAATAATCAGGATAATTTTGTTCATGAACTAAGTCCTTCAGCAAACCTTGATGAAATAGACCTGGTTTCCCGTAAAAAAGCAACTTCAAGATCTTATCTGGAGTCTACGAATGTTATGAATATAAGCAGTGATGAACTTTTAAAAGCAGCCTGTTGTAACCTTTCTGAAAGTTTTGAAACCAATCCTTCCATAGACGTTAATTTCGCTGATGCTATTTCGGGAACCCGACAAATAAAAATGCTGGGACTAACCAGTCCTTATATATTAATTGCTACCGAAAATATTCCGTCAGTAAGAGGAGCCGCACAGGCTTACGGACTTTCCTTCACACCGGGAACATGGGTAGAGAGTATTCAGATTACTAAAGGAGCGGGTAGTGTGGTTAATGGTTATGAAAGTATTGCAGGCCAGATCAACGCTGAGCTTCAGAAGCCTGCAAATTCAGATAAACTTTTTATAAACCTTTATGGCGCCAGCAGTAAGCGACTGGAACTTAATACTCATTATAATACTCAGCTGAATAAGAAGTGGAGTACTGGTATCTTTGTACACGGAAACTCTCAGCAGGAAGAGCATGATGTCAATAACGACAACTTTCTGGATATGCCTTTGTATAATCAAATCAATTTGATGAATCGCTGGCAATATATCGATAACGAAAACGGGATCGTGGCATTTATGAATTTCCGCTATCTCAATGATGAAAAGCAAACCGGAGAGCTCGATTTCGATCCTGATACAGATAAATTAACCACAAATGCCTGGGGAAGTGAGATCAATACGCAGCGTTACGAGTTTTCAGGAAAACTAGGATATGTAAATCCAGAACTTCCGTGGCAGAGTATTGGAATGCAATTAGCAGTGAGCAATCATCAGCAGGATTCCTATTTTGGTCTAAGAGTTTATGATATAGAGCATAATAGTATTTATTCCAATATCATTTATAATAGTATCATTGGTGACTCCAGACACAAGATCAAAACTGGTCTTGATTTTACTCAGGATTCTTATGATGAGTTGGTAGAAGATACGGATTACGTTCGGAAAGATAATTCTGTAGGTGGTTTTTTCGAGTATAACTTTGACGATATGGATAAGCTCAATCTTACCGCAGGAGTGCGTGCAGATTATCACAACCGTCTTGGTTTCTTTCTTACTCCAAGAGTTCATGCGAGGTATCGACCTTGGGCGAAATCGGCTTTAAGAGTATCATTTGGTCGTGGTAAACGTGCTGCTAATATCTTTGCTGAAAATCAAAACCTATTCGCCTCTTCCCGGGAGATCAATATTCAAAGAAGTTCCAGCGGAGATATTTATGGTTTGGATCCCGAGATCGCCTGGAATTACGGAATTTCATATATGCAGGGTTTCAATATATTCAGTAGAAAAGCAGAGCTAATCTTTGATTATTATCGAACTGATTTTCAGAACCAGGTCGTCGTAGATTGGGAGAACCCACAGGAGATTAGTTTTTATAACCTGAAAGGGGAAAGCTATGCGAATAGTTTTCAAGCTGAATTAAGCTATAATCCTGCAGAGCGCCTCGATCTAAGAATGGCTTATAAATTTTACGATGTAAAAACTAAGTACCAGACTGGAACTAAGATCAAACCCCTTATCCCGGAACATAGAGTCTTTGCGAATCTTTCCTATGAGACCGAAATTAAAAAAAATAGTCAGTGGAAGTTTGATGCTACCTATAATTGGCTGGGTGAACAACGATTTCCGTCTACAGCCGCGAATCCAGAGGAGTTCCGGGTAGGAGAATATTCACCATCCTTAAGTACACTAAATGCACAAATAACCAGGGTTTTCTCAGGTAGATTTGAAGTTTATATTGGAGGAGAAAATATCACAAACGTTAGACAGGATCGACCAATTCTTGCTGCGGAAGATCCCTTTGGAGATTATTTTGACTCAACCCTTGTTTATGGTCCTGTTTTTGGTAATTTATACTACGCAGGTTTTAGATTTAAATTGAATTAAATAGAAGAATATGAAATATTTAGTGTTATTATTTTTTGTGATAGGTTCTACCAGTATGTTTGCTCAGGATCGCAATGCGAAGGCATCATTTCAAGTAGATGGTGTTTGTATGATGTGCAAGGATCGAATCGAGAAGGCAGGTATAACATCGAAGGGTGTGAAATTTGCCGATTGGAACTTAGAAACTCAGGAATTGCAATTGATCTTCAATGAAAATAAGACAGATCTAAAAACGATTCAAGGCAATATTCTGGATGCCGGGCATGATCTCGATAGCTTAAAAGCTACAGATGAAGCTTATGCTAAGCTTGACGATTGTTGCAAGTATCGCGATCCAGAAGTTAGAGAAGATCATGTTTCAGGAAAGATCGATTAGTCCTGAAGTACAGAAACAAAAAAACGACCTGAGAGATCAGGTCGTCTTTTTGTTCTGTAAACAGAAATATCTACTTATTTTCTCACTGGTTGATTCTGAATTAGATCAAGGTATAAATTCACCTTATTTTTCAATTCAGATCTATGTGTGATAAAGTCTAAGAACCCTTTTTCTTTCAGAAACTCTGAAGTCTGGAAATCCTTTGGAAGATCTTTCCCGGTAGTATCTTTCACAACTCTTGGTCCTGCAAATCCAATCAATGCTCCTGGTTCAGAAATATTAATATCTCCTAACATAGCGAAACTCGCCGTAGTTCCTCCAGTAGTAGGATCTGTGGCAAGGGATATATAAGGTATCTGTGCATTGGCTAGTTGCGCCAACTTCACTGAAGTTTTTGCAAGTTGCATCAATGAGAGTGCAGCTTCCTGCATTCTGGCACCTCCAGATTTGGAGATGATCATAAATGGAGTTTTATTCTGAAGTGCATAATCTGCTGCTCGAGCAATTTTTTCTCCAACAACAGACCCCATGGAGCCACCAATAAATTTAAAATCCATACAGGCAATTACCAGGTCTTTTCCCTTGGATTTTCCAACAGCAGTTCGTACAGCATCTTTCAAACCAGTCTTTTCCTGCGCCGCTTTAAGTCTGTCTGTGTATTTTTTAGTATCCTCAAAATTTAAAGGATCCTTAGAAGTGACATTCTTATCAAGTTCCTTGAAATTATTATCATCAAAAAGGATCTTAAAATATTCATTGCTACCAATTCTTACGTGGTATCCATCTTCCGGACTTACATAAAAATTGCTTTCCAGTTGTTCAGCATCTACGATCTTCCCGGTAGGTGATTTATACCACAGGCCTTTAGGGACATCTTTCTTATCTTCAGTAGGAGTTTGAATTCCTTTTTGTGTTCTTTTAAACCAAGCCATTTCTTTCAAATTTTAATCGTAAGGGTTGTCAAATTTATGGCAATAAAAAACAGTCTAATTCCGAAGAAAAAGACTGTTTAAAAATATTATTTATAATGTATTTACGTTATTAAGGTCCTCAAAAGCTTTCTTTAGACGTGTCTTGAAAGTCAATTCACCCTCTCTAACCCATTTACGTGGATCGTAATATTTCTTGTTAGGTACATCGTCGCCATCAGGATTTCCAATTTGTGTAGCCAGGTAATCCTTTTTAGCTCCCATATAATCACGAATTCCTTCCAGGTATGCATATTGAAGATCGGTATCAATATTCATTTTGATCACACCATATCCAATAGCTTCACGAATTTCTTCTACTGTAGAGCCACTTCCACCATGGAAAACAAAATCGATATGGTTTTCTTCTACATTGTATTTCTTAGTAATATATTCCTGAGAATTCTTCAGGATTTTTGGAGTCAACTTTACGTTACCCGGCTTGTAAACACCGTGCACATTTCCGAAAGCTGCAGCGATAGTGAATTGGTCACTCACTTTGCTTAACTCTTCGTAAGCATAGGCAACTTCTTCAGGCTGAGTATAAAGTTTGGAAGCATCAACATCAGAGTTGTCTACTCCATCTTCCTCACCACCGGTAATTCCAAGTTCGATCTCCAGAGTCATTCCCATTTTGGACATCCTCTCAAGATATTTTTTACAGATCTCCATATTCTCTTCCAAAGGTTCTTCGGAAAGATCTATCATGTGAGAACTATATAAAGGTTTACCAAATTGTTCGTAATGTTTTTCACTGGCATCTAAAAGTCCGTCGATCCACGGAAGTAATTTTTTAGCACAGTGATCTGTATGCATGATTACTGGTACACCGTAAAGTTTAGCCATTTCGTGCACGTGTTTTGCACCAGCAACTCCACCGGCAATTGCAGCCTGTTCTCCTTCATTCGACAATCCTTTACCAGCGTTAAATTGCGCACCACCATTAGAAAATTGAATAATAACAGGGGAGTTTAACTCAGCAGCAGTTTCCAGAACAGCATTCACACTACTTGATCCAATTACGTTAACAGCGGGAAGGGCAAAACCTTTCTCTTTAGCATAATTGAAAATCTCCTGAACTTCTTTTCCAGTGGCAACGCCCGGTTTGATATTGTGACTCATAACTTTTAGTTGATTATGTTCACAAAAATAAGAAAATAAACTGGCTTAGAAAGGATAATTGATTCCTACGTTATAAACAGCATGGTTGAAATTATACTCCTGAAACCATCGATCTCCTTCAGGTTGTCCTGGATCGTGAGTTTTAAAGCCGATATCAAATCTTAAGACAAAAAAGTTAAAGTCATAGCGAAGTCCAAATCCACTACCAACAGCTAATTCCTCAAGATCTGAAAATTCTTCAAAAACTACATCTTTAGAAGTCCTGGAGTCAAGAACGTTCCAGATATTTCCAACATCTACGAATAAGGCACCCTTGAACTGGTCAAAGATTCCGAAGCGATATTCTCCGTTGAAGGCAAGTTTAAGATTAGCTTCATTGAATTCCAGAATACTACCGCTGCTGCCGGGTCCAAGATCATAGGCTTGCCATGCACGATTGTCATTAGGGCCGCCGGCGAAAAAAGTCTTAGTAATTGGAATATCATTCGCATTGCCATAGGGTATGGCGATTCCTCCAAAAGCTCGAACAGCAAAGATCTGATCGTTTCCAAGATCCCAGTGTTTGATAAAATCCAGTTCGGTTTTCACATACTGTGAATAAGCCACCCCAAGAACTTTCTCATTACCCTGGTCGTTTACAGGATAGTTAAAAACATTGGAAAGGGCAGATAGAACATTCCCTGCGGTTTCCAGTTTGAACCTGAATCGGGAAAACTCTCTGTCATAAAGGTTCTCTCTCGTATTCCAGAGATAGGTGTAGCTGGAGGCGAAAATAAGGTTGTTTTGAGTGAGTCTTAGTTTTCGTTCATATATGTCTAGCGTATTCAAATAGTCTTCATTTTCGAGTCCCGTGTTGGTTCTGTCTTCGTTGATGACATAGTCTATAAAACCATCGGCCTCTTCTGGGATTTGCAGGTCACTTCCCGGAGTGCTGAAGTTAAAATTACTTCGCTGTGCAATAGAATTTAATTCTTCAAATGAATTTCGATAGACATTAAAGTAGTTTTCAGTATTTAAATTTCGAACGTATTGGATATTGAGTAGATCGAGGCTGTTAGTAAGCTGCTTGGATGGATTCCAGTTATAATTCAGGATTCCTGAAAATGTTTGCTTATCCAGACCAATATTTCGCTGGGAACTAAACCCGAGACTCATACTGGTAAAAGGTGCCATGTATTTCTTAATAAGCCTTTCCGTATCTATAGGTAAAAATATCCTCGGAAGGGTCAGCTTTAGATCGGCACCAACTTCAGTAATATCGAAAAAACGATTTTTATCAGCGCTGGCGGCTGCATCTGTTGATGACGCTATACTGCCGCGACCGGATAATTCAAGATTCTCCAGTCCGCCAAAAATGTTCCTGATCAGGAAGGAACCTCCAAAACCAATTCCGAATTTCTGAATATTACTTTGTGATACATCAAAATCGAAACCAAGCGAGTACTTTGGAAGCGGACTAAGAAAAATATTAGAGATCAATTTAGTATTGGTGCTATCTGAAGGATCTGGAGTATACTGAATATTGGGATACTTAAAAACTCGAAGTGAATTAAGTCTGTTATAGGTTCTTGTCCTGTCGAGATCACGATAAATCATGCCAGGTCTTATAAAAACAGCATCGGTAACAGCTTCCGGTTTGTAGCGCATTTCTTCAAAACTGAACAGCTCATAACGCCGATAAGTTGCACTGTCCAGAATCGGCATGTTACGGTTAGCGAAACTATAATCTGTGAAGATCTTTACTTTACTTATCGTATGGATCTTGAAGGGTGTTCTTGTGATACTGTCTCCTATATTATTCCGCTCATTCTTGATGATCAGAGTAGTGTTCAATTTGTGGTTTGTATCCACAGTATCTGCGTCGAAACTAATATATTCCTGATCAAAATTATAAACTCCATTATTTCTAAAAAGGTCTGATAATCTATCTCTTTCTTCGTTGAAAGCTATAGTGTTATACTGCGTGCCAGCTATGATCTCACTTTCGGTTTTGTTAGATTGGTAAAGACTATCCAGAGCTGGTGAAGCAATTTCTGTAGTAAGGGAATCAAGCGTGTAAGGCTTTCCCGGTTTGATATAGTATTCTACTTTAGCCCGTTTTTCTTTATTTTCTATAGGCAATACCTTGTAATCTGCTTCTACATTGAACCAGCCATTATTCCAGTACCAGGATTTCAAACGGTTGACAGACTTAACGGCCTGTTCTTTATTCAAAACGACAGGTGCCTCTCCAGTTCTTTTGATCCACTCATTAAACTCCTTTTTGGAATAAATGTATTGATCAAATTGTTTTTTGGATAGTATTGCTGTGAGACGCTTTCTTCTGGATTCGTTCTCAAGAAATTTTTCTGTAAGGATACTGTCAATTTCGGGCCGTGCTAAATTGTAGAAATGCAGTCTAAGAGGAAAACCTAATAGTTTGGTATTAGGTTCCTGGTAAAGCTGATTCTTAATTCGGGAATCCTTGACTAGTTCGTCATTGGCAAAGATTTCGTTTTTAACCAATAAATTTTCATCGGCTTCTAATCGTTTTACAGCATTACAGCTAAGGATAAGAACAGTCGTTAAAAAAAATAATAATATTTTTGCGAGAAGCCGTGTCAAGTATAATCGATTAGGGCTCAAAAATACATTTTTTGTATGGTAAGCAAAAGCCAGATTAAGTTAATAAAAAGTCTTTCTCAAAAAAAGCACAGGCTTCGTGAAAAGCTATTCATTGTTGAAGGAATTAAAGGGATAAAAGAGTTTTTAAGATCTGATTTTGAATTATATGCATTATTTGGCTCAGGTATTTTAGATGAGGTTCACGAGCGAGATTTCTATGAGGCGAACTCAGCCGATCTAGCCAGGATAAGCTCCCTGACTACTGCTCCAGATTATCTAGCAGTTTTCAGAATGCGAGAAGACTTACCGGTAGCAGAAAATGGACTGAAGGTAGTTTTGGATGGCGTTCGAGACCCTGGAAATCTTGGAACGATCATCAGGCTTTGCGATTGGTTCGGGATCACAGATCTTATATGTTCCAGAGATACGGTAGACTGTTTTAATTCCAAAGTAGTACAGGCCAGTATGGGTTCTCTGTCCCGTGTAAATATTGTATATACAGACTTGCATGAATTTTTTTCTAAAAAACATTCTTTCCCCATTTACGGAACTCTTTTAGAGGGTTCCGATATTTATCAAAGTGCGTTAGATGCAGAAAGTTTTGTCATCTTTGGAAATGAGGCAAATGGCATTTCTTCTGAAATTCAGAAATTAGTGAATCAGAAGATAAGCATTCCCCAATATGGTAAGGAGCAAAATACTGAAAGTCTCAATGTGGCAACGGCAACGGCTATTACGCTTGCGGAATTCCGAAGACAGGAGTCTATTGGAAAGTGAAGTTGATAAAAACTGCTCTTGAGGACATTGAATCTACGTTTTCTGTATAAATACTATTAGGATCATTATCTCGAACTAACTCATCGTTAATCGCGAAAACGCCACGAATAGACGGAGAAAATTTAAAATAGTACAAATAAATATCTATTCCGAAACCAAGTTCATAGTAGTAAGAATTCGTTTTCATCCTGAATTGTCCAGCAGAATTATCGTCAGGATTATTTTCGTTACTGCTAAGATTAATTGAAGTGCTCAACCCACCAACAACGAAAGGACGGAAATTGTTCAGACGGTTTGCATTAAATTTGAGAAGTAAGGGTAGATGTACATACGTGGAATTAATTTCCCTGAATGTATTGATGTCTGCACTATACAATTGAAATCCCCTGGTATTAAAATTTACACCAGGTTCAAAACGAAGATCAAAATGGTCGTTTAGCTTCAAATTACCAATGAGGCCTACATTAAAACCAGTACGAGTTTCAACAAGGTAATCTTTACCAGTAACGGTGCTTGGATTATAATCGATATAGTCAAAATCAAAATCGTAGCTATTAAAGCCTAGAAAATAACCCCATGACCATCTTTTATTATCGACGTTTGGTTGATTTTCAATACTCTCCCCAGAAAATAGCTGGGCGAAAGATGCATTTGAAATGAATAGAAAAAGGGCAATTATAAAAAATTTCTTCATGTATCTACTTTGAAGCAATGTATATAGTGGAGACTCCCAGAGTTTGAGGTAAGTCTCTCACATTAGTAAACCCGGTTTTCGATAAAATATTGTTGAACTCCTTACCATAAGGAAAACTTGCAGCACTCTCGCTTAGGTAGGAGTAAGCATCCTTGTCCTTCGAAAATAACTTTCCTATAGCCGGTAATATCATAGATGAATATATCTTATAGCCCTGTTTAAATGGAAATCTTGTTGGAACTGAAGTTTCCAGAACCACGAAAATACCATCAGGTTTTAAAACACGAAAAATTTCTGATAGTCCGAGTTCCAGATTTTCAAAATTTCGAACCCCAAAGGCAACAGTAATTGCATCAAAACTGTCAGCTTCAAATGGTAAATTTTCAGAATCCCCCTGAATCATCTCAATTTCAACATCCAGCTCTTTAGCAGCAATCTTTTTTCTACCAACACTTAACATTCCGTCAGACAGGTCAAGACCAACAATTCTAGACGCCCCGGTATTAGCCATTTGAATTGCTAGATCGCCTGTTCCGGTAGCAATATCAAGAATACTGTCAGGATTTGTGGCAGCAACTGCAGCAACAACCTTCTTTCGCCAGCTAACATCGGTTCCCATAGAAATAACCCTGTTTAGCCCATCATAGTTGTCAGATATATTGTCGAACATTTGTTCTACCTGCTTTTTTTTGGTGAGCTGCGAGTCTTTATATGGAGTAACTTTCTTACTCATAGGTGAAATTTGCTTCAAAGATAACTGATATGAGGAAAATAACGGATATTAGCCGATTTTTTATCTCTGAAAAGAGATTTTTCCTTTCTGCAAAATAACTTAACTTTGCTTTCACAATTTGAAGCTGTTATATGAAAATAATTATCGCCGGCGCAGGTGAAGTAGGATTTCATTTAGCTAAATTACTTTCCTTTGAATCTCAGGATATTACGCTAATTGACCCAAATAGAGATAATCTTGCTTATGCTGATACTCACTTGGATATTAGAACTATTAAAGGCGATGCCAGTTCCATCAGGATATTAAAGGATGCGCAGGTGAAACATACAGATATGGTAGTTAGTGTCACCTCAAGTGAGGCAACTAATATTACCGTATGTGTACTGGCCAAGCAGCTTGGAGCTAAAAGAACGATCGCCAGAATTTCAAATACCGAATATCTCGAAAATCAGGGAGAACTGGGATTCACTCGTTTCGGGATAGATGAACTTATTTCTCCGGAAGCTCTTGCTTCGCGTGAAATCGAATTGCTGTTGAACCAGTCGGCGTTTAATGATAGCTACGAATTTGAAGAAGGTGCACTAACCATGATTGGTGTGAGTTTATCCAGAACTGCGACCTTTGTAGGAAAGACAGTAAAGGAAGCCGCCAAGATATTTCCAGAACTAAACTTTGTTCCTATTGCAATTCAAAGATTTGGAACACAGTATACATTGATACCTAGAGGAGATACCCAATTTAAAGAAGGTGACCAGGTCTATTTTATCACTTTAAAAAATGGTGTAGAGGAATTATATAAACTAACGGGGAAAGTTCGACAGGATATCAAGAATATAATGGTTCTTGGGGGTAGTAAGATTGGTAGAAAAACCGCACAGGATCTTTGTCGTAATAATTTCAATGTAAAGCTGGTAGAGAAAGATCGTGAAAAAGCATACGAACTGGCTGATGAACTTCCCAACGTATTAATTATTAACGGAGATGGTCGCAATGTTGAATTACTGGAAGAAGAAAACATCCATGATATGGATGCTTTTATCGCTGTGACCGGAAATTCAGAAACTAATATTATGTCCTGTCTGGTAGCCAAATCCAAAAGCGTTAAGAAAACTATCTCTTTGGTCGAGAATATGGATTATTTTCAGCTAAGTCACTCTATTGGAATAGATACTCTTATAAATAAGAAACTACTGGCTGCCAATAATATCTTCCGTTATGTAAGAAAAGGTGAGGTCGTGGCGATGACCAAGCTGAATAATATGAATGCCGAGCTTCTGGAGTTTATCGTAAAACCAAATTCCCAGGTTTCAAATAAAAAGATCAAGGATCTCGATTTCCCACGTTCAGCAATAATTGGTGGAATTATTCGCGATGGAAAAGGTTTAATCGCTCTAGGTGATTTTCTTATCAAACCCGGAGACAGAATTGTGGTTTGTTGTCTACCGAGATCTATTAACAAAGTAGAAAAACTGTTCCTCTAATGCCCAGATTGAATTATCAGATAATTCTTCATGTGATGGGATTATTGCTGCTGTGTAATGGTGGCTTTATGCTTTTAGCAACCCTTGTAAGTTATATTTACGATGACGGTGTAACTCTTGAAATTTCAACCGCTGCTCTTGTAACATTATTTACGGGGACCTTGCTCATGTTCACTACCCGTGGCCATAGTAAAGAGGTAAAGAAAAGAGAAGGTTATATAATTGTAACTTTTGGATGGATCTTTATGGCCCTAAGTGGCAGTCTCCCTTACCTCATAAGTGAATCTATACCAACTTTTACAAATGCGTTTTTCGAAACTATGTCTGGGTACACCACTACCGGTGCCTCCATTCTTAATGATATCGAAGCGATTCCAAAGGGTATTCTATTCTGGAGAAGTTTAACTCATTGGATTGGCGGAATGGGAATTATCGTTTTAGCCATTGCGATCCTGCCGTTGCTTGGAATAGGAGGGATGCAGCTATTCTCTGCCGAATCCCCTGGTCCTAGCGCAGATAAATTAAAGCCTCGAATTACAGATACCGCCAAGCGTTTATGGCTTATCTATGTTTCCTATACGGTAGCAGAAACTATACTTCTATGGGTGGCTGGAATGACCTTCTTTGATGCCATCAATCACGCTTTTAGTACATTATCTACAGGAGGTTTTTCTACCAAGAACGCAAGTTTAGCTTACTGGAACGATAATCCTGCAATTCAGTATATTATCATTCTCTTCATGCTGCTCGCGGGTAGTAACTTTGTACTGAGTTATTTTGCTTTTAAGGGTCAGGTGCAGAAAATTCTGCATGATGATGAGTTTAAATGGTATATGTTTTTCATCTTCGGTTTTACGGCAATTTCAGCACTGGTGGTCTATTTCCAGGCAGATGTCACAATTTCAAGTATCGAGCATCCAATGGTTTGGGGTGAAGCCGAAAGCGCCTTCAGGCATTCTCTGTTCCAGGTTTTAACCGTGATAACCACTACCGGATTTGTTTCTGCCGATTATACGATGTGGACACCTTTTCTAACTATTCTCTATTTCGGATTATTCTTTCTGGGTGGTTCCGCAGGGAGTACGGCTGGGGGAGTGAAAGTAATGCGGCATATTATTATGATCAAGAACGGGATCATAGAATTTAAGAGAACCTTACATCCCAATGCAATTCTACCAGTACGATTTAATGGGAAGTCGATTAGTAAGGAGATCGTTTTTAATATCCTGGGCTTTTTTATACTGTATATGCTCTCCTTTATCATTGGAGCAGTAGTATTCGCAGGAATGGGACTGGATTTTCAAACGGCTATTGGAGGCGCTGCATCTTCTCTTGGGAATATTGGACCTGCTTTTGGAGGTTTAAGTCCCGTGAACAATTTTGATATATTATCAGATTTTGGAAAATGGTGGTCAGCTTTCTTAATGCTCATAGGTAGACTGGAACTATTTACTGTGCTTATCATATTAACGCCATTCTTCTGGCGTAACAGGTAATCTGAATTTATAGTACAAAAAAACCGGCGAAAGCCGGTTTTTTTGTACTGTGCATAATTGCAATTATGATAACACTTCTTTTATTCTTTTTATAGCTTCCTCAATCTGACTTTCACTTGCAGCGTATGAAATACGAATACAGTCAGGATTTCCAAAAGCTTCACCAGTTACTGTGGCAACATTCGCTTTTTCCAATAATAACATCGAAAAGTCACTTGCATTTTCGATTTTAGTATCATCGATCGTCTTTCCGAAGAAGGCCGAGATATTTGGAAACACATAAAACGCTCCCTGAGGTTCGGTAGTAACAAATCCGTCAATCTCATTCAAATGATCAATAATGAGCTTTCTTCTTGATTTAAAAGTATCGATCATATGACTAATCTTACTCACCGGCGCTTCCAGAGCAGTGATCACAGCCCGCTGTGCAATACAGTTTGCACCACTGGTGATTTGTCCCTGCATTTTATTACAGGCTCGAGCGATGTAAGCCGGAGCTCCAATATATCCAATTCTCCATCCGGTCATTGCGAATGCCTTTGAAACACCATTTACCGTTACCGTACGGTCATACATATCTTCGAATTGAGCCATGGAAGCATGATCGCCTACAAAATTAATATGCTCGTAGATCTCATCGCTAACCACCACTATATCCGGATATTTTTTGAGTACATCTGCGAGTGCTCTTAGTTCTTCCTTACTGTAAACCATTCCACTAGGATTACAAGGAGAACTATACCAGATCATCTTGGTTTTAGGAGTGATAGAAGCTTCCAGCTGTTCTGGAGTGATCTTAAAATTGGTCTCCACACTGGTTGGAACTTCCACTGGAACACCTTCTGCTAACTTTACAATTTCAGCATAACTCACCCAATATGGGCAGGGTAGTAGTACCTCGTCTCCAGGATTAAGAACAACCATAGCTACATTAGCCAAGGATTGCTTGGCACCGGTTGAGACAACAATCTGTGAGCGATCATAGGTAAGATCATTATCTCTTTTAAATTTAGAAATAATAGCATCCTTTAATTCAACATAACCATCGACCGGCGTATAGGAATTGTAATTATCATTAATGGCCTGTATTGCGGCATCCTTAATGAAATCTGGAGTATTAAAATCTGGTTCTCCAAGACTTAGGCCAATAATATCCTTCCCTTCCGCTTTCAATTCTCTGGCTTTCGCAGCCATTGCAAGTGTTTGGGATGTTGCCATCGCATTTATTCGGTTCGATAGTTTTTCCTGCATGTCTTTAATTTTTTAATGATTCTGAAAATGCTCCTTTATTTCGATGTAGCATCTGCTTCGGAAACATTTCAAAGTTATAATATTAAAATTTTCAGCTACTGTTTATTCAGAAAAAATGGACATAAAAAAATGCCTATTTTTGCTGAAAATTGAATGCTTTGGAACTAATAAAGAAATATTTCCCAAATTTAACTGAAGATCAACTTCAGAAGTTTGAAAAACTGGAAGAATTATATAAAGACTGGAACCTTAAAATTAACGTGGTGTCCAGGAAAGATATTGACGAATTATACATTCGCCACGTTTTACATTCTTTGGGTATAGCAAAGGTTCAGGCGTTTCTTCCAGGATCAAGAGTTCTTGACGTAGGAACCGGCGGGGGGTTTCCAGGAATACCTTTAGCCATCCTGCATCCCGAAACTAATTTTGATCTTGTAGATTCTATAGGCAAGAAAATTAAAGTGGTCGATGAGGTTTCAGAAGGTCTGGGACTCGAGAATGTGACCACTTATAATCAGCGAGTAGAAGATTTAAAGGGTCAGTATGATTTTATCGTAAGTAGAGCTGTAGCAGTAATGCCAACTTTTGTTCGTTGGGTGAAAGGTAAGATCGCCAAAGAAAGTAAGCACGATTTTAGAAACGGAATTCTGTATCTAAAGGGTGGAGATCTTTCAGAAGAATTACAGGATTACCGGACAGCCCAGATTTTTGAACTGTCCGCTTATTTTGAGGAAGACTTCTATGATACCAAGAAAGTAGTCTATTTACCCATGAAATATAAAGGTTAATTCCAGATTATTTGGTAATGATCACCTTTTTTGAATAGCTCTTTTCCCCAATATAGATCTTGACTACATACACTGCAGAACTCAACTTCTGTTGAATTCTTAGACTTATTGATTCTTCTGTAGGAATTTCGCTAAAGGTCATGATCTTTTGTCCAGAGACGCTGTACAGCTCTACAAAATCTATATTCTGTAGATCAGGATTGTATAGCGCAATTTCATCTGTCTGTCGAAGGTATCTCATATCCAGAAAATCAGGGTCTGATTCCTCTACTACTTCTGGCTTTTCTTCTACAACCTCTTCGGAAACTTCCTCTTCAAGCTTCTGAAAGACGATCTGGTATTTCTCGTTGAAAACACCAACACTATCTGTACTCACCGTATAATCAGATTTCATGAGATCGTGATACTCTTCGGTTGTTGTATCCAAAAGATATA
>NZ_JBLVTK010000001.1:189926-192044 GCF_048285865.1 Christiangramia marina | reverse complement strand
TGGTACACCTTGGATAACAAATTCAGATTCATCGATCATCCAGTAGAGATCTTCCACATTGTTTTCGATAAGGGGCGCGTCATATCCAAGATCAAAGCCATCGGTAGTATTGACATCTGCCGTGGCAAGAATCTGGCGGTGGTAACCTTTAGGAGATTCCAGTTTTAATCTAATCTTTTGTCTGGAATCTTTTTCATATTCATTCTCCGCCGTTTTCTTCGGATCCTCTTCCTGTGAATGGAATTGAGAGTCTCCAGAACTTTCTGGAACAAAAACTCGGTACTTATTTTTAAAAGTAATTTGCTGCGGGTTTGAAGCCCCCTGAGTGTTGATGAAAAATCCCTGACCTACCGGAATATATCTTCCTGGTTTTTTTGAGCCTCTAAGATCTGTTTCAGTTTCTATCCTTGAGTCTATAGAGCTCGCTGAGGATACCGATCCGGATTTATTTAGAACTGCATATCCACCTACATATTCTTCTAGATAATGACTGTCGATCTTACCAAAATGATCCCAGAAATATAGTGAGCCATTGAAATTTTGTTGTTGTATCGCATTCTCTTCAATAAATTTTTCTGAATCTATTGCAGAAGGGTAAGGATTACCGGTAAGTAGATTCTGATCCTCTCCCACCGCTACAGAAATATCTCCATTATTAGGCATACCACGAAAGGTATAGTTTTGGTGAACGTTTAAATCTGCAGCACCTGAAGTTCCTTTCATACTGTAACCAATTCCTGGTTCAAGTTTAAAAGTTTCATCGAATTGTAGCCAGGTAAAATAATCATCTGCATCTCCGCTAAAAGTATATAACCAATAGGAACTTATTACAATATCATTTCCATCTGCGGCGCGGAAATTGGATTGAAAAGTAAATGGACTAGAGCCATTGTAGAGCACCGTGTTCAATGCAAAGCCATCGTTTATGGTTGAGGTGTTGGCATTGGAGACGGGAGAAGTCCAGTAGTTGTAGTTATAGCTATTTGCTTTTCCCTGCTGATCAATCTGTAAATTCCCAGAACTTTCTGGAGCAATAATACTACCCTCTGGCTGTATTAATTGGGATTCTCCGTTAAGATCTATCACACCATCCAGTTGTAGATAACGAGATATCAACAGACCGTTACCAGAACCTTTACCAGTATTTGTGTTCGTAGTACCATCAAATTCGATGGTACCACTTTGGGATACTAAGCCGAGTAAATTGATATTTCTTGTGGCATTTGTGATGTTATGTTTTGCAACCACTATATTCCAATTGATCATTTGATCATTGATACCCTTTGAGTTTGGCGCATCCCAGACATCTGGATAGAGCCATGTGCTCATATTGTCCCAGTTGCCATTATTGGCCGATTCGTAAGGCAGCGGGGCAGTAGTTTCCTGCGGTGTTGTGATATTTAATAATTTTCCAGAACTACCCTTAAATGTAGAGCCATCCAGAGTATATGCATCCAGGTTTCCACAGCTTATGTTATCCATTCGGTAATACGCCTCAAGGTTAGTCCAGTTCAATCCTGTAGCAACTGGAATGACCTCACCAATAACCTCAGCATCTGCACCTTTAGTGATATGCTGATTCATCATTAATTGAATCTGGTCTTGTGTCAAAGCAACATTCCAGATTCTTAACTCTTCCATCCAGCCGTGATAAAAATCTCTGCTTTCTAATGAGTTTTCCCCATCCATAGCTCCTAATATTGCTCGATAATTGTTTGGATTTGGAGCAGGCCCACCAGTGTTCTTCATAAGCAAGCCATCTATGTATAGACGATATTCCCCAGTACTTGTATGTGTGAGTGCAATATGATACCACCTGCTATTGTCGGTGATTCTATGAGGAGACGAGATAGAACCATTTTTATCCCAATTGAATGAGACAGTTTTGTTGGTAATCCTTAAGTCGTATCCATGAGCAGAACCTGAATAATCACCATCTCGTTTGGAAAATATAGTATGTTTTCCAGTAAGAGTTTCTGGCTTTACCCAAACCTCAAGGCTAAAAGCCCCGCCAAGATTATAATTATTCCCAAAGTCAACATGATCATTATCACCATCAAAATTAACGTTGTCGCAGTTAGAAATAGTAACAATCATTTCATCGCTGCAACCATCAAC
>NZ_JBLVTK010000001.1:153391-189894 GCF_048285865.1 Christiangramia marina | reverse complement strand
CACTAAAAGTTGCATTAGGGTCATTAACGTCTGAAAATTCTGGTGCTTGACAATCTGGTGAATTTCCACTCCATGACCAGGTACCAATCTCCTGAGTTCCAGGTGCGTCACATGTAAGGCAATTTTCTGGTTTTGTAGGGTATGCTTGTTTTTCGAAGTTTTGGTTAGCCGAAAGACTGTTGTCGTAAGCATTCAATTGAACATTATTTTGGCCACATTGCTCATCCGTATATATAATATCCTCTCCCGCGTAGGAATAGGTTACAGGAATGGATATTAAATCTGTTCCCTCTTCATCATATGTTCTACAACCATTAATTAATGCTGTAGCACCATATTCATGAACACCTGGCGATTGAGGTATAAAATTAATTGCTATACTGGTTTGGCCCTGCTCGATTGGTGACTCTTCCGGATTACCAATTCCAACAGTCCATTCCAGTTCAGTATCTACAGGGACTTCATTATTAACAAAAATATTATCCATCGCCCAAACACTTTTATCACTGGTGCCGGTAAAAGACCAGCGAATTCTTACTCGGCTTTCACCAATATAATCGTTTAGTGATATAGAGGTATTATCTGTGCTGAAATTATAATTTGTAGCATTGGAACCAGCTGTAGATTCGGCTGTTCCAGCAGTAAGCCATTTTAAAATACCAGATCCGGCAGCGTGCATCACTCTCAAGTTAGAATAGGTGTTCCCGCCGTCTGTAGAGATTTCAATGACAGCTACGTCGTTATTGGCGAAATAAAAAGCCTGATCAAAATCCAGGCTTGCTGCAGCAGCATTACTAAGATCGAGAATTGGAGTTTCCAGAGTTGTTGGTGTATCGCCTTTATATTTATTATCACGAAAATCACCTTGAGCGATTGCAAACTTTTTATCTTCGCCGTCAAACTCTATACCGCCAAACTCGTGATTATTAGTTCCTGACCAGTTTCTAGGTTTTTTCGAATTTCCGCCGGCAGTGAAACCACCTGGTGCTCCATCTGTTAACCATCCGTCAGGATCCTGTGTGTTTAGTTGTCCCTGATTAAAATCTCCTGGTGACTCAGCAGGAATTGCTGGCTGGGTTGCTAAATAATTACTTTCAGCAATTAGACTTACCGGATCTCCCAGGCAGTATTTTTGTGGATCATCAAGATTAGTTACCGTAGGTGCATCACCGGCAGGAAGAGCCCGTACGAAATAGCTGTTGGAATATTCAGAGCATGTCCCGTTTTTTACCAGGACCCTAAAATAAGTGGATTCAAATGCGCCCGCAGAAAAGTTTGCAGTATAATTTGTTGAAGTAGTATTGATAATTTCCCAATAACCTTCATTAACAGCAAATTTTTCCCATTGAATGATATTTCCAGTTTTACCACTTAAACTTAGATCTACAGAAATTTGAGTTCCACATGAGGAGATGTCGATCTGTTCAGGAAAGGTTGTGCCTTCAAAATTCCCTGATAAAGTACCACCATCAATGGCAGTTGGATTTAGCTGGATTTCCTGTTCTTGAATGAAGATATTTCCAGATTCATCTTCAAATTCCCAGAAAATAGTGTTGATGCCGTAAAATGAATAAGGGAACTCGAAGGCACTCCCAAGAGTCCCCATAATGGCCCCGTCACAAGCATCTGTCGCAATAGGAATATCCAATTCATTAATACTGGAGATCTGACATCCTATAATGGATTTCCTAGGTAAATTGGTAATGTTAGGCACAGGAGCTTCCGTATCAGCAATTACTATATTCTGTGGTACTGAAGTAGTGCTGTTTCCTGCGGAATCTGTAAATATCCAAAAAACAGTGGTTGATTCTTCAATAGTAAGAGCAACGCCAGTAGAGCCAACAACTTCCTCATCACAATTATCGGTAGTTGTGGGTGGAGTTAAGGTTATGGAACATTGTGCCGTTATGTCTTCAAGAACTGGAACCACAGGTTTTTCGTTATCCTGGACTGTTACAACCTGTACTTTTTCTATAGCGGCGTTACCATTTTCATCCGTTATATTCCAGAAAATATCGGTTGAACCTACAGGATAGGGATCTGTAAGAGCCAGCCCATCACTTCTAACACCAACTGGAGAACTCACCTCACAATTGTCTTCCGCCGTTGCTAAAACATTCACAGTAGCTGCACATGTATTGGGCTCATTAAAAACATCTTTGTCACCATTGTGATCAATTATCGGCAAGGTTTTATCCTCAACAATAACCTCTTGCGTTACAGGTTCTGCAACCTTTCCATTTTCATCGGTAACATTCCAGGTTATAGTTGTAATACCAATAGGGAAAGGATCGTCAAGGCTTTGGCCATCATCCCTGTTTCCAACAGGATTTGATACCTGGCAATTATCGGTCGCCCCTGGGTTTGGTATGGTTAATCTTACGAAACAATTATCTTCTGAACTATCGGAAGTAATAGCAGATACTGCATTTATAACAGGTACTATATTATCCTGAACGGTTACCGTGGCAGTGGTAGTGCTTACGTTGTCGTTTACATCAGTAGCTGTTAGAATAACCGTATTATCGCCCACGTTGGAGCAATTAAAATTAGTTTTGTCCACACTTAAGTTGGAAACTCCACAATTATCGCTTGAACCATTATCAACTTCAGCAGCGGTAATAGAAGCGTTTCCTGAAGCATCTAACTGAACAGTTATATTTTGAGCAATAGCAGTAGGAGCGATATTATCTTCAACAGTAATAGTGGCATTCGCGGTGCTGGAATTGTTATTTACATCGGTAACAGTTAACACCACACTGTTTGCCCCCACATTAGAACAATCAAAACTTGTGATATCCAGACTCAAATCCTTGATTCCGCAATTATCGCTTGAACCATTATCAACTTCAGCAGCGGTAATAGAAGCGTTTCCTGAAGCATCCAACTGAATTGTGAGATTCTGAGCAATTGCGTTGGGAGCGATATTATCCTCGACAGTAACGGTCGCAGTGGCCGTGCTGGAATTATTGTGATTATCGGTTACCGTCAATACCACGTTGCTAGATCCAACATCAGTACAGTCATAATTGGTTTTATCTAAACTTAAACTCTGGATCCCACAATTATCGCTTGAACCATTATCAATTTCAGCAGCGGTAATTGAAGCATTTCCCGAAGCATCCAACTGAATAGTTATATTTTGAGCAACTGCATTGGGAGCGATATTATCCTCGACGGTAACAGTAGCATTTTCACTGGCTGAATTTCCGCTTTCATCAATTACCGTAAGAGTGACTGTATTAGGACCAACGTCGTTACATGTAAATACAGTTGGGTCCAAAGTGTATGAGCTAATTTTCCCATTGTCTGTCGATCCATTATCTATTTCTAAAGGTTGTATTGTTACCTTTCCGTCATCGTCCAGTTCAACAGTAATATTCTTGGTAAGTACTGTTGGTGGCTCATTGTCCACAACTGTCACTGTAGCAGAAGTTGTACTAGTGTTCGAATTTGCATCAATAATACTGAGTTCTACAGTGTTATTACCTAAATCTGAATAATCAAAAGTTGATTTACTAACGTTGTATTGTTCAATAGTACAATTATCGGTGGAACCGTTGTCAAGGTCTGAAGGCAATAAACTTCCTATACCATTGGAGTCTAAATACAAGGTAAAGTCTTTTACACTAGCCTGAGGAGGTAGGTTGTCTTCCACTTCAACCGTGATATCAATGGTTGTAGATAAAAGAATACCTTGCAAAGTAGTGCTAACTGTATTGGTGCCAATATCTGAACAATCGAAGTTTGTCTGGCTGAAGACTATGGATTGGAGCGTCCCAAGACCTAATCCACTAGTGATAGAGTTCCCAATATCTGAACTAGAAATACTAACCTGACCGTTCGAATCTAACTCCAAACTTACAGTTTGAGCACTAGAATTTAGGCTACATAAAAGTAGCATTAAAACAAATGATATATAGAAAGCCTTGAAACCAATAAATTGGTGTTCAAAAAAAAACTGCTTCATAAGGTTGCCGATCTAGATTTTCATCGGTAAAAGTAATATAAATTCGATTAAAAGTGTTAAGTTTATGGTAAAAATTGAACGATAAAAGTCTTTAATTCAGTAATCTAAACAAATCACAGGTCTGTTAAATTCATCTTGTAAGAAACTACTTTCCATTATTTCACGATGATCTTCTTATTACAGATTGCATTCTCACAGAAAACCTTGACAATATAAATTCCAGATCTCACTGGCCTTAAGCCTAGATAAATCTCTTTTTCTGAAGGTAGACCATCGAATTCCTGAATCAGCTTACCACCCATATCATAAATTAAAACCTTTTCAACTTTCAGTAAATCCTCATTACTAATTTTGACATTTCTGCTGAAGGTACTGTAAGATATTCCTACTAACCCATCGATTACTGGTAATTCAGGTTCTTCCGGAATAACCACTGGATCAGGTTCCTGGGCGATTTCTTTAAAGAATACTATTTCGAAACGATCGCTAATTTCTCCTTCGGTGGTAGTGCCTTTGTATGAACCGGCAAGCAAGTCATGAATACTGTCATTTTGGTTGTCCTTCAGGTATAGTTCTTTATTTGCAGGCCAGTTTTCTGTACTATCTATTTTAATGGTAAATGATCCTTCCGAAGAAGTTTTTATAGCTAATGGTAATACTTGATCCTTTTCAAAATCAGGAACTCCCTGAATTACAAATCTGTTATCTGCAAACCACCAGTACATATCTTCCTTGTTATTTTCAATAAGCGGAGCATCATAACCAACATCAAAACCGTTCGTGGTATTTGCGTCTCTGGTAACCAGAATTTGCCTGTGATAACCTGCCGGAGATTCAAATTTGAGCCTGATCTTTGCTCGATCATCCTCTGAGCTTTTTCTCGTCCTGTTTATTGAAGATTTTGGATCGTTCTCCTGTTGTAGAAAAATAGATGGATCTACACTTTCTCTTCTATAAACTCTCTGGGTATTATTAAACCGAATCTGTCCACCAAATGTATTACCATTCACTGGAGCACTATTCAAAAAGAAACCTTGTGCTACTGGTATGTACTGCTTAGCTTCTTTAGTTCCATTTCCACCTACCTGGCTTATACGCCAGTCGTTTAAAATTGCAGGAGCAGAGCCTGCGAGGGTATAGGTTGCATACCCTCCAACATATTCTTCTAAAATATGGGTGCTTCCCGCAAAATGATCCCAATAGTAGAGCGTCCCATTAAAAACATTTTGGGAATTGTTTCCTGCTCCGGTTCCTACAACATTTAAGTTATCTCGTAAAAATTCGTTTGCATCTAAAGCGGAAGGGAATGGATTACCTACTAGAAAATTCTGCGTTGAATTCAGACTCAATTCGGTAGTAGGGATATCACCATTATTTGGTTTTCCGCGGAAAACATAATTCTGTGTCATTTGATTTGGTGCCACAGTACCATCAGTCCCTTTCATGGAATATCCAGCACCAGCAATTTGCATAAAATCATTCCCCATAAATAGCCAGTCGCCATAGATATCTGCATCACCACCTCTGAAATCCCAGATCCAGGCATCGGTGATTGTTATTGGAGAGGTTCTAGCTCCATCTGCATCAAAATATCCAGTTCTCCAGTTAATTCCAGTAGGATTTTCGGCATTTGTTCCATCCATAAGAACATCCAGCAGTCGGTAACCTGAATTGTTCGAAGAACCCTGGGTACTTACGGGACTTGTCCAGTAATTATAATTAAAACTACTCATTCTACCTTGTTGATCTATTTCAACAAATCCAGCGCTTTCGTTTGCCAGAATACTTCCGTGGTTTTGTAATAACTGAGATTCACCCTGCAGATCTATACTACCGTCCAGATATAAATAATGTGAAATTGTTATTGGATTACTGGCATTGATAGTTAATTCCTTTCCAGTGGTCTCAGAAAGCAGACCGAGCATCGTAATAGCTCTATTGGATTCAAAAATATGATTGATTCTTGCTATGTTCCAGTCAATTGGAGTGCTATTATAACCTAGGCTATTGGGTACGTCCCAAACTTCTGGTCTGGCCCAGGTATTGATGTCTGTCCAGGTAGATCCATCTGCATAGGAGAAATACGGGGTAGGCGATGTATTCTCCTGATCTGTTTCAATATTGACCATTCTACCAGGATTTGCTGCATTTGCATGGTTGGGTGTAAGTCCGTTCAATGGTTTGAGCGCATCCATGAAGTAACCTGGAAGTTTATTGTCCGGGTCGGGATTATCGGAATATAGTCTAAAGTATCCGGCAAGGTCAGCCGCAGTTTGATCATAGAAACTCACTCCATCCTCGTCTAAATTGAAACCATTAGCGGTATAGTAGCTGCCATCAACAGTTCTGTTTGGCACGACTTCCCCTTCAATAGGACTAACAACCTGATTTGAAGAATTAAGTTTAAGTCGCTGGTTCATCATAAACCTGATCTCTTTTTCTGAAGGAGCATTGTTCCAGATCCTGACTTCCTCTATCCATCCTGAGAAGTGATTGGTAGCAGTTTTTGAAGAGGCGCTATATCTTGCACCAATAGCGGCGGTATTAGTTCCAGACGAATTTACAGTAATGCTACCAACATCGATTCCATCAATAAATAATTTATTTCCAGTACTGGAAACAGCAATGTGGTACCACCTATTATTAGGCTCTACAAAATCAGGAAGATTCTCCATGGTAAGTTCAAATCCCGGAGTGCTAAAAATGGTTCCTTTTGAAGCATCAGTCATTCCGCCCTCCGGAAGTGGTCTATCGAATGGCATTATCCATGCTTCTAAAAAGAAACTGCCGGTATAATTATTTCCAAGATCCACATAATCATCATAACCGTCAAAATCAAGAGTTACACAATCTATAAGACTGATCGTTTCTGTGGTATCTATGGGTGGGCAGCCAGCATTTTCGATCAAGACTCCATTTTCATCTGTGGCTGTTGGAGTAAGAACCCATCGTATTTGATAATCACCTAAGTTTTCTGCAGTAAAAATAGCATTCGGGTCCTTTACAGGATCAAGATTGCTGCTGTTATCCTGGTTCTCGAAACTGAAGCCAGTTGTAACTTCAATGTTGTTTGTATCAAAAACTTTCCAGCTACCTACATAACCATCTAGCGTAGGGTACTCTGTAATTTGCATAGCCTGTTGGGTTGCGGTGACCGTAGCATTCAGTAAAATGGATAAACTACCACATGCTCCTACGGTTGTAGAAACTTCGGTTATGTATTCGTCAAAAGCCCAAACTCTAATGGTTTCAAAATTATCTACACTCTGGCATTGATCACCATTACTATCTAATATTATTCTTGTCTGCACTTCGAAATCATTCCATCCAATTTTTCTTGGAATGAAATTTACTGTGTACTCGTTAACTTCTCCAATTTCTTCTAATTCATTATCTGGATTATCTAAATCTTCATCATAATACCATTGCAATAAAATTTCTTGTGGTCCTTCTGGTACCTTGACATTGTCGACGGCCCAAACATCACCATCTCTAACTCCTTCATAATTAAATCGTACCCTTAGATTTGACTGACCCAGGTAGTCGCCAAGGTTAATTACCATCTTATTTTTGGGTCTGGATTGAGGAGTACCACCACCAAAATCGAGGTAATTACCACTACTTCCAACCTCTACACTTCCATCACTGGTAAGAGTATATAAAACCGTATTATAATCTGCACCGCCAGTTGTAGATATTTCTACGGTGATCTTAGCTCCTTCAGAAAGATTATAACCCTGATCCCATGTGAAGATAGCTTCATCCATTCCATTCAATGCAAAAACTGGAGTTTCCATTAGTGAAACATTATCACCGGTAACTAAGGCAAACTTTTCATTAACGTTCAGTATTGAAGTCCAACGAATAGTAGAAGGATTATTATAATTTGGAAGATTACCAGTAAAAACTTTGCCATCAGGACCACCACTCGCGTTCATTTTTAACCAGTGATCTGCTCTGCCGTTATTTGCAGCTGCAGAATAATCATTTGACCCACCACTTGGATTTGTAAATCTCCAGCCTTTGTTTTTAATTCCAGCTTCAGTGAATTGTCCTCCTTCAAATTTCTCACCAGTGCTGCTATATCCTGTTTGTGAACTTAAGCTTATCGTGTCTCCTATACATATTATATCTTTATCAACCTGTACAGGAGTAGGTTTAATATCAGCTATAATTACGCTAACAATAGCCGGTTCGGAATAAACTCCACTATCGCATGAATTGTTTGATAATAATGCTCGAAATACTGTAGATTCATCTCCCGGTGATACTGCTGACTCTATTTGATCTTCCGTTAGTGTTGCATTTGTACTATTTATAGAACTCCAGGAAGTTGAAGAGGATCCTCTATACTCCCAGCCAATGATCTCTCCCACATAACCAATAAGATTCAGAGTACTTGCATATCCTGAAACAGGGTTGGCGCATGTTAGAAAAAGTCGTTCATTATTCTTAGACCACAGAGCTTCACCACCATCTGGAAGTGCATCAATTCTTATTTCAAAATCATGTGATACTGCTTCGCAAGTCCCATTCGCAGGAATAGTATATGTGATGTTATGGGTGCCAGTGATACTTGATTGATTGTTCCATTCGATTTCTCCAGTTGCAGGATCTAAATAATTATTGCCTAGAGTTGTGCTGGAAAAAGTTCCTCCGGAAGCAATTCCAGGTGTAACCGTAGCTTCTAATTCAGATATACAATAGTCGGTTTCTGTATATGTAAAAGTCGGATCTTTCTTCTCATAGATAGTCAACTCAAATTCAAAGGAGACTTCTTCACATACGTCATCTGAATTGTCTACCGTATTAGTGATGATATATGATCCGGGATCACTTGTATCCAGATCTATTTCTCCGGAACTGGGATTAATAGAAAGTTGGTTACCTTCCTCTCCGGCGTTTGGAGCAAATGTGAATACCCCGAAAACACCATTAGTGATAGCTGCAGGAGAAGGATCAGTTTCATCTGAACAAAACTCAGCACTAGCATAGGTAAAGTCCGGTATAGGTTTATCATTAATAGTGATCGTAAAGGTTTCTGAAACCGGATCACAACCATCCTCATTATCTCCTGAATAATCAATAGTTCTGGTAATTGTGTATTCACCAGCCTCTGAATTGTATATATCTATGGCTCCTGTTGTACTTTCCAATTCTAGGTTTCCTGAACCAGTATATGAAAAACTATCTGCACTTTCTCCGCCGGCATTGATCGTAATTGCTGGAGCGGTTACAGAATCCTCTCTTGTGTTCCGGCAATATTCTTCAGCATCATAACTGAAAGAGGCATCCGGCAAATCGCCAATAATTACAGTGAAATCTGCTTCTACCACATCGCAAATACCAGATGAAGGAGTTGCGTAATTAATGAGATATTCACCAGGATCGCTTAATGAAGGTTTGATATTTCCTGCAGCATCAATGGAAAGTACATCTCCAGCATCAGTAGGTGTGACACTAAATGTTCCATTGAGATAAGCGTTTTCACCAGTAATGGTTGGAGCTTGAGTATCAGAAATGGAAACACAAAATTCTTCCGCAGCATATTCAAACAATGAAATTACTGGAAGCGGTTCGATATTTACGATGAGGTCATCTGTAATGGAAGAACAAACTCCATTACCATTAGCGGTTAATGTAAGCGTTACCGATCCTGTTTCACCAGTTGCTGGAGAGTAAGTGGTTTGTAACGCGGATTCATCGCTAAAAGTACCGCCGCCGGAAGAACTCCATTGCAGACTTGAAAAATTACTTGCAGTTGCATCTTCACCAATATTAAAACTATTACTACTAGTACATACCTCGAAGTTATCTCCGGCATTCACTGTTGGTGGTTCATTGACAGTAAGTGTAGCAGCTCCAGAAGTTATTGTTGAACAGGTATATCCATCTGGTCCTTCTATGAATACTGAATATTCTCCGGCGTCATCAAGGGATAAAGATGTTAGAGTTAGAGAGTCTCCAGTTTCACCTGTAAGGTTTACACCGTTAAACATCCATTGATAACTCACTGATCCTCCATTTGCTGTCGCTTCAATATCAAATGTAATATCATCACCAGAACAAGCGGACTCATCCTGCGGTTGAGTAGTAACGATTATATTTTCATCTACGCTTACCGTAACTTCTTCCGATCTCACCAACGAGCATGAATTAGCCGCCGAAACTTCTACATAATAAATTCCATTATCTGTCGAATTCACGGGGGATATCCCGAAAATGGCAGTATTGGCTCCGGTTATTGCTGTTCCAGGATATGTACCCTTAAACCACTGATAATCTAAATCAGCACCGGAGGCTGCTACCTCAAGTTCAATTTCAGCACCAGAGCACGCACCAATGTTGAAAGGCTGGGAGGTGATATTTATTTTATCATTTACAACAATATCAATACTTACAACCTGAGAAGGACAACCCTCTGAGGCTGGTATTGAGTAGGTAACTGAATAATTTCCTGTAACAATTCCATTAAGATCTATGGCTCCGGTAGATGTGTTTATACCTGAAATACCGTCAAACGTACCTCCGGTATAATTTCCAGTTCCCGTTAGAATAGGGGTAATAATCCCCTGGCTGGCATCATTACAAAATTCAGTTTGATCGTTGGCAAAACTAATATTAGCTGTAGGAGCTTCCGTAATTGTTACTTGTGTAATTTCAATAACTTGAGCGCAACCTCCAGATTCAGCTGTACTATAACTAATTTCATAAACTCCCGGATCACTTACTGAAGGATCAATTTCACCAGATTCAGTATTTATATCAAGATTATTGCCGCCTGAGATAACTGTAAATGAAAAGCTTCCTCCAGTATAATCTCCTGCCGTATTACTGAAACTAACACTTTTTACTTCTGAGTCTGAATTGCAAAATGGACCTGAATAGCTTATATCTGCATTCGGAATCTCGTTGACATCTAAAGTTATAGTTTCTGAGGTTGCTGAATTGCATAAATATTCATTACTCGCACTAATCTCAACATAATATTCATCCGCATTAGTTAGAGAAGCATTGTTAAGAACATACGTTTCTCCTGTAGCACCAGAAATTGGTCCATTTGAATTGTACCATTGATATTGAAGCGTTTCTGAACCCGCAGTAGCAGATACTTCGAAAGTAACTGATGCACCCTCACAAATTTCATTGTTTGGAGCGTCGGTCGAAATTTCAGTAATCTCAATGTTTTGATCTACAATTACTTCGATTTCTTCAGATTTTAGTTCGGTACATGGAGATATCCCCGTAATCATTACATAAAAAGTTCCTGAATCTGAAGCAGACGATGTACTAATATTAAAGTCAGAAGAAGTTGCACCGCTAATGGGTGAACCTGTACCGCTTCCTTTATACCATTGGTATCCAAGACCATCACCCGTTGCTACTATAGACAAGTTTATTGCATCCCCCTCACAAACTCTTGTATCTGTAGGTTGAGAAGGGATGTTGATCACATCATGAACTACGATTTCCGTAGTAATATCTTCATAACTACAAGACTGTGGATCGTTAACACTATAGGTGATTGTATAGGTGTCTGGACTAACCCCATTAGGTGAAAATGATCCATCAGTAGCATTAACATTTATGCCTGTTGCTGAAAATGTTCCTCCTTGAAATTGACCAACTGGGTTTGCAAATGATGGCAAATACGAAGCTGAATCTGAATTACAGAAAGGGCCGTCATTATACGTTAATGTTGCTGAAGGGATTGGGTTAACAGTTATGGTTGAAGTCGAAGCAATATTTTGTGAACAACCAGGACCATCAGTATACGCAATAGATTGAAGAGTATAGGTGGTTGTTTGAGTAAGGTTACCTGTAGGTATTGTCCCATTACCGGAAGCATCAAGAGCAACCGTAGCATTTCCGGAACCATTTGAATAGGTAATGGAAGTGTTAGGAGTTCCGCTAATATCCAATGAGGTACTGGTGTTATAACATATTTCTGAAGATGAAGAATTGAAACTCGCGGTAGGATCATCCCTAAAATAAATTACCATTTCGTCTTTTCCTGGTCCACATGGGTTGATGCCTTTTGGTACGGGGACTGTTAGCGTTATGGTAATTTGATTCTGAAGGATATCGTTAACACTTGGAGTATATGTCACAACATAATTATTGGGTATATTATTACTAGTTGGTACGCCTCCAAAGTTTCCGTTTCCGGTAGAAGAAAAAGTAGGAGTTAACTTTTTAGAATTTCCAAATTCGGCGTGGACATCGATAGTTATGGGATTTCGGTTTTTACAAACCGTTATATCTTCTCCCAAATCGGTCGTAATAAAGTCAGATACTGTAATATTATTATATGTGCTCTGATTACTTAAGCCACAAATATTTAGGGCTCTAACCGATACATTTTCATTCTGGTATGGAGCATTAGCAGTTATATTCACCGTAATTGAGCGTGAATTATTTCCTGAAGTTATTTCCCAGCCAGCCGGTAATGTCCACTCATATCCTGTAGCACCTGAAACTGCAGAAACACTGAAAGTCACTCCAGCCAAAGGAGGACAAATATTCTGGTTATTTCCTAAACTACTCGTAATAACTCCTGGTTGTGCAGGTACCCCGCTGGTGCTATTTACAGTAATGCTTTTTGCCGGACTATCACCACAATCGTTTCTGGCTATTACAGAAATTGTTCCGCTGTTAGAACTGCTGCTTACTGTGATAGTACGTGTAGTACTTCCGGAAGTGATATTCCATCCTGGTGGAAGTGACCATGAATAAGAGGTAGCATTTGCAACGGCAGGAATGGAATAACTTATTCCTGTTGAGGTACTGCAAACATTTGTAGGTCCGGTTATATCACCCTGTAAAACGGGAGCTGGTTGGCTTATACCAATAGCCAGACTCGCAGCTGTACTTGTACCACAATCATTCTTTGCTTTTACAGTTATATTACCTGATCCTGAATTACCAGCCGTAATATTTAATGTAGGATTCGTTGTAACCGTACTGGTGGTTGAAAAGCTGCCAGGAATGGTCCAGATATATTCTGTAGCGCCTTCAACTGCGGCTACGGTATAAGATTCTGAAGTAGTTGGACAAACCGCAGTTGCTCCAGAGATTATTCCTGGAGTATTAGGTGTTCCGTCTTTTATTGAAATACTTAGAGTTCTGGATTCACTTACATCACAATCATTTTCAGCGGTTACAACAATATCACCCGCATTAGTATTGCTTGTCACCGTAATGGTACGTGTAGAGCTTGATCCGGTCCAGCCATTTGGAAGGGTCCAGTTGTAGGATAGAGCTCCCTGAACTGCTGCAATCGAATAGGTTTGTGTGGTTCCCGGGCATATATTGGTATCCCCGGTTATAGCTCCTGGAGTAGCCGGTTTCCCCGCTTTTACAGTAACGGATAATGTTCTTGAAGCACTCGTGCCGCAACTATTCCTGGCTTTAACCGAAATATTACTACTACCAGAAGTACTGGTAGTAACAGTTATATCTGGATCATTTGTTATTTGTTCAGTACCATTCGGCAAAGTCCAAACGTATCCTGTTGCATTTAAAACTGCAGCGATACTATAATCTACTGATATTCCCGGGCAGACCGAAATGGGACCAGTAATAGTTCCCGGGGTTGTCGGAGTATTTGGTAAAACACTAACACTCAGATCTCTCATTGGACTGGTACCACAGGAATTTTTCGCTTGTACGCTTATATTTCCACCTGCTGAACCTGAAGTAACGTCTATTGTGTTTGTTGTACTACTACCTGACCATCCAGAAGGTAGTGTCCATACATATTCTGAAGCGTCAGTTACATTCGTAATACTGTATGTCTGCGTAGTTCCAGGGCATACAGTATTATTTCCTGAAATGTTTGCAGGTTGGGAGGGTGCTCCCGGTTTTTCCTGTATAATAATCGTATTACTACTAAAGTCTGGAGTACAGGGAATACCAGACTGAATACTTAATTGAATTTCATCATTATTCTGCAGTGCGCTACTGGAAAAAGAAGTACTATTATTTCCTACAGTATTTCCATTAATTCTCCAGGTGTAAACCGCACCACTTCCAGCATTGGATACTGACGCAATACTGAAGCTAATATTTTCACCAGGACAAATTGAGTTACTGCTGGCCTGAATCTGAACAGTTCCGGTTCTATTAGGGTTTACAGTAATGGTAAAAATATCACTGAAAGTTTCACAAGTTGAATCGGTTGAAGAGCTAACCTTTACTCTAATTTTATCTTGATTAGTCAGACTATTTGATGAATAGGTCGAAGAACTGCCTACTACTGTACCATTCAGAGTCCATTCATATACGGGTGAGGTTCCACCGGTTGGGTTTGCAGTAAAAGTGACATCAGTTCCCTGGCAAATACTTGCTCCTTGATTAGATGTGATACCTACAGACGTAGGACATTGCCCCCAACTTAAAATTGGGAGAACGAATAATACAAAAAACAGATTCCAATGTAATTTTTTAACCATATGTCTGGCGGTTTAATTACAATAATAAATAGCACGTAGGGTAGCAGTAGTAGGCTTTTTCGCAAGTTTCCATGCGTGTAACTTGCTGGGGAACAAGTTTTTGGGGAAAGTAAATTTAAGTTAAAATTTTGAATTGTAGCATGTTACGCTAAAAAAACAAAAAATTATGATCGTAGAATATAGGTGGTATCTCGATTTTAATAGGTGATCTACCTTAAAGTCTGTAAACAAAAAAAAACCGCCGGATAGGCGGTTTTTAAATCAATGTCTTTGAGGAAAGAATTACTCTCCTAAAAACGGGTATCTGTAATCTGTAGCAGGGACGAAAGTCTCTTTGATCAATCTTACAGAAATCCATCTCATAAGATTCATTTTTGATCCTGCTTTATCATTTGTACCACTGGATCTTGCTCCACCAAATGGCTGCTGTCCTACAACTGCACCGGTTGGTTTATCATTAATATAGAAGTTTCCAGCTGCATTCTGCAATAGTTCTGTAGCCTGAGCAGCTGCATAACGATCACCAGAGATAATAGCTCCGGTTAGTGCATATATGCTCGTATTATCTACAGTCTGGCAGATATCTGCCCACTTGGATTCATCAAAATTATTATCATCGTATACATATACTGTTACTACCGGACCAAAAAGTTCAGTTTCCATAGTAGTGTAGTGAGGATCTGATGTAAGAATTACGGTAGGTTCTATAAAGTAACCTTTAGATTTATCATAGTTTCCTCCAACTACGATCTCTGCATTTTTATCGCTCTTTGCTTTTTCAATATAGCTTGCAAGCTTATCGAAAGAACCTTCGTGAATTACAGCATTGATAAAGTTTGACATATCTTCTGGAGATCCCATCTTGAATGATTGTACATCCTCGATCACGAAATCTTTAATTTCCGGCCAAAGGCTTTTAGGAATATAAACACGGGATGCCGCGCTACATTTCTGACCCTGGTATTCAAAGGCTCCTCTGGAAATTGCGGTTGCTACATGTTTAGCCTTTGCAGTAGGGTGCGCCAGGATAAAATCTTTTCCTCCTGTTTCTCCAACAATTCTTGGATAAGTTTTATAATTCTGAATATTGTTTCCAATTTTCCCCCAAATACCTTTAAATACACTGGTACTTCCGGTAAAATGAATTCCTGCAAAATCTGGGCTGGCCAGTACAGTGTCGGTTACCATCTCTGGATCACCGTTTACCATGTTGATCACACCTGCTGGTAGACCGGCCTCTTTAAATACTTCCATAAGTACCTGAGCTGATAACATCTGGCTATCACTTGGTTTCCAAACGGCAACATTCCCCATAAGGGCAGCACTTGAAGGAAGATTTCCTGCAATTGCAGTAAAGTTGAACGGAGTTATAGCGTAAACGAAACCTTCTAATGGTCTGTATTCTACGCGGTTCCAGACTCCATCGGAAGAAATTGGTTGCTCATCATACAGTTCTGCCATGTATTCTACATTAAAACGTAGGAAATCACAGATCTCTGCAGCAGCATCAATTTCAGCCTGATAAATATTCTTAGACTGCCCGATCATTGTGGCAGCATTCATCTTTTGTCTATAAGGTCCGGAAATTAGATCGGCAGCTTTTAAAAAGATAGCAGCTCTTTGTTCCCATTCCAGTTTTGACCATTTCTTTCTCGCCTCCAGAGCTTCAGAAATAGCTCTTTCCACATGCTTTTTCTCAGCAGTATGATAAGTTCCTGCAACATGAGCGTGATCATGTGGAGGATTGATGGTTCTGGTATTCCCTGTTTTTACTTCTTCAGCTCCAATATATAGAGGAACTTCAGTATTCGCATTCCAAAGGTCTTTATAAGTAAGTAATACTTCTTCTCTTTCTGGGCTTCCCGGAGCGTAACTTTTTACTTCTTCGTTAACCGCTACTGGTACGTGAAAAAATCCTTTTCCCATAAATATAAATTTTGTTTTTTCGATTATTTCTAATTCCGATAAAGGTAAAAAAATTAAGTTGCACGCAATAACATCTGGCTTGCCTTTACTAAAGCTTAACTTTTTTTGTACATTTCCTTAAAATTTTGATTTTAAAGCATGTGCACAGTTACTTTAGTCCCCCGTCCTGAGTCTATGTCTGGCTTTGTATTAACTTCTAACCGGGACGAATCGGTTGGTCGTGAAACTCTTCCACCCGCATGGGAGCGCTTTGAAGGTGTAAGACAATATTTCCCAAAAGACAAACAGGCTGGAGGCACCTGGCTGGGAGTTAGCGAAAATTCCAGGTGTATATGTCTTCTGAATGGAGCTGAGAAACCACATGAACGCAAGCCTGAATATCGTAAAAGTAGGGGAGTGGTTGTTAAAGAATTTCTTGCCGCGTTTAGATTGCGATCATTTCTAAACAAATATAATTTTGATGGGATCGAGCCTTTTACAATGATTATTGTAGAATGGCATGATGGCCTATGTTTTCAGCAATTATTATGGGATGGAAAAAATTATAAACACGAATATCTTCCCATCACTCAGCATATATGGTCATCTTCTCCGCTCTATTCTGAAGCAATGAAAAAAAAGCGTAAAGAATGGTTTGATGAGGTAAGCGCTGAAGGTTATACTGCGGGGAGTCTATTGAATTTTCACAAAAGCGCAGGCAAGGGAAATAAGGAATACGGCCTCATCATAGACCGTGGGTTTCTTAAAACTCAAAGTATATCACAGGTTATAAATGGCCCTGATGGTATTCATTTTTCTTATCAAAATTTGATAAATAAAGATACCTCCGAAGAATATCTTACTAGTTTAAAGCAAAGGTAGCAGCAAGTCTGAAGGGTGGGATTCTAACCTGAAATTCATTCGTAGTTGTGAAATTGATCATATTATAGTATCCAGACATGGAACCAATGGGTGCGGTAAGTAAACAACCACTTTGGTACGTATGACTTTCACCTGGTTTCAAAACAGGTTTTTTTCCTATCACTCCTTCTCCTGAAACATACTCTATTTCACTTAAGGCATCTTTGATCTCCCAGAATCTTGACTTTAACTGAACAGAATCGTTACTTTGATTTTCAATAGTGATCTGGTAAGCAAAAGCATACTTCAGCTGGAAGTCCTTATAGAACTTTCCTTCGAATCTGGTTTCCACAGAGATCTTAATACCTTTTGTAACCTGTTGAATCATGTGTTTCAATAAATTGAAAAAGAAGCGAGCAATGAGATTATTGCAGCGACTGTGGCTAATGTAAAGAATATTAGGTTCAGGAGTAGAAACTTTAAAATCGTTTTAACACGTTTTTGTCCGTAGAAAAATCGCATCGCTTTGTATAAATAGAATAGGAATACAAAATTTGCCAGCGTTGTTAGTATTTCCCATTTAAAAACAATTTCCAGTATCAGTGCAAAGCTGTAGAGTACAAAAAACACCGTTTGCACGTGAAACGCAAAAATGAGGTGCTCCATATAATTAAAGTCCCTCCTTAAATACAGCAGCCAGATGAATAACGCGAAAACCGGTAAAAATATAAAGATGATAAAAGGTAACTTCCCTATAAAGTAGTTTATAAATAGCGCAGGGTCTTTTGAAAAGGTTCCTGCATCTACCGCCTTCTTATAGAGCCAGAGATTATAATTAGATTGTTCGTGCTTTAAACTATCCAGTGCCCGGGAAGCGGTAAAAATCCCTGTTTCATCCTGATAAGCATAGTATAGATCTGCTTTTTTGGCAAAAGCATTAATAAAGTTCATACTGTCCAGTTTTGGCTGACTCACAAGCTTTTCAGTATAAGTTTCAGTAAAAACATTATTCTGGATGCTGTCCAGACCAACATCATCGCTGGTCAATACTTTATTAATGGAATCCATGGAAGCCTTGCTCAATTCTTTACGGTCAAGTTTTGAAAGCAGGTTTTCGTCGCGGTCCTGTCGTCCAAAATTTTCGCTAGGATCCAGGCTAAGGCTAAAGATCAGAAAGAAGATAATGGAAACACTCAGGTAGAACCTAAAGGGATTTGCATACCTGGTCCTCTTTCCTTCCACATAATCTTTTGAAATCTTTCCTGGTCTGAAAAGCAGTATTCTTAATGTCCTCTGAAACCTGGAGTCGTAGGCAAATACTCCTGAAAAGAATTCATTAAACAGGTCTGAAAAGCTAAGTTTTTTAGTGGTATTCAATTGTCCGCAATTGGGACAAAACCGGTCATTTTTATCTAAAGGTAATTCACAGTTTAGACAATGCTGACCTCTATACTGGTAAGTTTCAATCCTATTTTCGATATCTGGCATATAAACAGCTTAATTACGAATGTTTCTTGAATTCGCACCTCCTGCACCAATCAATCTGTCATAACGTGCTCCCGGACTTCTGTAGTAGGCCAGGATTGTATAATTGTTCTCAGTTTCATCATAGTTTCCACTAATTGCTCCGTCTTCAATGCCGTCTGGACCTGTCACCACATATTTGTAGTTATAATATCCTTGCTTAAACAATCTTGCTAACTCATAATAACCGCTCTCCTTATTATATTCGAGCTTAGTGCTTTCGTCCAGTTGAAAATTATTGAACCCTCCATAAAGATGGATCTGTTTACCTTCAAGCGGATCATAATTTCGTAAAGTAAATCTCATCCAAACATAATCGGCTTCCAGGTCTGAATTTTCTGCAAGCACATTTCTAACCACAAAACCTCCGTTAATATCTGGATTGTATGTGTATGGGAGCCCGTCCCTGGTAATGTCCATAAACAGATAATGAACATATAATTGCTGCATGTCAACCTTGGCAATATCTGCATTGGTGATTCTTATTTCTTTATTGTCAAACTGAAGAAATTCGTTGCCACCCCAAAAGGAAGATTCAGTATCATAGCGATAGATGAGTTCGTTAGCGATGGTATATTGCGGTTTAAGATCTGTAATCGCAGTTTTTAAATTAAAATTCTGGATGAGACTTACCTTGACATTTCTGTTAGGATTCTTCAGAAGCAGATCTGGAGAATTAATACTGAAGTTTACGATTTGCTTTTCATCGATAAACTGAAGGTTTCTGGCTCTTTTTACTTCCGCAGTAATTTGCGCTACTGGTTCGTAAACCATAAATCTTCGTGAGAATACCTTTACTCTTTGCGTATTATAGATGCTAATCATATAGTTGCCCGAAACTTTGAGTCCGCGAACATTTTTATTCGGAATATCGAGCTCGTAATGAGTATAGGGTTGCAAAGTGTTTAGCGAATTCCGGTAATTGATAATCCTAACATCATCAAAACCCTCAAGATACTCGTTTTTAGTGAGCTGAGAAGGTGTCCAATCAAAATTATAATGTTCGATCGTGTAGTAGTAGTCAGCTTCGTCTCCAATGATATCATCAAAACTTAATTGAAGCCTGGCACCCAATCGAATGATTGGATTTCCTTTATTTTCTACGGAATCTCCCTGAAATATAATGGTTCTAATAAATGGAGGTGGCAGGGTTTCGTTAAAAACCTGGCCATAAATGCACGGCTGAAGCAGGTAAAATGTCAGGAAAATATTTAAGCCTTTCATAAAGTTGGAGTAAAAAGCAAAGTTAATAGAAATAAGCATTTTGCATCCATTTAATTTAACAGTTGACCAAAGTAAAATTCTGACATTTCTTGGGTTAAATGGAGTGAAAATTCTTAAATTTGCCCGACTTTAAACTAAAAATTTAACATACACTCCATCCTATGTCAAAAGACATTCGAATTAAAAGAGGATTATCTCTGCGATTAGAAGGGGCGGCGGAAAAAGAGCTTGTAAAGGCTCCAAGATCCAAAACTTACGCGATCAAACCGCCAGATTTTCACACTGTTGTGCCAAAAATGGTAGTAAAAGAAGGAGCTAAGCTTCTTGCAGGTGATGAGATTTTCTATTCGAAATATACCGAGGAAATTCGCTTTACTACACCAGTTAGTGGTGTTCTTAAAGAAATCAAAAGAGGTGACAAAAGAAGGATCCTCGAAATAATCATTGAGGCAGATCCTGCAAACACTTACCGTGAATTCAAAAAACTGGATCCTGCAAAGGCAGATGTGAAGGATATTCGTGAACTTCTTCTTGAAAGTGGTTGCGGTGCTTTTATCAATCAAAGACCTTACGACATCGTAGCAGATCCTAAGGATACTCCTAAAGCGATCTTTATTTCAGCGGTAACAACTGCGCCTTTGGCGGCAGATAAAGGTTTTATCCTCAAAGATAAGATCGCTGCATTCCAGGCGGGAATTGATGCGTTAAGTAAACTTACACCTGGAAAGGTTCATCTTTCTGTAGATGATTCTTCAGCTGAATTTTTAAAAGGAATTCAAGGTGTTGAGCTTCATCACGTAAAAGGAGCTCACCCTGCAGGTAATGTAGGTGTTCAAATTCATAAGCTTGACCCTATCAATAGAGGCGAGCGTGTTTGGACTGTAGGAGTAGAGGATGTCGCGATTATTGGTAATGTTTTTTTAACCGGGGAATATCGTGCTGAGCGTACGGTTGCTGTGGTTGGAAGTGAAGCTGAAAACAGAAAATATTATCAGACGATTATTGGTTCTAATGTTACAGATCTTATTGGTCAGGTTGCAGAAGGTACTCGTATTATCTCTGGTGATGTATTTACTGGAACTCAGTTAAGCAATAACCAGTATTTAGGATTCTTTGAGAACGAGCTAACGCTAATTCCTGAAGGTGACAATTACCGAATCTTTGGATGGTTACCATTTACCTATAACAACATACATTCACATTCCAGAACTTCGCTGTCCTGGTTGTTTCCAAATAAAAAATACACTCCAACCACGAATTTGAATGGTGAAGAGCGTGCTTTAGTGGTAACAGGTGAGATGGAAGAGGTTTTACCTATGGATATCTACCCGATGCAGCTTATCAAAGCGTGTATGGCTGGTGATATCGAGAAAATGGAAAATCTGGGAATCTACGAGGTTGCTCCTGAAGATTTTGCAACCGTAGAATACGTAAACACTTCCAAGATTGAGATTCAGGAAGTAATAAGATTAGGTCTTGATTTAATGATTACCGAAGTAGGTTAAAAAGCTGAAGAATATGGAATGGATTAGACAGAGATTAGATAAAATGAAACAGCCTTTTAGCAAAGGCGAGAAGTACGAGAAATATGCTCCTGCAGTAAATGCATTAGATACTTTCTTATTTACTCCAAATCATACTACACAAAAAGGGGCGCATATTCGTGATGCTGTGGATCTTAAGAGAACTATGATTACCGTGGTCATCGCTCTTATTCCAGCTCTTTTGTTTGGATTCTGGAATGGTGGATATCAATATCTTCACCAATTGCCAGAATATGCAAATGGTGTACCTTTTATAGATGCTTTCCTTCATGGTGCTGGAAAGATCTTGCCAATGATCGCAGTATCTTACGCTGTAGGTCTTGGAATTGAATTCGCATTTGCGATCTTTAGAGGACACGAAGTGAATGAAGGTTACCTGGTAACCGGTTTGCTTATTCCTATGATCATGCCAATTGATATTCCGCTTTGGATGGTAGCACTTTCAGTAGTGTTCGCAGTACTTATTGGAAAAGAAGCTTTTGGTGGGACTGGAATGAATATTCTGAATCCTGCACTTACGGCACGTGCATTTGCTTTCTTTGCTTATCCAACTTATATGTCTGGAAATAGCGTTTGGGTTAGTAACGCGTATGAAGTAGATGCAGTAACTGGTGAAACGATTCTTGGAAATCTTGCAGCTGGAAATGAGGCAGGTTATACACCATTAGATATGTTTTCTGGAATGATACCGGGATCTATTGCTGAAACTTCAGCGATTTGTATTCTGGCAGGTGCATTACTACTTGTACTTAGTAAAGTAGGTAGCTGGAGAATTATCTTAAGTGCATTTATTGGAGCTGCAGTGATGGGCTTGATCTTTAACGCACTACCTTCTTTAGGTATTGAAGGAAATAACTTAACTAATTTCCCATGGTATCTTCACCTTATTGTTGGTGGTCTTGCTTTCGGTATTGTCTTTATGGCAACAGATCCGGTTTCAGCAGCACAAACAATGAAAGGAAAATGGATCTATGGTTTCCTTGTTGGATTTATTTCAGTAATGATTCGAGTATTCAACCCGGCATACCCTGAAGGTGTGATGTTAGGTATTCTGCTTATGAATGTTTTCGCACCAACGATCGATCACTACGTGGTAGAATCTAATGTGAAAAGAAGAAAGAAAAGACTTAAAAATGCTAACCCTCAAGTAGAAACAGCAGTTTAGTTATGGAAGAAAAATCAGTAAATAAAACGAATAGCAACGGCTATACTTTCATGTTCTCTGTGATCATGGTAGTTGTAGTTGCCGCTGTACTTGCCTTTGCCGCTATCTCTCTCCAGCCAACACAAATGGAGAATGTGCGTAAAGAAAAAATGCAGAATATACTTTCTACTGTAGGAATTACTACCGACAGAGATGGAGCTAAGGAACTTTATGATAAGTATATCGTTGAAGAAGTAGCGATCACTGAAGATGGTACGGTAGATGAGTCTGTAGACGCATTTAAGGTTGATCTTGCTAAAGAGATCAAAAAGGATGTTGGAGAGCAGGTTTTTCCACTTTACGTGGCCGAAGTTGAGGGTTCCAGGTATTATATCGTACCTCTTAGAGGAAACGGACTTTGGAATGCGATCTTTGGATACATTTCTTTAAAAGATGATATCAACACCGTGAAAGGTGCGACATTTGACCACCTTGGGGAAACTCCGGGACTTGGTGCAGAAATTACAAAGCAGTGGTTTAAAGAGAAATTTTCAGATGAAAAGATCTTTGATTCCAATGGTAACCTTGTAGGAGTTTCTGTAGTCAAAGGAAATATTGATGTTTCAGATAAGGACGATAATCAGGTAGATGCAATTTCAGGAGCAACGATCACAGGTGATGGTGTTTCTGATATGATCTCAGAAAGATTAAAGCGTTATTTGCCTTATTTCGAGCAGCAAAAAGGATTTAAAGTAGCAACTAGATAGATATGGCTGAAGAGAAAAAATTCAACTCTGCTAAAGAGGAAGAAAAGAAACGGGAAATGATCCTATTCCTTTCAAATTCTGAAGAAAGGGAGCATTTTCTTTCCAAAGGAAATAGAAAATTACTTTCCGATCCTTTAGATGACAATAACCCTATTACCGTTCAGGTACTGGGAATTTGTTCTGCACTGGCAATTACCGTGCAGCTGGAACCGGCCGTAGTAATGGCAATCGCTGTAATGGTGGTAATGGCCTTTAGTAACATGATCGTTTCTATGTTAAGAAACCTTATCCCAAGTAGGATCAGGATCATTGTTCAACTGGTTGTTGTTGCTTCCCTGGTAATTCTGGTAAGTGAGATATTAAAGGCCTATGCTTTTGATGTTAGTAAGCAATTATCGGTTTTCGTTGGTCTTATTATTACGAACTGTATCGTGATGGGTCGTTTAGAAGCTTTTGCACTTGGTAACGGGATTTACAAATCTTTTCTTGATGGTATTGGTAATGCTGCAGGTTATGGTTTAATTCTGGTTGTTGTGGCATTCTTTAGAGAATTACTTGGGTCTGGAAAACTTTTTGGATTCGAAGTGTTAGGACATAAAGGAGCGACGATGGCCGAGTCTACTGGACTGTATGCTTTAGGATATGAAAATAACGGTTTGATGCTACTCTCTCCAATGGCTCTTATAGTGGTTGGATTGATCATCTGGGTACAACGTGCCAGAAATCGTAAACTAATCGAACAAAACTAATAGCTGTACAGCAAAAAAGTATATAAAGAATGGAATTAGTTAATCTATTTGTAAGAAGTATTTTCATAGAGAATATGATATTCGCCTACTTCCTGGGGATGTGTTCCTACCTGGCGGTATCTAAGACTGTAAAGACAGCTGTTGGTTTGGGTGCTGCTGTGATCTTCGTACTGGCGATCACTGTGCCTATCAACTTTCTACTGGATAATTACCTTCTAAAGCCTGGAGCACTTTCCTGGCTTGGAGCTGAATATGCAGATGTGGATCTAAGTTTTCTGAGTTTTATCATGTTCATTGCGGTAATCGCATCCATGGTACAGCTTGTAGAAATGATCGTTGAAAAATTTGCTCCGGCTCTTTACGGTGCACTTGGTATTTTCCTTCCGCTTATTGCGGTAAACTGTGCGATCCTGGGTGGTTCACTTTTTATGCAGCAAAAAGATTTTGGAGGAATTTCAGAAGCGATTACTTATGGACTTGGGAGTGGAATAGGGTGGTTTCTTGCTATTCTTGCCATTGCGGCCATCAGAGAGAAAATTGCATACTCAAATGTTCCTGCACCTTTAAAAGGTCTTGGTATCACGTTTATCATTACCGGACTTATGGCGCTTGGATTCATGAGTTTTATGGGAATTAAATTATAATCGTAAAAGAAGATTATGACAGTTATAATAGCTAGTGTAGTAGTATTCTTAGTCTTGATTTTGTTATTGGTATCAATGCTTTTAGGAGCTAAGGCCAAATTATCGCCTTCAGGACCTGTGACAATCAACGTCAACAACGAAAAAGATATTGAAGTAGGTTCAGGTGGAACCTTGCTTTCAACTCTTGGAGATAATAAATTGTTTCTGCCTTCTGCCTGTGGTGGTGGTGGAACATGTATCCAGTGTAAATGTATCGTTGAAGATGGAGGTGGAGCAATTCTTCCTACGGAAGAGCCACATTTTACCAGAAAGGAAATCGCAAATGGATGGAGACTTGGTTGCCAGGTTAAGGTTAAGCAAGACATGAAAATCACCATTCCTGAAGAGGTTTTCGGAATTAAGAAATGGGATGCAACCGTAGTAAGAAACTACAACGTTGCATCATTCATTAAAGAGTTTGTGGTAGAAATTCCGGAACCAATGGACTATAAAGCCGGAGGTTATATTCAAATTGAAATTCCTAAAACGGAAGTTAAGTTTGAAGACATGGATATCACCGCTCACCCTGAAGAACATGATGATCCGAATAAATTCAAAGACGAGTGGGATAAGTTTAAATTATGGCCATTGGTAATGAAGAATCCTGAGTTGGTTGAAAGAGCCTATTCAATGGCTTCTTACCCAGCAGAAGGTCGTGAGATCATGCTAAATGTACGTATTGCTACTCCACCTTTTGATCGTGCAAAAGACGGTTGGATGGATGTAAATCCTGGAGTCGCTTCTTCCTATATCTTTAGCTTGAAGAAAGGTGATAAAGTTGTTATTTCTGGACCTTATGGTGAATTCTTTATCAATGAAAGTGATTCAGAAATGCTTTATGTTGGTGGTGGAGCCGGTATGGCGCCAATGAGATCTCACCTTTATCATCTATTCAGAACATTAAAAACTGGCAGAAAAGTAACTTACTGGTATGGTGGTAGATCTAAAAGAGAATTATTTTATACAGAACACTTTAGAGCATTAGAAAGAGATTTTCCAAATTTCAAATTCTACCTGGCGCTTTCTGAGCCTGCAGAAGAGGATAACTGGAAAGTAAAATCTAATCTTGATGATGAAGGAGATGGTTTTGTAGGCTTTATACACCAGGTTGTAATCGATAATTACCTATCTCACCATGAAGAGCCGGAAGATATCGAACTATATTTCTGTGGTCCTCCATTGATGAACAAAGCAGTTCAGAAGATGGGTGAAGACTTCGGTATGCCCCCTGAGAACATTAGATTTGATGACTTTGGAGGATAATAATTTTAATCCCGCTTCGGCGGGATTTTTTTATCTTTGTATATGCCAAAATTAGACGAACAGGAATTACATAACCTGGCGATGAACATCGTTGGTAAAGATCTCGAGGAGAACGGGTATGAATTCTTAGGTGTAAATAGTAAACTAAGGCGTAATCCACAATTTGTGGCCTTAAAGGATACAAAATTGCACTTTGTCATTGTGAGAGCGATTGAATATCCAGATGACCCTAAGGCTTTCGACCCGGCTTTTATGAAAGACATAAAGGAACATGCCGAAAAGTTTAATGCCAGAACTTTCTATGCCGGCGTAGGACTTGCAAATTCTTCAGATTATGATAAACCAGTTTCTAATGAAGAAGATTATATTGTTAACTATTCTGGCTGGAAAGAATTTTAGATGAATCGAATTTCAATATTTATCATTACAGTTTTGACTTTGGTATCATGTGATTCTAAGGGTGGACTGGACATAGCTACATTCCAGGGTGAAGCTTTGGGAACAACCTATTCAGTTCAATACTTTTCAGAAGGCGAGCTTGACTTTACTAAATCTATGGACAGTATTGTTGATATTGTAAATGGATCTATGAGTACATACCAGCAGGATTCCGATATTTCCATGGTCAATCGGGGCGACTCCACTGTGACTGTAGATGAGCACTTCATTAAAGTATTTGAGGCTTCAAAAAAGATTTATTCTGAAAGCAACGGGTTTTTTGATCCAACGGTAGGGGTTTTGGTTAATGCCTATGGTTTTGGACCGGGAAAGGCTGTAACCGATCTTTATGCAGAGCGTCTCGATTCCCTGAATAAGCTGGTAGGCCTCAATAAAGTTAGAATCAACGAAGACCAAACTGTCTCTAAAGAGAACCCAAACGTTTATATCGATTTTAATGCGATAGCTAAAGGTTATACTATAGATATTATTGGGCACTACCTGGAAAATAACGGTGTATCAGATTATTTGATCGAATTGGGTGGTGAACTAAAAGCTAGGGGTAAGAATAGATCATCTGGTAAGGAATGGTTGGTAGGAATTGATAATCCATTACAAGAAGGTCCGGAAAGACAGTTTAACGCGAAGGTAATGCTTAAAAATGCTTCTATGGCAACCTCAGGGAACTATAGGAAGTACCGGGTTGACTCTCTTACTGGAGAACGTTTTGTGCATACAGTGAATCCAATAACCGGTTTTGCTGAAAAGAGCAATTTGTTAAGTGCTTCGGTAATTGCTGAAAATTGCATGATGGCAGATGGCTATGCTACAGCTCTCATGGCCATGGGTCTTGACAGATCGGCTAGTATGCTGAAGGAACTGAAATCTATAGAAGTGTACCTGATCTATTCCGATGAAAATGGAAGTATCAAAACCTATGTGACACCAGGGTTTAAATCAAATCTTGTGGACTAATAAATTTCTTACTGCAAACCGGTAATATTTCCCCTTTTGCAAGTCTGAATTTATCTACATCCTTGCTATTCATGTCTTTACTTAGAATTACTTCATTTACTTCAAAGCCTACTTCTCCTAATTTCTCAAAATAATCTCTGCCATAGATCCTAACATGGTCGTATTGTCCAAATATTTTAGCTCTTTGTTTGGGATCAGTAATACTATCATCCTGAAAGGTCTCAGCTCTGTTCAGGTCCTGTGGTATTTGCAGAATCGCAGTTCCGCCTGGTTTTAAAACCCGGTACAATTCTTTCATTGCTGTAAGATCATCTGGGATATGTTCCAGAACGTGATTACATAGAATAAAATCATAGCTGGAATCTGCAAATGGTAGATCACAAATATCAGCTTTGACATCTGCCAGCGGTGAATTTAGATCTGTAGTTGTATACTCAAGATTTTTCAATCTTCGGAAGCGTTTATAAAATGCCTGTTCTGGTGCGAAGTGAAGTACTTTGCGCTTTTTGGTAAAGAAATCTGTGTGCTGCTGAAGATATATCCAAAGTAGGCGATGTCGTTCCAGTGATAGAGTGGAAGGGGAGAGAACATTTTCTCTCTGATTCTCATATCCATATGGAAGAAATTTCCGGAAACTGCTACCATCAATCGGGTCAGTATATCGGTTGCCTTTAAGATAAATCTTTAAAAACGGCCTTATCAAGTAACTGGCTCTAATAAGTACGGGCCTGGGAATACTGTTTAAGGCCAGTTTAAAAAGATTGCTCATTGGCTATACTTCGATATCTCCCCAGTTTTCCCCCGATTTGATACGGTATAGCTGCATTTCGGATACTCCAAATTGCTTAGCCAGTACTCGGATACGGGTTTTCCTTTCAGGATCTAAAAGCTTTTTCTTAAGGATAACAGCCTGTGCGTAAGTTAATTTGGAGTAAGATGTTACTTTACGTAATCTTCTGTTTTCCTTATTTTCCTTTACCTTAGGACTGTTGTACTGATGTTGGACCCATTCATCCTTGGTGGCCCATGCCAAGTTAGAAACGCGATTGTCGTTCTTCACAAAATTCTTGTGAATCACGTACTGATCACCTTCTTTTTTCTCTAAAAACATTTCAGCAATAATGCGATGAATGTAGTAAGTTTTGTGCTTACCATTCTTCAATTTTACCGCGAAGTTTAAATATCCACCTACTTTTCCGCCATTCATCAAGTCTCCTTCAGGGTTTTTCAGATAACTGATCATCCTTCCGAAATTTGAGACTTTGTAGATAAAGCGGTCTTCCCAGGAATCTTTGTGTAGGGTTTTCCAGATTTCCTGTCTGTAACTTTTAATCATAAACTTTTGCTCTAAATTCGTCTTCTTCTGTTGAATTAATTTTTAATGATTCATAAATGTATTTAAATGTTGATAGTAATTCTGGTTTGCCGTCTATCAATGCGACATCGTGCTCGAAGTGAGCACTGGGTTTATTATCGGCGGTTAGGATTGTCCAGCCATCGGGCAATTGTTTAATCCTCTTGGTACCAAGGTTGATCATAGGCTCTATCGCTACGACCATTCCTTCTACAAATTTTTTACCTCGGCCACGTTTACCGTAGTTAGGCATTTCGGGATCTTCATGCATCGTTTTTCCTAGCCCATGTCCCACTAGTTCGCGAACTACTCCATAACCGCGGTCCTCAGTATATTTCTGAATTGCATATCCTACATCACCAACACGATTTCCTGCTTTAAATTCTCGAATTCCTTCATAAAGGGATTCTTTAGTGACTTTCAATAATTCTTCAACCTCAGGAGCGATCGTTCCTACTGCAAATGTGTAGGCATGATCTCCGTAGAAGCCGTTTTTCAAAGCTCCACAGTCAATACTTATAATATCGCCTTCCTGTAACGGATTATTGTTAGGTATCCCGTGCACTACCTGTGCATTAGGACTCATACATAAAGAATTGGGAAAATCATAAAGTCCCAAAAAACCTGGAACAGCACCATGATCACGTATGAATTCTTCTGCAAGTTTATCTAATTGTAGGGTAGTTACACCTGGTTTAATTTCAGGCGCCAGCATTCCAAGAGTCTTGCTTACAATAAGCGCACTTTCTCTTAGTAGTTCAATTTCTTCGCTGGATTTTGGTATAATCATACTTTTAAAATCTTCTAAAGAGACCTGATCTCTTCTTTTTACCGGTTCCGGTTATTGTTTTATTTAACGTAAGTGATTGGTAAATCTCTCCCCAACCTTTCATTCCGCCGTAATTACGATCGTCTATAAAGATATCAGCTAGAATCTTTCTGCTAATACTTTGGTCAAATTCTTCTTCCGGGTAACTACTATTTATTGCGTAAAACTTTAAACCATTCTTTTCACAGAAGGTAACCGCATCGTCAAGCTTTTCTCCACTTCTGTAAGTCCAGAGGATTAATCTGTGACCTTCTTCTTGCAATTTCCGAAGAGATTCAAAGGCAAATAGTAAAGGTTTTCCAATTTCTGGAAATCGGTTCTCTACGATCGTACCGTCGAAATCAACTGCGATGGTAAGAGAATTAGGCATATACAAAATTAGTTATAATTTTTCAATTACAGGGTTTGCAACTTTTTCTTGCTACTCTGCGTAAGAATTTTTGTACTCCTTGCCGCTTACGATCCTGGCAATGTCTTCTTCTATGCTTTCACCCTGGGAATATTCCACAAAACGATTTACTTCTTCACCGTCTTTGTAAAAAACTATTGTAGGCACTCTGGTAACTTCCAGGTCTTGCTCGATGCCAGATGGTGTTGTTTTATTTCTATCTACAGCAACTAGTTGGAGATTGTCGTAATCATAGTCTGCTTCATCAAGAATTTTCAGGAACTTAGGCAGTTCGCGTTTGCTGTCACCGCACCATGTACCCATAAGAACCTTAATTTCGTAGTCTCTTATATTTTCGTTGATCGTAGCCATTTCATCGGTATCTGGTTTAAAGTTTTCATACCTCGAATCAAACCAGCTATTGAATGGTGCTTGTTGCAATTCTTCTTTTGTAAAATCACCTAGCAACATATCCTTTTGGGTTTCCTGTTGATCAATTGCTGTATCTTCAATTTCATCCATGGCCACATCCTGATTAGAATTATCCATTTTGTTTCCACAGCTCACAGCCAAAGCTGCGATGATAATTAAAAGCTTCTTCATAAAAATTATATTAAGGGGTCTTCGGTCATTAGATCTGGTTGGGTAATTCCCATCAGTTTTAATATAGTCGGAGCGATATTACCAAGCTTACCATCCTTTATTGATTTTACATCTTCATCCATTAAAATCAGGGGAACTGGGTTCGTCGTGTGAGCAGTATTCGCACTACCATCTGGATTCTTCATCGTTTCACTATTCCCATGATCTGCAATGATAATGACAGAATAGCCATTTTCAAATGCAGTTTCAGCTACTTTTTTAGCGCAAATATCAACAGTTTCACAAGCCTTGACAGCAGCATCAAAATCACCGGTATGACCAACCATATCCGGATTGGCGAAATTTAGACATATAAAATCGGCCGACTCTCCCTCTAATTCAGGAACGATTTTGTCTGTAATATCATACGCGCTCATTTCCGGCTGAAGGTCATAAGTGGCAACTTTCGGGGAGTCGCACATTAGTCTTCTTTCGCCAGCAAAAGGTTTTTCTCTACCTCCAGAAAAGAAAAAGGTTACGTGAGGATATTTCTCAGTTTCCGCAATCCTTATTTGTTTCTTGCCCTCATATTCCAGGACTTCTCCTAAAGTCGCTTTAATATTAGATTTCTGAAAAATGACATTTACATTTTCAAACCTGTCGTCATATTTAGTCATGGTGACGTAATATAAGGTCAGCTTTTTCATGTCATATTCAGGGAAATTATCTTGTGATAGTGCCTGAGTTAATTGTCTCCCACGATCTGTCCTGAAGTTAAAATAAATTACTACATCCTTTTCACTAAGCTTGGCAACAGGGTTACCATTATCATCCGTAAGTACTATAGGATCAATGAATTCATCAGAAATATCACTATCATAGCTTTTCTGAATTTCAGATAAGATATTCTGGGTGCTTTTTCCTTCACCTTTTACAATCAGGTCGTATGCTTTTTCAACTCTTTCCCAACGGTTATCCCTGTCCATTGCATAATACCTACCAATAACAGAGGCAAGTTCAGAATTTGTAGATTCTAAATGAGGGAGCAAATCTTCTACAAAACCTTTACCAGAATGTGGATCTACATCACGACCATCGGTAAATGCATGGACATACTTTTTCTGTACACCAGCTGCATCAGCTGCAGATAAGAGTCCTTTTAAATGGTCTATATGAGAATGCACTCCACCATCACTAAGCAGTCCCATAAAATGGATTGGCTTGTTATTCTTGACCGCATAGCTAAATGCCGACTCCAATACTGGCTCATCTTTCAAAGTGTTCTTTTCCACCGCCATGTTGATCTTCACCAGATCCTGGTAAACAACTCTACCGGCTCCAAGATTCATATGTCCAACCTCACTGTTCCCCATCTGTCCCTCTGGAAGACCTACATTGAGCCCATCGGTTCTTAAGGTAGCGTGTGGGAATTTTCCAGGTAGCGAATCCATAAAAGGAGTTTTGGCTTTAGCCACTGCAGATATTTCATCATTAGGAGAAATACCCCAGCCATCCAGGATCATTAGGAGAACTTTCTTATTCATAGATAGTCGTAGTTTAAGCGATAAAGATAAAAACAATTAGAGGGAATGGCTGAAGGGCAGACTATAATATTTTATTAAATCTAAATTCGACGGAGCGTACCGGATGATTAAAAGCTTTGAAGATCAATATCTGGATAGAATTCCTGGAATTCCGTCACCTTCAAATAAGCAAAGATGATCAGCTACTTCTCTGTTAGAAGTCACGGCTAATCCACGACTTATATAATTAATAACTCCAAAGAAAATGTGTTTAATATTATTCGAAATATTAGAGAAATGAAGGTTTCTAATAACCTTAACAAAAATTCACTCTTTAAATCTACTTATCGTTTAATAATTTAACATATTCCGATCGTCCCTTGGAACAATGTTTTAATTTCCGTAGCGTTTACCAAAAGCAGGCAAGACTTTATTTTTTGGGCAGTTGATATAACTTTCAGTATCAAATCTTGTTAAAATTCAGCTGAATTCGAGATTAGTTCCAAAATTTTGTATGTTGGCAAGACTTTTGGATTTATTTAACAAATAACCTAAAACGAAAATTATATGAAGTATAGAATTATGACAGTGATCGGGGTACTAATTTTCTCATTCGCTTTCAGTAATGCATCTGAAATTGACAGTTCAAAAGAGATAGTAATTGAGACAGAGCCAGTGGAAGAGGTTGAACTAACTTCCGAAGAAAAGACACTCGCATTATATGAAAGTTTTTCTTTGAAAAACAGTACGATGCCAGAATTATCGGTTTTCGAAAAAGCGATCAAAGGCTATCAAAAATTGGATGAAGCTGGAAAAGTCAGAAATTCTTTATTAACGGTCGTAGATTTCGATCTTTCTTCAACTAAGAAGAGAATGTGGATCCTTAACATGGATACAGAGGAGGTTGAATATAATACTTATGTAGCTCACGGAAAAAATACAGGTGCAGAATTCGCAACCAAATTCTCTAACACAGTAAATTCACTTCAAAGCTCCCTTGGTTTCTATGTCACAGGGGAAACTTACTTCGGTAAAAACGGACTCTCATTATTCATTGATGGAATGGAAAAGAAATTTAATTCCAATGCCAGAAAACGATACGTTGTAATTCATGGAGCAGATTATGCTGAACCTCAATTTATCGATAGACTTGGAAGACTAGGAAGAAGCTATGGTTGTCCTGCCGTTCCTAATACGGTAGCTAAGGATTTAATCCATAAAATTAAAGGCAAGTCGGTTGTTTACATTCATCGTTCTAATGACAAATACCTGGAAACTTCCACTTTTTTAAATTCTTAAGCCTTAGGCTTTAGTAAATCCCAAAGCTTTTTATCAAGATCGTAGATATCATCAATAAACCTGGTGGTATCTTTTTTTTGATAAGTGGTCCAGTAAAAGTGATGTACCTTGATTTCTTGCTTCATAGCGATTTGCGTTGTCTTGCCAGATTTTAGAATCTCATCGATCTTCTCATCATCGTATTCTTTCTGATCCTCAATCAGGTATTTAGCAAGGTCGAGTACATTTTCAACTCTTACACACCCAGAACTTTGAGCCCGGGCATTTTTTTCAAACAAACTTTTAGAAGGTGTGTCATGCAGATAGATCATATATTCATTTGGATAGATAATCTTGACAAGTCCTAATGGATTCGATGGTCCTGCCGGCTGCCGGTAAGTATAAGATCGCGGGCTGGAAGAACTCCAATTCACTGAAGAAGGATTTACTTCCTGACCACTACGGTCATATATCTTGATATTCTTCTTTCTTAGATAACCTACATCTCTGGAAGCTCCCGGAATTACATCATTTTTCATGATGGTAGGAGGAATGGTCCAGGTTGGATTATAGATGATATAATCGATCTCATCCGAGAAAACAGGTGTTTTTCTTGCTTCAGTTCCCACCATAGTTTTGTGACTTCTAATAGTATCTCCATTTTTAACCACGTAAAGTTCATAATCAGGGATGTTTACTATAATATAGTGCTCACCAAGATCCCTAGGATACCATCTCCAGCGTTCCATGTTAACCAGAATTTGATGATACCGGTCTTCGGTTGTAAGATTTAGGTTTTCGATAGTAGTGTTACCTATCACGCCATCAGTGTTTAGCCCATGATCTTTTTGAAAATCTTCCAGTGCAGTTTGTAATTCTTTAGTGTACCGGGTTCCAACCGAGTCCGGACTCTTTGTGTAGTAACCAAGCTCAAAAAGCCTGCTCGCAATATCCGGGACTCTATCATTGTTTTCGCCGGGTTTTACAAGTTTGCCACTGGCGATCACAGTGGAGGAATTTTCTTTAATTCCATCATCTCGATAATTCTTAAGTGCTTTCTTTAAGCTTTTATACACAACATGACCTGGAGCCAGTTCTGCAAGAATAGATGAAGCTTTTTCACCCTTTTCCAGTTTTTGTAATAAACTTTCAATATTTACGGTGTTAAGCTCTGTACCCCAGATTTCGTAAATTTCTTTAGGGTTAAGTTTACCAACTGCAAGATCATGAGCAAGATCAATAAAAGCATCGGTAAGAAGAATTTCAGCTCTTAAATTTTGTTCTTCATTTTCACTGTTGAGTGAGGATAACAATTGTTGTAATTCTTCACCATGATAGTCTTCAAAAAATAGCCCATCATACTCGATGGTTTCAATACTACGGAAAAGGTCTTCGCGAGCTTCCTTGTCATTCCATAAAGGCATGAATTCCCTTTGCTTGTAAAAGGAATTCACGCTTTTAAAGTTGTTTAATTTGGTAGAAGTGCTATCGATATCTTCGAAGTAATCCTCTATGTCGTCTTGCGAAGTTAGTTCTTTGATCTCTTCAACTTCGTTACGCTCTTCGATACCTTCTAGCTTTGGTTCGTCCTTGCAGGATATGCCTATCATCCCAAAGATCAAACCAACAAGGAGTAGTTTAATTTTCATTCCAAATGAAACTAAGAAACTCGAACATCTGAATACTCAGGGTTTTCATCGAATTTTACTTCAGCAAATGGACAAAGAGGATCGATCTTTAGATTGTTCTTACGAGCAAATTCAACGCTTTCCTTCAGCAGGCTTGAACCAATTCCCTGATTCTCCATTTCTCTCTTCACCTCGGTATGATCTATTGTGATGACATTACCTTTTTTGTGATAGGTAAGTTCAGCAACAAGGCTATTTTCTTTCTCAATATAGAACATTCCGCGGCTATCGCTTTCTTTATGTTTTATCTCCATATTATTTTCTAAAAATTCCGTCTACTATTCCGTAATCCAAAGATTCATCTGCATCCATCCAGTAGTCGCGATTAAAATCCTTAAGGACCTTTTCTGTAGTTGTTCCGCAATTTTCAGCAAGGATCTCTGCACTAAGATATTTGGTTTTAAGTATTTCATTAGCCGCGATCTCAATATTTGAAGCCTGACCTCTTGCTCCGCCACTAGGTTGGTGAATCATCACCTTGGCGTGCGGTTGTATAAATCTTCTTCCTTTTTCTCCTGCGGAAAGTAATATAGATCCCATGGAAGCTGCCAGTCCCGTACAAATTGTTGAAACTGGTGATTTAATGCTCATGATGGTATCATAAATAGCAAATCCATCGGTCACATAACCACCCGGGCTATTGATGAATAACTGAATCTCGCCATCTCCCATCAGGTCAAGATATTCCAGCCTGTCTATGACATGTTTTGCAGTTTTATCATTGACCATTCCCCAAAGATAGATTTTGCGTTCTTCCAGAAATTTATTGTCAATTAGATCCTGGATCTTTCCAGGCTTATTCTTAGATGTATCCATAATTCTTATTTGTAGTACTTGAAGTAATAGATAAAAATATGACTATTTTTACGGAAAAGGCAGGTATGCAACTGGCATTTAACAAGATTTTAAAAACTGATTATTACTTAGTTCTGCCTTACCTGGAAAAACTGCAGTCCCAGACGTTGCCACCAGAGATTTTGAAGGAAAGATTGCTTGAAATGTTTGAGCAGAATTACGAGTGTTTTGGTATCTATAAATCTGGAAAACTTGTAGGTGTTTTTGGATTATGGTTCATGACCCGGCATTATGCGGGAAGAACCTGCGAAGTAGATCATATTTATATAGATGATGACCTGCAGGGCTTGGGTGTTGGGACACAGTTATTTCAATATATAGAACAGTATGCGATCAAAAAGCAGTGTGAAACTATAGAGCTTAACAGTTATGTAGAAAACTTTAGATCTCATAAATTTTACATGAATCTTGGTTTTGTAATTCGCGGATATCATTTTCTAAAAAAACTTTGATTTCCTTTGAACATAAAAAAGAAAGCATTTATATTTGCCGCCGCATGCGGGAG
>NZ_JBLVTK010000001.1:151690-153336 GCF_048285865.1 Christiangramia marina | reverse complement strand
GGTCTCCCGCTCTAAGCCTTGTCAATCGACAGGGCTTTTTTATTGCAAATAATTAGAATCTGTGTCCTTCCGAAATTACTACGGAATTTTCAAATTTTACTTCGCAAAGAGCGAATTTCCATTTTAAAACTATACTATCGCAGATATCATCCGAAGTGCTGTTAGTATTTGCTGCTGAAGGTTAATCTAAAATATTCAGTATTGTAAAACTCAGTTTTCAGACTTTCTGGTTCACTCATTGTACTGCAATTATAAAAAGCGAATGCCTTGAAATGGATTTTATATTGATACACCTCGAAACAGTTCTGTAGCCAGTAATCTTACACGAACTCAAAGCCTTCTTACTTAACTTAATCTTATCGCATAAAAAAAGCCTGAAACTCTAGTTTCAGGCTTTTCAGATTTTATATAGGAAAGAATCAATTATCCGTTCATGGAAATTAAAAATTCTTCGTTATTTCTAGTATTTCTAATCTTGTCATTAATGAATTCCATCGCTTCGATAGGGTTCATGTCAGCAAGATATTTACGTAGTACCCACATGCGTTTCACATTGTTTTCGTCAAGCAACAGATCATCCCTACGCGTACTTGAAGAAACAAGGTCGATTGCTGGGAATATTCTACGGTTGGAAATTCTTCTATCCAATTGCAGTTCCATGTTACCAGTACCTTTGAATTCTTCAAAGATCACCTCATCCATTTTAGATCCAGTCTCTGTTAGAGCGGTAGCAATAATAGATAGAGAACCTCCATTTTCAATGTTACGTGCAGCACCAAAGAAACGTTTTGGTTTGTGAAGTGCATTTGCATCTACACCACCACTTAAAACTTTACCGCTGGCAGGTTGTACCGTATTGTAAGCACGTGCCAGTCTGGTAATGGAATCAAGTAGAATAACAACATCATGTCCACACTCTACAAGTCTTTTAGCCTTTTCCAGTACGATATTCGCAACTCTAACATGCTCGTGAGCTTCTTTGTCAAAAGTTGAAGCAACTACTTCACCTTTTACGTTACGTTGCATATCTGTAACTTCTTCAGGACGTTCATCAATCAACAGAACGATCTGGTATACTTCAGGATGATTTGCCGCAATAGCATTTGCGATATCCTTCAATAACATTGTTTTACCTGTCTTAGGCTGAGATACGATCATCCCACGCTGACCTTTACCAATTGGAGCAAAAAGATCCATCACCCTTGTAGAAATTGTCGCCTGCTTTTCAGCGATATTGAATTTCTCTTTCGGGAAAAGTGGTGTAAGATGCTCAAAAGAAACTCTGTCTCTTACGACCTGTGGATCCAGTCCATTGATCTTATTTATTTTGATAAGCGGGAAATATTTCTCTCCTTCTTTTGGAGGTCTAATTTGTCCCTGTACTGTATCTCCTGTCTTTAAACCAAATAATCTTATTTGTGACTGCGATACATAAATATCATCAGGAGAAGTAAGGTAGTTGTAATCTGAAGATCTTAGGAAACCGTAGTTGTCCTGCATAATATCCAGAACACCTTCGCTCTCGATGATAGCATCAAATTCGTAATCCGGCTCACGGTATCTGTTACGATTATCGCGGTTTCCGTTATTACCTTTCTTATTATCGTTGCGGTTATCATTGCGATTGTCGTTACGATTATCATTTC
>NZ_JBLVTK010000001.1:146602-151635 GCF_048285865.1 Christiangramia marina | reverse complement strand
GCGATCGTTGCGACTGTCGTTGCGATCATTACGATCGTTGCGATTATCATTTCTGTTGTCGCTCTTTTTGCGATCATCAGTTTTTGCGCTAGAAGAACTACGCTCGCGAGTACTTTTCTGTCTTGGTTCCTTTTTATCTTCCTTTGGATCAGACTCTTTTCTGGAAGGCCTAGGTGCTTTTGCAGCAGGTTTAGCAGGTTTTTTTTCACTTCCAACCTTTGAAGGTTTTGTGGTTTCCTGCTTAGCCGGTTCGGCACTATCTTCTGTAAGTACTTCTTTTACTTTTGCTGGGTTGGCTGCCTGGTAGTCCAGGATCTGGTAAACTAGATCCAGTTTTTTAAGGGTTTTATACTTAGGAACATTTAGCGATTGAGCAATTTCCTTAAGTTCAGGAAGCTTTTTAGCTTTTAATTCTGAAATTTCGAACATGTATTCAGTGAAATAATTATAAGATTGGATTGATTTAAAAACTTCTCGAAGAAGAATAAAAAGTTTTGGAGACTTAAGTAACCTGTATTGAATAGGTTACGCATTGTTACTGCAATTATACAACTTTATTTTATTCTTTTACCCAATGATTCTAAAAAGAATCTTTTATTTTTGTGCCGCAATCGCAGGAAATATGCTTCAGAGAATACAGACTATTTGGTTATTATTAGCGGTTATTGTGAGTGCCGGGCTCATTTTCGTTCTTCCGCTTTGGGAGAATTCAGCAGGTGAATTTGTTTATGCTCACGAAGTATTAATCGCGCTGGGAATGTTTCTTGCTTCAGCAGCAATTTCGCTGGTGAGTATCATCATGTTTAAAAATAGAAAGCTTCAATTTGTATTGGGGCGTCTAAATATCATATTAAATCTTTTTTTACTAGGAGTGTTTGTTTATTGGTCTCTAACTTTACCTGGAGAGATGGATATCTCAGAGAAAGGTATTGGGATGTTTCTTCCTATTATTTCTATCGTTTTTATTGTTTTGGCCAATAAGGCCATCAAGAAGGACGAAGATCTCGTAAAATCTGTAGATCGATTACGATAAGCCTATCATCTTAGTAGTATTAGTGCGTGAAAAACCCGAAGTGAAAGCTTCGGGTTTTTTAATTATTCCAATTCAATAACTTCCAGTTCCTTAATTTCTTTTTTATCAATCTTGAAGCGCAACATGGTTCTTTTCTTGTGAAATCCATGTTTCCCTGCCGCACCTGGATTCATATGTAGAAGTCCGAGGTTTTTATCGTTCATCACTTTCAGAATATGTGAATGACCACAAATGAACAGTTTTGGGGGATGTTGCCTGATCTCTTCGCGAATCGCTGGAGAATATTTTCCCGGGTAGCCACCAATATGTGTGATCCAGACATCTACCTCTTCACACATGAAACGCTGGTTTAATGGAAATTCTTTACGTATTTCAGCATCATCTATATTCCCGTAAACAGCTCGCAGCGGTCTAATTTGCTTAAGCTTATCGGTTACATCAGTTTTGCCAATATCACCCGCATGCCATATTTCGTCTGCCTCACCGGCATAATGCAAAATTCTTTCGTCCATATGACTATGTGTGTCACTTAGTAATAGAATCTTCTTCAAAGTCTTCAGTTTTAAAAGTCGTTTAACAAAGGAAGAGAAATCAGCCATTTTTCCTTGCTATAATTGCCTTATCTTTGCATTTCGCTAATATAAAAATAAAGCTGACTTGAGGTATTTCCTGAAGCTCTCATATTTCGGTAAAGCTTATCACGGCTGGCAAAATCAACCTGATTCTATTAGTGTTCAGGAGGTTCTTGAACAAAATCTAAGCAAAGTGTTACCATTTTCAGTAGCCATTGTTGGTGCTGGAAGGACAGATGCTGGTGTGCATGCACGACAAATGTTTGCTCATTTTGATGCTTCGGAAGAACTTGATGGTGAAAATCTTGCTTATAAGCTAAATTCCATGCTTCCGAAGGATATTGCAATTTCTGAAGTATTTCAGGTAAGGAAGGATGCTCATGCGAGATTTGATGCTGTGGCTAGAAGTTACGAGTATCATCTACTTCAGTATAAAGATGTATTCGCTTACGATCAGGCATGGTATTTTCGCTATGAACTTGACTTGGATAAAATGAACAAAGCTGCAGAGATCCTGAAGGAGTATTCAGATTTTCAGTGTTTTTCCAAATCGCGCACAGATGTACATACGTATAACTGCCGTATCGATGAAGCGAAATGGGTGGAAAAGGACGGGAAGCTTATTTTTTATATCACTGCAGATCGATTTTTGCGTAATATGGTGCGCGCAGTGGTAGGAACTCTGCTTGAAATTGGACAAAGCAAACAGCCGGTGGAATATATTCACGAGGTGATCAAAAGTAAAGACAGGGGAAAAGCTGGAACTTCGGTCCCGGCACATGGATTATATTTAACCAGGATCGAATATCCTGAAACGATAAGAGAACTAGATGGCATCTAATACAGGAAATGCATTTGATATGGCGCTTTTCAAGCGTTTGCTTGGATACACCAATCCCTATAAACGAATATTTTATTTTGTAGGTGTTGCCGCCGTCCTTGTTTCTCTATTTGGAGTTCTAAGGCCTATTTTGCTGCAGGAAACGGTAGATGAGGCTCTTATCCCGGCAGATTTTGACAGTCTTATATATTATGTGAGCCTGATGATTGGGGTTCTGGTGCTGGAAGTGATCTTCCAGTTCTGTTTTATCTACTATGCTAACTGGCTTGGGCAGGAGGTTGTTCGTGATTTGCGGGTAAAACTCTTCAAACACATGCTTGGCTTTAAAATGCAGTATTATGATAAATCTGCAGTTGGAAGATTAGTGACCAGGGCTGTAAGTGATATTGAGACGATTGCCAGTATTTTTAGCCAGGGATTATTTATGATTATTTCAGATCTACTGAAAATGTTGGTAGTGATTGGTGTAATGTTCTATAAAAGCTGGGAGCTAACCTTGCTCGTACTTACAGTTTTGCCTTTTATTATCTACGCTACGAGAGTCTTTCAGAAGAAAATGAAGTTAGCTTTTGAAGAAGTCAGAACTCAGGTGGCAGATTTGAATACTTTCGTACAGGAACGTATCACCGGGATGAAGATCGTACAGTTATTTACCCGCGAGAAAACTGAATACGAAAACTTTAAAAAGATCAATGATAAACATAGAAAAGCATGGGTAAAAACCGTTTGGTATAACTCCATCTTTTTCCCAATTGCTGAAATGTCCACATCTATTACAATAGGTTTAATCGTATGGTTTGGTGGTTTACGGGTAGTTGCCGGTGATGATATGTCTCTAGGTATCATTGTCGCATTTATAGAACTGAGCCAGATGTTATTCAGGCCACTGCGCCAAATTGCCGATAAGTTCAATACGTTGCAAATGGGAATGGTCGCTGCAAACCGGGTATTCGGGATCCTGGATACAGAATCCACGATAGAAGATAACGGAACTATTGCAGTAGAGCATCTTGACGGAGAGATCGAATTTAAAGACGTAAGATTTAGTTACATCCCAGAAGAAGAAGTTGTAAAAGGAATCTCGTTTAGAGTAGAGCCTGGTGAAACCGTGGCAATTGTTGGAGCTACCGGTGCTGGGAAATCAACCATTATTAATTTACTGAGCAGATTTTACGAAATCGATAGTGGAGTCATTGAAATAGACGGGCAGGATATCAAGGATCTGGAGCTGAAATCTTTAAGATCTCAAATCGCTGTGGTTCTTCAGAATGTATTCTTGTTCGCAGATACGATCATGAATAATATCAATCTTGATAATCCTGATATCTCAGATGAAGATGTGATCAAGGCTGCAAAGCAGATTGGGATTCATGAATTTATTGATTCCCTTCCTGGCGGTTATTATTATAATGTAAAGGAACGTGGAGCAATGCTTTCTTCCGGACAGCGACAGTTGATCTCATTTTTAAGAGCGTATGTAAGTAATCCAAGTATCCTTGTGTTGGATGAAGCAACATCTTCCGTAGACTCCTATAGTGAACAACTTATACAGGACGCTACAGATAAGATCACTGAAGGTCGAACTTCCATCGTTATCGCCCACAGGCTTGCGACCATTAAAAAAGCCGATAAGATTATTGTAATGGATCAGGGTAAAATCGTAGAAATTGGTAATCATCAAAGTTTACTTCAGAGAACCGATGGGTATTACCGAAAACTTTATGAAGTGCAGTTCAAAGAAGAAGAGAGTATTTAGATAACTTCCTTTAGTTTGGCCATGTAAATACCAATGACAAGGCTAACCATTAAGAATACAAGCAGAATCAAAAGCAGAAAAAGTAGACTTTTAAGAATTATCTTCCATAAGCTTAGATCATACATTTTTTTAAAAATATACCCGTAATAAATCAAATAAAAAGGTAAACTAGCATAATTCATAACTGCAAAAACCGACTGATTGCTGAAAGAAAATAGAATAAGGATCGCAAAAACGATACTTATATGTGAGTAAGCATAAAGGTGAACGATCAAATGCTCGGCAAGATTGTATTTCTTATTTTTTAAAAATACCAGCCTGGAGAACACGGTGATTACCGGAATGAACAGAAAAGTGATGAGGTTCATGTGTTCCAGGATCATCGTAGTGACCTCCCTGGTTATATCACGTTCTCCTGTATTAACCTCAAGGCCTCCACCATCTAAATATTCTGGAAAATATTTCAGGTTAACGTAAGTGTATAGACCAGTAAGGGTTAGCGCAATGGTAAAGTATCCGTAAGGATTAATATATTTCTTACGCAGTCCTTCAATATATCCCTGAATCACATTCACAGGTCTACGGAAAAGGTCAATAAAAGTAAGTACTGGTTTGTTGGAGTCAATACTCCAGAATGATTCAAAGAATTCCCCAGAAAGATAGGGAACACTAAGCTTGTCCCGTACGATCTTAGCTCCACAATTAGAGCAATAATTCTGTTCTTCTGATATCGAAAAATTGCAATTTTTGCAATGAGTCATCTATTCTTAGCTTATGTCTTCTTTGATCTTAACCTTTAGTTCGTCCATCGTTTCGAACATCACGAACTGC
>NZ_JBLVTK010000001.1:140161-146560 GCF_048285865.1 Christiangramia marina | reverse complement strand
ACCAAAGCCAGCGCATCAGTTTTCTCAGTAATCCCTACCGCAGCACGATGTCTTAGTCCGAATCTTAAGGGAATGGATCTGTCATTGGATACCGGTAGGATCACCCTGGTGGCGGTGATCATACTTTCTTCGATGACCATCGCACCGTCATGCAACGGGCTGTTCTTGAAAAATATAGATTCAATTATAGGCTGATTCAGCTTGATCTTCATTTTATCTCCAGTATTCTTTACGAAGTCAAGTTTATTATTCTTTTGAATGACCATTAAAGCCCCGGTATAGGTTTTACCCATTGCTTCACAGGCATCTATAATGGCTTCTACATCTAATTTTGTACGTACATCATCCCTGCTAATTTTGAAGCTTCGGAAGAAACGGCCTTTTTGGGTGAAATTTGTGGAACCAATCATTAATAGAAATTTTCTGATCTCCTGCTGAAAAACCACGATAAGTGCAAATACCCCAACCCCAACGAATTCACCCAGAACACTGCTAAGTAATTCCATTTGTAGTAGCTGTGTTAGCAGCCAGACCAGGTAAATGACCACGATCCCAATAAAAATATTAACGGCCGCAGTACCTCGAACCAGTTTGTAAACGTAGTAGAGTAGAAGGGCGACAAAAACAATATCTAGAATATCGAGGATGCGAAGATCTATGATGTCCAAATGCAGTGGTTTTTTGTAAAAATAGAAAAACTAAACGTAGTTATTGAGTTCACCGGTTAATTTGATACATTCCATTGCCTCTTTTACATCGTGAACCCTTAAAATTGAAGCTCCTTTATTAAGTGCAATAGTATTCAAAATGCTGGTACCATTCAAAGCATCTTCTGGTGTAGAATTTAAGGTTTTCCAGATGAGACTTTTCCTAGAAAGCCCGGCAAGAAAGGGAAGTTCGATATTTTTAAAAAGTTCCAGTTTATTCAATAGCTCAAAATTTTGTGCAATGTTCTTAGCAAAGCCAAATCCCGGGTCAATAATTAGATCATTAATTCCAGCTTTTCTGGCTGCCGAGATCTTTTCAGAAAAGTAAAAAAGAATATCTGCAGTGAGATCCCCGTATTGGTTCAGGTCTTTCATAGTTTGCGGAGTTCCTTTCATATGCATCATAATATAAGGAGCCTTGAGACTGGCAACGGTTTCTATCATCTGAGCATCGAGATTTCCGGCGGAAATATCATTGATGATTGCGGCACCATTCTCCACAGCCTCTTTCGCGACTCTGGATCTAAAGGTATCTACGGAAAAGTTTACTTCTGGAAAATGCTGTTCCAGTAACTTCAGCTTCGGAATCATTCGTTCTAATTCCTCTTCTTCTGAAATATCCTGAGCACCAGGCCTGGAACTATAGGCGCCAATATCCAGGAAGCTCGCACCTTCTTTCAGCATTTTTTCAGCAGAGGAAAGGATCTCTTTATCTGTTTGTTTTCTACTACCCTCAAAAAAGGAGTCTGGAGTGATATTGATGATTCCCATCACTTTTGGTTCGGATAGGTCGATGAGATTACCACGGCAATTTATAAACATGAGATGGCTGAATTTTGGTAGCGCAAATAACTTTGACTATCTGGAATATTTGACCGAAATTTACGCAAATTACAGCTACTTCATGCAAAATACCTCCGAACAATACGATGATGTCGTTGGCCATTGTCGCAGTCTTTTTTTGAATAAAATGCAGGATTATGGATGTGCCTGGCGCATTTTACGATTACCTTCCTTAACAGATCAGATCTTTATTAAGGCACAGCGTATAAGAAAACTTCAGGAAAGTGATGTTCGAAAAGTTGACGAAGATGAGAAATCTGAATTTATCGGGATCATTAATTATTCGGTAATGGCTTTGATTCAGCTTGAAAAAGGAATTGCAGCTCAGCCCGATCTTGGACCTCAGGACGCAATAGATCTATATGACAAGAACATTGCTGTAACCAAGCAGCTTATGATGGATAAAAACCATGATTATGGCGAAGCATGGCGGGATATGCGAATTAGTTCGCTCACAGATCTTATCTTACAGAAATTATTAAGGGTGAAGCAAATTGAGGATAACCAGGGAAAAACGCTGGTTAGTGAAGGGATTGATGCAAATTACCAGGATATGATCAATTATGCTGTTTTTGCTATGATCCATTTCCAGGAAGCTGAAAAATAATTTGGAAAATATAGGTTATGAAAGCAATAGTAGGTATTTGTAGAATCCTGGTAGGTGTGCTTTTCATCTTCAGCGGATTCATTAAACTGAATGATCCCGTAGGTTTTTCATATAAACTACAGGAATACTTCAGTGAACCGGTACTGGACATTCCGGCGCTTATACCATTTGCTCTTATTATCGCTATTTTACTGGTAATCTTCGAGCTAGTACTTGGGATCATGCTGCTAATTGGGTTTGCAAGAAAATTCACAAGCTGGAGCCTGCTTCTCATGATCATTTTCTTTACGTTTCTCACTTTTTATTCGGCATACTTCAATAAAGTTACGGATTGTGGCTGTTTTGGTAATGCTATTCCGCTTACTCCATGGGAGTCATTCTATAAAGATATTGTCCTACTGATTCTGATTTTGGTAATGTTCTTTAATCAAAAATACATAGAGCCGCTGTTTCCGCAGAAATATCATAAATGGGCAATTTTCCTGAGCTTTATGGCGTGTTTCGCATTTTGTTATCATGTGTTGATGCATCTCCCAATGCTGGATTTCAGACCCTATAAGATCGGCAATAACATAGCTGAAAAAATGGTAGTGCCTGAAGGTGCCCAGGAACCTGTGTATGAATACCAATGGAAATTCAACATTGATGGTGAGGAGAAGATCATTACCAATCAAGGAGCCTATCCAGGGGTTACCGGAGAGTTTATTGGTGTAGAAACGGTACAGATCGAAGAAGGCTATGTACCGCCAATTCATGATTTTGTGATCGAAGGTCCGGAAGGTGATATTACGACAGATATTCTTACTACAGATAAAGTCCTGATGTTCGTTATGTATAACATAAGGTCTACGGAAATGGAAGGATATCAAGCGATCCAGGACCTGGCAAAAGAAGCACGGACAAAGAATTATCGTGTAATTGCTCTCACAGCATCAGGCGAGGACCTGCAAGCTAAACTCCAAGAGAAATTTGATCTGGACTTCGATTTCTATCAGGCGGACGAGACTGCGCTTAAAACTATCGTAAGAGCAAATCCTGGTATCCTGGTGTTAAGATCCGGAACCGTGGAGCAGAAAAAACACTGGTTCGACGCGAGCGATATCAAATTATAAACATCTACTATCTTTTATTCTGAAAAACCTAAAAATTGAAGGTTTAGCTTCGGTTTAGGATTTCGTATTTCAGTCTTTCCTTATATTTGTGTTTTATGCTGAAACCTATAGTAGGAGAGCATCCAATCACTGAAATACATTTATCATGAGAGAACAAATAGTAGCCGGAAACTGGAAAATGAATAACGACCTTGCTGAGACTGAAGAATTGCTTGGTGAAATGAAAATGCAAATGGTTAAGGAGCCTGAAGCAACTGTAATGGTGGCTCCAGCCTTCACAAATCTATATCCAACTTTCCAGGCACTAAAGGATACTCCCGTGATTGTGGCGGCTCAAAATATGCATGAAAGTGAAAATGGAGCTTTTACGGGTGAAATTTCAGCAAAGATGTTACAAAGTATTGGGGTTACTACGGTAATTCTAGGGCATAGTGAGAGACGTGCATATTTCCACGAAACAAATGAGCAACTGGCTAAGAAAGTGGACGCAGCGATCTCAGCAGGAATGAGAGTGATCTTTTGCTTTGGAGAAGAGCTGGAAGACCGTAAAAACGATAAACACTTCAGTTTAGTAGAGTCACAGTTAAAAGAAGCTTTATTTCACCTTTCAGAAGATGCGTGGAAAAATATCATTTTAGCCTACGAACCAGTATGGGCCATTGGAACCGGTGAAACTGCAAGCCCAGAACAGGCCCAGGAGATGCATAAACATATACGTACTTTATTAAAAGACAATGTAAGTGCCAGTGTCGCTGAAAATACTTCAATCTTATATGGTGGTAGTGTAAAACCGGCAAATGCCAGAGAGATCTTTGCCAAGGAAGATGTGGATGGCGGTCTTATTGGTGGCGCCAGTCTGAAGGCAGTTGATTTTCTTGAGATCGTAAACTCATTTTAATGACCGGACATTATTACGAATATCATTTTACGATACAACCGGTAGTTCCGGCTTCAGAAATACTGATCGCAGAATTAGGGGAACTTGGTTTTGAAAGTTTTGTTGAGAATGAAGACGGTATTACTGCTTATGTGCCGGAAGAGCAGTTTGCAGATGATTTACTGGATAAGGTACAGATTCTGAAATCTGAAGAATTCAGTATTGATTTTAAGGTAAAGAAAATTGAACGGGTGAACTGGAACGAGGAGTGGGAAAAGAATTTCACTCCTATTCTGGTGGACGGTGAATGCAGTGTTCGGGCTCCATTTCATGAGAAACCAGATACCCGGTTCGATATTGTTATAGAACCTAAAATGTCATTTGGTACCGGACATCATTCTACAACTCATATGATGATCCAGCATATTCTAAAGAACGACTGGAAAGGTAAATCTGTACTGGATATGGGATGTGGTACTGGAGTCCTTGCCATTTTAGCGAGAATGAAAGGTGCAACTCCGGTTGAAGCGATTGATATCGATAACTGGTGTTACCTGAATACGCTGGAAAATATTGAACGAAACAATTGTGAAGATATTAAAGTTGAAGAAGGTGGAGCAGAATTATTACCTGGTAGAAAATACGATGTAATTCTTGCCAACATCAACAGAAATATTTTGTTGAATGATATGACTACTTATGTAGACTGCCTGCAAGATAAGGGAAGTATATACTTTAGTGGATTTTATACGGAAGACCTTCCGGTAATAAAGTCGGCATGTGAAAAGCATGGTTTGAAGTTTATTGAACACATAGAGAGAAATAACTGGGTAGCTGCAAAGTTTTCATTTTAAGCATGTTACATTAATTTGTATCTTTGCAGCTTTCAGAAAAAGTAATAAGTTGAAGATGAGTACGAAAGAGGAAGTTTTAGAACAGGTTGACCTGAAAACCAAAGAACAGCGTGAAAATGAGATCGTCTTGTATAATGATGATTATAATACCTTTGATCATGTGATCGAAACATTGATCTATGCTTGTGAGCACACTCCGGAACAGGCAGAACAATGTAGTATCCTGGTGCATTACAAAGGAAAATGTACTGTAAAAACCGGACCCTATGATGAATTGGAGCCACGATGCTCCAAATTGTTAGATGCGGGATTGAGTGCTGAGATCGTATAGTTCTACAGAAAATTCCTACATTTAACATAAATTATTAGTAAATATTTGCAGTTTGAAGTAGTTTGCCTTCATAAGTACCCCTTTAACCTAAACTTACTTATGAAAAAAATTACACTTCTTACCCTATCTCTGGGAGTATTACTCTTTGCTTCCTGTGAAAAAGAGGATGTTTCAGAAATATCTGCTGAAACAGCTCAAGTTCAAGAGGATCAGATCTCGAAAGAGGTTCTTAAGAGAATATCTGATCTTAATTTTAATTCAAAACATGTTGAAAAGCAGATGATGATGCTTCCCGATGGAAGCTCTATCGAAAATTACCTTATTGAAGGTGATATTGCTATGACTAAAGATCAATTATTTAGCATGTCTTCGGCATCGATCACAAATAAGCAGTATCGAACCAATAACCTGGTGAGTTCACCGAGAACTGTGAACGTGATTGGTTATACCGGAGGAAGCCAGGCTTTATCCAGTAAACAGAGAACTGCCTTGCAGTATGCTATTGGAAATTACAATGCGCTGGATCTGGGAATTACCTTTTCACTTACTTTTGGAACTAACTATCAGCCATATGATATCGTAGTGTATCAAACCAACAATGGTCAGGCGGGAGGAGTTGCAGGATTTCCAAGTAATGGTAATCCATATAAATATGTACAGATCTTCTCAGGTATGCAGAACTACGACACAAACACAAATGAACACGTGATGACTCACGAGATTGGTCATGCTGTAGGTTTGAGACATACAGATTGGTATAGTCGACAAAGTTGTGGACAAAGCGGAGAATCTGCAGGAGCAGATGGTGCAGTCCATATTCCAGGTACGCCAACAGGTTTTGATTCGAATTCTATCATGCTGGCCTGTTTTGGTGGCAATGAAGACGGTGAATTTGGATATTATGATACCGTTGCCCTTAACTACTTATACTAAAAACCAATCATTGGGCACTAGGAAAGGCGGTTCAACCGCCTTTTTTTAATTTTTATTCTGAAAAGGCTTTTTAGTTTTATAAAAAGAAATTATATTTGCACCCGCTTTGCAAAACAGTAGAGCACTATTTTAAAA
>NZ_JBLVTK010000001.1:125885-140086 GCF_048285865.1 Christiangramia marina | reverse complement strand
AAGTAAAATCCGTAGATAGCTAATTATAAGCATTCTGCGGATTTTTTATTTGTAGTTGTACCGCTAAATGTACGGCCCCCACCTAGCTTCTCATTGGATCTCTCTTAAAAGTCAATTACAGCATAGAAAACTTTTTCATACTATTGTACAAAAGAAATATAGTTTTGAAGATTCAGAAACTCCGTTCAATTTTATTACTTACCATACTTTTTGTTCTTCAGTGTTCTTGTAAATTAAGTAAGGAGGACGAAATAAAAAATATTGGCTTTTCTCAATGTTTGAGTAATCATCCATGGAGAACATCTATGAACGAAAGTATGGCCATTAAAGCTTCTTTAAATCCGCAAATTAAACTGGATATAAAAGAGGCTAAAGGAGATGGGCAAAAGCAAATAGATGATATTCAGAGTATGATAGATGCGGAAATGGATTTAATTATAGTATCTCCGTTAGATCCTGAGTCCATTGCCCCAGTTGTTGAAAATGCCTTTGAAGCAGGTATACCTGTTATTTTGATAGATAGAAAGGTTGAAACTGAGGCTTACACTGCTTTTATTGGTGCAGATAATCTTGAAGTGGGCCATAATGCAGGTAATTATATAGCCTCGAATGAAAACGGATTTTTGAAGGTTATAGAAATCAAAGGTGAAGATAATTCTACACCAACCAGAGAGAGAAGCAAAGGGTTTTATGAAATAGTGGATCAAGAAGATCGAATTACGGTTGTAGAATCATTTAAAGGAGTATCTGGTGCACAATTTTCTAAAGCATTAGATTCGGTAGGAAAAGATATTGACTTTGTATATGCGTTTAATGATGAGTTGGCGTCACAAGCATGGAGAATTGCACGGGATAAGGGATTAGCCAGTCAAATAAAGTTTATTGGGGTAGATGGATTAAGTGTACCAGATGGAGGAATCAATATGGTCCAAAATGGAATATTGAATGCAACAATTTATTATCCAACAGGAGGGGCGGAGTCCATAGATCTGGCTTGGGAAATTTTAAATGGTAGAAGCTATAAAAAAGATAATATCCTTAAAACTATTGTTATCGATAGGTTTAATGTAGATATTATGAAGAACCAGTTTGATAAAATTCAATTACAACAAAAGGAAATTGAAGATCAAATTTTAGCCATCGGAAAGCAGCAAGAGCTATATTATGCTCAGAACAATTTATTAAAGATCACTATGGTCCTACTTGCGGTGATCCTAAGTCTCGCAATTTATAGTATCTATAGTATTTTTGCTATTAGAAAGAAAAATCGACAACTTCAGTTAACTAATAGAAAAGTAATTCAACAACGAAACAAAATTGAAGAAATTGCCCAGGAGGTGAAGGTTAGCAACGAGGCAAAGATGAACTTTTTTACTGGACTTTCACATGAATTTAAAACTCCTATCACCTTAATTCAAAGTTCCATAGAATCGCTGGCAGAAAGTTCAAAGTTGAAAGGAACGAAACTGATGGCTGAGATAGAATTAATACATAATAACTCTAATCGTCTATTAAGGCTTATCAGTAACTTACTCGATTTTAGAAGAGTTGAGAATAGAAATTTTAACTTAAGGGTATCTAGAACAAATATCACAGATTTCTCCAGGTACATTCTAAATGATTTTCAAAGGGAGGCAAGGAAAAGAAATATTGAATTAATTTTCAACTCCAATAACGAAAAACTGGAATTATTTATAGATCGCAGTTTGATGGATAAGGCATACTTCAACCTTCTTTCAAATGCCTTTAAATTTACTCCTAAAAATGGAAATATTAAGATTGAAATTATCGACAAGAAAGAATCGAACGAAGTTCAAATCTTATTTAAGGACTCTGGAATTGGAATTCCTGAAAATGAGATTCAAAATGTTTTTGATGCTTTTTTTAGGGGCTCCACCAATCGTAAAAATAGTTCTGGGATCGGGCTTAATCTTACCAAACAATTCATTGAATTACATTTGGGAAAAATAGAAGTGAGATCAAAAAATGGCACTGAATTTATCATCACACTTTTCAAGGGGAAAGCACATTTTAATGAAGATCAAATCGTAGTAGAACCTCAAATGGTTGATAACACTTTTGTCGATTTTTCATCTGAAGCTCTCGATGATGATAGTGTTTCAGTTAGTAATCATAAAAATTCGGATGAAGAGCAATATTCAATTTTAATAATTGAAGATAATCCAGATCTTTCAAAGTTTTTAAAAAATAAGCTTGAAAAGGAGTTTGTGGTTTATGTGTCGAATGGAGAGGATGCTATTGATCAAGCCTTCCAGTTTATACCAGATATAGTTATATGTGATGTTAATTTATCTGGAATTAGCGGTTTCGATATTTGTAAAGAATTGAAGAACGATTTAAGAACTTCTCATATCCCTACAATTATATTAACGGCCTTGGGTGATAAAGACTCTTATTTAGAAGGGTTGCGCTCTGGAACTGATTTATACCTAACAAAACCTTTTAGCTTTAATATTCTTTTACAATCCTTGAAATCACTTCTTTTTAACAGGGAAAAACTGAGGTATTATTATACTAACAATATTTATAAGATTGAAGAATCCCAAGAGTTCGGAACACCTGAGCAGCAGTTTCTTAGCAAATTTAATGAATTGATTAAGCAAAATCTTGATAATTCAGAGTTTACTGTTGAAACCCTGGCCAAAGAACTTTCTATTTCTAGAGTTCAATTGTATAGAAAAGTGAAATCAATTATTGGGCTTAGTGTCAGCGATTATATAACAAATTATAAATTAGAGAAAGCCAAGGCTTTACTTAATACATCTTCAATGACCGTTTCTGAAATAGCTTATAGATGTGGTTTTTCTTCACCAAGCTACTTCAGTACATCCTTTAAAAATAAGTATGATATCTCTCCAGTCACTTACAGAAAGACTTCCCAAACCTAGTTGGTGAACGTTACTTCAGTTAAAAAAAATAAGATTTGAGAATTCACTATAAGAATCGGGTGTTTATATGTGTAACATTATTTAATTTCCAAGTTACATTTTCTAAACTACAACGGTTTCGCTGCATTTTAAAATCTTTGCTTAACCTTTACTATTGCTGCGTTTATTGCCTCCTATTAAACATATTAACAATTTCGTAACATTTTGAAACATTAAAAATATACGTGCAGCTTTTTTAAGAATACTTTAGTCACAGAATTAATTTTTGTGATTATGAAAAAAATATGGATTTGGTCAATTACTGCAGCTTTAGCTGGTTTTCTTTTTGGATTTGATACCGTAGTTATTTCTGGCGCAGACCAAACCCTTCAAACATTATGGGATTCTTCTGATGTTTTCCACGGCACGGTCGTCATGGCTATGGCATTGTGGGGTACTGTTGTGGGAGCTCTATTAGGAGGTATACCCACCAAAAAATTCGGAAGGAAGAATACTCTTATAGCTATAGGGCTTTTATATACTATATCAGCTTTTGGTTCTGCACTTGCAAATGAACCTCTTGTATTCTCATTTTTCAGATTTATAGGAGGTTTGGGAGTTGGAGCCTCTACTATTGCAGCACCTGCATACATATCTGAAATAGCACCTGCTAAGGATCGAGGGAAACTTGTGGGTTTATATCAATTTAATATAGTATTCGGGATTCTGGCGGCCTTTATGTCAAATTATTTTCTAAGTGGTGTAGGTGAGAACGCCTGGAGATGGATGCTTGGAGTCGAGGCAATACCTGCAATACTTTATACAGTATTTACTTTAGGAATACCTAAAAGTCCGAGATGGTTGATTTCGAGATCCAAAACCCGCGAGGCTAAAGAAGTATTACAATTGATTTATCCAGAAAAGGATCCTGAAATTTTAATGTTAGAAATCAATTCTCCAAAAACTGAAAAGGCGGAAAATATCTTTATAGGAAAGTATAAAACACCTTTGATGTTAGCCTTTCTGATCGCATTTTTTAATCAGATGTCTGGTATCAATGCTTTTCTGTATTATGCCCCTCGAATTTTTGAGGAGGCCGGTCTGGAGGAGAATACTTCTCTATTAAGTAGTATTGGAATAGGCTTAGTTAATTTGATATTTACGCTTCTTGGAATTTATTTAATTGATCGTGTAGGTAGAAAAAAATTAATGTACGCTGGATCTATCGGATATATAATTTCGCTAGGTCTGGTTGCAGCTGCTTTTTTTCTTGACTGGCAAGGTATGTCTGTTCCCATTTTCTTATTCCTGTTCATTGCAGCACATGCAGTGGGTCAAGGAGCGGTTATATGGGTTTTTATTTCTGAAATATTTCCAAATCATTTACGCGGTGAAGGACAGTCATTCGGTAGTTCTGTGCATTGGATTCTCGCAGCCTTAATCCCATCTTTTGTTCCCTATCTATTCACTGCCATTGGGGCAGGATATGTTTTCTTGTTTTTTGCTTTAATGATGTTACTTCAATTATTATTTGTAGCATTTCTAATGCCAGAGACTAAAGGTAAAAGTTTGGAGGAACTGGGGGAAGAATTAAGCTTTTCGAATAAAACTAAATTGAATATTCTCAAAAGTAACAATTAATCAAATGAAGAAATTTTTATGCCTCTTTTTGCTTTCACAATTCATGATGTCTTGGTCCCAGACACAAAGCGCTGGAAGTGATTTAAATAATTCGCTAGGTGAGGAAGAGCTCTATCGACCAAATTTTCACTTCACTCCCGAGCAAAATTGGATGAATGATCCTAACGGAATGTTTTTCTATGAGGGTCAATATCATTTATTCTTTCAACATTACCCCGATGGAAACACTTGGGGTCCTATGCATTGGGGTCATGCTACGTCTGAAAATTTGCTTGACTGGGATGAAAAACCCATTGCAATATATCCTGATGAACTAGGCTATATTTTTTCAGGGAGCGCAGTTGTAGACTTGGAAAATACTTCAGGACTTGCGGAAGATGGAGAAACTCCGATTATAGCAATGTTTACGTATCATGATGCTGAAGCTGAAAAAAATGGATCCACAACTTTTCAATCACAGGCAATTGCGTATAGTCTTGATCAAGGACAAACCTGGAAAAAATATGATGGAAATCCGGTTATAAAAAATCCAGGTATTCGAGACTTCAGAGATCCTAAAATACAATGGGATGAATTGAATGAGCAATGGATAATGGTTTTAGCGGCCCAAGATAAATCACTTTTTTATACTTCAAAAAACCTTACTGATTGGGAATTAGCCTTTGAATTTGGAAATAAAATCGGGGCTCATGGAGGTGTATGGGAGTGTCCCGATTTTTTCCCGATTCAGGTTAAAGATAGCAACGAAACGAAATGGGTGCTCATTCAAAGCCTTAATCCAGGAGCCTATAACGGTGGTTCAGGAACACAATATTTTGTTGGAGACTTTGATGGTAAAAATTTCACTCCTGTAGCAGATCAAAAAAATCTTGAAGCTAACCATACTTACTGGTTGGATTTCGGAAAAGATAACTATGCTGGTGTCACCTGGGCTAATACTAATATGAAAGAAGATCACAAATTATTCATTGGCTGGATGTCCAACTGGCAATATGCAGAGAAAGTTCCAACAACCAAGTGGAGAAGCTCCATGACCTTTCCACGTGAACTTACTTTAGTAAAAAAGGAAGATAGTAGCTACCGTCTATTTTCTGAACCAGCAAATCAGATAGATAAAATATCTAAGCAGAAGCGGCAAGAAAGTAAGATTAAATCTGCTGAAAATACACTGTTACTTGCAGATGATTCCAAGTTCGAAATGGATAAATTACGTGTAAAATTGAAGGTTACCATCTCGGGTAATAAAAGGTATACTTTCAACTTATCTAACGATCAAGGAGATTCATTGGTGTTTGGATTTCATTCGGCCGATAACACATTCTTTATTGATCGCAGCAAATCAGGAAAAATAAATTTCAGCGAAAAATTCGCAGAAAAAATATCTACAGCACCCAGAACTTCGGATGATGATTTATTAGAGGTTGAAATTTTACTTGATAAAACTTCAATTGAACTGTTTTATGATGAAGGAGAAACTGTTATGACAGAGATATTTTTTCCAAATTCACCGATGACTCAACTAGAGCTTATAACCTCTGAAGATAATTTCACTATAGAGGACCTTAATATTTACCAACTTGAACTAAACTAAATTATATGAAAATAAGGGTATTACTTAGTCTTTTAATTTTGCCTGCTTGGCTAACTGCGCAACAAATTAATGTAGCAGGAAATGTAATTTCTGTAGATGACAATATTCCGCTTTCAGGAGTATCAGTGTCGGTTAAGAATTCAACAAAAGGAACTGCAACAGATTTTGATGGGAATTACTCTCTAAACAATGTTGATTCAGATGCTACGCTAGTCTTTAGTTACCTTGGATTTGTTAGTCAAGAAATAGCGATAGACGGCCGTACTAGTATAGACATCGCATTATCATCAGATTCTGAACAATTAGATGCGGTCGTGGTGACTGGTTATCAAAAGGAACGAAAAAAGGATATAACAGGGGCGGTGTCTGTGGTAGATGTCGAAGAGATGAAAAAGCAAACTGCCGCAAATCCAATAAGAGCATTACAAGGTCGGGTTCCCGGGATGCTAGTTACAGGCAATGGCGAACCTAGTTCTCCTACTACAGTAAGAATTCGAGGGATAGGTACTCTTAACAATAATGACCCATTATACATAATTGACGGAGTTCCTACAAAGGCTGGAATGCATGAACTCAATCCGAGAGATATCGAATCTATTCAGGTCTTAAAAGATGCTTCAGCTGCAAGTATTTATGGCTCACGTGCAGCAAATGGGGTTATTATTGTAACTACAAAAGACGGTAAAATTGGTAAAGCTTCTTTAAACATAGATGCATACACTTCTGTATCTAACTATACCACCAAAACTGAAATGTTGGATACGGAAGAGTATGGTCAAGTTTTATGGCAGGCTTTTATAAATAATGGTACCAATCCTAATTCGAATAGTGTCCAATACCGTTTTGACTGGGGAGTTAATTCAGAAGCTGGTAGACCTTTTCTTAATGAAGTTATGGTGCCGGAATATCTTGATAATGAAGGTACTTTGAGGTCTTCTAATACAGATTGGTTTGATGAGATAACAAGAATGGGGATTATTCAGAATGTGGATATGTCTATGTCGAATGGAAATGATCAGGGTAATTATTATTTCTCTTTAGGTTATTACAATAATGAGGGAATAATCAAGACTACAGAATTTAATCGACTTTCTGCAAGAATCAATTCCGACTATAAGATTTTTGATGGCAAAATAAGTGTAGGGGAGAATTTAAGTATTACAACGACAAATGAAGTAGGTGGTTCTCCTATTAATGAGGCTCTCCAGGCCTTACCTATTATTCCGGTAAGAACGGTGGACGGCATGGGCTGGGGTGGACCCGTTGGAGGTATGAATGATCGACAGAATCCTGTAAGATTGTTAGAGGATAATAAGGATAACGATTATGACTTCTTACGAATCTTTGGAAACTTCTATGCTGAAGCACATCTTCTAGAAGGTCTTGACCTCCGTACCAGTATTGGGATTGATTATAGTAATTACTTCGCCAAAAACTTCAGGAAAAGATATGAATCAGGTTACTTAAACAATCCAGTAAATAGGCTTCAAACTAATCAAAGCCATACCCTTAAAACAACCTGGACGAACACGTTAAATTACGATTATACCTTAGGAGATCACAGCTTTGGTGCTTTGGCGGGAACAGAGCTTTATAAGGAAAGATTTAATACATTTTATGCATCTCGTGAGGATTTCGTCATAGAAGGAGAAGATTTTCAGTATCTAGATGCTGGAACTGGCGAAAAGAATAACGGAGGAAGTGGAGCTGAGAATATTCTGATGTCTTATTTTTCCAGGCTTAATTACTCTTATAAAGACCGTTATCTGGCCTCTGGTACTTTGAGGTACGACGGTTCTTCAAGATTTGGTCAGAACAATAGATACGGTTTGTTTCCTGCTTTTTCGCTGGGGTGGCGTGTAAGTGAAGAGAAATTCTTAAAAGATAATCTATCATTTGTGGACGATCTCAAATTTAGATTTGGTTGGGGAGTAACTGGTAACCAGGAAATTGATAATAATGCAATTTATAATATTTACCTAACCGATTACGCGAATACAGCTTATGATATCAATGGAGTAGGAAGTGGAGTTTTACCATCTGGATATAAATTAGTGCAAAATTCGAATCCTAATTTAAGGTGGGAGGAAAGTACAATGACCAACTTTGGTTTAGATTTTGAACTTTTCGACCAAACTTTATATGGTAGTGCCGAATATTATATCCGAGAGACTGAAGATATTCTTCTTCTTCCACCATATATTGGTGTTTTAGGAGAGGGAGGTAATCAATGGGTCAATGGAGCATCCATGGAAAACAGAGGTTTCGAGATTAGTCTTGGTACCAGGTTAAATGTAACCGATGAATTATACATTAACCTCGATGGAAATATCAGCCAGTATCGTAATAAAATAACTAAGCTGCCTAATGAGGTGATTAATGCGTACGGTGGAGATGGACGAGGGCAGAATATTTTGGGAAGACCTATTAATTCTTTCTTCGGCTATGTCGCCGATGGACTTTTTAGAAGCGAAGAAGAAGTTAATAATCATGCCGATCAACCGGGTAAAGGGTTAGGACGAATTCGTTACGAGGACTTAAATAATGATGGAGTGATTAATGATTTCGATCGTACCTGGATTGGAGTGCCACATCCAGACTTAACATATGGCTTAAATGCCAATATCTCTTTCCGTCAATTTGATTTGTCCTTTCTATTACAAGGAGTGATAGGCGTAGATGTGATCAATGATTTTAAGTATGCAACCGACTTTTGGAGTGTATCTGAAACGGGGTCTAATAAAGGAACTAGGTTGTTAAATGCATGGTCGTCTGAAAACCCTAATTCCGATATTCCAGCAGTTTCATTGACCGATTCAAATTTTGAATCTAGATTTTCCACTTATTTTATTGAGAATGGCTCTTACCTAAAGCTCCGAAACGCTCAAATTGGATACACTTTCGATAATAGCATCATAGATGATCTTAATATCGAAACCTTACGAATCTATGGAGGAGGTGATAATCTCGCACTCTTGGCTAAAAGTGATTCTTTTACTGGTATAGATCCTGAAAATCCTGGTTTTGCATATCCAAACCCACTAATAATCACAGTCGGTCTTAATTTGAAATTCTAAAAATAAAATTGAAAAACATGAAAAGATATATTACAATTTTGGTGCTATGCTCTTTCTTCTGTACTTCTTGTGAGGATGTACTGGATGTCGATCCAAAAGGAGTTTTAAATGAAGAGCAAATAAGTACGCCTGAAGATGCTGAGAAATTTGTTATAGCAGCTTACTCCCAGTTAGGCAACGATGAGATCAACAGGCCTTTTAGTCTATGGCAATATGGTGACATGCGTGCCGACGATGCATATAAAGGTGGACGTGATCCAGGTGATGGGCAAGGATTTCATTTTATGGAAACTTTCACCAATGTACGCCCAGATATGTGGGAAATAGATGGATTATGGTTCCATTTATATATAGGCGTTCGTAGAGCCAATGAAGGTTTACGAATTCTTCAGAATTTCACAGAAGATGAATATCCTCAGTTAAGAACTCGACAGGCAGAACTTAGGTTTATTAGAGGACATTTTTATTTTGAATTAAAAAGGCTATTCAATCGAATTCCATATATCGATGAAAATGTTCCAGCCGCAGATTATAAACTAATAAGTAATGTAGAACTAACAAGCCAGGAGGTTTGGGAAAAAATAGCTGCCGATTTTGAGTTCGCTGCGGAAAACCTACCTATGGTTCAGCCGCAAATTGGTCGTGCTGATCAGATAGCTGCATTTGCATACTTATCTAAAGCGAGGCTATATCAAGCTTATGAACAAAATGATCAATATGATGTAATAAACGTCAATCAGGAATTGTTGCAAAAGGCTATAGCAGCAGCAGATATGGTGCTATCTTCTAATCACAGTCTAGAATCAGATTTCGCTAATAATTTTCTATCTGGCCCGTATGAAAATGGACCAGAATCTGTATTTGCAGTTCAGTTTTCTACTAGTGATGGTACTGCTAACGGTCGGTTAAATTTTGGTGATATGCTAACTGTGCCTCAGGGTCTTGGCTGTTGTGATTTTAAAAAGCCTTCGCAAAATTTGGCTAATGCTTATAAAACGGATGAAAATGGAGTTCCTTATCTGGACAGTTTTAATGCTGAAAATATCGATTTTGATACAGATAATGTTGATCCTCGTTTAGATCATACCATAGCCCACCCTGGAAATCCCTGGAAATATGAAACAGCTTTAATTTTTGAAGAGGGCTGGAGTAGAACACCAGAGATATATGGCTTTTACAATTCCCTGAAGGAAAACGTACAGTCTGATCAATATGAAAATGTAGATCCATTCTACGGTAATTCAAAATCTAGGATAATCTTAAGGTATGCAGAGGTAATGCTTAATAAAGCAGAGGCTCTTATAGAACTTGGCAGACAAGATGAAGCCTTGCCTTTAATTAATGAATTGAGGGATAGAGCTTCTCAAAGTACCGAAAAACTGGTAAATGCTGATGGAAGTCTTTTGGCAAATTATAAGGTTTCTCAGTATATGCCTGGTACAAATATAAGCTGGTCGCAAGAATATGCTCGAAAAGCTGTTAGATACGAAAGAAGAATAGAACTAGCTTTAGAGGGTGAACGTTTTTTTGATCTGGTTCGATGGGGTGCAGCTGAACCAGTATTAAATAGCTACCTGAGTGTTGAACAGTCGAGAAAAGATTTTCTTCAGGGAGCATCTTTTGTGGCAGGTAAACATGAATATCTTCCAATACCACAAAATCAGATATTTTGGAGTGAAGACCGTTATGTCCAAAATCCTAATTATTAATTTATGGAACGATATTCTTTCATATTAATATTTATGGTAAGTTTTTCCTTTTCAGGAATTGCGCAATATGATGAGCCATATAGGCCACAATATCATTTCAGCCCATCTAAAGGCTGGATTGGGGATCCGGATGGATTAATATACTATAAGGATACTTATCATCTTTTTTGGTGGGGACATGCTGTGTCCAAAGATTTGGTTCACTGGGAACAACTGGAAGATCCTATGAAAGGTGATCCAGGTGACTTCAGTTACTTTTCCGGATCGGTAGTGGTGGATAAAAAGAATGAAGCAGGTTTTGGTAAAAACAGCATGATCGCTTTCTATACAAGACATTATCCTGGAGATACCTTGCCAGAAGCTCAGGCTATATCAATTAGCCATGATGGTTTACGCTTTGATTATTACGATAAAAATCCAGTTTTAGATATAAATAAAATATTCTTCAGAGATCCCCAGGTATTTTGGTATGAAGAAACTAATAAATGGATCATGGCAGTTTCATTACCAGATGAACAAAAGGTGCAATTCTATGATTCGGGAGATCTAAAAAGCTGGCGTTATTTAAGTGAATTTTCAGGTTTGGGGGTTCAGAATTCCTTTTGGGAGTGTCCTGATATTTTTAAGGTCCCAATTGAGGGAAAACCAGGCGAATATCGATGGGTTCTTTTAATAGGTAGGGGACCCAATAGGGTACAGTATTTTGTAGGTGATTTTGATGGAAAGAGCTTTCAGGCAGATTCTAATACCACAGCCTATTTAAATAAAGGAATCGGAATTCCAGGAAAGTTAATTCAAAATTTTGAAGAAAGTGAACTTGCAGTTGATTCTATTGCGAGAAAAGGTTTTTTAGGAGAGAACTATGTAACTGCTACAAGTTCAAAAAACTGGAAATCTAGAACATTTGAAATATCAAAACCGGTCATCAATTTTTTAATTAGTGGAACCGATTCTGATAACTCCTTTAATTTAATTATCAATGATAAAGTTGTTAGAAGTGCTTCCGGAAAAAATGATAATATTTTCCGCTGGAAAGGCTGGGACGTTTCAGAATTCTTAGGAAAGCAGGCCTATGTTACTTTTGCGAACAGTGAATCGCCTATAGCGATAGATCATATTTTAGTTGCTGATGAACTTTGGGATACAAATCTGGAACATGGCTTATGGCTGGATTATGGTAACGACTTCTACGCGGCTAGAACATGGCGTGATTACGAAGGAAGTTTGAAAGATAAGACGATGTTAGGCTGGATGGGGAATTGGGAATATGCTAATATGGTACCAAGTTCCTGGGGTAAAGGTTTTGAGTCTTTACCAAGAAACCTAAACCTTCGAGAAAAGGAGAACGGTTTTAGACTAGTTCAGGAAGTTACACCACAATTTAAAACCCTTAGGTCGGATTCTATTGTACTGAAGGATATTGAATTGGACCACGAATTGAAACTTGACCAGATTATTGGTTTTGAAAACTCTTATGAGATGGATCTTTCACTAGATCTGCCAGAAGAAGGAGAAGTATATGTAGAATTACAAAAGGGTGATGGGAGGTCTTTAATAGTATCTTACAATTCCAGGACTCAACTTTTTTCAGTTGATCGAACGAACGTGACAAATTCTGACAATTTAGAATTTCAGAAAAAATTTAGCGACGTAATGAGGGCGCCAGTGAATGCCGATAATAGTAAACTCCAGCTTAAAATATTTGTTGATCGCTCTTCCGTAGAAATTTTTACAGCTCAGGGTGAAAAAGTTTTTAGTGTACTCACCTATCCAGGTCCTTCACAAAATAAGGCATCTATTAGTGCTTCACAAAATGGAGTAACTATCGATCATCTTAAAGTATGGAAGTTGGATTCCATATGGAATAAAAAATAAAATAAAACTAACGTAAAATGAGAAACATGAGTATTACAAAAATGCCTATTTCCAGGTTTTTTATTGGACTATTGTCTTGTTGTGTCTTTTTCTTCATGTCATGTGATAAGGAGGATGATGGGAATTCAGATTTCAATCTTGATCAACCTGTACAGGTAACGACTTTTAATATCGAAGGAGTTCAAGGCACCATAGATCAAAATGCAGGAACTATTGTATTTCAACTGCCTTACGGAATATCAGTGAACAATATCATTCCTGAAATTAGCCTTCCCGAAGGAGCTACTATAAATCCAGGCTTAAACGAAGCAATAAGTCTTGCACAGCCCGTAACATATACTGTTGTTAATGGAAATCTTTATAAGGATTATACAGTTTCAGCAAAAGTAAATAAACCAATTTCCAGTTTTTCAGTAAATGGAAGCCCGGGTTCTATCAATGATAATACAAATTCTATTTCTGTAACGCTTCAGGGTGAGGATTTTGACATATCAAATTTACAAGCTGAAATTAGTTTGACTGAAGGCGTGTCTACCGATCTGGATTTTACATCCCCAATGGATTTTTCAGAACCTGTAACCTTTACTGTAACCGGACAGGGTAATAGTGAAACTTATACGATTAATGTTAGTACACCAAATAATGGTTCGAAAACAGCATTTTTAGGAATTGCTGCTACTAGATCTGAGATTACCAATCCTGATGAAAAGGCAGCTTCTGACTGGTTTTTCTCAACATATGGGAATGCAGAGTATGTTTCTTTTCAGGATATAAAAGATGGAGCACAACTGGATTATTCAGTTATTTGGTGGCATAATGATTCCAGTATGGAATTACCTGGTATTGCACTGGATAATATCGTTTTAGAAAAATTAAAAACTTATTATAGTAATGGTGGTGGAATACTTTTATCAACTTTTGCAGCAAGGTATGTCGAAGCATTAGATCTGGTGCCTGACGGAAAAGGACCAAATAATGTATTTGGTGATTTCCTGCCGAATGGATTTGTTGATGAGAATAACTCATGGGGAATTTCATTCAAAACAAGAACAGAACATCCAATCTTTCAGGGTCTGGAAACCTTCGAAGAGGGTAAAGCAAAATTTTTAGAAAAAGGTACTTTTAGACTAAATCATACCGCCTGGTGGTTTTTGCCTGAATGGGGTGGATATGGAAATGGCGAAGGATGGCGTGAGCAAACAGGGGGAATCAACCTTGCAAGTGAAGATTGGGATAATACGTTAGATGGTCGTGTAGCCATTGCAGAATTTCCTTCAGAAAGCTCCGAGGGGAACGCTATAGTGATCGCCTTTGGTGCCTATGATTGGTATAATGAAACAAATCCGGATGGAGTTCCTAGTGCTCCGAATGGTTTTTTAAGTAATATTCAACAACTTACTAGAAATTCTATTGATTATTT
>NZ_JBLVTK010000001.1:104923-125848 GCF_048285865.1 Christiangramia marina | reverse complement strand
TATATAGATGTAATTTCAGTAATTATTTTATTAACAATTTTAGGAGGATGTAGTCAAAGTGATGAGGTAAACGACATTCCCCCAATAGCACCAACGGAAAGTAATTTGGGAATTTTTCCAAAACCTTCTTCGGGCTGGAAGGGAGAATCTGACCCATATAACACAACAGGTTGGACAGCAGATGTAATGCCATATTATGAAAATGGAAAATTTCACATGTTCTTTCTACATGATGCACAGAATAAGCCAGCAGGAGAAGGATTCCATGATATTCACGAATTTGAGACCGAAGACTTTGTGAATTATGATTACGAAGGGAGAGCTATTGATTACGGCAATCCAGGACAACCAGATTTTGCCGTTGGTACGGGTTCGCTTATTAAGGTCGATGGCACCTATTATTATTACTACACTGGACATAATGGTACTTCTGCATTCTTGGAGGAAAACCCCAGAGAAAGTGTATTGTTGGCTACGAGTGACGATCTCGAAAACTGGACAAAGAAAGGGGATTTTAAGATCACTGCACCTGAAGGATATTATGATTTTGAATTTAGGGATCCTCATGTTTTATTTAATGAAGAGGTGGGAGAATACTGGATGCTGGTTAGTGCACAAACCGATGCAAGGAAAGCAGTGATTTTATTATTTATCAGCCCAGATCCTTCTACCGATGAATGGGCAGTCCAGGAACCACTCTATACTACTACAGATGAAGATGATTATTTGATGATGGAAGTTCCAGATCTATTTAAAATGGGAGATTACTGGTACTTGATATTTTCTGAAAACTGGAAAGATAGAATTACACATTACCGGGTAGCCACGAGTTCTAAGGGTCCTTGGGAAAAACCATCAAATGATATGGTGGACGGTCAATTTTTCTATGCTGGGAAAACTGTTGCAGATGGCAATAACCGCTACCTGGCAGGTTGGACAGCCAGAAAGAGTCCCGAAACGAATTCAGGAACTAAAGATTTTGGAGGAAACCTTGTGGTTCATGAGCTTCACCAGCAAGCTGATGGAAAACATTTAGCCGTTAAAGCACCTTCTTCCGTTTCATCTGTCTTTGCAAATTCAGAAGTACCTGAAATTAAGGAAACTTCTAATGGAGTTACTGAAAATGAAAATGGTTTTCAAATAGATGCTTCAGAAGGACAATCGAAGGTTGTTTTTCAAAATTTAATTGGTACCTCAATGGTGAGTGGATATATATCTGTTAGTCAGGAAGCGAATGCCGGGATTTTCCTTGGTGGAAATGACAATCCTTCGGAATCTTTTCGTATTCAGCTGGAACCAAGAAATAATAAGATAATAGCTATAAATAATGGAAACTTCGAAAATGTAGTCTATTACGATTTTGATTCGGATACAGAATATCATTTTGAATTATACGTCGAAGATTCAGTGGCTGTACTCTACCTAAACGGAGAGGTCGCTTTAAGTAACAGGATTTATAATATTTATGATTCAGCTTGGGGATTATATGGTGAATTTGGATTAACTGATTTTGGTAACATTCTGATCAATCAAGATTAAATAAATAAAAAGAGAAAATAAATGTCGGTAATTTGTTTTGGCGAGGTCCTTTGGGATGTATTACCCAATGAAAAAAAAATAGGAGGAGCCCCCTTAAATGTCGCCTTGAGACTGAATTCATTAAATGTAAATTCTACGATCATTAGTAAAGTTGGAAATGATCACTATGGAGAACGACTAATTGAATATTTGAGCGAGAATGGTCAGAATCATATAATTCAAAAGGATAAAGAACACGAAACCGGGATTGTTGATGTACAAATTGACAGAGCTGGAAATGCTTCTTATACTATTAAGTTTCCGTCTGCCTGGGACTATATTGAATATACGCCAAACTTGAAAAATAAAGTCTCCAGGGCTGATTATTTCATCTATGGAAGTTTGGTTAATAGAAATAAGGAATCCCGTAAAACCTTATTTAAGCTTTTAGAAGTAGCTAATTATAAGGTATTAGATGTCAACTTACGAAAGCCACATTATGATATGGCTACTTTAGTTGATTTAATGTCCTACGCTGACTTCATTAAGCTTAATAGAGATGAACTTGAAGAGGTTTGCAATTATTTAAAAGGAGACACAACTACCTCGGTTACCGAAATGCTCAGGTTGATTTCTGAATATACTCAAACAGATCATATTTGCGTTACCCAGGGAGCTTGTGGAGTAACATTATATCACCAGGGTGATTTTTATCATAATACAGGCTTTCTGGTAAAGGTCAAAGATACGGTTGGTGCGGGAGACTCTTTTCTAGCTGGCTATGTATCCCAATTGATTCAGAGAAAAAGACCCAATATGGCTTTGGATTTTGCTTGTGCTCTTGCGGGATTGGTAGCCTCTAAAGCTGGAGCGAATTCCACTGTTTTGCAAGAGGAGATAAATGATTTACTCTGGCAAGGATAGTTAATTGTTACATTGTAATATGATGTTTAAATTAATTGGGTGTGTTATTTTATAGAGATTTATGATAGGGGCGGAGATATTACATGAAATAAGAGGTGGATAAAACAAATAGAATAACAAAATGATGCGAATTATGATAACTGGTATATTTGCATTAGCTATAAAGAAGAGAATCAATTCAAATTAGATGCAACCGAAGCAAGGCAGTACATTAAGCAAATTTGTACTATAGAATCTTGTTCGATGAATGATCTTGATAGTTCAGTTGAGGTTATGGGTATTCAATTCACTTCTGAAGAGAATCCCAGGTATGTGTATGTATATAAAACTCTTGCATAAGAGGGATATTATTCAGTCTACATCTAAATATTTACGAAGTTTGATAAGGGAAATATAATTATCAAGTACTCTATCATATAAACAAGAAAGGCAAAATCCAGAATAGACTTCCAAATTTTATGGATTAACCTTGTCTGAGACTGAATTTATTCAGGAGATAAAATTATATCTTCTGAGATCATTTCCTTTAGATTTATTGTGAGCACGATGAATTGATTGTAAATGGTTCCTTCAGTTTTAGCATGTAGTATTCCACGTGCGGCTCCAACCGTAAGCACTGCGAAATGTATGGCAAGATTTTGGGCAATTAAATAAGAATCATTATCCTGTTTTACCTTATTCAGAAAATCCTTTTTGTTTATTTCAAAAAGTCCCTGAACTTCTAAAATTAGAAATGGTTGATCTTTTTTTTTCGAAAGAGAACTTAGTGTTACAGGTTATAGTATGATCATCTATAGTCGTGCCTTGCCAATAGAAGAACTCGGGTCCACCGAGTATAGTTTTTCTGAAAGTATTCTGATACCATAGATTTCTGGATAATCTGGTTCTAGGAAGCCAAAATTTGAAGCCATTGATGGTTTGTTAGCATTTACAAACTACAATACTAACTAGCAGGGTAGGAGTAGCAGTAGATTTTCGGTTAGTAAATCTAAACAATTACCGTTATTATACAAATGCTAATTTGCTTCTTTCAAAGGTTAAACGAAAAATAATGATATCTAGACTAGCTACTTATAATAAATTGCAGCACCGTTGATGCACCGATTAACGTTATTGAATTTTATTTGAACGCAATCAACTGAACTTCAGATTCGTAAAGATTCAATTATCATTAGGAATCCTAATCATCTATTGCAATCCCGGTGTTTTCTGCGATCTTTACGATTCAAATATTGTACATGGATTTCAAAAGATTGTTCTCTTTTCTACGGGAACTTAATAAGAATAATTCGAAAGAGTGGATGGATGAGCATCGTAAAGAATATCATCATATTCGTGACTCTTATATTTTATGGTTGAATGAACTTGATATAAAACTGGCTAATGTTGATGAAAATTATGCGCCAACCGAAGGTAAGAAAGCTATCAACAGGATCAATAATAACCTGATGTTTCACCCTAATAAGCCAATATATAAAGATCACTTTGGCGCCGGTCTGGATGACAAGCCTGAGAAAGGTGATTTTTATATTCACCTGGGTATCAACGGTAGCTTTGTAGCCGGCGGATTTTACCGTCCTAAAAAGTCCATTCTTGACAGCATACGTTCAGCCATCGACTATAATGGTGGAGAGTTTAAAGAAATCATCGAAAAGGAATCATTTGTACAAACATTCGGCGGACTCGTTGACGATGAAAAATTGAAAACCGCGCCCAAAGGCTTTGAAAACGATCATCAACATATTGAATTGCTGCGTAATAAGACTTTTGCTGTACAGGTTGACCTCACTCAAGAACAAATTCTGAAGAATGATTTTCAGGAAAAACTGGTAGAGATCTATAGGGAGATGCTACCTTTCCAAAATTATTTGAATAAAGCAATTACAGTTTGATCTATAAAACATGGAATTGAAGAATTATATACGCGAGATCGAGAACTTTCCGAAGGAAGGAATAGGATATAAAGATATTAGTCCGCTTCTGCTGGATCATGAGGCTATGAAAGAAGTTATTGCAAAGTTTGTAGCCAGACTTCCAGACGTAAGAATAGATAAAGTGGTAGGAATGGAGTCCAGAGGTTTCTTCTTTGCTAGTTTGCTGGCACAGGAGCTCAAAGCCGGGTTCGTTCCGGTTAGAAAGCCGGGTAAACTGCCTGCTAAAACGTTTAAACAGGAATACGATCTGGAGTATGGAAGTGATAGTCTAGAAATTCATCAGGATGCGATCATGGAAGGCGAAAATGTGCTAATTCATGATGATGTTCTGGCAACCGGAGGAACGGCTCTGGCCACCTGCAAACTTGTAGAAAAATGCAAAGGCAATATTGTGCAATGTAATTTTTTGATAGAACTGGATTTTCTTAATGGAAGAGAACGTATTTCTAACTATAAGGTAGAGTCACTTATACACTATTAGTCCAGGGAGTTTTTAGTAACCCATAGTCGCCAACCGATAACAGCCATCTGGGCTTTCGAAGCTTTTTGTAGATCCAGTTCTTGCTTGGAGTAACTAGGTAAAAATTTCTTATTGAACTTAGCAAGCGCTTTGAAAACTGATTTCTTCATTAGATATAAGATATTTTTAGAAAGATACAAATTATTCAATTTCAGGAAAATAACATATTCGACTGAAAATTGATCATTTAAAGCGTCGCATGCTTAGACTTAAAGAAAGTAATTGCAATTCTTTGAATTCCTCTATCTTCGCAAAAAAAATCATCTATGAGCGTTGTATTTCTAATTGTTGGCTTTGTCCTTTTGGTAATAGGAGGAGAGTTTTTAGTTCGAAGTTCTGTGGCAATATCACTAAAACTCAGTATTTCCAGGATGGTCGTAGGTCTTACGGTGGTTTCCTTTGCCACTTCAGCTCCAGAACTTTTAGTGAGTCTGCAGGCAGCTATTGATGGATTTTCAGATATTTCTTTAGGTAATGTAATTGGTTCCAATATTGCTAATATTGGTTTGGTTCTGGGCTTAACGGCCATGGTTTCTCCCTTAATGGTAGATCGGGATTTTTATAGGATCAACTGGCCAGTTATGATGTTATTCTCCATAGTACTTTACTTCTTTCTTCAAAGTGGAGAAGTATTGTCACGTATAGAAGGCGGGATTCTCTTGCTTGGACTTGTTGGATATATGTTTCTATTAATAAAGAGATCAAGAAGAAAAGATAATATTGTAGCAGATGAAGTGGATCTTTCTCTACAGGACGTTCGAAGTATCAAATTAGGAATCTGGCTCTTAATCGGAATCCTTGCGCTTTGGGGAGGATCAGAATTACTTGTAATGGGCGCAGTAGATCTTGCAACTCAGTTAGGGATTAGTGAACGGGTAGTATCCGTGACTATTATCGCTGTTGGAACCAGTGTTCCAGAACTGGCAGCTTCCCTTATCGCAGCAATGAAAAAGGAGAAAGCAATATCTCTAGGGAACTTAATTGGCTCCAATATTTTCAATATCGCTTCAGTTTTAGGTTTAACCGCTTTAATTAAACCTGTAGTCGTGCAATCTTCAGAAATTCTTTCGAACGATATGATCTGGATGCTGGCAATCGCATTTGGCTTATTGCCATTATTATTAATTCCGAAGCCTTCAGAGATGGGAAGAAAAGAAGGATTTGGTCTTATTGCTGCTTACGCTACATTTATCCTGATCACCATTCTATAACTCTTAATTTATTCTTAAATCCCTTCGGAAATAGGGGTGCTTAATATTAATGATTGGTTAAATTTCAGAAACAACCCTAAATAAATAGGGGGTTATCTTAAATGGTGCGCATTTTTTACGAAATCTGCACACATTTTTTGTTCCATATCACCTATATTCGCAACTTGATTTGATAATTACTGAATTATCTGATGATCTCATAATTCAATCTTTTATAAACCAACGCAATTAATATTTCAGCATGTCAACTTTAAGATTCCAAGCTTTAAAAGAAACATTGAACAGGAAGCCGGTGAAGATCAAGGAACCTCGTAGAAGGTCTGAAATTTTCGGTAAGAATGTTTTCAACGAAACTGTAATGAGACAGTTCCTGACCAAAGAAGCATACACGAATGTCGTGGAAGCTATGAACACCGGAAAGAAAATAGATCGTAATGTTGCCGATCATATTTCTACTGGAATGAAAGAATGGGCGATCTCTAAAGGAGTAACTCATTATACTCACTGGTTCCAGCCGCTTACAGGAGCAACTGCAGAGAAACATGATTCCTTCTTTGAGCCTTTAGGTGATGGGTCGGCAATCGAAAAGTTTGGCGGTGGACAGCTTGTTCAACAAGAACCAGATGCATCCAGTTTCCCGAATGGTGGAATTAGAAATACTTTTGAAGCAAGGGGTTATACTGCATGGGATCCTACTTCTCCAGCTTTTATTTGGGGGACTACGTTATGCATTCCAACAGTATTTGTAGCTTACACAGGGGAGGCGCTTGATAACAAAACGCCACTTTTGAGAGCTTTACAGGCAGTTGATAATGCTGCAACAGATGTTGCAAAGTATTTTGATAAGAACGTTAAGAAAGTAAATGCGACTTTAGGATGGGAACAGGAGTATTTCCTGATCGATTCCGCACTTACAGCTTCAAGGCCTGATATCACTTTAACCGGAAGAACCCTTTTAGGACATTCTCCGGCAAAGGGTCAGCAATTGGATGATCACTATTTTGGTTCTATACCTTCAAGAGCGATCGCTTATATGATGGATCTTGAGATCGAGTGTATGAAACTTGGTATTCCAGTAAAAACCCGTCATAACGAGGTGGCACCAAACCAATTTGAGCTGGCTCCAGTATTTGAAGAAGCTAACCTTTCTGTAGACCATAATTCATTGATTATGGATGTAATGAAGAGAGTTGGTGAAAGACATAATTTTAGCGTATTAATGCACGAAAAGCCATTTGCCGGAATTAACGGTAGTGGTAAACATAATAACTGGTCCCTAGCGACAGATACCGGAGTAAACTTACTATCTCCAGGTTCTACGCCAATGAAAAATCTTCAGTTCCTTACGTTCTTTGTAAACACGATTAAAGCTGTTTATGATAACGAGCAATTATTGAGAGCTGCGATCGCAAGTGCTTCCAATGATCACCGTCTTGGAGCAAACGAAGCACCACCAGCAATCATTTCAGTTTTTATTGGAAGTCAGCTGACTAAAGTTCTTGATGAACTTGAAAAAGTTACTGATGGTAAGCTTTCTCCTCAGGAGAAAACAGATCTTAAACTGAACGTTGTAGGAAAGATTCCTGAAATTCTTCTTGATAATACAGATAGGAACAGAACTTCACCATTTGCTTTTACTGGGAATAAATTCGAATTTAGAGCTGTAGGTTCGTTAGCGAACTGCGCTGGAGCGATGACTGTACTTAACAGTATCGTGGCTAAACAGCTTAAAGAATTTAAAGTTGCGGTTGATAAACTCATCAAGGACAAGAAAATGAAGAAGGATGATGCCGTCTTTAATGTTCTAAGAGAGTATATCAAAAAATCCAAGAAAATTAGATTTGAAGGAGATGGATATGGTGAAGCCTGGGAAAAGGAAGCAGAAAAACGCGGACTTAGCAATAACAGAACTACGCCATTGGCTTTAAAAGCTCAGGTAAGCAAAAAAACAATTGCCCTTTACAAGGAATTAGGGGTGATGAATGAAACCGAGATCGAAGCAAGACATGAGATTGAGCTCGAAGAATACGCGATGAGAATCCAGATTGAAGGACGTATCCTTGGAGATATCGCCAGAAATCATATCATTCCAACGTCAATCAGATATCAGAACATCTTGATCAAGAATGTACGTGGATTGAAGGATATCTATGCTGATGATTTCGCAAGACACGCAAAAGAGCAGCTGGAAATAATAGAGAGCATTTCTTCTCATATCGCAAGCATTAATTCTAATGTGAATGCGATGATCGAAGCGAGAAAGATTGCTAACAAATTAGAAGATGCTGAAGAAAAGGCATTTGCTTATTGTGACGATGTAAAACCTTTCTTCGAAGAAATTAGATATCATTGTGATAAGCTAGAGCTATTAGTAGATGATGAGATTTGGCCACTTGCTAAATACAGAGAATTACTTTTCACAAGATAATTTCTGAAGATTTTAGAAAAAGAAAAACCACGCATCAAGCGTGGTTTTTTTGTTTAACCTTTTTTGATATTTTTCCTCGATAAATGCTAAATTTTTGATATAAAAATTAATTTTTGACATAAAATCTGTATTTCAACAATTTTTTTTGGTGTTCATCGATATTTTTTTTTATAACTGTTTAGCTTAAATATATTCGAAGAAGTAATTAAGATTGCAATACTAACCCTGCCGCATTTAATTACAACCCTACATTTTAGTTTTCTAAAACATTGCTTGACAAATAGTTAAGCCAATTTTCAATGCCCTGAATCTTGGAAGAGTAATTTTTTGTTTAATCAATACTAATCTAAATTTAATTAATTATGAAAAAAGTGATTTTTTGCGCGGGAGCGCTAATGTTTGGGGCATTGACTTTTGCTCAACAGAATGTAAGTGATGTAGATCAGAATGGTAATTCCAACCATTCTTCAGTTGATCAAGTAGGTACGATGCATAGGGCATCTGTTGATACCGACGGAGATCGCAACAACGCTTCTATTGATCAGGGGACATTGGATAACAAAGCTTGGATCAAGCAAGTGGGTAACGATAACCGCGCGACTATAGATCAAAATGATGATTTTACAAGTGATGTTGGTGACAATGTTGCTAAACAATTACAAGTTGGAAATAATAATCGTGCTTCTATCGATCAAGATTCGCAATATTCAAATGGATCTGGAAGTGGTACTTTAAAATCCAAAGCTTTGCAAGAGCAAAAAGGAAATAGAAACTTTGCCAGTATTCAACAAGTCAATAGTAAGCATTTCTCTAGCCAGACCCAAATCGGAAATAACAACAGAGCAACGGATTATCAAGATGGAGCTAGTCAGCATTCAATGGTTTACCAAAAAGGAGATCGTAACAACAGTTCTGTTACTCAAAGAGCGGGTTATGGAAGTTTTTCAGATGTATATCAGAGAGGAAATGATAACCGAAGTACTGTCCGCCAATCCGGTGCGAAACACGTGTCGAGAGTTTCTTCTATTGGGAATGATAATAGAAGTAGCGTAATGCAGTCTGGTAATATGCATAGAAGCCTGGTAGATCAAGTTGGTAATCACAATATTTCTACAGTTACTCAATCAAATTTATAAAATCAATTAGCAGGGGCTAAGGCTCCTGCTTTTAATTATTCTATTATGAAATCAGCGAAGAGAATTATTATTGCAGTAATTTTTGCACTAGAAACTTTTTCTGGTTTTTCTCAGGGATTAAAAGACAATAGTGATCTATATAGCACCCTGAATCAAATACAGTTTATTGAGATAACACACATAAATTCAATTCCAAATAATTCTAACGCAGTTATTATTCAGCAAATCGGGAATAATAACTCTGCTGTTGCAAGATCTTTTAATCATGGAATAGAAGTGAATTTATTACAGAATGGAGATGATAACTATATAGAATCTATTGTTAGTGTGGAAGGTTATAAGTTAAATGCAAGCCAGCACGGTGATAATAATTATTTTTCAAATATTCCAATATATTCCGAACCTGGTACCCAATTGGAAGTGATTCAGGAAGGTAGTAATCAACATATCGAGAATAATGGTGCCAATGCCATAAGTAAAAATATGAGTATCAGAATTACCGGAGATAATCGTATGCTAACTATTCAGAATATAAAGTAATTAAATTGTGGGATCGATTTCCAAATATTCCATTATGCTTTTACTTCTGTCGGCCTTTTCTGGTTATTCTCAAAACTTTAATAAAGAGGTAGAACCCATTATTAATATCCAGGAAAAGGCAAGTGATTTTTTTACTATAACAGCATCTGCGAAGAATCTGACTCAATTAGCTCTTAGTTTATCTTATGAGTTTTCTGTCATTAAAAAGGGAGTTAACAATTCAGCAAATAAACAATCAAATTTTTTTAGTCTCCAGGCTTCAGAAATAAAAAGTCTAGCTTCAACTTCTATTAGTCAGGATGACAGTACAGAAATAGTCATCCTTCTTATTTTTAAAGATGATAACGAAAAGATTATTAGTACCAACCGTAAGCTGATAAAATCAAACGAAAAAGAGACTGCCAAAGAAGAAATTTCTTATCATAAAAGGAATGAGGGAATCAAATTAACAGGTTTCGTGACCGAAAATATAAAAACCAAACCTGGCAAGGATTTTTACGATTTCTTCTATCAGCAATATATGCTCAGTGAACTTGAAAGTGAACACATGATTTCTGTAGACGAGATTATAAGTTTTGGAAGAACTACCAGGCTTAGTGTTAAAGTTGAAGGCCGGGTAGTTTATCAATTCTTTGCACGTCCCAAACTGGACTATTTAAGAGAGAATGCAGATAAAGCGCTTAACGAGGTATCTAGATATCTTCAATATATGGAGAATCGAAATGAATATACTAACCAATATTAATTTTTGAAAATATGAAGAAACTAATACTTTTTTCAATTTTAATTTCCAGTTTCGGGATACAGGCTCAGGACCTTGTTTACACTCCAAAAAACCCAGCTTTTGGTGGAGATACTTTTAATTACCAATGGTTGCTCAGCTCGGCTCAGGCACAAAACAGTTTTACCGCACCTCGCGACGAAGGTGAAGACTTATCTGAACTGGATCAATTTACTGAAAGTTTGAATCGCCAGCTTCTAAGTCAGGTAAGCCGAAATTTATTCTTCACACAGTTCGGGGAAGGAGAATTAACAGAAGGACGTTATACTTTCGGAAGTCTCGCCATAGACATTTATCCTTCAGATGGAGGGCTTGTAATTGACATTCTGGATACCACTACTGGAGATCAAACCCAAATAACAATACCTAATTCTTAACCCAAGTTCATGAATATTAGAAATTTATGCTTGACAGCATTAAGTTCCCTATTCTGTTTGTCTTGTAGTACCTACCTCAATCAACCGGTAGACTTCAGGGAAGCCAGAATTGGAGAAAAGACCGCTGCAACTGAAAAACTCTCAAAACTTCCAGAACCGGCTGAGAAAGTAGTGGTAGGTGTTTATAATTTCCGCGATCTTACCGGGCAATATAAAGCATCTCAAACCGGGAGTACCTTCAGTACTGCAGTAACTCAGGGTGGAACGGCGATCCTTATAAATGCTCTTGAAGATTCAGGATGGTTTACTACGATTGAAAGGGAAAATATCGGCAATCTTTTGAATGAAAGAAATATTATTCGTTCAACGAGACAGGAATACCAGGCGGCACAGGCTAATGAACCACAAGTGCCTCCGTTATTATTTGCGGGAGTGTTACTTGAAGGAGGTATCGTATCTTATGATACTAACATCATCACCGGTGGGATGGGGGCCAGATACTTTGGTATAGGCGGAAGTACGCAATACAGGCAGGATCGGGTAACCATTTATCTACGTGCAATTTCTACTTCAAGCGGTAAAATCTTAAAGAATATATATGTTTCTAAAACAATTCTTTCTCAATCTTTAGACGCAAGCTTGTTCAAATATGTCAAGTTTCAAAGACTGATGGAAGCGGAAGTTGGAGTAACCAGAAACGAACCGGTTCAGCTAGCTGTAACCGAAGCCATCGAAAAAGCAGTGGAAGGTCTGGTTATTGAAGGTGTGGAAGAAGGGATCTGGCAGGTTAAAGAAGGAGAAAATCCAGATTCATTAATTCAGTCTTACATGAAGGAAAAGCAGGAAGCTGAGATGGAGAATTTATATAATGGTAAACTTGTACAACGAACCCATAGCAGTTCACTCGGTATTAATTTGGGCGGTTCTCTCATAAGTGGTGATTTTAATTCTCCGGAATTAGGTCCTCTGGTGAAGGTTGACTTTTCTCAATATCTCAACAATAGTTTTTATATTAATCTTGGAGGTAGTGCATTTGAATTAAGCAATAATCCAGATTTTTCTCAGAAATACGCAGGCTTAGATGCTAATGCTGGCTTTCTGGTACTACCAAATGAAGATTTAAGTCCTTTCATACAGGCGGGTGGAGGGTATCTTCTTGGTATAGATAGTAATGCTCCAGATGGCAACGATAAATCTTTTTTCAAAGCACAATATGGACTAGGTCTGGAATACCTATTAGGTCCTAAGATAAGTTTAAAGGCTTTCGCAGAACATAATATTACTTTTTCTGATCAACTTGATTATGTGATAAACGGAAATAGAGATGATCATTATTTCAATTTTAGTATAGGAATAAGCTTTAACCTTGGCGCAATGCCATCTACCAAGTCAAACTAAAAATAAGGGAGCATGAAAATTGCAAAAATTATAATAATAGCTTTTATAGGTTTATTGATTTCCTGTAGCGAGGATACCATAGATACCTTCGGTACGGGACAAATTACAGGAATGGTTGTAGCGGATGGTTCTAATGAACCTATCGAAAATGTAAAAATTTCGACCAATCCATCCTCTTCAACAGTTTTTACAAATCAGACTGGTGAATTTGTGCTTGAGGATGTTCAGGAAGGAGAATATTCGGTTCAAGCTATGAAAGATGGTTTTGTAACCACGTTCGAGGGAGCTACTGTTCGTCCAGGTAGCGAGGTAAATGTGATTTTTGAACTAAAACTATCTACTGCTAACAACCGGGCACCCAGTGCACCGAAATTACTATCGCCAGAGGATGCTGCTACAGTATTGGATAATACGGTAGAATTTGTATGGAAATCTACAGATCCTGAGGGTGATTCTTTGAGATATCAATTGGAATTGCGAAATGACAGGAATGACGAAATCTTAAGATTTTCTGATATCGTAGATACTACATTTACGGTTTCTAATTTAAATAATGCATACAAATACTTCTGGCAGGTAAAAGTGAGTGATAGCGTTAACGCTACTGTAATAAGCGAAGTGCGTTCTTTCAATGTATTAGAAAGTGCTTCAAGCGCATATTACTTTGTTAGGGAAGTAAATGGGAATAATGTTATTTTCTCTTCAGATACCGAAGGAAATGCTGCAAGCTTAACAAGTGAATCAAAAACTAACTTTAGACCGAGAAAGAATACAGCGGTTGAAAAAATAGCATATCTCGGAAATTCGGGTGGTGAACTTCATCTTTTTGCAATGAATTATAACGGTTCAGAAAAACGACAAATCACTAATTCCATTCCGGTTAATGGAATAGATTTCTCTCGAATTGGTTTCTCATGGTCTGATGATGGTGAAAGTTTACTTTTTCCTAACTTCAATAAATTATATAAAACCAGTATTTCTGGTGGCGGTAAAGATATAATTTATGAAGCCCCGTCAGATCGGTATATAATGGACATTCAAGAAAGTGAGAATGGAGAATTTATTGGAATTCTTGAAACAGACATCAATGGATTTTCTGGAAGTCTGTTTTTAATCAATCAGCAAGGTGAAAAAATTGAGACGATCATCGAAGGTAAAGCCGGAGTTTTAGGCGGTATTGATATTTCGGTAAATAACAGGTATGTTCTTTACACTTTAGATGTGTCAGGTTACGAATCTGCAGGTGCAAGGCAATTGAATTCTAAAATATTTGTTTATGACAGAGACCGGAATGTAGCATTTAATCTTAGTGAGGAAAAACCAAATGGAACCAATGATTTCGATCCTAGATTTGCTCCAAATGAAGCTTCCATAATATTTGTAAATTCGTCAAGTGAAGCAGAAGCAATCAAGTCTATTTATCAGGTTAGTTACGATGAAAACTTTGATACTTTTGAAGAGGACCGTGAACTATTAATCGAAAACGCTAAAATGCCCGATTGGGAATAACTGATTAATTATATTCTAAATTAAACCACATATTCAGTGTGGTTTTTTTGTTTAAATAGGTCGTATAATTTCCCAGAAGCCTGAAACTAATTATCTTTGAGCATTCTAAGTTATATTCATGAGTAAAGAAATTAGCAAAAGGTATTCAGGCAGAGGCGTGTCTGCTGGAAAAGAGGATGTTCACAATGCTATCAGGAATGTTGACAAAGGACTTTTTCCAAAGGCTTTTTGCAAGATCGTGCCAGATCATTTAACAGGAAGTGAAGAACATTGTTTGATTATGCACGCCGATGGTGCCGGGACTAAATCTTCTCTTGCTTATATGTACTGGAAAGAAACCGGAGATCTTTCGGTTTGGAAAGGGATTGCTCAGGATGCTTTAATTATGAATATAGATGATCTTTTATGTGTGGGAGCTACCAGTAATATTCTACTTTCTTCCACTATTGGTCGGAATAAAAACCTTATCACTGGTGATGTAATTTCAGCCATTATTAACGGTACAGAAGAATTGATTTCAGAATTAAGAAAATTCGGAGTAGAAATACATTCTACTGGTGGAGAAACAGCAGATGTGGGAGACCTGGTGAGAACGATCATCGTTGATTCCACGGTAACGGCCAGAATGCCAAGGAACAAAGTGATCGATAATGCGAATATCAAACCTGGAAATCTAATCGTTGGACTCTCATCTTCAGGACAGGCTAGCTACGAAACTGAATATAATGGCGGGATGGGCAGTAATGGTCTTACTTCTGCGCGCCATGATGTTTTTTCTAAAGTTTTAGCTGAAAAATATCCTGAAAGCTTTGATAGTTCTATTCCTGAAGAGCTCATATATTCTGGTACGAAAAAGTTGACCGATGCTGTAGAGGATAGTCCGATTGATGCAGGGAAGCTCGTGCTTTCACCAACCAGAACTTATGCGCCGATTATTCAGAAGTTACTTTCTGACATTGGAGCTGAGCATATTAACGGAATGGTTCACTGTAGTGGAGGTGCTCAAACAAAGATTCTTCATTTTATTGAAGATTTGCATATTATAAAAGATAATATGTTTCCTACCCCACCATTGTTCAAACTTATTCAGGAGCAAAGTAAAACCGACTGGAAAGAGATGTATCAGGTTTTTAACATGGGACATCGTATGGAAATTTATATCGACGAGACTCATGCAGATAAGGTGATCGAAATTTCAAGATCTTTTAATGTAGACGCTCAGGTTGTGGGAAGAGTAGAGACAGCTGATCGTAAAAAGCTGACGATTTACAGTGAATACGGTACATTTGAGTATAGCTAAGTAGATAAATTAACTTCAAATAACCTAGAGCAATGAGCATTCCAGGTTATTAGTATTATTACATTGAGATGAAATTCTGGTTTGGCTTACTGGTTTTAATAATGATCGTTGCGAATGTACTGGCGATCTATTACCTGGACCCAATTACCGATAGATGGTTTAGGCTGCTGGCTACAGTGGTTTTCTTTCTGATCTTTCTATTCAAGTACAATACAGATAAAAGATTACTAATAGCATTTTCTTTACTCACATTATGTGACGGACTATTAATATTTTATGAAGATTCTATAGTTCGAAATATTATATATCTTGTTCGTATATCAGCATATCTGGCTATTATTAAGTTTCTCTATACTTACCTTACACGGCTTCGGTTAAACCTGATTACAGCAATATTCACCGCTTTTGTACTGGCGCTGGATATTTATATGTTGCATGATATGGCAATCTATATACCTGGCTACAGAGTTGATTTCTTATTTACTATTCTGTTCTATACGATGGGCTTAGTTTCCCTTGCCCTAGTTGCAACTTGCATATCTTATTTGAATAGGTATGCTGACGCTAAAGGTTTCTTATTGGTGGTTATTTCAATATGCCTTGTGTTGTCTGACCTCACTTTTTATAATGCGTACTATTTAAATTTTGATGTGTTTTATTATGCAGATAGAATCGTTAATATAATCGGTATCGCACTGCTTGTAGTTTTTGCTACAAAATGGATTCAGAATAAGGAAAACGAAACATTGACTGAAATTTAGTAACTTAAAACGACATTTCAAATCCAGGATTCCTTTAGATTCGTAAGTACTTTCTAAACCAAAAGATGTTTCCAAGATATTTTCTCCCGATTGTAGCTGGTATTCTAGTATTGGCAAATATGTTTATGATAACTGAGTATGATCTGGAAATGATTAGATACGGTCGGTTATTTAGCACCTTCATTGTTTTATTAGTTTTAATCTGGAAACTGAGATCTGAAAAAGTACTTGTTACTAGTATCTTTTTGCTACTAATTTCAGATGTTCTTTTGCTGAATTATGAAAATACACTCATTAATTCAGTGACCTTTTTTTTACGTATCGTCGCATATATCACTTTAGTATTTGTGATTTTCCCTGAAATTAAAAGCCTCAAAATGAGTGTTGTTCAGAAAATAGTTTTCGCAGTGGTCTTCACCATGAATATTGGAATGCTATACATGCTGGTAGATATGGTTCCAGAAAAATATGACTATCCTTATTTGAATTTCCTGTTTTATATCTATGGAAGTGCTATGATTACCTTAGTTCTTGCTGCGATATCCTATAGCAATATTTATTCGGATACTACTTCGTTTTTTTTCACTGCCGGAGCTTTATGCCTGGTTTTTTCAGATATAATGTCATTTATAGCTTATTACCTGGAGTTCTATGAATTTTACTATCCCGATAGATTTTTCTATATTATTGGTATTATTTCGCTGGTGAAATTTGCAACTTTAAGTAGAAATCATAAGCCAGTATTTGATATGGAAAGGCTTTAAAGCTTTTATATGATTTCAACCAAATTATCGTAAATTTGCTAGCCTAAATTCAGCAGGAATATATGATTGAAAGACTTAATATCGTAAAGCAGAGGTTTGATGAGGTGAATGATTTAATCATTCAGCCGGATGTAATATCAGACCAGAAGCGGTATATCGAATTGAATAAAGAATATAAAGATCTTCGTGCGTTGATGGATGAACGTGAGAAGTATGTAAGTCTTACTGACAATATTTCGGAAGCTGAAGAGATTATCTCTGATGGTAGCGATGCTGAAATGACAGAGATGGCGAAACTTCAAATGGAGGAAGCCAAAAATCAACTTCCTGCGCTGGAGGATAAGATAAGAATGATGCTTATCCCAAAAGATCCTGAAGATTCCAAGAACGTGGTCGTGGAGATTCGCGGTGGTACGGGTGGAGATGAAGCCAGTATTTTCGCCGGAGATTTATATCGAATGTATACGAAATATGTTGAAAGCAGGGGCTGGAAGCATAATATCGTGGATTATAGTGAAGGTACTAGTGGAGGATTTAAAGAGATGATCTTTGAAGTTTCTGGAGAAGACGTGTATGGTACCATGAAATTTGAAGCTGGAGTGCATCGTGTACAACGGGTTCCTCAAACCGAAACCCAGGGCAGAGTACATACTTCCGCCGCAACCGTTATGGTGTTGCCAGAAGCTGAAGAATTTGATGTTCAGATAGACCCAAAAGATGTAAGAATTGATTATTTCTGTTCTTCAGGACCTGGTGGGCAGTCAGTCAACACTACGTATTCTGCAGTACGTTTGACTCACGAACCTACTGGTTTAGTTGCTCAGTGTCAGGATCAGAAATCGCAACATAAAAATAAGGAAAAAGCTTTCCGTGTTCTGCGTTCCAGGTTATACGAACAGGAACTGGCTAAGAAAATGGAAGCCGATGCTGCTAAAAGAAATTCAATGGTTTCCAGTGGTGACCGTAGTGCAAAGATTCGTACCTATAACTATGCTCAGAGTAGGGTTACAGATCACCGTATCAACCTGACCCTATATGATCTTTCTAATATCATTAATGGTGATATTCAGAAGATCATTGATGAATTACAGCTGGCTGAAAATACCGAAAAGTTAAAAGAGAATTCTGATATTCTTTAAATCTGAATTAATTAAATATGACTTCACAGGAGCTTACTGAGCAAATATTTAAAAAGCAAACGTTTTTGTGCGTAGGACTGGATACCGATATCGACAAAATTCCAACCTACCTGCTTTCAGAAAAAGATCCTGTTTTTAGTTTTAACAAAGCCATAATTGACGCTACACATCAATCCTGTGTGGCGTATAAACCTAATATTGCATTTTATGAAGCATTGGGTGCCAGTGGATGGAGAAGTCTTAAAAAGACGATCGAATACCTGCATACTGAATACCCCGAGCTATATACTATCGCTGATGCTAAGCGTGGAGATATTGGTAATACTTCCAGAATGTACGCCAAAGCCTTTTTTGAAGATCTTGGTTTCGATTCTATAACCGTTGCACCTTATATGGGAAAGGACAGTGTAGAACCATTCCTTGAATTTGAAAATAAGCACACCATATTACTTGCGCTTACTTCCAATGAGGGTGCATATGACTTTCAAACGCAGAAGGTAGATGGCGAAGAACTTTACAAAAAGGTTATCAAAACTTCTTTAGACTGGAATAATTCTGAAAACTTGATGTACGTTGTGGGTGCTACCAAAGCCGAGTATCTTGCAGAAATAAGAAAGATCATTCCTGAAAACTTTTTGCTGGTACCAGGTGTTGGTGCCCAGGGAGGTAGTCTGGAGGAAGTTTGTAAATACGGAATCACGTCTAATGTAGGTTTGCTAGTAAATTCTTCCCGAAAGATTATTTATGCTTCAGATTCTTCAAATTTTGCTGAAATTGCTGGCGCTAAAGCTGAAGCTATCCAGAACCAGATGAAGGATGAATTAGCAAAACTTTAGAGATATGCAGTTTCAGGATCAACTTCAACGATCTTTTGAACTCACCTCGATTCCGAAGAGAATAATATCGCTGGTTCCAAGTCAAACTGAATTACTCGTAGATTGTGGATTAGAAGATTCTATAGTAGGAGTTACCCATTTTTGTGTACACCCTGAAGGACTCCGGGATAGGAAAACCAGCTTGGGAGGAACTAAGAAAGTGAATTTAAGAAAGGTCAGGGATTTAAAACCTGATATTATACTTTGTAATAAGGAGGAAAATACCCGCGAAATGGTAAATGCTCTTACCGAAATCGCACCTGTTCATTGCTCAGATGTTGCCAATTTGGATGATAACGCTGAACTTATTAGAATGTATGGGGAGTTGTTTGATAAAAGTAAGGTAGCCAATATTTTGATCCAGAATATAGATGATTCCCTGAAGAAATTGGTGCGCATAGTTTCTAAATCGAAATCTAGAAGAGTAGCTTATTTTATTTGGAATGAGCCATTGATGGTAGCAGGGCAGGGAACCTTTATCAATGAAATGCTTGCTGTAAATAAGATGATTAACGTTTTTGATTTGGATAGATACCCTGAAACAGATCTTGATATTTTGAGGACTATGGAAATTGATGAGATTCTCCTGAGCTCTGAACCTTTTCCTTTTGAAGACAAACATAAAAAAACCTTCTCAGGAATCGCTGAAAAGGTGTCGCTTGTGGACGGTGAATATTTTAGCTGGTATGGAAGTCGTGTATTAAAAGGATTGAAGTACTTCAGGCAGTTTCACTCTTAGCTTCTATCATCGAGCAATCCATTCTTCTAAGCTCAGCCAGAATTTTCTTAGCCCTTAAATTCAACTTGTCACTTTGTTCTTTATCTATAAGAGCAATTTTGTAAGCACGTTGCATTAATCTGCTATACTTCTCACAAAGTCTTTCTTCTTTTGATTTATTTTCGAAAATCCTAAACATATAATACTTAATTTCTTTCAACTTCATCATCTTCTCCATACGATACAAAGCTAAGACTAACCCAGCTTATACATTGATAATGTTGAGTTAAGCTTAATTTAAAATATACCGGATATCTGTGAGAAAGTGTTAAAATATTGTATTACGTAAGAATTCTAAGATCTATCTTGTAGGGCAAAAACACGTTTTAAAAGATCTGTAGTTCTGGAGCTTAAAGAATTTCGAATGTCCTTCTCTTCTTTCTCTATCATAAGAAAAACGCCTTGAAGAGCTTCATTAGTTACATAATCTGTAAGATCTGGATCCACTTTACTGGTAAGTGGAATGGCATTGTATCTTTGAATAAGATTGGACCAAACCCGATTTGCTCCAACTTTCTCTAATGACTTATTGATAATAGGATTGAACCTGTTATAAAGCTGTGTTTCAGTTTTTGATGAAAGATAACTGGTTGCTGCATTATCTGCACCCAAAAGAATGTTTCTGGCATCTGCAAAACTTATTTCTTTCACAGCACTTGCAAAAACAGGAATAGCTTCTCCTACTGCGTCTTCGGCAGCTCTGTTAAGAACTCTCAGGCCCTCATCTGCTAGATTATCCAAGCCAACATCTCTTAATGTCTTATCAACTTTCTGTAATTCTGGCGGCAAACTTATACGCACAAGTTCATTTTTAAAGAATCCATCTTCAGTAGCAAGACTGGTCACTTCCTTATCTATCCCAAATTGAAGCGCCTGCTTTAGTCCGGAGTTGATCTCTGAATCGCTTACACCATAAGTTGAAGGAATTTGAGTAGCAATTTGTTGCAATTCAGCACAGGAACTTAACGAGAATATTAGTATTAAACCGAGGAGCTTTTTCATATTAAATAATTTGCTCAAATATACCTGCTA
>NZ_JBLVTK010000001.1:100543-104881 GCF_048285865.1 Christiangramia marina | reverse complement strand
ACAATCAATTTCGCTTATAATATTTCTAGTTGTATTTTTATAGGGTGCACATTCGAAAACTTAATTCTGGGTAGGTTTAGAGAAGAGTGAAGCAATCTTTCAAGTAAATGCCATTGAGGCACTGTGCTAAAATTGTTTTATTGCTGAAACTATATTTTATCTTGATAGATTAATGAAAGAGCACGACATAACGGATAACTAACACCACTAGTACCTCCATAAATTTGAAATTCTTATGCTTGCATGAAAGCCATCCTCCCCAAGGTGGCTTTTTCTAAATTTGAGAAATTTAAAAATCCTAATTTCATTGCGATTTTCGTAAATTGCAGGTCAATATTCTTGATATAATTAAACATGGAGCAACAAAGCCCTTATAAACCTAAAAATAAAATAAGAATTGTAACCGCTGCCTCACTATTCGATGGTCATGATGCCGCTATTAATATTATGCGGCGGATCATCCAGGCTACTGGAGTTGAGGTAATCCATCTTGGACATGATCGAAGTGTGGAAGAGGTTGTAAACTGCGCTATTCAGGAAGATGCACATGCGATTGCAATGACTTCCTACCAGGGTGGTCACACCGAATACTTCAAATATATGTATGACCTTCTTAAAGAGAAAGGTTCAGAACATATCAAGATCTTCGGTGGTGGAGGCGGAGTGATCCTTCCAGATGAGATCAAAGAATTGATGGATTACGGGATAGATAGAATCTACGCTCCAGATGATGGTCGTGAAATGGGACTGCAAGGGATGATCAATGATATGATCCAACGTGTGGATCATCAGGTTCCAGATCTTGAAGAAGCAGATAAGGTTAATCAGAATCTACAATCCAGAAAGGTTACTACGATCTCCCGTCTTATTTCACTTGCTGAAAACAGGCACGAAGAATTTTTGAAATACTTTGACAAGAACAATTTTGAAACAAATAAAACTCCTGTTCTGGGAATTACCGGTACGGGCGGTTCTGGTAAATCAAGTTTGGTAGACGAACTGGTTCGAAGATTTTTGATGGATTTTCCTGAAAAACATATTGGGATCGTTTCTGTGGATCCTTCAAAAAAGAAAACTGGAGGTGCATTACTTGGTGACCGTATCAGGATGAACAGTATCAATCATCCTAGAGTTTTTATGCGTTCACTTGCTACAAGGCAGGCAAACCTGGCATTGTCCAAGCATGTCGCAGAAGCTGTTGATGTGCTGAAAGCAGCCAGTTATGATCTAATCATTCTCGAGACTTCAGGGATTGGACAGAGTGATACAGAGATCATGGATCATTCAGATGTATCCTTATATGTAATGACTCCGGAATTTGGTGCAGCAACGCAGCTGGAAAAGATCGATATGCTTGATTTTGCAGATCTGGTTGCTATCAACAAATTCGATAAACGTGGAGCGCAGGATGCTTTGCGTGATGTAAAAAAGCAATATCAGAGAAACCACCAGTTATGGCATGAAGATGCTGATAAGCTTCCGGTATTTGGCACCATCGCTTCTCAATTCAATGATCCTGGAATGAATACCCTTTATAGAAGTCTTATGGACGCTGTAGAGGAGAAAACAAATTCAGGGATGATCTCTACTTTTCAAATTTCAGAAGAGATGAGTGAGAAGATATTCGTGATTCCGCCAAAACGTACACGATACCTTTCAGAAATTGCTGAAAATAACCGTGGTTATGATGAAACTGCTGCGACTCAAACCGAAGTTGCTCAGCGTCTCTACGGAATTTATAAAACCATCGAAACCGTTGCTAATATCAAAACCCAGTTTGGTAAAGATCAAACCAAGTTTATCGATAAAAACGGAATCGATCAGGATGGGATCAAAGAAGTTTCAGAAGAAGATCAGTCAGAATTTTTAAAGCTGCTTTTTGCTGAATTCGATAAAATAAAAATGGATCTGGATCCCTATAACTGGGAGATGATTCTTGCGTGGAACGAGAAAGTAAATAAGTATACGGAACCTGTTTATAGCTTCAAAGTGCGCGATAAAGAGATTAAGATCGATACTCATACAGAGTCCCTTTCACATACGCAGATCCCGAAAGTGGCACTTCCAAAATACAAGGCCTGGGGCGATATTCTAGGATGGTGTCTTCAGGAAAATGTTCCTGGAGAATTCCCTTATACCGCCGGATTGTATCCGTTTAAACGAACAGGTGAAGACCCAACAAGAATGTTTGCCGGTGAAGGTGGACCGGAAAGAACCAATAGAAGATTTCATTATGTTAGCCAGGGATTACCGGCTAAAAGATTGTCTACCGCTTTTGATTCGGTAACACTCTACGGAAATGATCCAGACCACCGACCAGATATTTATGGTAAGATTGGAAATTCAGGAGTGTCTATATGTTGTCTTGATGATGCGAAAAAGCTTTATTCAGGATTTGATCTGGCAGATGCGATGACCTCTGTGAGTATGACTATTAATGGTCCAGCTCCAATGCTACTTGGATTTTTCATGAATGCTGCGATCGATCAGAATTGTGAAAAGTATATCAAAGAGAATGGTCTGGAAGACACAGTAGAAGCCAAACTGAAGGAGTTGTATGACGATGCTGGTATCGACAGACCTCAATATCGCGGTGAACTTCCAGAAGGAAATGACGGTCTTGGATTGATGCTTCTTGGATTAACCGGAGACCAGGTATTACCGAAAGATGTGTATGCAAAGATCAAGGCTGAAACCATTAATGTGGTTAGAGGAACCGTTCAGGCAGATATTTTGAAGGAAGATCAGGCTCAGAATACCTGTATTTTTTCTACTGAATTTGCACTACGATTAATGGGTGATGTTCAGGAATATTTTATTGACGAAAAAGTTAGAAATTTCTATTCTGTCTCTATTTCAGGATATCATATTGCTGAAGCTGGTGCGAATCCAATTACCCAGTTGGCATTCACACTGGCAAATGGATTTACCTATGTAGAATACTATTTAAGCAGAGGAATGGATATCAATAAATTTGGTCCAAACCTTTCGTTCTTTTTCTCTAATGGAGTGGATCCGGAATATGCGGTGATTGGTAGGGTTGCCAGAAGAATCTGGTCCAAAGCCTTAAAACATAAGTATGGAGCCAATTCCAGAGCTCAAATGTTGAAGTATCATATACAGACTTCGGGAAGATCACTGCATGCTCAGGAGATCGATTTTAATGATATTAGAACTACCCTTCAGGCATTGTATGCGATCTACGATAACTGTAATTCATTGCACACCAATGCTTATGATGAAGCGATCACTACGCCTACGGAAGCTTCAGTAAGAAGAGCGATGGCTATACAACTAATTATCAATAAGGAGTTGGGGCTTGCTAAGAACGAGAATCCAATCCAGGGATCGTTCATTATCGAAGAGTTGACCAATCTGGTAGAGGAAGCCGTGCTTACTGAGTTTGATCGAATCACAGAACGTGGCGGAGTGCTTGGTGCTATGGAAACGATGTACCAGCGAGGAAAGATCCAGGAAGAAAGCCTGTACTATGAAACTTTAAAGCACAATGGAGATTACCCAATAATTGGAGTTAATACTTTTCTGAGTTCTACAGGATCGCCAACGGTAACGCCGGGTGAAGTTATTCGTGCTACGGAAGAGGAAAAAGAACACCAGATCAAAACTCTGGAAACTTTACACAAGGCTAAAGAAGCTTCTGCAGAAGAAATGCTGGATAGAATACAGAAAGCAGCAGTTACCAATCAGAACCTTTTCGAAGAATTAATGGAGGCAACCAAAGTTTGCTCGTTAGGACAGATCACTCATGCATTATTCGAGGTGGGTGGACAGTATCGTAGAAATATGTAAATACTGATATATTTCAGAACATAAAAATCCCGGGTAACCGGGATTTTTCATTTTATCATCTTATAACGTCAGTCGCCACACGCGTTGTAATTTTCTAAATTTCTGGATTTCTTTACGTAGAAGTCGTACGAAATCCTTGCCGTTGCTATTGGCAAGTTCAAGGTGTTCGCAATGCTTGCTTAAGCGTTCGGTAAGCAGACTTACGGCATGTACGTAATGCTTCCTGCTCTCCTGGAAAAATTCATTTTCAGCTCTCGCAATATTCGGCAAAAGTGATTCGGAATATCGAATAATATCACCGGTAAAATAAACGCTCTTATCTTCCAGCCCATGATCATTCAAACCAGATACATCAGGCAAAAGGTAATCTGATACAGATTTGGATATCTTCATGATCTCCCGGGCCTTAGAATATAAAGCTTCGCTGGGCTGTCGGGACTTATTGTAAGAAGATGACATCATTTAAATTTTCCACTAAATTACTAGAGACTATTCAAAGACGCATTTAAAAGTTAATGTGAATGACGG
>NZ_JBLVTK010000001.1:87221-100499 GCF_048285865.1 Christiangramia marina | reverse complement strand
AATATGGTTGATAAATTAAACTGGGCGATCCTTCAGGAATTACAAAAAGATGCGAGAGCATCGTTTTCGGAGATAGGTAGAAAAGTGGGACTAAGCTCACCGGCCGTTGCTGAAAGAATGAAAAAGATGGAAGATGCCGGGGTGATCAATTCTTATAAAGTGAATATTAGTCATCAGAAAACGGGATATCAACTAAGGGCGGTAATTACTTTACGCGCATTTACAGGAAGACTTAAAGCGTTTTTAGAAACCGTTTCAACCTACAAAGAGGTGCTTAATTGTTATCGTATAACGGGTAATGAAAATATTATTATGGAAGTGATCTTAAAAGATCAGGTTAACCTGGAGAAGCTCATTGATCAGTTGATTACCTACGGGGAAACCAGAACCCATATTATCCTTTCCAAGGTTGTAGATGATGCGCCAATACTACCACGATAAAGATTTTTAAATTTTCAACAGGTGTAAACGAGCCAGAAAGAACTGTTAAAATAGTGGCTTTCAATTCTTTCTGTTAACAGTTTGATTTGAGAATTTCCTGTTCTTAGTTAAAAAGATTCCAATTGTAATTTTGTTATGACAAACTGAAGAGATTCGTACTTAAATTTGTACCAAACAAAACAAGTAAAAAGTATCATGAGGAAGAAAGCACTATTATTTTTAGTTCTTGCAGCAGTAACAGGATTAGTAGGATTTACCGGATTATCATTTTCTGGAATAGAAGTTATTAGAATAATGTTCCTGATTTTTGCAGACTTACTGGTGATTTCTCTTATGGCGAAATTATTTTTTCCAGAGAAACAAAAAATGAAATATCAGCCAGTAAAAAGGAGATAAATGACACATCAAAAATGCCTCAACCCGTAAGTTTATTGCTTGCGGGTTTTTTTATGGAATAATTCGTGATGCAATTATTATATTTAATAATATTTCAACACCTATGAAAAGACTTCTACCATGTATCATCTTTCTATTACTCCCTTTGTTAATCATAGGGCAGGAGGTTAGAATAGTCAAGGGCAATGTTACTAAAGGCATCAATATTCCCGGGTCTAAAGGTGATACTTTCGCGATTTATACCCCTTCTCAATATTCTCAGAATAAAAAATGGCCGGTCATATTTATTTTTGATCCAAAGGGAAGAGCATCGAGTACCGCAAATCTATTTCGCCCGGCTGCGGAAGATCAGGGATATATTATAGCGGCTCTGGAACTTGATTTAAAATCTAAGTCTCTTGATAGTGTTATAAATACTTCAGTTTCCATGATGAACGTAGTAACCGGAACTTTATCAATTGCCCCGGAGCAAATCTATTTTGCAGGTATGGCGGAAGGAGCACAGATCGCCTCAGCGCTTACATTAATGAATAAGAATATGGCTGGAATCCTGGCTATTAATAACTCATTCGTTAATCCAAAATTCGTGAATGATCAGGAACCCTATATGTTTATTGGAATAGGAGCAAGTCAGGATTATATGGTTTACGAAATGGAAAGCTATCTTAAATTCTATGACAAGCGGGATTTCCCAACGGAGATCTATTATTTTGACGGTAAGGAGAATGACTGGCCATCCAGTGCAGTCATCTATAATGCGGTTTCGGGTTTTACGTTGCAAGCAGTAAAGGAAGGAATAAGGCCGGCAGATAAGGCTCTCATTTCTAAATTATACCAGCAGGAACTTGATTATGTGGAGAGTCTGAGACGAACTAGGAATTATTATTCTGCGTATGAGAACCTGGAGAGAATGGAAGAAAAGTATGCAGAATTTGGGTACGAAAACGAAGTGAAAGATCGAATGAAAGAAGTAAAGCGTACCAGGGGTTATTCAGCTCAGAAAAGGGATTTTAAGCAGGCAGTTTCCTATGAGCGTGAACAACAGGCGGAGTATGAATACCTTTTAACTTCAGATGTGATGACGCAAAACTTTCAAAATATTGGTTGGTGGGCTTACCAGATGGATGGTCTGGAGAAACTTCAGAATAGTTCTGAAAAGGCTAAAGTTGATATGGCCTACAGGTTGGAGGGATATTTAGACCTTCTTTCAAAGCGACAGTTCGATGATATCATGAAATCCAATGCAGGAATCGATGCCAGAATTTTTATAAGTGTTTTAAGAACGGCGATCAACAAAGAGGATCCAGAAGCTTATTTCAAAATAATATCACTGGCTTCGTTGGACGGTGATGCAGAAACTGCCCTTCTATATCTGGAAGATCTTCTGAAGACCGGTTACAGTGACTATGAAAAATTGTATTCCATCGATGGAACTCTGGATTTAAAATTTTCTGAAGAATACAATGCGATCATTCAGAAGTATCTCAAAAAATCGAAGTACTAAGCTGCTTCCCGAGCCAGAAACTTCTTCAGAAGCAAAAGTAACAGAATACATATAACGGCGAGCCCAGTCATAGTATACCAGGTGAAGTCGTAACCAAAATTATCGATTAATTGCATTCCGGAGTTATGTCCAAAAATATGGCTGACTGAAAACGCCATACTGTAAAGCGCCATGTAACTACCCCGTTTTTTGCCTTGAGACCTGATAAGAGCAAAGGTGTTAGAAAATGGAAAGGCGATCATTTCTCCAATCGTAACCAGAAGCATCCCAACAATAATAATTCCCACCCAACCGGTAAGATTTATGACCAGAAAACTTAATGCAGTTAGAAAGGCACCAAATATGACATAATTCAACGTTCCTGAATTTCGGTTTTCCAGGTATTTGATCAGAGGCATTTCAAACAGGAATATAAAGAATCCATTCAATCCTAATATGAGTCCGATCTCGAGTTCGCTCAATTGATGTACTTCAGAATAGTAAAGCGGGACGGTAGAGAAATACTGGATAAACACCAGTCCGAACAGCATTAGTGCTACTATGAATACCCAATACAGTTTATCCTGGTATGCAGAAGCGGTATTGGTAATCTCCTCTTCGGGTTCTTCCACAGCACGCTTAGGGTGAAGAAGTTTTAACAACAGAACACCGGCAAAAAGGCAGGTGATACCGTCTACCCAGAATAAGCCGTCATAACCCGCAGTAGCTATAATTAATCCTCCCAGCGCTGGTCCTGCGGAAAAACCCAGATTTATTGCCAGTCTTATCAATGTTAGCGATCTAGTTCTGTTCTGTGGTTTACTATAGGCGCTAATCGCAACAAATACTGCAGGTCTGAAGATATCTGCTATAGACATGACCAGGTAAATTCCCAGGCAGAACGTCCAGAAATCCTGAGGAAACTGAAGTAGAACGAATAATACGGAACTACCAATCAAACTACCAGCCATGGTTTTGTAATGGCCGAAAATATCTGTGAGCTTACCACCCAGAAAAGAGCCGGTTACAGATCCCAGTCCAAAGAATGTGAGTATCCATCCTACCTGCTCAAGGCTGAATCCCTGACTTTTGGTTAAATACAGAGAAAGAAAGGGAATAACCATAGTGCCGGCTCTATTGATCAGGGTGATCAATGCCAGTAGCCAGATTTCTTTTCTTAGTCCAGAGAACGAATCGATATAGGAAGCAAATAACTTTTTCATAGAATTGTCAAGCCTCAAAATTACTTCAATTTTTCTGGTAGATATTGGTTATTTTGGGAATAAAATACATCACATGTCTTCATTCAGAAATTTCGTTATTCTCCTTATTCTTTCCATATCCTCGTTATTACAGGCTCAGATGCCGGAGGCAGTAAAAGCTTCGGAAGAGTATCGAGTGAAAATGAATGAAGAATTCAGTGATGCCGAAGAATCTCCACTGGAAAAAGGAGACCTGGAAAACTTTGATGGATTAGAATTTTTTATGATCGATACTACCTACATTGTTGAAGCAGAATTTGTTCGAACTCCGTCTGAATCTCCTTTTGAAATGCAGACAAGTACTTCCAGGACTTCCACTTACGTAAAATATGGAGAGCTTTATTTTAAACTGAAGGGAGAAGAATTTATGCTGAATCTATATCAAAACCAAAGTCTTAGATCAGATCCTGAATATTTTGATTATTTGTTCCTGCCCTTTACAGATGAAACTAACGGAATTTCAACTTATAATGGAGGTAGATATATAGACTTCAGTATTCCTGAAAAAAGGACGGTAACTATAGATTTTAACAGAGCATACAATCCTTACTGCGCATACAGCGGCCGGTATTCCTGTCCCATTCCTCCTAAGGAGAATCATCTGGAAACAGCAATACCAGCCGGTGTTAAAAAGTTCGCTAAAAACTAGAACGCATAGATGGCAGCGACCAGAAAGGAAGCCAGATCACTATTTGGTTGTAGGTCCCGATCCAGAAATGCAGGGTAATCATCTGAGACGCTATCAAGACGTAATTCAGGTTTAATGATAAGTCCGCCTGTCTGGAAACTACCGGTTAGAGTGAAAGCAGTAATATTGGTGTCTGCTCCATAAACAACACCTCCATCTTCCAATTCTTTGAAATACTCAGCTCTTAAGCCAAGACCAAAATTATCTGAAAGTGAAAGTTGTGGATAGATTGCTGCACCATAAAAGCCTGTGCCGTCTGTATCCTGGTAAGTAGTATTCAATCCAAGGTAAAAACTGTCGGTTAGATCCCAACCTGTAGTTAGATCTATTTGAAATAGACTGTCATCTGAAAGTGATTGCTCACCGTAGAGAAGATTTAGAAAAGCGCTTCCACCATCTACACTGTAACCCAATTGTCCTCCAAAACTATATTTCCCGATGGGGTTGTATTCAGTATAATCTGTAGGATTCATGATGGCGAGCATCCCGGTCCAGTTATCGTCAAAGCTAAAGTCGGCTTTGATCCCAGTATGTGAAAAAGGTCCGTAGGAGAACATGTAAGAGGTAGAATAATTAAAATTCGCTACTGGAGATATTACCTCGTAACCTAGATAGGTATTCCAGTTTCCAAGTGTGAATTTAAGAGCATCATTGACTTTATAATAAGCGTATAACTGATTCACAATTTGAGCAGAACCCTGGGAGAGAAATACAGCATCTTCACCACGAGGTCCAAAGACCAAATCTGCCACAAAACCGACTTTATCATTTTCGTAGCCCAGTATCACATTAGCCATTCCAATCGCAAAACCGGGATCGTTTGCAAATGAAGTGGCTGGAGCGGCAGGGTCCAGAGTTACGGCGTCACCACCTACGATTTCTTCAGATTGGTTAAGACCATTAAAATTTGTTCTGAAGTAAGCATCAACACTTCCGCTGATACTGAATTTTGAGGTTTCTTCGGTTTCCTCTTCCTGCGCCTGCAAGCTAAATGAGAAGACTAAGAGGCATGGTACAATGAAGATTTTTATTAATTTTGAAAATGTAATTGCATGCATAATTTTGAGATTAAAACATAGTTAGTGTATTCGTTTAGCGACGGTATTACTTAATGTATTTTAAAGTTTAGCAATTATATAGCGGAGCGTTTGGAGGAACGCTCCGTTTCTATGGTTAGCTGTTATTTTTGATTTAGTCCGAAATCTGGATAGGCATCCATTCCATGTTCATGAATGTCCAGGCCTTCAGTTTCTTCTTTTGCTGAAACTCTTAGTCCAAGAGTAACCTTCAGAATATAGAATATGATAAATGAGGTCACGATACAGAAAGCGGCATAAGCCCCAACACCAATAAGCTGCGTGATGAACTGATCTATTCCTGCCATATTTCCGAAGATTCCAACGGCAAGAGTTCCCCATATTCCGCAGATCAAATGAACGGCTACGGCACCTACAGGATCATCCAGTTTTAGTTTGTCAATAAACGCAACTCCCATTACGATAATTACACCTGCGATCGCACCAATAAGAATTGCATCTGTTGGGGACATTTGGTCTGCACCGGCGGTGATTCCTACCAGTCCACCCAGAATACCGTTTAGAAACATAGTGATATCGTAGTTCTTATAAAGAATGCTGGAGAATATAAAGGATGCTACTCCACCTGCTGCTGCTGCAAGACAGGTTGTTACCAGGGTTAATGAAGTTAGTTCTGGATCTGCAGAAAGTACTGAACCTCCATTAAATCCAAACCATCCTAACCATAAGATCAAAACTCCTGCAGTAGCAAAAGGCATGGAATGACCAGGAAAAGCTCCAATTTTACCATCTTTGAATTTTCCGATTCTTGCACCTAAGAGATAAATGGCAACCAGAGCTGCCCATCCACCAACTGAATGAACAAGTGTTGAACCAGCGAAATCGTAGAATCCCATTTCGTCAAGGAATCCGCCACCCCATTTCCATGATCCGGCTATTGGATATACAATTCCAACATAGAGAATTACAAAGATCATAAAACTGTTTAGTTTGATCCTTTCTGCTACTGCACCAGAAACAATAGTTGCTGCTGTAGCTGCAAACATTCCCTGGAACAGGAAATCTGTCCAGTAAGTATAGCCTTCACTGTAAGCCAGATCAAGACTTCCATCGACAAGAGGACTATCCAGTCCAAAGCCTGCAAAACCAAAATAGCCATTGAACTCTCCCGGATACATCAAATTGAATCCTAGTAGGCAATATAGCAACAGGCCTACGGTGATGATAAACAGGTTTTTAAATAATATGTTGATCGTATTCTTCTGCCTGGTAAGACCTATCTCTAAAAGAGCAAAGCCCATGTGCATAAAGAAAACGAGTGCCGTACAGATCATCATCCATACGTTATTGATGGTTAATATTCCTTCCATAATAAGTTACTGTTGAGATTGTAGTTTTTACTTGAGTGATTCTGAACCTTTTTCCTTGGTTCTTATTCGGTAGGCTTCATCTATTGTGGATACGAAGATCTTTCCATCTCCAACACTGCCTGTATTTGCAGCTTCCATTAAAGTTTCTATGGTTTTATCCATGAAACTATCTGTGACCACGATAGACAGGTATCTTCGTTGAATATCTGCGGTGCTGTAGGATACACCACGATAAACATGACCTACCTTTTCATTACCAACTCCGGTAACATCCCAGTAGCTAAAAAACGTAACTCCAATTGAGTGCAGGGCTGCTTTGGTTTTGTCAAACTCAGACTTGCGAATAATTGCTTCAATTTTTTTCATAAATGTTGATTAAGAGAGGTTTAAAGTTATTAAAAACTTCAAAAGACCCTGTTAAAATATGGGTCTTCTGTCAACTTTTACGATATAAATAAAAAACACCCCTATAAATTTAGGGGTGTTCAAGTAAAATGTTTAAAATCGAAATATATGTATCTGAAAATAGATCAAAAAAGTCTGGAAATGATAATTCCGAGGAATATGGCGATAATTCCTAGGATGATACTACCAAGAAAATATATAGAAAATGAAATATAATCACCAGATTTTATCATATTGAAATTTTCGAATGAAAAGGTACTGAAGGTGGTGAAGCCACCACAAAAACCAATGGCTACAAGAAAATATAATTGATGATTGAGCATATCGTGTTTAATAAACCATCCAAGGGCAAGCCCTAACAAAAAGCTACCCAGAACATTCACTACTAAAGTTCCCTGGGGAATAACACCGCCGTCATTTAAATACTTGCTCAGCAAATATCGCAGACTGGATCCCAAACCGCCTCCAAGAAAAACGAGTAGCAGGTTTTTAATCATCTAATGCTGTTTCTTTTTCTCCCAGTGGAATGTACAAATGAGTGATCCATTCCGCTGGATTGGCATTGTCCTTTGGACCAGTAACATGAACCTGGAAGAACTCTGCCTCTTCCTTAATTACCAGGTCGTTCTCCTGAATATACTGGTAAGCCGCATCCCAGGCTTCCTGTAAATATTCATAATCACCTTTTAAAGTGGTTTTTAATGTTTTTTGGTTCGGCATAAAACCGTTCAGTACCTGGCTATCCTGAGGTGTAATTACTTCACTTGGAGTAAAATAGGCTGCCGAATAAATGGCGGTTCCTCTATCTTCATTTCTTTCATTGAAGAGAATAAAAGGTTTGCCAGTCATTTCAATATTATTAGAATTCATGAAGTTGCTCACGTCATTCGTCATATCTTGCATTTTGTCCGCAATTTGTGAAAGTCGGCTCGCAGTAGTAATATAAAGATAATAACCTCCACCGTGTTGCGTCACTCCGTCCACATTGATCGAATAACTTTCGATCTCCTTTCTTATCTGTTCTTCAAGATTATCCAATCCCTGTTTGAATACCGGCTGTAATCGCTGAGTCATACTTTCATTTTCAAACAAAAACGCTGCTTTTTCAAGAAAAGTTTGATCACCTTTTAAAGTCCAGGTAGTTAGGATGCTGTCATTTTGTTTTTCAAAAGACCAGGAGATATCACTAGTGCTTTCCCCAAAAGTTGTCTTGAAGGTCACCTGTTGCTCAATGCTACCATGCGGATTGGCCTTCGTGGTCACCAGCGAACCATCACCCATTTCTTCACTACTCCATTCGTAGTTCGCACCCTCGCCAACGGTCTTATCACCGTAATTAATGATCATGTCTTCAGCACCATTTGACCATGGTTCCCATTCTTTCCAGGTAGTAAGGTCATTTACCTCATCATAAAGAACTTCCTGAGGAGCTGCGATCATGCGCTGTTCCTGCACCTGGTAACTTCCATCTTTGGTGGCGATGTAAATGGACGCTCCAATGAATATGATCAATAAAAGGAAAAACAGGTATTTAAGAATTTTCATGATGACTGGGATTATTGAGAACTAATATAATTATTTTGAAGTGGTTGTAAGAATCAATGATTCAGCTGCGTCTTGATTATAAATAAAATCACAATAAAAGCTATAAATGCTAGCAGCACCATCATACTTCCTTTGTAGTACTTTTTATGTAGTTTCAGATCCTTTCGGTAACTAATGATCATAACGATGATAAATGCTACCACGAAAAAGGCGGCGAATATAAGTTGTCCGGTAGAAAACATTTAGTTAATTTTTCAGCAAAGTTAAACTTTTTAAACATTCTAATCATGAAGAAAGCTATTGCTGCTGTGGAAGAGTTTCATTCTGCATTTGGTCTTGGCATCAAACAGAAGCCAGAGGCCAATCTTGGAAAGGAAAAAAACCGCTTGCGTTATATTCTAATGAAGGAAGAGAACGAGGAGTATCTGGAGGCTGCTAATAGCGGAGATCTTGTTGAGGTAGCAGATGCTTTAGGGGATATGCTTTATTTATTATGCGGTACAATTCTCGAACACGGCATGCAGCATAAGATCGAAGAAGTTTTTGAAGAGATACAGCGAAGTAACATGAGTAAACTGGATGAAAATGGTGAGCCAGTTTATAGAGAGGATGGAAAGGTCCTGAAAGGAAATAATTATTTTAAACCTGAAATAGGCAAAATCCTGGAAAAATAAAAATCCCGAAAGAGAACTTCCGGGATCAAATATACTTTGCTGAGAGGAGTTTTACTTCACCTCGTAAGTCCAGTTGTAAAGATCTTCAGTTTCATTATACTGAATTTTCATAAGTGTATCCTTGAAGAAACTCGCATAAGAATCATCCATATTTGGTAATTCGAACTTTTGTTCTTTATAGCCGAAGCCAGCAATAGGATTGATCACAGTTGCCGTTCCAGATCCAAACATTTCTTTTAATTCTCCTTTTCTGGCAGCTTCCACGATCTCCTGAACGCTAACTCTGCGTACTTCTACTTCAATATTGTTTTCTTCCGCAAGTTTTAGAACACTCTTTCTGGTCACCCCATCAAGAATCCGGTCGTTTGTTGGTGCAGTTACCAGTTTGTTTCCAATTCTAAAGAAAATATTCATTGTACCAGCCTCTTCAAGATATTCATGAGAATTGGCATCGGTCCAGATGATCTGCTGGAAACCTTCTTCCTTTGCAAGATTGGTAGGGTAGAACTGCGCTCCGTAATTACCGGCAGCCTTCGCGAATCCAACTCCACCATCTGCAGCTCTGCTATACTTTTCTGAAAACTTCACTCTCACTTCTCCGCTGTAATAAGCCTGTGCCGGAGAACAAATGATCATAAATTTATATTCCTTTGCTGCGGAAGCTGAAACACCTGATTCCGTAGCGATCACGAACGGTCTTAGATACAAACTATTTCCGAAACCTTTCTTGATCCAGTCTTTATCTAACTTTAGTAATTCTTCCAGCGCCTCAAAGAAATATTCCTTCGGAAACTCAGGAATTGCCATTCGCGCACTGGATTTATTGATTCTTTCAAAATTTTGCTCTGGTCTGAAAAGCCAGATACGATCATCTTTATCCTTGTAAGCTTTCATTCCTTCGAATACAGCCTGTCCATAATGAAACACACGCGCTGAAGGCTCTAAAGATAAAGGTCCATAAGGTCTGATGATAGGTTTTTGCCACGAACCATCCTTATAATCACATTCCATCATATGATCTGAGAAAACCTGTCCGAAAGCTAGATTATCAAAATTAGTCTTATCAATTTTGGATTCGGTAGTCTTTTGTATCTCTATCATTAGTTGGTATTTTGTGGTTGTTCAGTCTTGTTCCGCAAATTTACCTAATTAAAAGTAGAATCAAAATCTAAAGTTTTGGTAAATTTGGCGCAGAACACCCTATAATATCTGAGAATCATGAGAATAACATTAGTAATCGCAGCCATCGCCTTGAGTCTGGTTAGTTGCAAGAAAGCTGAAAAATCAATGAACAATGACCTTGCTGAAGTACAGGAAGTTCAGGAATCTTATGAGGGTTTCGGAAAGAAATTTTCTGGTGATGCGGCTTTGAATGCATCGGAAATGCTTGAAAAATATAGAGCACTGGAAACAGGTGATACTATTAACGTTAGCTTCAGCACCAGGGTGATGAGTGTTTGTAAGGAAAAAGGTTGCTGGATGGTATTGGATCTTCCCGAAACCGATCAGGATCCCATGGTGAAATTTAAGGACTACGGATTTTTTGTTCCGAAGGAAATAGAAGGAAAAGAGGCAGTAGTGAATGGGAAAGCTTTCGCTGAAGTCACCAGCGTAGAAGATCAAAAGCATTACGCTAAAGATGCAGGAAAATCTGAAGAAGAAATCGCCGCGATAACAGAACCTGAACAATCCTTTGGATTCCTGGCAGATGGAGTCCTTTTGAAGAAATAATTTGGAAAGAAAAATTATTAGAACCAGCGATGGTTCTGTGACCATACATTTACCTGAATGGGATGAACAATACCACTCCAAACATGGTGCTATTCAGGAAGCCAGGCACGTGTTTCTCAAAATGGGATTGCATCACTGGTTGGAATCAAATTCAAAGAGACCACTGGAAATTCTTGAAATTGGCTTTGGTACCGGTCTCAATGCTTTTCTAACTCTTTTAGAATCCAATAGTAATGATATTGAGATAAATTATACAGGAGTAGAAGCATATCCTGTAGTTCCATCTGAAATTAAATTGCTTAACTATCCAGAGGCGGCCGATGCTGCTTCAGCTGAAGACCTATTCAAAAAATTACATTCCGTTCCCTGGGAAATTTCAGCTCCAATCACGGAAAAATTTTCTTTACTGAAGAATAAACTGACATTTCAGGAGATCGATATGACCAGCCAGTTTGACCTGGTGTATTTTGACGCTTTTGGCGCGAGAGTTCAACCCGAGTTGTGGGGAGAGAATATTTTTAATGCGATGTATAAAGCTTTAAGGTCTCATGGTGTTCTAGTAACCTACGCTGCGAAAGGGAGTGTCCGAAGAGCCATGATTTCCGCTGGTTTTCAGGTAGAGAAATTACCGGGACCTCCGGGGAAGCGAGAAATGTTAAGAGCTGTTAAACTATAACTGCATTCTAGTTAAACCTGTAGAATTTTGCTACACCTGCATTTAGTCTGTTGTATATTTCTTCAAAAAAAGAGATGAAAGTACTTATTACAGGAGCTACTGGAATGATTGGTTCCAGGTTGAGTGATCTATGCAGGGAGAGTGGCATGATAGTACATTATCTAACCACCAGTAAATCGAAGATTGAGAAAAGGGAAGATTACAAAGGTTTTTACTGGGATCCGAAATCTGAAGAAATTGAAAAAGAATGCATTGATGGTGTTACCACGATCATCCATCTTGCAGGTGCCAGTATTGCTGAAAAATGGACTTCAGAATATAAAGAAACGATCATAAAGAGCAGGACCGAAACTGCGGCATTGCTTTACGATACCTTAAAGAACAACGAACACCAGGTAGAAAATTTTATATCTGCCAGCGCTATTGGCAAATATCCGGACTCCTTGGAAAAATTATACTTTGAGGATGACGAAGTGCTTGCAGATAATTTTGTAGGAACTGTAGTAAAGAAATGGGAAGTAGCGGCAGACAGGTTTAGTAACCTAGGAATAGATGTCGCAAAAATTCGTGTTGGCTTAGTCCTATCAGAAAAAGGCGGAATGCTTGAGAAAGTCAGGAAACCTATAGAGATGAATGTTGGTGCCCCTTTGGGAAGTGGTAAACAATGGCAGAGTTGGATACACCTTGATGACCTCGCGGGCATTTTTCTTCATGCTACAGAAAGAGAGCTTACAGGAGTTTACAATGCGGTTGCGCCAAACCCGGTAACCAATAAAGAAATGACCAGGCAATTGGCAGATCAGCTAAATAAACCGTTATGGCTTCCAAATGTTCCTAAATTCGTACTTAAAACCATGCTAGGCGAAATGTCGCAGATCGTACTTTCCAGTCAGCTGGTAAGTTGTAAGAAGATCGAAGAACATGGATACAAATTTAAATATTCCAATCTTTCCAAAGCTTTGGAAGATCTTGTTTAAAACAAAAAAGGCTGCCAGATGGCAGCCTTTTTTTATGATTCGATCTTTTTAATTAAGCTTTCTTAGCTTCAAGATTGATCGTTAACTGAATTTCATCGTTGATGAATTTGTCTCCAAGACCTTCGAATACAGATTTAGAGCCATAGTTCACGTTCCATTTTGTACGATCAATGCTAAAATCTTTACTGCTGATAGTGTAAGTATCATTATTCTTGCTAATTGTTACAGGAAAACTAATGTTCTTAGTAACTTCTTTCATTGTAAGATTCCCTTGTAGCATTGTAGTACCTTCTTCTTCAGTGATTCCAGTAACTTCAAAAGTAGCTTCAGGATATTCCTGAACATTAAAGAAGTCTCCTTCTTTTCCTTCTACAGTTCCCATCAGGTGAGCCTCAAGATTGGACTTTTCTTCACCTTCAAGATCTGTAACTTCGATAGATTGCATGTCAATCACGAAAGTTCCACTCTGGATCGTAGAGTCTGTAGCCATAAATGTACCTTCTTTCACAGCAATAGTTCCTGTGTGATTTCCAGTTGGCTTAGAACCCTGCCATTCGATAGTTGAAGCAGTAGTATCTACTTTGTATTCCATT
>NZ_JBLVTK010000001.1:86093-87171 GCF_048285865.1 Christiangramia marina | reverse complement strand
GTTATTGTTATTTTTACATGCTGTAAAACCAAGTCCAAGACTAGCTACTACAAATGCATTTAGTAATAATTTTTTCATTGTTAAAGTTTTTTATATTCCGCGCAAAAGTAAATTGAAAATCAAACCGGGCTTCTTAAAGTTTTATTAAATAATTTCTGTGACATTTTGACATTTCGGATTAATTGGCAACGAATTTGACCCAATTGCAGCAGAAAGTAAATTTTTTATAAAATGAGCCGAAAAGAAGATAACATCAAAGACGAAGATAAAAGAGTGAAAGACCAGGTTGAGGACGCGATGGATGAAGCAATAAATGAGTTAGACCAGGCCGGTGATGATACCGAAGCAGAAGAAACAGTAAGCGATAACGAACTTACTGAAGAAGAGCGCATGATAGAAGACCTTCAAAAGGAAAAGGATAAATTCCTGAGACTTTTTGCAGAATTTGAGAATTATAAGCGTAGAACTTCGAAGGAACGTCTTGAATTGTTCAAAACTGCCAACCAGGAAGTAATGACAGCCATGCTGCCAGTTATGGACGATTTTGACAGGGCTATGAACGAGATCAGTAAATCTGGTGACGAGAACCTTCTCAAAGGAGTTGAGTTGATTCATAATAAGCTTCGCGAAACTTTAAAAGCTAAAGGTCTGGAAAGAATGGATGTAGAGCAGGGGAGTGATTTTGATTCTGAAATTCATGAAGCTATTACGCAAATTCCGGCGCCTACAGAAGATCTAAAAGGTAAGATCGTAGATGTGGTTGAGCCAGGATACAAGCTTGGAGAACGAATTATCAGGTATCCAAAAGTGGTTACAGGAAAATAAAAACGCTTTTACAGAATTGTAAAAACACAATATGAAAGAAGATTATTACGAAATATTAGGCGTAAGTAAAGACGCTTCAGCAGCAGAGATAAAGAAAGCATATAGAAAAATGGCTTTAAAGTATCACCCGGATAAGAATCCTGGTGACTCCACAGCTGAAGACATGTTCAAAAAATCTGCTGAAGCCTATGAGGTATTAGGAAACCAGGAAAAACGTGCCAAATATGATCGTTTTGGTCATCAGGCTTTCGAT
>NZ_JBLVTK010000001.1:71335-86064 GCF_048285865.1 Christiangramia marina | reverse complement strand
TATGAATATGGATGACATATTCAGCCAGTTTGGTGATATCTTTGGCGGTGGCTTTGGTGGCGGAGGAGGTTTCTCCGGTTTTGGAGGCGGCTTTGGTGGAGGTCAGCGACGTGCAAAAGGGAGTAACCTTAGAATACGCGTGAGCCTTAACCTTGAAGAAATTGCCAACGGTTGTGAGAAGAAGATCAAAGTAAAGCGTAAAGTTCAGGCCTCAGGAACCACTTACAAAACCTGTACTACCTGTAACGGGTCAGGTCAGGTAACCAGAGTAACTAATACCATACTTGGTAGAATGCAAACTGCTTCTCCATGTACTACATGTGGTGGGTCAGGACAGATCATTGACAAGAAGCCTGATGGTGCAGATGCTCAGGGTCTTATTATGAAGGAAGAAACGGTTTCTATTAAAATTCCAGCAGGAGTTGAAGATGGAATGCAGTTAAAGGTTTCCTCAAAAGGGAACGATGCACCTGGTAATGGAATTCCCGGGGATCTACTAGTTGCGATCGAAGAGAAAGAACACCCTAGCTTACAACGAGAAGGTGATAATCTTCATTATGATCTTTATATAAGTTATTCTGAAGCAGCTCTTGGTACTTCCAAAGAGATCGATACGGTAACAGGAAAAGTGCGTATCAAGATCGAAGAAGGGGTGCAGTCAGGAAAGATTTTACGTCTTCGCGGTAAAGGTATTAGTAGTATTAATGGCTACGGAAAAGGAGATTTGTTGGTTCATGTAAATGTATGGACCCCTAAAACTTTAAATAAAGAACAGAAAGAGTTTTTCGAGAGAATGGCTAATGACGAGAACTTTCAGCCGAATCCAGAAAAAAGCGACAAATCATTTTTTGAAAAAGTGAAAGATATGTTTTCATAAAATCCAATTTTAAGAAAATTTTTATATATTTGATTATCGCTAAGTCTTTTAGCGATAATTTTTCTTTTTCATAGCAATTTTTTTCCCATCCTTAATTTATTGAGGGTGGGTTTTGTTTTTAAGGACTTTTTTGAATAATAAAATCTTCTTAATCGACTTTTTCTCTCTTGCTATTTCTATATCTTTAACATATTATAAAGAACTCTATGGATAATCTTTTGGTTGCCGAGAATGTCTACAAGCGCTTCGGAAAATTTACAGCTCTCAACGATGTTTCTCTAAGTATCCCGCGCGGAAGTATTTTTGGACTCTTAGGTCCCAATGGTGCAGGAAAAACTACCTTTCTCAGGATAATCAACCAGATCACCATGCCAGATGAAGGCAAGGTATATCTTGATGGCAAACCGTTGCATCCAGATGATATCGCTCACATTGGTTATTTGCCGGAAGAAAGAGGTCTCTACAAATCCATGAAAGTTGGAGAACAGGCGCTATACCTGGCGAGATTAAAAGGATTGAGTAAAGCTGAAGCTAAAGAACGGCTTAAATACTGGTTCGAGAAACTGGAGATAGAGGAATGGTGGGATAAAAAGATCCAGGAACTGTCTAAGGGAATGGCTCAGAAAGTACAATTTGTGATCACTGTTTTACACCGCCCAAAACTTCTAATTTTTGACGAACCCTTTAGCGGATTCGATCCTGTGAACGCGAATCTTATCAAAGACGAAATACTGCAATTGAGAGAAGAAGGAGCTACTATTCTATTCTCTACTCACCGTATGGAAAGTGTGGAAGAGCTTTGCGATTATATAGCACTAATCCACAAATCGAATAAATTACTGGATGGCCCAATCAACGAGATCAAAAAAGTATATACTTCAAACACTTTTGAAATAGGTCTGGAAACGGCAGATAAAAATGCTTTGTATGCAGACCTGCAGTCAAAATTTGAAGTTGGGCCCGCTAAGTACAAGAGTATTCAGGATGATCTTAAACTAACTATCAAGGTTGGTGCGAAGGATGATTCTAATGAGTTGCTTAGATATTTACTCAGCCGGGCGAAGGTGAACCATTTTGTGGAGGTGATTCCTTCAGTAAACGATATTTTCATTAAAACTGTGACACAGAATGCGTAATTTAAAGTTGATCATTAGCAGGGAATATCTTGCCCGGGTACGCAACAAGACCTTTATCGTAATGACATTTTTGAGTCCGCTAATATTTGTGGGAATGATCATGTTGATCGCTTATTTGAGCATGCTCAATAGTACCGATCAAAAGATCATTGGAATTCATGATGACACAGGAATTTTTGCTGAAGAATTTAAAGATGGAGAACAGGTACAGTACCTGGATCTTTCAGAAAAAGATCTTCAACTTGCCAGGACTCAGGTTCTGGAAAATGAATATTTCGGACTTATCCATATCTCTCCCCTCAATTCAATTAGCGGCAAACCAGATACGATCGAATTCTTCGGGAAAGAAACACCAGGTTTTGGAACTATAGAGAATATTGAAAAAACCATTTCAGATAAACTAACTCGTAAACAGCTTATTGATAAGGGAATAGATGTTTCAGAAATTGATAAAGCAAGAGCAGATGTTAGCGTGGATATCCAGAATTTCTCGGGTGAGAAAAGCTCGAAAATGTCTAATTATATCAAAATGTTCTTTGGTGGTGCAGCTGGTTACCTGCTTATGATGTTCATCATAATCTATGGGAATATGGTCATGCGAAGTGTGATCGAGGAGAAAACCAACAGGATCATTGAGATCATAGTATCTTCAGTAAAGCCCTTTCAGTTATTATTGGGGAAAGTTCTGGGAACCAGTCTTGCGGGACTTACCCAGTTCGTAGTTTGGGTGATCCTGGGAAGTGTACTATTATTAGGATTGTCTACTTTCTTAGGAATTGATCCTATGGCAGCACAGACACCGGCAACTATGGCGATGGAAAATGCTGGGAATCCAAAGATCAATCAGCTTGTGATCGATATCCTGAAGTTACCTTATGCCAGCCTGCTTAGTTTCTTTGTGATCTACTTTATTGGCGGATACTTTCTGTACAGTTCGGTTTATGCAGCAATTGGAGCCGCGGTAGATAGTGAAACCGATACGCAACAATTTATGTTTCCGGTTATTCTCCCTCTTATTTTAGGGATCTATGTAGGTTTCTTTTCCGTAGTGGAAAATCCGCACGGGACCGTATCGACCATATTTTCATTCATACCATTCACATCACCTATAGTAATGCTCATGCGTATCCCATTTGGTGTGCCATGGTACGAAATCTTAATTTCCATCATTATTTTAATTGGAACCAATTTCGCAGTACTTTGGTTATCGGCAAAGATTTACCGTGTGGGAATATTGATGTACGGGAAAAAACCAAGCTATAAAGAATTGTATAAGTGGCTTAAGTATTAGAATGCAGGACGATCAATCTACAAAAGAGAAAGTTACAGAAGTAATTGAGGAAGATATCTGGGGTTTGATCCAGGATTTCTGGAATGCCGGATTCAGTTATCAGATAGGAGGTGATGATGTTAAGATCACTGTTGGAATGGTCATTATTGTCATCCTGTCCTTTCTGTTGACCAGCGTTGCTTTACGATTAATTCGATCTTTTATCACCTCAAAGTTGATGGACGAAGACAAGCTTAAGTTTATAAGCGTCTTTAAATTCATCAAATACTTTGTATATCTTACGGTGATCCTGATTACTTTGAGTTCCACGGGTGTAGATGTTACTATCTTACTAACAGCTTCTGCCGCATTATTTGTTGGACTTGGTCTGGCATTACAGGAATTATTTCAGGATGTTATTGGTGGAATTTTTATCATTCTGGATAAATCACTGCTGGTTGGAGATATTATAGAAATGGATGGCCGCGTGGCACGGGTATTCGAAATTAAACTAAGAACTACCAGGGCGCTTACAAGAGATGATAAAGTAATGATCATCCCGAACCATAAGTTTATAAGCGATACAGTATTTAACTATACGCAGAATCATAAAACCACCCGGGAATCGGTTAAAGTGGGAGTTGCATATGGAAGTGATGTTGAGAAAGTTAGAACGATCCTGTTGGAATGCGCAAAGGAGCAGAAAGGTATTTTAAAGAAACCTGAGCCATTCGTTCTTTTTGAAGATTTTGGAGATTCCGCTTTAATGTTTGCTTTACACTTTTATGTGTCAGACAGTTTTGTAGACCCTAAGGTGAAGAGTGAATTGAGATTCAAGATCAATGATAAGTTTAGATTGAATAATATCACTATACCATTCCCACAGCGAGATGTACATATGTTTTATCCGCCAGGGAATAAGATCCCCAATAATCAAACTACTGAGAATGATGAATAAGTCCTGGATTTTGATCATATGTTTACTGGGTTTTTCATTTCTGAATGCCCAGACAGCTGATCTTGCCAGGATCGAATACACTTATTTTCCGCAGAAAAATTCAGATAACTCTTTCCGAAGGTTTAGAGCACAGGTAGCCTATCCAATTGCTTTAAAAAAAGATGGTGCTTACCTGGTGCCGAGCGTAGAATACAGGAATGTTAATTTCAAATTTGAAGACCCTACAGGATTTCAAACAACAGATCTGGATAGGTTCCAGTCCTTTACCGGCTCTTTGGGTTACACTTTTAAATTTGGTAATGACTGGAGATTTGGTGCTGAAGGAGGATTAAAGATCGCCTCAAATTTTTCTGAAAATACCATATTAGCAGATGATCTTATCTACACTGGTTCAGTATTCTTTGTAAGGATTAGAGATAAGGAAGAGGTGGAAATTCCGTGGAGACTTATTCTTGGGTTACGATATAGCACGACTACCGGATTTCCATTTCCATTGCCCATCGTGAGCTACTATAGAAAATGGGCAGAAAACTGGTCTTATACCGTGGGTATTCCAAAGACTAACATGAAATATCATTTTAGCGAAAACAGCGAATTACAGGCCTTTGTTACACTGGATGGATTTTTTGCGAATATTCAAAGCAATATTGATACGCAGCCTTTGGTTTTTAACGACAGGCCAAAGGCAGAAAGTATCTCCATGACAATATTACTGAGTGGTTTAGGTTATCAATATAGCATTACCGACCATTTGAAGCTATACATTTATGGCGGACATACGTTATTGAACGATATCAGGTTACGTGATGCAGATCGCGAGGATCTGTACACCATCAATGAAACAAACACATTTTACGCGAGAAGCGGAATAAAATTTACGATATTCTAATGGCAAAAATATTACTGATAGAAGACGAAGCAAGCATAAGACGAGTGCTGAACAAAATACTGAGTGAAGAAAGTAAGGATTATCATGTTACTGAAGCTGAAGATGGACTTGCAGGAATGGAACTGGTGAAAAATGAAGATTTTGACCTGATCCTTTGTGACATCAAAATGCCGAAGATGGATGGTGTGGAAGTGCTTGAAGCGACTAAAAAGATCAAGCCAGAAATCCCTGTGGTAATGATCTCTGGACATGGTGACCTCGATACCGCTGTAAATACGATGAAGGCCGGAGCATTTGATTATATTTCAAAACCACCAGATCTAAATCGTTTACTAAATACTGTTCGAAATGCCCTTGATCGAAAAGAACTGGTCGTGGAAAATACCCGGTTGAAGAAAAAGGTAAGCAAGAACTATGAAATGATCGGAGATTCTGAAGAAATCAGCAGGATCAAAGGCATGATTGAAAAGGTGGCTCATACCGATGCAAGGGTCCTTATTACCGGTCCAAATGGAACAGGAAAGGAACTTGTTGCGCACTGGTTGCACCAGAAGAGTGATCGCTCTAAAGGTCCTATGATTGAGGTGAACTGTGCCGCGATCCCTTCAGAATTGATCGAAAGTGAACTATTTGGGCATGTAAAAGGAGCTTTTACTTCAGCAAATAAAGATAGAGCCGGGAAATTTGAAGCGGCTAATAAAGGAACTATATTCCTGGATGAGATCGGGGATATGAGCATGTCTGCTCAGGCAAAAGTTTTAAGAGCCCTTCAGGAAAGTAGAATTTCAAGAGTTGGAAGTGACAAGGATATCAAGGTAGATGTAAGGGTAGTTGCCGCAACCAATAAAGACCTGAAAAAAGAGATCGAGGAAAATAATTTCAGAGAAGACCTTTACCTTCGTCTTGCTGTGATTCTCATAGAAGTTCCTGCTTTAAAAAATAGAAAAGACGATATCCCGCTTCTGGTAGAACATTTTAGTGAAAAGATCGCTACAGAACAGGGAACTAATAAGAAAGAATTCACTTCAGAAGCTATTGAATTATTAAAGCAAAGTGAATGGCGTGGAAATGTAAGAGAACTTAGAAATGTAGTGGAAAGGCTCATTATTCTTGGAGGTAAGGAAATTACCAGGGAAGATGTGGAGCTCTTCGGAAGCAGGTTCTAAGGTCTTTTGTTTCTAGGCTTTTTAGGATCATATTTAAGGAAATACATGGTGTCTCCACTTGGATGGTCCCATTCATGAAAAAGATCAAAACCAACCCGTTGGTAAACGATAGCATTCGTTCTACCGCGGGTTTCTGCGTATAATTCCAGACCGGTATCGTGTGCAGTTCTAAAGAAAACATCCTTCATTTCTTTCCCTACCTGGGTATCTGCACCTCGGTATTCCTTAAGAATTCCCCAGAACCAGCAGTATAGATATTCACCTTCCTGAGGACGTTGATTCTTAATATACTTCTGAGTCTTTAGAATGTCGAGCGCATTTTTCACTCCGGTTACATTAGCAACCAGCTTGAGTTGAGACCATAAATCCTTCCAGATATTATTGTCTTTCTTACTGGTTTTGAAAAGAATGGCGATACCCTGGCGATTTTCAGAAACTATAAGTGCATCTTTTTCAATTGCCTTATCTACCATATGCGTAGCGAGATACCTGAATCTCTTGTCACGGTTTTCATCATTTTTAACGACATCCATAGAAGAAGGGATCTCTTTTAAAAGTGTTGTGACCTTATCGATGATATCTTTTCTCTCTAATTTGTCCAAACCGAATGAATTTGTGGCGAAGATAAAAAAATTAACTTTTATAAAGATTGTATCTTTAGTGGTTCATTCAATAATCTTATGAAGAAAATAGACCATACCCAGCTCAAAGTAACCGGTAATATTAAACTGAAAGAGAAGCCTACAAAGATAGAGATGGACGCTTCAGAAGATAAAATTAAAGACGAACTTAAAGATGTTCGCAAAAAGCTTGGTGACTGGCAGGATGTGCTGTACGCGCACCATAAATATAGCGTGCTGGTTTGCCTGCAGGGAATGGATACGGCGGGAAAGGACAGTTTGATCAGGGAAGTTTTTAAAGATTTTAATAGCCGGGGAGTGGTGGTGCACAGTTTTAAAACACCTTCTCACAAGGAGCTGAAGCATGACTACTTGTGGCGACATTACCTCGCCTTGCCCGAGCGTGGTAAATTTGGGGTATTCAATAGAACTCATTACGAAAATGTGCTTGTCACAAAAGTGCATCCCGGGTATATCATGAATGAAAATATTCCTGGCATCAATAGCATTGAAGATATAGATGAAAATTTCTGGAATCAGCGTTTTAAGCAGATCCGGAATTTTGAGGAACATATCGCCCAGAATGGAACGATCATTTTTAAATTTTTCCTTCACTTATCTAAAGAAGAGCAACGTGATCGTTTATTAAGAAGGCTTAACAAACCCAGCAAGAACTGGAAATTTTCTCCGGGTGATCTCAAGGAAAGAAAACTCTGGGACAAATATCAGGATTGTTATGAAGCAGCGATCAATAAGACTTCTACTGAAAATGCTCCGTGGTACATCATCCCGGCCGACGACAAACCAACGGCAAGATACCTGGTTGCAAAGATCCTGAAAGACGAACTTTCAAAATATAAGGAAGTGCAGGAACCGGAACTTGCCCCGGAAATACTTGAAAATTTAGATCAATACAAAGAAGAATTAAATGCTGAAAAATAGCAGCTTCAGTTTTTGAACTCTTTAAATTCTTTTAATTTGCGACCAAATCCCATTTAATGAAAAAAATACTTTGTACCCTGGCGCTGTCCTTCTTCGGAATTCATTCAGCAATGATCGCCCAATCTTCAGATTCTCTAAATATCAGGAAGATCTATGATATGTCGCTGCTAAATGGAAAAAGCTATGAGTGGCTGGATCATCTTTCGAATCAAATAGGCGGGCGTTTATCTGGTTCTTTCAATGCTGAACAAGCGGTGGATTATACCAAAAAAGAACTGGAGAATTTGGGTCTGGACAAAGTGTGGTTGCAACCGGTGATGGTTCCAAAGTGGACTCGCGGAGAACGGGAATTTGCTTATGTACAAACCGGTCCTGGCGATACTCGTAATTTGAATATTACGGCTCTGGGAGGTTCCATTGCTACTGCTGAAGGTGGTACGAAAGCACAGGTGATAGAAGTACAGGGATTGGAGCAATTAAGGGAATATGGTGAGGAACAGATAAAAGGTAAGATCGTTTTCTATAACCGACCTATGCGGGCAGATCATATACTTACGTTTGAAGCTTATGGTGGTTGTGTTGACCAACGTTATTCTGGCGCAGAGGAAGCAGCAAAGTATGGAGCTGTTGGCGTTATCGTACGATCTATGAACCTTCGAATGGATGATTTGCCACACACTGGTTCCATGAGTTATGGTGATTTGACAGAAGATCAAAAGATACCGGCAGCGGCAATTTCAACGAACGATGCCGCATATTTAAGCAGTATGCTCAAGATTCAGAACGACCTGCAGGTATATTTTAAAATGAATTGCAAGAACTTTCCAGATGTGCAATCCTATAATGTAATTGGTGAAATTACAGGTTCTGAATCTCCAAATGAGATCATGGTAGTAGGTGGTCACCTTGATTCCTGGGATCTTGGAGACGGGGCTCATGATGATGGTGCAGGTGTGGTGCAATCCATGGAAGTCCTTAGATTGTTGAAGGAAACCGGGTATCAACCTAAAAAAACGCTACGTGTTGTATTGTTCATGAATGAGGAAAATGGCCTTCGCGGCGGAAACAAATACGCTGAGGTTGCAAAGGAAAAAAATGAAGATCATGTATTTGCCCTTGAAAGTGATTCGGGAGGATTTACACCAAGAGGTTTTACCTTCAACGCGACTGACTCTCAATTCAATAAAGTCCTGTCCTGGAAGCCACTTTTCGAGCCATACCTGATTCATTATTTTGAAAAGGGTAGTGGTGGAGCAGATATAGGTCCGCTGGAAGGTGGCGATACGGTGCTTGCTGGTTTGAGACCAGATTCTCAACGCTATTTCGATTATCATCATGCTGCGAATGATACTTTTGATGCAGTGAATAAAAGAGAACTGGAATTGGGTGCGGCAACGATGGCTTCCCTGGTTTATCTTGTTGATAAATACGGACTGGATTCTATATCCAATACAGCACAATTAAAGAAGTAGGAAGAGAATTATTTAAGGTCATTTCTTCAAAAGAAATTTAAAGGCTCTACCTTTGCAAACTTAAATTCGAGCTTTGCAATTATCAGCTTATACGAAAGAATTCGGTAAAAACCTGAACATCGCCTACCCGGTGATGCTCGGGCAGTTAGGGCATGTCATGGTAGGCCTTGTTGATAATTTGATGATAGGGAGATTGGGTGCCGCTCCATTGGCTGCAGTTTCCCTGGGAAATGCACTGGTTTTTATAGCAATGTCTCTGGGTATAGGCTTTAGTTTTGCTATTACTCCGCTTATTGCTGAAACCGATGGGGCTAATGATGTGGAAGGTGGTCGAAGTTATTTCCATCACGGTCTTATTCTCTGTACTCTGAATGGCTTGTTCTTATTTATCATTCTGCTTATCGCAAAACCTCTGCTGTATTATCTTGATCAACCACCTGAGGTAGTGGACCTGGCCATTCCGTATCTTAATATTGTGGCTCTTTCCATGTTGCCATTAATGGCCTTCCAGGCGTTCAAGCAATTTGCAGACGGACTCTCACAAACCAGGTATGCGATGTATGCAACCTTACTGGCGAACGTGGTGAACGTAATTTTTAATTATATACTCATCTACGGTATCTGGATCTTTCCACGGCTGGAGCTTGAAGGTGCTGCATGGGGAACCCTGATTTCAAGATTTTTTATGCTCTGGTTCGTATGGGAGATCCTTCGCAGGAAATCCAAATTTGCCGAGTACTTTAAATGGTCTAAAAAGGAAATGTTGAAATGGAGCATTTTTAAAAGATTGTTATCCCTTGGATTCCCAACAGCTTTACAAATGCTTTTTGAAGTGGCCATCTTTACCGGGACGATCATTCTGGCTGGAAACCTGGGAACGAATCCACAGGCTGCAAACCAGATCGCTCTTAACCTTGCAAGTATGACCTTTATGATCGCAGTTGGTTTGGGTGTAACGGCAACTATTAGAGTCGGAAATCAGGTAGGATTAAAAAAATACCGCGAATTAAGACGAATAGGAATATCGATCTTCCTGTTGGTTTTCCTTATTGAAGCTGTATTCGCACTCCTATTTATTCTTTTGAAAGATATTTTACCAACGTTTTATATAGATAATGCTGAAGTGATCTCACTTGCCGCACAATTGTTGGTGATAGCAGCTTTATTTCAATTGAGCGATGGCATACAGGTAGTGATACTTGGTGCTTTAAGAGGATTGCAAGACGTTAAGATCCCTACAGTATTCTGTTTTATCGCTTACTGGATCATCGGCTTTCCGGTGAGTTTTTATTACGGGCAGCCAGAAAGGCTGGGTAGTATGGGAATCTGGCTCGGCTTACTGGCCGGTTTAACGGCTTCAGCAATTATGTTATATTTCCGATTCAATTATCTAAGCCGAAAATTAATTAGAACTAAAGAAGCAAAATAAAACACATATACTATGGAATTACCAAAGTTCATATTAGGTGATAATACCGATTATCCTGAATCAATATTTGTGGTGCACACCGAATTTCCACGCTTTGTCATTGACCTTAAAGACGATGAGGTAGAATGGCTGGAAGAGTTTGACAAAGAGGATGAGAAGGAATTATCTGGTGAAATGGAAGGCATTATTAAAGATGCTTCTGAATTTTATGACCGCGAAGTAAGCAGGTACGAAGAGAACTAAATGGAGAAATTAGTAGCCCTGGACAAAGAACTTTTTCTGTATCTCAATAACCTGGGTGCAAAAGAGTGGGACTGGCTCTGGATCGCGATTAGTGATAAATGGATGGCTATTCCGTTATATGCGCTATTGCTGTATTTGATATTTAGAAAATTTGGCTGGAAGGCCACGCTGCTTACGATGGTGGTGGTAACACTGCTCATTACGGCTACAGATCAGCTGGCGAATTTGTTCAAACATGGATTTGAAAGGCCAAGACCCTGCCGGCAGGAAGGAGTCATGGAATATGCGAGGTATGTAGCAGAACGATGTGGCAGGTTTGGTTATTTCTCTGCTCATGCTGCAAATTCAACGGGTGTCGCTGTTTTCCTCGGACTTTTATTCCGAAGAACGTATCCAACAATGCTTTTATTTTTAAGTATCTGGGCTCTTGTAGTTTCGTATAGCCGGATCTACCTGGGTGTACACTATCCGGGAGATGTTATTACCGGTATTTTGATAGGAATAAGTTTTGGATTATTATTCCATGCACTAAGGAAATATCTTTTTCTGAAGTTTCTGAAGGACTAGGATAATTTCAGCAATGCCCGGGCGGCAGTGAAAGCAGTAGTTTTATTTTCTTCGATTAATCTGAGTTGCTTTTCAAGTTCTATTTTAACCTTAGGATCATTGTAGAACTGACTTTTCAGGTGATCGTTAATACTCTGAAATAACCAGAACTTATTTTGTTCCTGCCTGTTGTGTTCGAAATGACCGTTTTTGTAGGTGGAACTTTTAAATTCAGTAATCATTTCCCATACTTCGGAAATCCCTTTTTCGTATAAAGCACTAATTAACTGTACCTGCGGTTTCCACTCACTTGGTTTTGGAGGGTACAGTTGAAGCGCACGTTTAAATTCAAGTCTTGCTTCACGGGCAGCTTTCTGATTGTCGCCATCAGCTTTATTGATCACAATAGCATCTGCCATTTCAACGATGCCGCGTTTAATTCCCTGTAATTCATCACCAGCACCAGCCAGTTTTAGAAGTAAAAAGAAGTCGGTCATACTATGAACTGTCGTTTCACTTTGTCCAACACCAACAGTTTCAATAAGAATGACATCAAAGCCTGCTGCTTCACAAAGCAGAATGCTCTCCCTGGTTTTTCGAGCGACACCTCCTAAAGAATCCCCACTTGGCGAAGGACGAATAAAGGCATTTTTTTGAGTGACCAGTTTCTCCATACGTGTTTTATCTCCCAGGATACTTCCGTGAGATACGGAACTACTGGGATCCACTGCCAGGACCGCAACTTTTTTTCCCTGTTCAATAAGATAGGAGCCAAAACTTTCGATGAAAGTACTTTTTCCAACTCCGGGAACTCCGGTAATTCCAACGCGAATCGATTTCTTGGCGTGAGGCAATGCTCCTTCCACGATCGCTTCAGCCATTTCTTTATGCTTCAGTTGATTGCTTTCCACCAGAGTAATACTTCTACCCAAAGCAGTCTTGTTACCTTCCAGCAAATCTTTCAGCAAAGATTTTTCCGAAGATTTATTGCGGCGGGAATCTCTTATTCTTTGGGCAGATTCAGCACTAACATTTCCTGAGGAATTATTGCTTTGAGATTCGCTTAGCGCAGACTTATGCTGATGTTCGTTCAAAATGAAGCGGTAATTTTTATGAGAAAATTATGACTAGCTTTTTCAGGCATCTTTAAATGCTTGGTATATTGGAGAAAACTAAATTACTTAAATTATTTTACGCAATGAAGAATTTGTATAAAACTACAGTCACTACTCAGGGAGGTCGTAATGGGCATACTCGTAGTGAAGATGGTATACTGGATATGGAATTGAGAAAACCTAAAAGCCTGGGTGGTGAAGGTGGAGACTATTCTAACCCGGAACAATTATTTGCAGCGGGATATTCCGCTTGTTATGGTAGTGCTTTGGAGCATGTTGCCAAACAACACAAGATCGATCTTGGAGATTATAGTGTTACAGCTACAGTAAAACTGGGTCAGACAGATTCTGGAAATCTTCAACTTTCTGCGATTCTGGATACTTACATTCCGGGAGTTGATGTAGAAACTGGTGAAAAGCTGGTAAATGAAGCTCACGAAGTTTGTCCTTATTCTAGAGCAACCAGAGATAACATTGATGTTACTCTAAACCTGATGCTGGACGAGGATTAATATCATCCAGATATAATAGCATTAGTTGAGGCGCCTGTAGGCGTCTCTTCTTTTTTTATAGGGATCTCTATTTTAACCTGATCCCAAACAAGTTCCATGGAAACAAAGTCGCCGGCTTCTTCAAAGGAAATAGTGAATTGCTCGGTAATTCCAGCAGATTTCTCAACTGGTCTCTCCAGTATCAAAGCATCAAATTGTGGATCTCTATAAGCCTTCTTATCCATGTCTATTCCCCATGGATACATTTGATCGTTAAAGATCACTTTCCAGCTATTCTGCTTCGGAATGCTCCAGAGCGTATATTTTCCAGCCTTCAGAAGACTTCCATCCACGAGAATATCTGAAGTGGTTTCAAAAGTTGTTGCTTCGTTAGCGCCGGTTCGCCAGACTTCATTATAAGGTACAAGTTCACCAAAGATCTCACGATCTTTCCTGTAAGGCCGGTTGTAAAAGACCTCCAGTTCTATCCCGTTCTGCTTATAGGTAGCAACATCCTCAGGGCTATGGGCTTTCGTGGTATATCTCATTATAAGCATGGTAAGTAAACCAGCGGCGATCAATCCTCCGGCAATACTCAAGCCTGTTTTTAATTTACTGTTCATTTTCTAGCATTTTTTAAAACATATCCAATAAACCTGCCATAAGGTTTACTTAAGCTAATTGCTTTAAATGTAAGAATATAGAGCGATTGTAAAATAAATTTCGGAATTTTTGCAACGCGGACATTTATGGTTCGTCTTTAGAATGAACTAACCCATCAAATACCAATTAAATTGATACAGCATAAGCTAATAGAAGCTTGCCAAAACAACAGCCGTAGGGCGCAGTTGAAGCTGTACAACAAATATTGTGACGGGATGTACTATGTGGCGTTGAGATTTATGAAGGATACGATGGAGGCCGAGGATGCCATGCAGGAAGCATTTATTAAAGCTTTCGCTAAGATACATCAATTCAATGGCGAGGTCACTTTTGGTGCCTGGTTGAAGAAGATCGTGATCAATAAATGTCTGGACAAACTCAAGGCAAGAAAAATGGAACTGGTAGCCATAAATGAGCAAACACTTGGCACCGTAGAAGAAGAGAATGACTGGCAGATAGATGACGGGATTGGGATAGAAGAAGTAAAATTGAAAATGCAGGAGCTACCCGAAAAATACAGGTATCCTTTAATGTTGTTTTTAGTAGAAGGTTACGATCATGAAGAAATAAGCGAAATCCTGGATATTACCCAGGTGGCATCCAGAACTCTGGTGCATAGAGGAAAAAAGAAATTGCAGGAAGAATTAAAATACTTAAATCATGGGACAGGATATTAGGAAGATGTTTCAGGAGAAGCCGGAACAGGAAGAATACAAACTTCAGTCAGGGCACCAGCAACGTTTTGAAGATCGATTGAATAGGGCTATGCCAGTGGAGAAAAAGAAGAACAATTTTCATTTCCTTCAGATAGCCGCAGGACTTATGATCGCTCTGGCTGTGGGAGCATTCTTATACTTCAGCAATAACGAAGCTGAAACAGTGAACTCACCGCAGATAGTGGAAACTCCTTCC
>NZ_JBLVTK010000001.1:58256-71310 GCF_048285865.1 Christiangramia marina | reverse complement strand
TTACCGGTACTGACTATAGGTTGAGCGATGTCTCTCCTGAATTTAAAAAGATCGAAGATTATTATATGGCCAGCTTGAATATACAACTGGCTAAACTGGACATGACGCCAGGAAACAAAGAACTTATAGATGCATTTATGAGAAAACTGGAAGCTCTGAATGATGAATATATCGCACTTAATGCGGAAATTCAAGAGACTGGTTTGAACGAGGAAACAGTGGAAGCTATGATCGCGAACTTACAGCTTCGACTGGATCTTCTGAAGAAATTGAAGAACAAATTAGATGAAATCGAACAATCAAAAGACCTTAAAAATGAAAACTATCAAGCATAAATTTATGTTTTTGATGCTGCTCTTTATCACGGCAGGATCGTTTGCTCAAACAAGTAAACTGAAGAATTCCTATAAAACTTCAGCCAATGTGACCGTGGAACTGGATTCCAGGTATACCAATATCATTGTAGAGAACTGGGATAAGAACGAGGTTGCCGTAGAAGCCTATCTCGACGGAAATTCCGGTAATAAAAAAGCGACAGGGGAACTGCTGGATAACTGGGAGGTAAAGACCTCTAAAAATGGTGATCGTGTAAAGATCAAATCCAGTGGAGGAGGTAACACCAATATGAACATGAATCTTGACCTGGACCTGTCAGGACTTGAAGAGCCATTGTCTATGCTGCCTGAAATGCTGCAACCTATGATGAATGAACTTGTAGGACCTTTGCTTGCTAATATTGCACAAAATCCGTTACCGGAAGGTTTTGCCGATGATATGGAGGAAATGAAATTCGATTATAGCGCTTATAAAAAAGACGGTGACAAGTACCTTGAGAAATGGGAGTCTAAAATGGACAAGAAGTTCGGTAAGGAATACGAGGCGAAAATGGAGAAGTGGGCTGCTGAAGTCGAGAAGAATTCTGAAGAATGGGAAAAAGAATATGAAGTGAAGATGGAGGCCTGGGGCAAGGATTTCGAAAAAGATATGGAAGCGTGGGGTGAAAAATTCGGTAAGAAAATGGAAGCCTGGGGAGAAAATTTCGGAAAACAGTTCGAAGCTAATATGGAAGCCAATGGCGGACATATGTTTACTGGAAATAGTAGCAATTCATCAAAAAATCAGAAAACGATCAGGATCAAAGTTCCGAAGGATGCAAAACTGGAACTGAACGTTCGGCATGGTGAGCTAAAACTTGGAAGTACAGTCAAAAACCTGAAGGCCGATCTGTCTCACAGTCGGCTTTCAGCCAACAGACTCACCGGAAAAGATACAAGGGTAAAGGCAGCATACTCACCGGTGAAAGTCGCTCACTGGGACTATGGAGTGCTAACTACAGAATTTGTGAAGAATTGTAATATAGACAAGGCGGTGAGTATCAAACTGGAATCGAATAGTAGCGATGTGGTCATCAATGAACTCCAAAAAACAGGCGTGCTTAGTGGTAGCTTTGGAAAGCTGGACATTAAAAATCTTGGTTCAGGATTTCAGGATCTTAATATTAGTCTGGAAAATAGCGATCTGGAACTCAGTGTTCCTGAAACTGCTTTTAATTTCAGTTTTAATGGAATGCAAAGCAATATTAAGCACCCATCCGGCATGAAGTTGAAATCCACAAAATCCTATGATAACGAGATGCTGAATGGTTACTTCAAGTCGAAAGATGGAAGCGGTAATATCACGATCAAGGCAAATTATAGCGATGTATTGATAAATTAAGATCAAGCCCTTACATTTGGCTTACTAAGTTGAATGCAATGATGGAATTTTCGGAATTTATTAAAAGTATTACTTCAGAATTTACCCCGGTAATAGGAGGAGAGTATGCACAGGAAGATTATGAATATATTGATCTCTCACAAAATAACAGGGATCTGCTGAAACTGGAAGTGGCATCATCTGCCGCTTTTTCGGTTTTTATAGATGAATATTTGAGAAACCGATCGGCCAAAGCTGCCTATGGTGGTTACAATGAACTACGAACTTTGTATAATCGTAGCGAATTATTCAATCATTCGAGTTCGAATAGGAATATTCATATAGGGCTGGATGTATGGGTTCCTGCTTATTCAGATATCATAGCTCCGTTAGATGGAAAAGTTCATAGCTTTCAGGATAACTCAAATTTTGGCGATTATGGACCTACGATTATTTTAGAGCATCAACTTGATGGTCAATCATTCTATACCTTGTACGGACATTTATCCCGCGCTTCTCTGGGTAATCTGGAAATAGGAATGCAATTCGAAAAAGGTGATAAAATTGCTGAACTCGGAGATTATGCCGAAAATGGAGATTATGCACCACATTTGCATTTTCAGGTCATCAAAGATATGCAGGGCAAGATAGCAGATTATCCAGGTGTGGTTCGAAAAGAAGAGCTAGAAGGTTATTTACAGAACTGTCCTGATCCTAATCTATTATTGAAAATTTAGAACTTTCTCTTCGGAAATATATGCTAAGTAAACTATTTTTTTCGAACGAACAGCGCAACAACGGCTGAGGTCACGACTCCTACGACTAGCGCAAAGAAGAACGACTGAAGTATATAGGAAGTAAGATTAAAATATTCTTCCGCAGCTTCACGAGTCATACTCCCTCTTTCAACAGCATGATCTATGATATTCGGAAAATATTCCGGAGTAATAAAGGCATGTGTAATATACTGCGCCAGCGGAGTTAGGATTGCCACGACGATGCTTACCACGATTCCAGAAATGAATCCCTGAGACCAGTTCATCTTACCTTTAAAGAAATTCTTTCTTTTATCCAGCAACGCCAGTACGTAAATTATAATTGCTACAATTCCAAAGAAATTGGTGTAGATCGCATGTTTGGCAATGAGTTCATCATGCCAGCCCAGGGCCTTTTCCAGGTACATCCATAACAAGGATATTACGCTAAAGATTATTCCCCATTTAATTTCAATCGCGAAGCGTTTCATACTGATGATTTGTTTTGTTAAAATTACTAAAAAAATTGATGATGACGAATTTGATGCTTCCCAGGAATCTTAGTTTAGAATAGTCAATAACTCCTTTCCAAGAAAGCGTTAGTGAAAAAATAGCGCTGAACTTTTTGGACATCCCTCGAGATAGTTCTACAGGAAGATTATTTCAGAAATCAATTTGCAGCACTGAGCCTGTCGAAGTGCAATTTTATGTGTTCTACTTTTGATTATTAGATTCTGGTTAAACTCTTCAGGCTGACAATAATGCAAATGTTATAAGTTTTGTTTTAAAGTAGACTAGCTCACTATTTGCTCATCCTTCGAAAGGCTGAAGGATGGCATTTCTCTGAAAATCAACATTTCTGATCAGCAGTATGCAGCACTGAGCCTGTCGAAGTGCTGGCTCAATTTATTCCAGTCTTTAGTAAACCGTGCTAAAAATCAAAAAAGTATGCTAAGTTGGTTCTAATGCAATCATTTTATTTTTTGCATATCCTTTGAAAGGCTCAGCATGGCAACACTCTATAAAGCAAACGTTTTGTATCAGCAGTATGCAGCACCGAGCCTGTCGAAGTGCGGTCTCACTTACACTGTTTTTGAAACCTAGGTATGGAGAAGCTCAATAATACAGTGGCATAAAAAAAGCCTGAAGTAAAACATCAGGCTTTTTTTATATTTAAGAACAGGTACTATTCGTCTACAAGAACCCAGTCTCCTTTATCTAAGAGTGGAATTGCTTGTTTGAACTTCATGGCTTTAGTTTCACCACTTAAGACGTTCTTTAAAGTAACCTTATCGTTTCTACCAATTTTAGGTCGGTCTCTAGTGATGGTTTCAGTGATCTCAGGTTTACGCTGAGTATTACCAACCGCTCGGCTTTGAGCAGCGCGTTCATCCATGTTAGGGATCTCTTCCTTCTTGGTTTCAACTTTCTCTTGTTGCTGAACCTGCCTTGCTTCCTGAATATTAGGAACGCTCGCCGTTGGAATCTCTCCTTTAAAGAGGAAGGACATCACATCACGGTTTACAGTCTCCAGCATGGCTTTAAAAAGTTCAAAAGCTTCGAACTTATAAATAAGCAATGGATCCTTCTGCTCATGTACAGCCAACTGAACACTTTGCTTCAACTCATCCATTTTTCTTAAGTGAGTTTTCCAGGCTTCATCAATGATTGCGAGAGTAATATTCTTTTCGAAATCTTTAATTAATTGCTTTCCTTCAGTTTCATAAGCTTTCTGAAGATTGGTAACCACGCTCAATGTTTTCGTGCCATCTGTAAAAGGAACAGAAATACGCTCGAAGTTATTTCGCTCATCTTCGTGAACCTGTTTGATCACAGGGAATGCACGTTCAGCATTATGAGCCATCTTGGTGTCATAATGTATGTAAGCAGCCTTATAAACCTCTCCAGCTAGCTTCTGAGGGGTCATTTTCTTGAACTCTTCTTCAGAAACAGGAGAACTCATAGAGAAATTCCTGATAAGTTCGAATTCAAAGTTCTTATAATCTTCAGCTCCTTTATTTGTTTCAGCAATATTTTCAGAAATATCAAAGATCATATTGGCAAGATCCACACGTAACCTGTCTCCAAAGAGAGCATGGTAACGACGCTTATAGATCACCTCACGCTGAGCGTTCATTACATCATCATATTCCAGCAAGCGCTTACGAACTCCGAAGTTATTTTCCTCTACTTTCTTCTGAGCACGCTCAATAGACTTGGAGATCATGGAATGCTGAATAACTTCACCTTCTTCCAGACCCATACGGTCCATAAGTTTGGCGATTCTTTCAGAACCAAATAATCTCATCAGGTTATCTTCAAGAGATACATAGAATTGTGAACTACCCGGGTCACCCTGTCTACCGGCACGACCACGTAACTGCCTGTCCACACGTCTCGAATCATGACGCTCGGTACCAACAATCGCCAGACCACCGGCATCTTTCACTTCTTTGCTTAGTTTAATATCGGTACCACGACCGGCCATGTTGGTGGCGATGGTTACGATTCCCGCATTACCAGCTTCAGCAACAATATCGGCCTCCTGCTTGTGACGTTTCGCGTTCAATACGTTATGAGGTACATTCCGAAGCTTCAGCATACGGCTGAGTAGTTCCGAAATTTCTACGGAAGTAGTACCAATAAGTACTGGTCTGCCCGCATTTGAAAGATCGGTCACATGATCGATCACCGCATTGTATTTTTCACGTTTGGTCTTGTAAACCAAATCTTCTTTATCGTTTCTGGCAATAGGTCGGTTGGTTGGAATTTCCACCACATCCAATTCGTAGATCTCCCAGAATTCACCAGCCTCAGTTACTGCGGTACCAGTCATCCCCGAAAGCTTGCGGTACATTCTAAAGTAATTCTGAAGGGTTACCGTAGCAAAGGTTTGTGTCGCATCTTCGATCTTTACGTTTTCCTTGGCCTCGATCGCCTGGTGGAGTCCGTCACTATAACGACGACCATCCATGATACGACCGGTTTGCTCATCCACGATCTTCACTTTGTTATCCATCACTACATACTCTGTATCTTTTTCGAACAGGGTATATGATTTTAATAACTGGCGAAGCGTATGAATACGTTCACTTTTTACTGAATATTCTCTGAATAGTTCTTCTTTCTTTTCAGCTTCTTCTTCGGCAGAAAGACCTTCTTTTTCAATTTTTGCGATCTCCATTCCAATTTCAGGCATCACGAAAAAGTCAGGATCATTTTCTCCGGAAAGAAATTCAATCCCTTTATCGGTAAGATCGATCTGGTTGCTTTTCTCTTCGATCGTAAAATACAGCTCGGCATCAACCTTTGGCATCTCACGATTATTATCCTGCATGTAGTGATTCTCAGTCTTCTGCAATAATTGCTTAACACCTTCTTCACTCAGGAATTTAATCAATGCTTTATTCTTCGGAAGACCACGATATACTCTCAATAGTTGGAAACCACCTTCTTTGGCGTCACCTTCCTTAATCAGTTTCTTAGCTTCAGCAAGTACTTTTACTAGATATTTACGCTGAACTTCCACGATATTGGCGATTGCAGGTTTCAGTTCCATAAACTCATGCGTATCACCTTTAGGTACGGGACCAGAAATGATCAATGGAGTACGCGCATCATCAATTAATACTGAATCCACCTCATCCACGATCGCATAGTTATGCGGGCGTTGTACCAGATCATCAGGAGAATGAGACATATTATCTCTCAGGTAATCAAAACCAAATTCATTGTTGGTTCCGTAGGTAACATCAGCATTATAAGCTTTTCTACGAGCGGCAGAATTTGGACGGTGGTAATCGATACAGTCGACGCTTAAACCGTGAAACTGAAAGATAGGAGCCATCCACGCGCTATCACGTTTTGCCAGGTAGTCGTTTACAGTCACCAGGTGCACTCCGTTTCCGGTAAGTGCATTCAGGTAAACAGGTAAAGTCGCCACAAGGGTTTTACCTTCCCCGGTATGCATCTCTGCAATTTTTCCCTGGTGCATGGCTACACCACCAATAAGCTGAACGTCGTAGTGGATCATATCCCAGGTTACCGGCTTTCCGGCTGCATCCCAGGAGTTGTTCCAGATCGCGTGATCACCTTCAAGATTTACGTAATCTTTCTCTGCGGAAAGTTCCCTATCGTAAGCAGAGGCCTGAACCTTTAACTGGGGATTATTACAGAAGCGTTTCGCTGTCTCTTTAACAACTGCAAAGGCTTCTGGAAGGATATCGTTGAGAACTGCCTCAGAGAGCTCGTAAGATTTATCTTTAAGGGCATCAACTTCAGCATAGATATCTTCTTTACGGGTGATATCGTCAATCTCGTCAGCTTCTTTATTTAGTGCTTCTATCTTATCTCTAACTTCTTTAGTAGCATCAGAGATCTGAGCTTTAAATTCAGATGTTTTTGCACGCAATTCATCCAGGCTCATCGCTTCGAACTTAGACTCAAGAGTCTTGATCTTATCTACGATGGGTTGAATCGCTTTTACGTCTTTCTTGGATTTATCTCCAACGAAAGCTTTTAATACGGTATTTAAAAAACTCATAGTGGTTTTTTTATTTAAGGGGTTCAAATTTACGCAAAAAAAAAGCCTCATGATTGAGACTTTTCCCTATTTTCTACGTGTTATATTTTAATATTCATCCTCATTCCAGAGGTAATCTTCATCTGTTGGATAATCCGGCCAGATCTCTTCAATAGAATCATATGAATCACCTTCATCTTCTATTGCCTGTAAATTTTCGACAACTTCAAGCGGTGCTCCTGTTCTAATTGCGTAGTCAATTAACTCGTCTTTGGTGGCCGGCCAGGGTGCATCACTTAAATAAGATGCTAATTCTAAAGTCCAATACATTGATTAATCGGGTTTTAAATTTTGGCAAAAATAATTTTTTTGCTCTAATAGCCAAGAAAAAAATCTATTATTTACTCAATAATGATAAGAACGTAAAGATTTCGATCATTATTTGCATTATCCACAATGAATATGATGAAAATCTAATTGATTTAGGATTTTTTTGGAATCCATTGAATTTCTTCAGCTTGCAAGGAATGAGACAACATCCGTGCCAGCACAAACAGGTAGTCTGAAAGTCGGTTCAAATAGACCAAAACCTGATCCTGAAATGGTTCAATGTCATATAAAGCGGTAGAAATACGTTCAGCCCTTCTGCAAACGCAACGTGCTATGTGACAGAATGACACGCTTTGATGTCCGCCAGGCAATACAAAATGCGTCATTTCAGGCAACTCGGTATTCATCTGGTCGATCGCGTGCTCTAGTTTTTCAATATCAGCCTCAGAAACTTTAGGAATATTCAAACGATCCTTGCCATTTTTGAGTTTCTCCTTCTCAGGATCTGTAGCCAGCACCGCTCCAATAGTAAATAACCTGTCCTGTATTTCTATAAGTAATTGCTTAGTGTTATTATCGACTGGCTGATCTCTTAGAAGACCTATATGTGAATTCAATTCGTCTACCGTTCCGTAGCTTTCAATACGTATATGGTGCTTGGGAACCCTGGTTCCTCCAAATAGCGAAGTGGAGCCCTTGTCCCCGGTCTTGGTATATATTTTCATTGCAATTTTTTATCAGGTTAAAAGTACGAAGTTCGAGCAGCTAAGAAAAATAAAGCGGAGAGCTTAACATTCAGAAAAGATTATAGAGTATCAGATTCCTGCTCTCGTTTGCGTTCGTGATAACGTTTTCTGAAATTCCTGTTCTTTCGCTCTTTTTTGATTTTTTTACTACGGTTGGAATTCCATAGAAAAAATGCGAGAATGGCCACAATAATGAGGAGGTATAGCCAGGTTTCCCTATCAAGATCAATCATAAGAGTTGTTTAAAGATCTAAATTTACAAAAAACCTGAAAAATCTGATCTACACCGTAGGAGTATGTATCCTTTTACGTTCATCGGTTTCAATTCTACCATCTTTTAAGCGGATTACCCGATGTGCATGCTCGGCGATATCTTCTTCGTGCGTGACCAGGATTACAGTGTTTCCGGCAGCATGAATGTCGTCAAAAAGGTTCATGATCTCTACGGAAGTTTTTGAATCCAGGTTTCCAGTTGGCTCATCTGCAAGAATGATGGAAGGTTTATTAACCAGTGCACGACCTACCGCCACACGTTGTCGCTGTCCTCCCGAAAGCTGATTGGGTTTATGATCCATCCGGTCACCAAGTCCCACGCTGCGAAGTACTTCTTCAGCACGTTCTTTACGTTGAGATTTTGTGGCCCCGGCATAAACCATTGGTAAAGCCACGTTATCCAAAGCTGTAGTTCTGGGAAGTAAATTAAAAGTTTGAAAAACGAAACCAATTTCTTTATTTCGGATTTCTGCAAGTTCGTCATCGCTCATTTTACTGGCATCCTTTCCATTCAGAATATAAGACCCGGAAGTTGGAGTATCTAGGCAGCCCAGAAGATTCATTAAAGTAGATTTTCCGGAGCCTGAAGGTCCCATTATCGCGACATATTCACCTCGTTCAATATCCAGATCGATACCTTTTAGAACTTTTACGACTTCCTGCCCTAAAGAAAAATCTCTGGTGATGCTGCGAATTTCGATTACTTTACTCATGGATTTTAATTTACGCTTGTTTGACGGCGATTCAACTAATTTGTTACACCCTTATCGTAAAATGCTCTTTCACCTGTTCACTTCGGAAGAATATAAAACCCCATTGAAAAGTATCGATCGAAACCCGAACCTTCGGATGCTCAATAATTTCTTTCCAGGCTTCCTGCATTTCAGCAGACCAGTGGATGTCATCAAATATAAAGACAGAATCATTATGCGCAAGAGGTAATAATCTGTGAAAATAGTCCAGGGTTGCCTGCTTTTGGTGATTGCCGTCGAAATAAATAAGGTCAAATTTTTCTGAAATTTTCTGTTTGATCTTTGTTGGTCGGTGGTCACCAGTTAGATCAGAAACAACATTTTCAATTTTATCAATCCTTAAATCAACATTTTTGAGATGAAATTTTTGAAATTGTTGCCGGGCGATTTTCGCAGTTTCTTTGCAACCTTCTATAGTGGTAAGTTTTGTGGAATTGTTTGCTGTAATGGCTGCGGAAGCTATTCCAAGAGAAGTTCCCAGTTCCAGAGCATTCTCGATATTCAGATAGTTAATGATCCTGGATAGTAATTTTGCTCTAAAAAGTGTGACTCCGGCATTTCTGGCAATGGCATGCACCGGTCTTTGATTGGAACTAAAAACCTTGCTTCCCGCACCAAAATCTTCTACTTCAATAATTTCTCTATTCCGAAGAAGATCATTGCGGTAATCTTTGATCAATCCATATTCCGAATGTTCCGAGGTATCATAAAAACATCTGGTCGCCAGCTCATAAACAAAAGGTGAGTGCAAGCCATGCTGGTTATGACTTTTTAGAAGGAAGTTTATATAGGATTTGAGTTGGAAATACAAGGTAGTTAGATCTTAGTGGAGAGTGGAAAGAAGTGATGTTCGTTCGTCGTCTATGGTTTATGGTTTGAATTTGAGAATATTTAATTATGACCTGGTTTTTTGAACTTGATTCCCTTCAGGTCAGACTTTCTTAAATAGAACATAAAGGCACCAAGTTTGTTTTCCAAAATGTTGCACTGATTTATCAGCTTGTTGAAGTTCGATTCATCTATTAATCGCTTGTCTATTGATCTATAAATTTGAGATTTCAATTCTGAAGTTGAACCTTTTGAGTAGCTTAGGAAATTGTGAAACTCAGCATTTCCACCTCGCCCGAAACCTTCAGCTATGTTATCCATAATCGAACCAGAACTTCGTTCCATTTGATTAGCAAGCGCGTAGTTTTTCCCTAAGGGTGTTTCTCTAAGAAGTTTTTCGACAGATTTACAAATATTCCTTGCCAGTTGCCATACTTCCAGCTCTTCATAATTATTGATCTTAGCCATGTTCAAATTTTGCCATGAAACTAATTAAAATCTTTAAAGGAAATACGATTAAATATAAACACCAAACACTAAACAATAAATAAATTATCTACCGGAGCTTACATTAATGTTCTAGCCTGCGTCAATCAATCGATTGAAAAAGTACGATTACCCCTCCAACTTCTCCATCAATTCAAACCAGCGCATGGTTTTAGTTTCAATTTCGTCTTCAACTTTTTTAAGATCTTTAGATCTTTCAGCGACCTCATCAGCGCTAAGTTCTTCCAGGAAGCTTTGCTGAATTTTCTCTTTCTGCTTCTCCAGTTTTGCGATTTCTTTTTCCAGTTTGCTGTATTCCTTTTTCTCGTTATAGGTTAGAGAAGCCCCTGAGCTACTGGATTTATATTCTTTTTTGTCTTTTGCTTCAGAAGTCTTTTCTATTTGAATGTTTTCAGCTTTAGGTTTAGAAGCCTGGTATTCTCTGAAGTCGGTGTAGTTTCCGGGGAAATCTTTGATCGCGCCGCCACCTTCGAAAACAAAGAGGTGATCGGTAATTTTATCCATAAAGTAACGGTCGTGAGACACCACGATGATACATCCGGGGAAATCCATCAGGAAACTTTCAAGAACATTCAGTGTAAGAACGTCCAGGTCATTGGTTGGCTCATCGAGAATAAGAAAATTCGGATTCTGTATAAGAACGGTACATAAGTAAAGACGTTTCTTTTCACCACCACTCAGTTTTTCCACAAAGTCGTATTGCTTTTTTCTGCTGAAAAGAAAACGCTCCAGCAATTGTTCCGCAGAGATCTGTCGGCCCTTTTTTAGCGGAATATAATCTCCGAATTCTTTAATGACCTCAATAACTTTTTGTCCGGGCTTGATCTTGATACCTTTCTGAGTGTAGTATCCAAATTTTACGGTTTCACCAATAACGATCTTCCCGGTATCCGGTTCAAGACTTCCCGTAAGCATGTTTAGAAATGTAGATTTCCCGGTACCATTTTTACCTATGATCCCAATTCGTTCACCTTTAAGGAAGTTATAACTGAAGCCTTCCATTAATTTCTTTCCGCCTAGTTCCTTGGAAATATTGTGGATCTCCACAATCTTGGTGCCCAGACGTTCCATATTGAGTTCCAGCTGAACCTTATGATCCTGCCGGCGTTGTCCCGCACGATGTTTTATCTCATGGAAATCCTCTATTCGAGATTTGGACTTGGTAGTACGCGCTTTAGGCTGGCGACGCATCCATTCCAGTTCCTTTTTATATAACTGCTGAGCCTTGTCTGTATTGGTAGCTTCCTGTTGATGTCGTTCTTCTTTTTTGTCCAGGTAATAGGAATAGTTTCCTTTATAGGTATATAATTTGCCATCTTCCAGCTCCACGATTTCATTGCAAACGCGCTCCAGGAAGTAACGGTCGTGAGTCACCATAAAAATGGTGAAATCCTGCTTTCTGAAATATTCTTCCAGCCATTCGATCATGTCCAGATCCAGGTGGTTGGTAGGTTCATCAAGGATGATAAAGTCAGGTTTTTTGAGAAGCATTCTGGCCAGGGCGAGGCGTTTCTTCTGTCCTCCGGAAAGGTTTTTAACAACTGCCTGCAGATCTTCAAGATTTAACTTGAAAAGTATTTGTTTGAATTCAGTTTCAAAATCCCAGGCGTTATTGGCTTCCATGGCATCCATCGCTTTCTGAAGAGCATCAGAATCTTCAGGATTTTCCATGGCCTTCTCGTACTGAGCTACAACTTTTAAGGTCGGATTTTCGCTCGAAAAGATACTTTGCTCGATGGTAAGTTCAGGATTAAGGTCAGGTTCCTGGGAAAGGAAAGCAACGCGTATGTCATTACGATAGATCACCTGTCCATCATCTGGGGAATCGGTTCCCGCGAGGATGTTCAATAAACTGGTTTTTCCTGTTCCATTCTTGGCAACAAAACCAACTTTCTGATCTTTATTTATTCCGAAGCTAATTTGTTCGAATAGAACACGTTCGCCATAAGATTTCGCAACATTTTCTACTGAAAGGTAATTCATATTATTGTTATCGGTTCTATGTTGTCCGTTAGAGCCTCAAAAGTACGATAGGCAAATGACAATTGGCTATTGATAGTTAAAAATGGATAGTTATTTTGTTGGCTAGTTTGCCATTGCTCATCCTTCGAAAAGTCATCCTTCGACAAGTAATCCTTCGACAGGCTCAGGATAGCATTGAATTTAGCACCGGTATTTATCACAAGTCATTTGAAGCACTGAGCATGTCGAAGTGCGGATTTGTATGCACTGCGTAGGTTTACTGAAAATAGCTCATCCTTCGACAAGTAATCCTTCGACAAGTAATCCTTCGACAGGCTCAGGATAGCATTGAATTTAGCACCGATATTTATCACAAGTCATTTGAAGCACTGATCCTGTCGAAGTGCGGATTTGTATGCACTGTATTGGTTTACCTGAAATTGCTCATCCTTCGAAAAGTCATCCTTCGAAAAGTCATCCTTCGACAGGCTCAGGATAGCATTGAATTTAGCACCGGTATTTATCACAAGTCATTTGAAGCACTGAGCATGTCGAAGTGCGGGTTTCTACTGCATTCCGAATACTCCAGCATTGAAGAACTTTAAAACCAATAACTCCGAAACCAAAACCATATACCGAGAACTATAGACCAGCAGACAAAAAAACCTCCACACACAATAACCG
>NZ_JBLVTK010000001.1:54898-58079 GCF_048285865.1 Christiangramia marina | reverse complement strand
ACATAATTCCACCCCAAAGTTTCGTTATTTGCCTGTAAAAACTATATTTGTTAAAACAATGTGAAGCCCTCTATGCGATTTAAATCTTTTTTGTTTTTATTCGCTGCAATACTAGCCTTAACCTCCTGCGTATCTACTAAGCAGATGTCCTATCTTCAGCAGTATGATGAAAAGGTAGACAGTATTATCCAGGTTCAGCGATTGCGCAAACCTTACCGTATCCAAACAGGTGATTTATTAAGTATAAGAGTAAAAGCTTTGGATCAGGATATTGTGGGGATGTTTAATCCTATAGGAAGTGAGAATCCAAATGCAACTACAGAAGAGGCCGTTTATTTTGATGGCTTTACGGTAGATGATCATGGGAATATTCGAGTGCCAACCATGGGAGAGATCAATGTGCTTGGTTATACAGAGAAAGAAGTAAGGGAAAAGATCGAAAAAAAACTCCTGGATGAATATTTCCGGGAAGAAGCAAACATTTTTGTTACGGTAAAACTTGCCGGAATACGTTACACTACTTTAGGCGAAATAGGGCAGGGAACCCAGGTGATCTACAAAGATCAGGTGACAATTATGGAAGCTATTGCCAATGCAGGAGGAATTGAAGAATATGGTGACCGCGAGAATGTACAGATAATTAGACAGTATCCTCAGGGAGAGGAAGTACACACTATAGATGTAACCAATATCAAGGCGATGGCCAGTCCATATTATTATATTCAGCCTAACGATATGATCGTGGTGAATCCACTACCTCAAAAGGCTTTGGGCTTTGGTACTACTGGCCTTGGTGTGTTTACAACTGTATTTTCTGCAATAACTGTAATAACTTCAGCAATTCTATTAGCTACCAGATAATGGCGCACGAAGATGATCATATATCGGATGTAGGATCCACTTTTGATTTTAAAGGGTTTATCTTTAAAGTTATTAGCTATTGGAAACTTATCCTTCTCTCTATAGGAATTAGTTTTGCTGTTGCCTATTATAATAACGTTAGAAAACTACCTGTGTACCAGTTGGGAAATACGATCTCCATTAAAGACGATCAGAACCCTTTTTTTACTTCTAACACCAGTTTAACTTTTAACTGGGGAGGAACCTCAGATAAGGTCAATACGGCTATTACGATTTTAAGATCCCGGTCACATAATGAAGAAGTAGTTGAAAAACTCCAGTTTTATATTAATTATCGTGCTCAGGGAGAATACCAGATGGTAGATGTATACGGTCAGAATCCATTTCATGTGATTGCAGATTCCGCAGCTTTTCAGGCCAATAATGTCACGATGAAATTATCCATAGCAAATGACCAGAGTTTCAATCTGCGGGCCGATATTCCAGAAACCTTGTATCGTACAAACTACAAAACCAAGGAGACTGATACCCGAACGGTGGAACCTTCAGAATTTAATCGTAACTACAAATTCGGAGAGCATATAAGTTTGCCATTTTTCTCAGGCTATATTGTTAGAAAGGAGGGTAATTATGATGCCAGTCGTACCATTCATATAAGTTTCTCAAATTTCAACGCTGCTGTAGGATCTTATCGAGGGATGAACATTTCCAATGGTAATGGTTCTTCGGTATTAAATCTCAGCCAGACAGGATTAAATAAATCACGCCTGGTCGATTACCTGAATGGTTCAGTTAATGTATTGAGTGCAAATATGCTGCGTAGGAAAAATCTCTTTGCGACTAAGACCATTCGTTTTATAGATAGTAGTCTTGCGGTACAGGCAGCAGAGTTAAAGAATGTGGAGAATGAGCTCAATAATTTCAGGAATGAAAATTCTGTGCTGGACATCTCTGCAGAAAGTGGGCAGCTCTCAGGAAAATTAGCTCAACTGGATATACAGAAGGAAGAAATAAGACGACAGCTAAGCTATTATGATAATCTGGAAAATTACCTGCAAACCAGAAGCGATTATTCCAATGTGCCCGCTCCATCTGTTGCCGGAATAAGTGAAGGAAGCATCGCCAATGGTGTGAGCAGAATCATTCAATTAGCCGAAGAAAGAAAAAATTATCAATATACCCTTAAAGAGAACTCACCGGTTTTTGCTGATATAGACCGACAGATAAATTCAGTAAAATCCATACTTCTGGAAAATATCAATTCATCAAAAGGTCTTCTGAATTCTGAATTAAGACAGATCCAAACCCGAATTGCGCAATTGGAAAATGAAGTTCAGAAGTTACCCCAGGAAGAACAGGATCTGCTGAAAATTCAGCGTAAGTACAGTATCAATGAACGTACTTATAATATGTTCCTGGAGAAAAGGAGTGAAGCCGGTCTTGTAAAAGCGGCCAATGTCAGCGATGTGCTGGTAATCGATAAAGCAAAAGATACCGGTGGAGGGAGAATAGGGCCCAATACACAATTGAATTATGTGATGGCCCTTCTGGTGGGTGGTGTCATACCTCTAACCTTTGTTTTTCTACTTGTTTTCCTGAATACCAATATTCATAACGCCCAGGAAGTGACCAGGTTGTCACAGATTCCCATTCTAGGCCTGATAGGGAAAAATAAAATGGATGGAAACCTGGCCGTTTTCCAGTCTCCGAAATCTTCGATTGCTGAAAGTTTTAGAGGTCTTAGATCCAGCTTGCAATTTATGTATAAAAGACAGGGCATCAAGGGCTCTAAAACTGTGATGATCACCTCTTCTGTTTCAGGAGAAGGGAAAACATTTTGCGCCATGAACCTGGCTACGGTATTTGCTCTTAGCGAAAAGAAAACAGTCTTGGTGGGGGTAGATCTTCGTAAGCCTAAGATCTTTGATGACTTTCAGTTAAATAATGATCTGGGAATTGTGAATTACCTGATTGATGAGGCTTCAGAAGAAGAGATCATTCAAAGCAGTAAAATTCCTTACCTGGACGTAATCACCTCGGGGCCTGTTCCACCAAACCCGTCTGAGCTTTTGATGACTCCTAAGATGGAAGAATTGATCGAGTCTTTAAAAAAACAGTACGACTATATCATTCTGGATACGCCACCTATTGGAATGGTTGCAGATGCATTGAATTTGGTGAAGTATGCAGATGCGACGTTATACCTCGTGCGCCAGGATTATACCAAAAGAGGAATGCTGGAAACCATCAACGAGAAATTTAAAAAAGGTGAGGTGAGTAACATTAGTTTTGTATTGAATCATTTTGTACATAGTGCCAA
>NZ_JBLVTK010000001.1:38458-54846 GCF_048285865.1 Christiangramia marina | reverse complement strand
AACCGCTATGCCAAAGGTTATTATGGTGCAGCGCCTTCCAGAATGTCTCAATTAAAACTTTCCTGGAAAAGATTTATGCGGAATTTTGAGTAATGAGCGAAGTGAAAACAGATGACTGGCTTTATGAGATCACACCTAAGCGGAAGCTGATCGACCTTAATTTTAAGGAGATTTGGCGCTATCGTGATCTATTGGTTCTTTTTGTTAAAAGGGATATTATTACTGTTTATAAGCAGACCATCTTGGGACCATTGTGGTTCTTTATTCAACCGCTTTTTACTTCCATTATATTTACACTCGTTTTTAATAATATCGCAAGCATTCCAACTGGGAATGTACCATCCTTTCTATTTAACCTTACAGGAATTACCGCCTGGAATTATTTTAATCAATGTCTTTCAGGTACTTCGAATACCTTTACTGCTAATGCAGGGATCTTTGGAAAGGTTTATTTCCCGCGGGTGATCATGCCATTGAAGACAGTGATAAGCAACCTGTTTAAATTTGGCATTCAACTGTTGATATTAATCGTTTTCTATATTTACTTTTTGTTACGGGGATATGAAATAAGAGCAAACATGCACCTGCTATTGTTTCCGGTTTATGTGTTAATGATGGCATTTCTAGGACTTGGAGCAGGAATGACAATTTCGGCTTTGACAACGAAATATCGGGACCTTACAGTTCTGGTAGGTTTTGCTACCACGCTATTAATGTATGTTTCTGCAGTTCCCTATCCACTGGCTGAAGTAGAAAATAAAATGCCCGATTGGGCATGGTTGGTAAAATATAATCCGCTGACGCAAATTATCGAAGGTTTTCGATACATGATCCTGGATACCGGGATTTTTACCTGGACCGGATTTATCTATACTCTTGTGATCTCAGTAGTCTTATTCTTATTCGGTTTGATTATTTTTAATCGAACCGAAAAGAATTTTATCGATACCGTTTAAGAGTGAGAAGTGCATAGAAAAGAGTTAATGTTTAGCTGAGAAAGAGAAGAATGAGTATTATATTAAAAGCTGAAAACATTTCTAAACAATACCGCCTCGGTACGGTTGGTACCGGTAGTTTGCAGCATGATCTAAATCGTTGGTGGCATAAAATAAGAGGCAAGCAGGATCCGTATCTTAAAGTTGGTGGGGTAAATGACCGCAGTGCGAAAGCCACCGAAGATTATGTGTGGGCTTTGCGAGATATCAACTTTGAAGTAAAGCAGGGAGAGGTGCTTGGAATTATTGGAAAAAATGGGGCAGGGAAGTCCACGCTTTTAAAGATTCTTTCCCGAGTTACTGCACCAACTACTGGGAGTATAAGAACTAAAGGTAGGATAGCATCATTATTGGAAGTAGGAACGGGCTTTCATGGAGAGTTGACCGGTAGAGAAAATATCTTTATGAATGGTGCAGTTTTGGGTATGAGCCGTCATGAAATAAAATCGAAGCTTGACGAGATCATTGCGTTCTCGGGTTGTGAAAAGTATATAGATACTCCTGTAAAACGCTACAGTAGTGGGATGACTGTTAGACTTGGCTTTGCGGTAGCCGCCCACTTGGAACCGGAAATTCTGGTAGTAGATGAAGTGCTGGCTGTAGGTGATGCTGAATTTCAGAAAAAAGCGATTGGTAAGATGCAGGATCTTTCTACCGGTGAAGGCAGAACAGTACTGTTTGTTAGTCATAATATGGCTAGTGTTAAGAGCTTATGCGACCGGGGGATCGTTTTAGAGAACGGGCTTTCTGCTTTTTCAGGTACTGCCGAGTGTGCCATTAGTGATTATTTGGGAGAAGGTAAAAGCAGTGTAAACGTGAAGTTCTTTGATGATAGCCATGGTAATTCTGTTTTCAATTTAAATCGGATTTGTTTAAGAAATCGCTACGAAAAAGACTCCGATGTCCTGGAAGAAGGCCGGGAAATAGAATTACTTACAGATATTCACATCAGTGATGATAATGCTGAAAGGTATCATCTTACCTATCATTTGCATAATGAAATGGGAGATGCCTTATTCTCTTTTACTCATATAAAGGGTGATGGAGAATTAAAAAAAGGACAAAACATTATTTCCTGCATTTTTCCGGAAAATTTTTTTCAGCCAGGACAGTACTTCTTAAGCCTCTTCATAGTAAAGGATCGAAGAAATGCTATTTTTTCCGAGAAAGATATTATACGTTTTACGGTAGTGAACTCTTCAAGAGATTTGGGCGTTTATATGGGTAGAGAGCCCGGCTATATTAGACCGTCATTCATTTGGAAAATTCAGTGATTTTATGATACCAGTAACAAAGACATTTTTACCTCCCCAGATCGAATATAACAGGATCCTAAAAAGGGCTTGGGATGATGCTTGGATCACAAACAGGGGGGTGCTGGTCAAAGAATTGGAGGAAAAGCTAAAGAACTTTCTTAAAGTTCGAAATATTATTGCCACAACTAACGGTACGCTTCCCTTGCAACTTGCAATTAAATCTCTTGGTCTTAAGGGAGAGATTATTACCACTCCATTTTCTTATGTGGCCACCACCAGTAGCATAGTATGGGAGAACTGCAAGCCTGTTTTTGTCGATATACACCGGGAATATCTTTGCATAGATGAGCTAAAGATAGAAGAAGCCATTACGCAGGATACCACAGCAATACTTGCTACCCACGTTTTTGGTAATCCCTGTAATGTTGAGGTCATTGGCGAAATCGCGAAAAAGCATGGGCTAAAAGTGATCTACGATGCTGCCCATTGTTTTGGGGTAAGCTACAAGGGGAAATCTGTTTTTGAATATGGAGATATTAGTACCTGTAGTTTTCACGCCACTAAGTTGTTCCATACCGGCGAGGGAGGTGCGGTCTTCACAGGTGATGATGAACTTCACCATTCCCTCTTCTATCATCATAACTTTGGCCATAAAGGGCAGGAAGATTTTTACGGATTAGGAATAAATGCCAAGATGAGCGAGTTACAGGCGGCTATGGGGTTAGCGGTTTTCCCTTACCTGGAAGAAATCTTGGCCGGGCGCAGGAACATCGTACAGCTCTACGATGAACTTTTGGCAGGTTCCGGGCTTGGTACTATAAAGCTTAGAGAAGGAACAAGCTGGAATAACAGTTACTATCCAGTGATCTTTGAAAATGAAAAGCATTTGGTTGAAGTTAGGGATGCCTTGAATAAAGCAGGTTATTATCCTAGAAGGTATTTTTATCCTAGTTTGAATAATTTAAACTATCTTGATTCAAATGAAATGCCCTGTGCCAATTCGATCTCAAAACGTATTCTTTGTTTACCTTTATTTTATGGACTTAATGCGATAGACATAAAGGAAGTTTGTATAATTATTAAGAACCTGACTGTCCAATAATTATTCATTTGTGCAAATCTCATATAAACAAATAGTTCAATTCCTCAAGGATAGAAAAATAAATTTTTCTTTAAGGGGAGCGGTATATCGCAATTATAAAATATGTTCTTTGTTTTATCCGGAAGCCAATGGCTTTTACTTTTTTTCGGGTGATGATTTTAAAACTAAGCTTGAACAGTCTTTAATATTAACTTCTTCACAAGTAGAAATTGAAAGGAACAATGGAGTAATATGTGTCGAAGGAGATCCGCAAACTATATTTTATATGATTCTCGATCACTATTTTAGGGAAGAATCAACAGGTAAGATTAGTAAAACTGCTTCCATTCATAAAGATGCTGTTATAGGAATAAATGTGCAAATAGATTCGTTTGCTGTATTAGGCGACTGTGTTATAGGAGATAACACTATTATAAAAAGCCATGTTGTAGTGGAGGATAACTCTTATATAGGGAGAAGTGTGATTGTTGAGCCTCACTGTACTATTGGAGCCACGGGAACAGCTTGGGTTTGGGGAGAAAATGGAACAAAAGTAAGACAGCCTCAATTGGGAGGTGTAGTTATTAAGGATAGATGTTTTTTAGGAGCAAATTCTTCTATTGTTAAAGGCTCTCTTAATGAAAACACTAAAATAGGTGAAAATACGGTTATTGCTCCCGGAGCTAAAATTGGGCATGGTACACAAATAGGAAACTATGTTCATTTTGCCAATAATGTTGTAACGGGTGGTAATTCAAAAATAGCTGACTTCTGTTTTGTTGGTTCCTCTGTGACATTTCGGCCTAAAGTTGCAATCCATCCTTATACTGTAATAGGAGCGGGTGCAGTTGTAGTAGAAAACACTTCAAAAGAAAATTTACTTTTGGTTGGTGTACCCGCTAAAGAGAGACCCGCATCAGATAATTTAACCGGGGTTCCAAATTTTAAATAAAAACAGATGAAAAAATTTATTTCAATCTCGCATAAGGCTCAAATAGGTAAAAATGTTGATATTCATCCATTAGCTCTAATAGAAGAGAACGCAATAATTGGTGATAACACAAAGATAGGACCTTTCTGTATAGTAAGAAGTGGAGCCCGCATAGGCTCGAACTGTAAGTTTACAGCTTATTGTGAAATAAGAGAAAATGTCGTGATAGGCGATAATACAAGTTTTGGAAGCAGGTGTACAATTTCTGCTAATGCACGTATCGGCAAAAATGTTGTGGTGAAGTATAGTTTTGTTCTGACTGATACACCAAAATTAGAGAAAGGTAGTTTTAAGGAAGTTGGTTCTATTGGAGATGGCGCTTTGATTGGCGCGAATGTCACTTTAATGCCAGGATGTTCAATAGGAAGAGAAAGTATAATCGGTGCCTGTTCACAAGTTAGAACAGATGTAGGAGATAGGGAAGTTTGGTATGGTAATCCTGCCAGATTTTTCAAACCGAATGAATAGAAAGTACCATAGATGAATTTCCACAGTTTTAAAAATAAATATCAAAAAATAGAACCGTTGGAGTTCTCCAACTCTACTTATACAGTGCCTCTTGTTAGTGTATGCATTCAAACTTATCAACATGTTAACTTTATTGAAGAATGTCTTGAGGGCGTTCTTATGCAAAGAACTGATTTTTCTTTTGAAATTCTTTTAGGTGAAGATGATAGCTATGATGGCACTCGGGAAATCTGCTTGACCTACAAGAAAAAATATCCAGATAAAATCAGACTTTTTCTACATCACCGAGCAAACAATATTAAAATAGGAGGTAAGCCTACCGGCAGGTTCAATTTTCTGTACAATATGTTCTCGGCCCGTGGAAAATATATAGCTTTGTGCGAGGGTGATGATTATTGGACAGATCCCTTAAAACTACAAAAGCAGGTAGATTTTTTAGATAATAATTCTGAATATATTGCACATGCACATAATTCATATTTCATAGATGAGACAGTTCCGAGCAACAAAACGAATTTTTTTTCTTGTCTGCCATCCAGAAAAGTTGTCTTTGATGATATATGCCCGACGAGGACATTTCACACAGCCACTATAATATTTCGCCAAACATCAATCATGAATTGGGTTACCCAGTTTTTAGTTCAAAAAGTTCAATCTGGTGATAAATATTTATTTATGTATCTTTTTTTGGAAGGGAATATTTATTATGAAGAAAGACCTTTGTCAGTTTATCGGCGAAATGCAGGTGGGATGTCCAAATCCTCTAATTTGAATTTATATATGGATTCAGATATTGATATGTACGAATACTTTAAAAATAAAGCTGATAAAATTCTAATACCAAAACTGTCTGAAGCTGTAAATTATTACAAAGTAGAACGGTATGTGTATATACTGGATAGAAAGATCAGCTTTCGTCTATTTTTGTATTATACCACTTTAGTTCCTTTATGTGGTAGATCGCGACATTTACCGTATAGCCGCTTTAAAAAATTGACCAAGCTTTTCTTAAATAAACTATTTAAGAATGGATAAGTTCTTTGTTATTATTGTTGCATACAATGGTTTGAAATGGCTTCCGAAGTGTTTAACAAGCACCAAACCATATCCCGTCATTATTGTGGATAATAATTCAACTGATGGTACTACGGATTACATCAAAAGTCAACATCCAGAAATAATACTGTTCGAGCAAAAGAAAAACTTGGGTTTTGGTCAGGCCAATAATATTGGTATTTCCTATGCTTTAAATCAGGGGGCAGAATATGTTTTTCTCTTAAATCAGGATGCTTATTTTGTTGATGATTGTTTGTGCAAAATGCTAGCCTTAATGAAAGGAAATGAGGAATTTGGCATCTTAAGTCCTATTCATCTAAATGGCAACGGGACCAAACTTGATGAAAATTTTTCTAATTATTTGATCTATTCGAAGAATAGCGATTTTTATTCGGACTATGTTTTAAATAAAACAAAGCAAAAAGTTTACGAGGTGCCATTTGTAAATGCAGCTGGCTGGCTTATTTCACGAAACTGTTTAGAGACGGTAGGAGGTTTTGATCCTATATTTTTTCATTATGGGGAAGATGAGAATTACTGTCAGAGATTAAAATTCTTTGATTTTAAAATAGGTGTTGCGCCTAATTTCTTTATAAAGCATGATAGACAGTTTCGGAATAAATTAAATTTACAATTAGGCTCGAAAAAATACTGGGAGAAAATTGCAAGATCACATAAGATTAAAGGTGCAAATATTAATAAATCAAACATAGGAGATCTGGAGGCTGCACTGCAGAATAGAAAGTCAGCCGTTTTTAAGTCTTTTTTAAAGTTTAGATTTGATGCAGTTAAATCTTACAAACGAGAGTTAGAAATGTTAGAGGAGAATATACCTCTAATTAAAAGAAGTTTAGAAATTAATAAAAAACCTGGGGCTCACTATTTAAACCTTAAATAGACCGATTAAATCTCACCTTAGCATTTTAGAATAGATGGAATTATGAATTTTAAATCCGATATAAGATTTCATTTATATAAATTATATAGACACTTTAGACGAAAATTTATTGATAATTCCCCTACTGTATTTCAAAAAAGAATACAGAAACGCTGGGAAATATTTTGGAGGGATGCTACAGATCTTCATCTAATAGAAGATAAATTTGACCGACAGCATTCTATGGAAACCTGGAAAAACATTGAAAATTGGCAAAGAAGGCTTGAAAATAAATATAATGCCAAGCAATTTGCTTTAAAGTTTGGGTGCAAGGTGGCAAAGTTATATTGGCATGGTAAAAAAGAAGATTTTGAAAACCTAGATATAAATAATTTACCCGAAAACTATATAATTAAACCATTGTTTGGAGAATCAAGCAAAAATATTTTTTTAATGAAAAATGGTTGTAATTTGTTTGACTCAAAAGAATATACTCCTAAATCTTTGCGAAACGAGATAAATGCTTTATTTAATTCTCAAGATGATTTGGAGATTATTATTGAAGAATTTATTCCTAATGAAAACGGAGATTTTGTGATTCCCGATGATTATAAATTTTACTGTTTCAACGGTACGATTCTTTTCCTTCAAGTGAACAAAAGAAAAGGAATAAATAAAGATCGAATAACTTTTTATAATGAAGATTGGAAATTCATTAAAAGAAAAATACTGAACGAAAAAGCTGCATCTATTAAAAAAATAGATGTACCTCCATCATGTTTAAAAGAAATGGTTGAGGATGTAAAAAAATTAAGTGAGGTTTATGGTCTCTTTGTAAGAATAGATTTTTATGCCACCGCGAAAGGACCTGTTTTTGGAGAATTTACTGCAACTCCAAGACGAGGAAAGCATTTTACTAGGTATGGAAGTAGGAGATTAATAAAAATGTGGGATCAGCATTGCAATGGCTTAATATAAAAAAGTGCAAATGGAGCATGCGTTAGTAAGTATAATTATACCTACCTATAACAGGGCTCACCTTATTGGGGAGACTCTAGATTCTATTTTATCCCAGACATATAAGCATTGGGAATGTATTGTGGTAGATGATGGTTCTACCGATTATACAAAGGAATTGATGGAGTTTTATTGTGGAAAAGATTCCAGAATTTCTTTTCACCATAGACCGCAGGAACGAACTAAAGGGGCGAATGCTTGTAGAAATTATGGCTTTGAATTAAGTAGCGGTGAGTTTGTAAAATGGTTTGATAGTGATGATTTAATGCATATAAATTACGTGAAAAAAGTTCAGTCTTTTTTAAACACTAAATTGGAACTTGATCTAATCATTACCAATGCCGTGTATTTCTCAGAAGATACATCCCATCCTGACCGGATTTTTAAAAACAAATGTACTCCAGAAAACCTCTTATTGGATTACCTTACCAGTAAGATATTTATTAATACACAAGTTACTTTATGGCGAAGGAATGTTCTAAGTGAGTATCAATTCAATGAGAATTTATTTAAGGCACAGGAACTTGATTTTCATTTTAGAATACTTAAAAACCAAAATTTGAATGTAGAATTTATAGATGAAGAGTTAGTTTATATCCGGAATCATCAGGACTCTATAACAGGTAGTTATAAACAGGGAGGTCATTTACAACTCTTTTCTGAGCTTATGGTGCGTCGTAATATAATTCAATATCTATTCGAGAAAAATGTGCATGTAAATATAAAAAAAGCAAGTTTTAGGTTTTATTTATTGGCAATATCGCATTTATATAAATTTCGTCCAATCAATGAGGTATTTCAGGAATTAAAACAGCTTGAAAATTCCCTAGGAATTAACCAGCTCAGTAAACTATGGAAATTCAAACTTTTCCAGTTCCTAATTATATATAAACTTAGTAATCGTGATTATAGGTTAGGAAATCATTTAAAAGGTTTACTTACAATAATTGATAACGATTGAAATAATCTTTCATGAAAATTTGCATTAATAATCTATGTAATTAATTCGGAAAAATTTAAATATGAATTCTACTCCGTTGATTTCCATTATTGTGCCGTGCTATGAGCAAGGTAAATTTTTGGAAAAAGCTTTACAATCCATCCAAAACCAAACCTATACCCATTGGGAGTGTTTAATAATTGATGATGGTAGTGCAGATAATACGGAAAAAATTGCAAAAAACTGGACAGAAAAAGATAGTAGGTTCAAATATTATTTTAAAAGTAACGGGGGGTTATCAACAGCCAGAAATTTGGGATTGGAAAATGCTATCGGGAGCTATATCCAATTTTTAGATGCAGATGATTATTTGGAAATAACTAAACTTGAGGATTCTCTTAGTTTAGTGCAAGAAACTAACTCTACCAAACCACTTATAATTATCAGTAACTTTAGAATGTTTACGACCAATACTTTGAAAACTTCTGCGGCTTATTGCAAATTGACTCCTGAACTTTTTACTTTAGATAATATATTATATCATTGGGACAGGAAATTTTCCATACCAATCCACTGTGGATTATTTTCGAAAAGATTATTTTTAAATTTTCGATTTCCTGAATCTTTAAAAGCTAAAGAGGATTGGGTGATGTGGGTCAAGTTCTTTAAACAAGGATCCAACGTTCTTTTTATTGATAAACCATTGGCTCTGTATAGAAAGAATCATGAAAGTATTACAATGACGATGAACTTATATCTAGATCACATAAAAGCCTACAAATATCTAAAACAATTTTTATCTATAGAAGAATATGAATTACTGGCTAGTTCACTTATAAAGCAGCAGTACGAAAAGTCAACCCATTATAAAAAGCAATTACTTTTACTTCAGAATAAAAAGTACGTGGGTTTTGGAAGATTTATAAGACGAATATTTTCAAAATTTGGCTTAGGTAAATGGGCAATAAAATACCTCCCTTAGTGTGCAACCAGAAACTAGCCATTGTAATACCGTACTTTAAAATTGATCATTTTGAAAAGACGTTACAGTCTTTGGCTGGACAAAAGGATAAGAGGTTTAATGTTTATATTGGTGATGATGCAAGCCAGAATCTCCCGGAACAACTTATAGAGTTATATTCCAATGAAGTAAAAATTCAATATTTAAGATTTAAAACCAATCTAGGTGCCACTTCTTTAACTAGTCATTGGGCACGTTGTCTAGAATTGGTGCAAAACGAATCCTGGGTTTTAATGTTAGGGGACGACGACACACTTGATTCTTATTGTATTCTTGAATTCTATAAGAATTTGGATAAAATCCATAATAATAAAATCAATGTTGTAAGGTTTGCAAGTAGAATAATTGATGAACGGGAAGAAGTAATTTCAAAAAAATACAAGCATCCGGAATTAGAGAAAGTAACTGATTTCTTTGTGAGAAAGGCTAAGGGAACAACACGTAGCTCCCTTTCGGAATATATTTTTAGAAAAAAAACGCTATTAGATAAGGGTTTTCAGGATTTTCCTTTAGCCTGGCATAGTGATGATGCACTTTTGTTTGAAATATCCAATTTTGGGATGATTTACACCATCAATGAAGCTACAGTGAATTTTCGCCACAGTACTAAAAACCTTACCCAGAAAAGAGATAACCTTAAGGAAAAGGCTTTCGCTTCGTGGTCTTATTATAGGTTTTTGATGGAAAGGTTAGAGTATTTTTCAAAGTCGGAAAAAAAGCTTGTGTACGAACATTATGAACGTGCCTTTTTAAATAATAAAAGAAACTGGGGAGCATGGAGTTTTACCTTTCAGCATTACATAAAACACTTTAGGCTAATAAGGTTATATAACCTCTTAATTAGGGCTATTGAGAATTTAATAAGTAACTATAGAAAAAACAATCATTGAAATTTTTAATAATTGCACAGGACTTACGAGTATCGGGAACGAGTGAAGGGATTGTTTCCCGGTCGTTCATTGCGAATTTGAGGGCTGCCTATCCAAATAGCTTTATCAAAGTAGTATATTTAAAACACTCAAAATCTAAAGACGATCTTGATTTGCTTCCAGTTGATGAAATGGTTGTAACTCAAATGGCGGTAAAAATTCCATCATCAATTAAAATTATAAATAAATTTTTCTGGAGAATTTTCCATATTTCGCTTAATGATGTTTATAAATATAAATCCTATGGAAAGCACATGGCTAAAATTCAATATAAACAATTTGACCATATTTTTATTCGCAGTTCGGGATTAGAATTTGAAACGATATTGGGGGCTAAAGACCTTCCCATATTAAATAAAGCCATAATAAACTTTCACGATCCTTTTCCCCTTTTTTGGTATACAGGGTCAAATACCAAACCTACTGGTTTAGAGTTATTCCGTTTTCAACGAATGTGGGAAGTAATTTATCAGTCTAAAGGTTGTATAACACCAGCAAAATATTTATCGGCGGATATGGAGTTTTTGTATGGTGGGGAAAAGCACTTTTATACAATTCCACACCAGTATGAAGAAAAGATTTTTAACCTAAGTAACAACAAGAAAATTTTTAAGAAAGAAAAAAAACTTACTTTGGCTTATCACGGTGCGCTTCAATATGGCAGAAATGTCGAAGTACTTTTGGACATTTATCAAGAACTTGTTAGGCAATCCAGCTTAATTGCTGAAAAGTCAGAATTCGTTCTTAGATTAAAAAGTTCAGAGTATCACCGAATAAAAAACAAATATCAATCCATTCCTAATATAAGGGTGCTTCCGGGGGTCAATTTTTCAAATTCGGCATATGAGCAAAAGTATCTTGTAGATATCAATGTCCTGTTGGAAAATGGGCCTGTATATTGTAATATATTACTGGGGAAAGCACCTTTTTTATCTGCTATAGGCAAACCTGTATTTTTACTATCCCCTTTGCGGAGTGAATTAAGGGATGTAATCTCAAATAAGTCCCTTATAGGAACTTACGGTAATAATGGGGAGATTAAAAAGAAGTTAGAAAACCTTATTTTTTCGAGCTTAAAAGGATTGGAATTTGAAAAACCATTTGGGGATTATTTTGAATTACCTACATTTAAAAATCACTTAAATGAAGTGTTGAGGAGGTGTAGTTAACCAAAAAGTTAATTTGGCTAGCCAAGCTAGTATTATAAAGTATATTTTTCAGACGTTTACCTGTATAAATCATTCACTCACGCCATGGTCTATTTAGTTTCTATAATAATCCCAACTTATAATAGAGCGCATTTAATTGGTCAAACCCTGGATTCAATTAAAAATCAGACTTATAAAAATTGGGAATGTTTGGTGATTGATGACCAATCAAATGATTATACTTCGGAATTATTGGAATTTTATACAGATGCGGATAAAAGATTTAAATATATAAAAAGGGGGAGTAATTTAAAGCCCGGTGCAAATACATGTAGGAATTTAGGATTTAAAAATTGTAAGGGGGCATTTGTCAATTGGTTTGATAGTGACGATATAATGCATCGTAATAAGTTAGCGGTACAAACCGACCTCTTGAATAATAGTGGATGTAATATGTGTGTGTGCCAAACTTTAATGTTCGAAAATAATTTAGATAATATATTAGGTTTGCGACACCCTAAATTAGAGTCTAAAGATCCTTTAAATGATTTTATTTGTAATAAAATTAAATGGTTGACACAGGCGCCATTAATAAGGCGAAGTTTTATAGTTAAGCATCATCTTCAATTTGATATTACCTTGCACCAATCCCAGGAATGGGATTACTTTGTTCGTTTGCTCAATTTGGAAAGTAGTTATGTGGTTACATCAAAGCCTTTGGTATTTGTAAGACGGCACGAAGAAAGTATCTCGTTTGGTGAAATGACTCCAACGAAAATCTTGTCTTTTTTTTATGCAAGGCATAAAGCTTTACAAAAAATGAGATCTAAGCTAAATATTTCATCGATTAAGAACTTAAAGAACGATATTCTATGGGCATATATTAGCCTTTTACAAAAATCTTCATTTGAAGAAGCTTTTCAGTTAAAAAATAAAATTAAAAAAATGGATGGGGACTTCAATTTACTTTTTAGGTATTTTCAGTTAGGACTGGTGTTTTATTCTTTTAAAATATTGGGCAAAGGTGAAAAAATACTGAAACTAAATAGAGGTTAAGTTTATGAGAGAAGGCTTTAACCCAAATAAAGATAAAAAAAATAAAGATTCCCCCTTTAAACACCAGGTAATCATCCCAATTTATATTCCCCATCAGGATGATTATTTTAAGGACAGTTTTCAAATATTAAAAATTTGTATACAATCCCTGTTGGATTCTTCGCGTCCAGATAATTTTATTAGCCTCATTAGCAATGGTAGTTGTAGGGAAGTAGAAAGATATCTTGAGGATTTATATTTAAATGGAAAAGTTCAGGAGATAATTACCACACCCAATATTGGTAAATATAATGCCGTTTTAAAGGCTGTCTCCGGTCATGATTTTCCTTTGATAACTATAGGTGATGCTGATATATATTATAAACCAAACTGGCAGGAAGAGACTTATAAAGTATTTGAAAATTTTAAAAAGGCGGGTGTTGTAGGGCTTATTCCCCAATTTCTTAGTTATCAAAGTCATTGTGAAAATTTGCTTTTCGATCATGCTTTCTCCCCTTACTTAAAATTTGGAGCTGTGAAGGAACCCGAAGCATTAAGGGAGTTTTATAAAAGTATTGGATGGAAACCAAATTATCCAAAAGACAGGTTGAAGTATACCCTTTATTTAAAACAAGGAGATTATGAGGCTCTAGTAGGTTCAGGCCATGCGGTAGCCACATACAAAAGGGAATTATTTGAAGGTATTTCCCTTTTCAACCCCTTTAAAATGGGAGGGAATAGTGAAGCGGTATTTGATAAATTGGCTCCCGTAAATGGATGTTATCGTTTTACTAGCTCACGGAATATGGCTTTTCATTTAGGGAATAAACTAGATAAAGCATTTATAGAAAGATTAAATTCCAAAAACAAACAAGCAGAAGGGTGGATGGCTTTTCCAGAACTTCCACGTTTCCCAAACCCAAAATTTATCCTGCCCTATTTTCTTAAACGAAAAAGTGTTCAGTTAGTCTTAAAATCCCATAAATTGAGGATGCTATATTTAAAACAGTTAGGGCTGCCCAAAGCTGCAAGGAAATCATTTTAATTATGGACGGGGATTTTAGTATATTAATTACAACTTTTAACCGATTGGCAGATTTAAGGTGTACGCTTACTTCTTTAGAAAAATTTTTAAAAGACGGGGTACAAATTATAATTTGCGATGATGCAAGTACCGATGGGACTTCAGCATTTGTCAGAGAAAATTATCCTGAAATTAAATTATTAGTTAATCCTGTTAATAAAGGGCTTATTTATAGCAGAAATCGATTATTAGAGTCAACAGAAACTTTATATGCCATTTCTTTAGACGACGATGCTAATTTTCTATCTGATGAAGTTCTTCAAAATGCTGCTTCACACTTTGCAAATCATTCAAAATGTGCTGTGATTGCTTGTAAGATATATTGGGGAATGCAACCCCCACCTCATATCTGTACTGAAAAAGAAACAAAACGTGTTCAAGGCTTTGTGGGATGTGGACACATTTGGAAGATGGAAGCCTGGAGGAATATTCCCAATTACCCAGAATGGTTTGTATTCTATGGAGAAGAGGAATTTGCATCATTCCAACTCTTCAAAAAGGGGTGGGAAGTGAATTATGTGCCAAGAATAGTTGTTCACCATCGGGTGGAAATAAAAGATAGAAAAAATAATAAGGATTACCAACAGCGGTTAAGACGATCCATTAGATCGGGGTGGTATCTTTATATACTTTTTTATCCCTGGAAGGTAATCCCCAGAAGATTTGCTTATACATTATGGATGCAATTTAAATTAAAAGTATTTGTAGGAGATTTAAAAGCAGCTACCGCCATTTTACAAGCTGTTTTAGATATTGTTTTAAATTTTCCAAGACTCCTTAGAAATAGTAATCGTTTAAACATGAGTGAGTTTAAAGATTTTAAAAACTTGCTTAAAAGTAGAATATATTCATAGTAAAGTTTGGAAATGCAAAAAATATTCTTCGTTTTAAAAAGATATATTCCTTTAGAAAAAAGATTAAAATTAAGATATAAGTTTAGATACTTGCTATCACTCTTTTATTTTAGAAACCTTTCTAAAATGGCTCTAATTCATAAGACAGACAAGTTTGGAACTCATTTTTATACTCCTCATTACCAAAGACATTTTCGGAAATACAGATTTAAAAAAATAAATTTATTTGAAATTGGGGTAGGAGGTTATGATAACCCTTACATAGGTGGAAATTCCTTACGAATGTGGAAGTCCTTTTTTCCTTTTGCACGTATATTTTCCATTGATTTATATGATAAATCCTTTCTTCAAGAAAATAGAATTAAGCTTTTTCAAGGAAGCCAGGTTGACGAGGAATTCCTCTACCAAGTAGTTAGGGATATAAAAAAAATTGATATCATAATTGATGATGGAAGCCATTTAAATGAACATGTTATTTCTACATTTAAATTATTGTTCCCAAAATTAAAAATTGGGGGATATTATGTTATTGAGGATACTCAAACCTCCTACTGGGAAAATTATGGCGGCTCATCTAAAAATTTAAATAAGGAGGGAACTGTATATACTTTTTTCAAAGGGTTAATTGATAGCCTAAACCACGAGGAATTTATTTTAGAAAATTATGAAAAGAGTTATTACGACAAACACATTATTGCAATTCATTTTTACCATAATTTAATTTTTATAGAAAAGGGTGTTAATAATGAACATTCGAATAAAGTCCGGAATAATCAATTTAAATAGCAATGATTATCTATTCTAAACTGGGAAAAAAAGGAAATTTAGGTAACCAATTATTTCAAATTGCATCAACCCTCGGTATCGCAGAGGCAAATAATCAGGAAGCAGGTTTTCCAAGATGGGAATATTCCAATTTCTTTGAGAATAATTTACCTAAAATTGATAAGCAAAAAGATTTTATAATGATAAAGGAGCCTTCATTCAATTACAATGATCTAGTACTGAGGGGAGCAAATTATGATTTGGATGGTTGGTATCAATCGGAAAAATACTTCAAAATACAACAGATAAGAAAGTATTTTAAATTTAAAGAGTCTTTAATTCAAAAAATAAAAATAAAATATTCATTTTTATTAAATTCAGAACATATTTTAATTTCTGTTAGAAGGGGTGATTTCGTGCACCATCCTTATTATTTTCAATTATCCTATAAATACTATTTTCTTGCAATTTTAGAAAATTTTCCGGATTGGAAATTACGAAAATTAATTTTTACCAGTGATGATATAAATTATTGCAAGAAGCATTTTGCCTTTTTAGAGAATAGCTATTTTTTAGATGATTTAAAACCCGTGGAACAGTTAGTTTTTGGTTACTTATCGAAGGATTTTATAATAAGTAATTCAACATTTTCGTGGTGGTTGGCATGGTTTGGAGAGAAAGAAGATTCTATAATAATTCGTCCGCAACAAAACTTTAGGGGCGATTTTGCTAAGAGAAATAATGACAAAGATTATTTTCCTGAAAGATGGGTGCAATTTAAAACTTCAAAAAATTCAATAAGTTTAAATTATATAGGTTTAATATTGAAAGGTGATTTTTTTAGAATTATAGATTACTCGCGCTTTTTTTT
>NZ_JBLVTK010000001.1:0-38415 GCF_048285865.1 Christiangramia marina | reverse complement strand
CACTCAATATTTTAAGCTGAAGTTTTCCATACATTACTTTATATTAAATAAAACTACTTTCTTTAACAAAAAGTCTGCACAAATTTCCAAAAGTTTTTTAGCTATGCAAAATAACTTAAAATATCGAAGTTTAGCTATTATCCCGGCTCGCGCCGGTTCCAAAAGATTACCCGGAAAAAACAAGAAAGTCTTGGGTGGTATTCCGTTAATTGAGCATAGTGTAAATTATGCGAGTCTCAACCCTGATATCATAGATAAGATCATTATTTCTACAGACGATCCTGCAATTAAAGGCTTAGGTCTTACTGAAGGTATTCAGGTTATAAATCGTCCTGCGTGTATTGCAGGAAATAACGCAACCACACTTTCTGCACTACAACACGTTCTGGAAAATATAAACGAAACTTATGATTTTGTTATTTTACTGCAACCAACAAATCCCTTAAGGCCGAAAAATCTTTTAATTGATTGCTGGAAAACTATATTGGATACAAACTCTGAAAGTCTTTTTACTGTAAGTAGAAATCATAGAAAATTCGGCAAAATTGAAAACGATAATTTTAAGCCATTCAATTATACCTTTGGTCAAAGAAGTCAGGAGCTGGAACCGCTTTATTATGAAAACGGACTTCTTTATATTGCCAAAGCTGATATGATTAAGAATGGGAAATTAATGGATGAAAACAGTTTTCCTTACATTGTGGATCATCCATTTGCAGAGGTAGACATAGATGAACAGGTAGATTTCGACTATGCTGAATTTTTAATGAACAGAATAGATAATCAATGAATCCTTCAATTGAAATTGCAGGTCGTAAAATTGGCCAGGATTTTCCGCCTTTGGTCATTGCAGAAATAGGTATCAATCACGAGGGTTCTCTCAAAATTGCCAAGGAAATGGTAGATGCGGCCAGGAGGGCTGGGGTAGAAATGATCAAGCATCAAACTCATATCGTGGAAGATGAAATGAGTAGTGAAGCCCGTGAAGTCATTCCGGGAAATGCTGATATTTCCATCTACGAGATCATGAAGCGTTGTGCATTGAATGAAGAGGATGAACTTGAGCTTAAAAATTATGTGGAAAAGCAAGGAATGATCTTTATAAGCACTCCATTTTCAAGAGCTGCAGCCAACAGATTGCAAAATTTTGAGGTTCCGGCCTTTAAAATTGGCAGTGGTGAATGCAATAACTATCCTCTTTTGGAACATATCGCTAACTTCGGTAAACCTGTTATTTTAAGTACCGGTATGAATAATATCGAAGCTATCAAAAGGGCCGTTGCGATTTTTGATAAGGCCAGGGTTCCTGTGGCCTTGCTTCATACCACCAACCTATATCCAACTCCACCACATTTGGTAAGACTTGGAGCTATGCAGCAATTAAGCGCAGCATTTCCTAAAAAAGTTTTCGGCCTTTCTGATCATACGCTGAATAATAATTCCTGTTTGGCAGCGGTTGCTTTAGGAGCATCGATCCTTGAACGACATTTTACCGATCATCTGCATCGAACCGGTCCCGATATCGCCTGTAGTATGGATGAAGAAGCCTGTAAAAGTTTAATAATTGATAGTTCAGAAATCGCTCTGATGAGGGGTGGAAGCAAAAAAGCTTCTGAAGAAGAACAGGTGACCATAGATTTTGCTTTTGCTTCCATTTGTACTATCAAGCCTGTAAAAGAAGGCGAAATTTTCACCAAAGATAATATCTGGGTAAAAAGACCGGGAAAAGGGGGGATTGCTGCTTCTGCTTTCAGCGAAGTTATAGGAAAAAAAGCTTCGAGAAATATTAGCAATGATCGCCAGCTACAACCTTATGATATTATCGATTTTAAATTAAAGTTTTAAAATGAAAAAAGTGCTATTCCTTACCGGGACCAGAGCAGATTTTGGTAAAGTAAAACCACTAATCCAGATCCTCGAACAGGAACCAGGATTTGAAGTATTCCTGTTTATAACTGGAATGCATATGCAGTACGAGTATGGGTTGACACTTCTGGAAATAGAACGCTGTAACTTTTCCAATATTCATACATTTCAGAATCAAACGAAAGAAACGACGATGGATCTTAGCCTGGCAAAAACCATCGAGGGTCTTTCACAATACGCCACCCATGTTCATCCAGATTTGATCGTAGTACATGGAGATCGCATAGAGACTTTAGCCGGGGCAATTGTAGGCTCTTTAAATAATATCCTGGTTGCACACATTGAGGGTGGAGAGATCTCTGGTACCATAGATGAACTGTTGCGACACAGCGTATCCAAATTAAGCCATATCCATTTTGTGGCTAATCAGGAAGCCGGATACCGTCTTATTCAAATGGGCGAAATTGAGGAATCGATTTTTGAGATAGGTTCGCCGGATATTGATGTAATGGCTTCGGAAAAACTACCAGATATTCAAACCGTAAAAGATTATTATGAAATTGAATTTGGTGAATATGCCATACTACTATTCCATCCGGTTACTACTGAAATTGAGGAACTACAAAATCAACTAGATGTACTAATGGATACTCTTCAGGAGAGCGATAAAAACTTTGTCGTAATTTATCCTAACAATGATCTTGGAAGTTCCAAGATCATTTCCCAATATAATCGTATACTCAAACCAGATCATCGCTTCAGGATTATTCCTTCCCTTAGATTCGAATATTTTCTAAGCTTACTTAAAAATTGTGAATTCATCATAGGTAATAGCAGTGCAGGTGTAAGAGAAGCTCCATTTTATAATATTCCTGCGATCAATCTTGGGAGCAGGCAAAATAACCGAAGCAAAAATTCTGAAATAATCAATATAGATTATAGTAAAAAAGAAATTCTGAAGGCTATATCATCTGCCACTAAAAGTGTAGCGTTTGATGCTTCGATAGAGTTCGGTAAAGGAGATAGCGCTGTATTATTTCTGAATACCTTAAAAAGTAAGCAAATATGGGATTTAAATCATCAGAAACAATTCAAGGAAATCTAGCGAATGTCTGCAAATACTACCCATAAAGGAAATTCAAAAACTTGTCAGCAAACCCTTGGCCTGGTGATCACTGACGGGGTAGGATTTCGGAATTTTATACTCAGCGATTTTCTAAAACAGGCAAAGCAAAAGTTTGCAAGAGTAGTGATTTTTTCTGCGCTTCCAAAAAAGACCTACAAGGATGTTATTTCTTCTGATATCATAGTATTTGAACTTCCCACTACCCAGGAAAAAGGGACAACCTGGTTCTTTAGAAAAGCCAAGGAAATCGCCCATCTTCGTAACAATGCCGCTGGCAATTTCGGGATTGAGGATAATTTGAAGACCAATTACAACGGTGGTTCTTCCAGAAGAGCGAAACTTACCAGGCTAATTTACCAGGTAACCGTAAAATTACATTCTGAAAAATGGATCGGGAAATATTACCGGCTTCAGCAAAAGAGCTTCGCAAAATCGGAGACAGTCAAAATATTTGAACAAGCTCTCTTGGAGCTAAATCCATCTGTATTGTTTTTCACCCATCAGCGCCCGCCTTATATTGCACCCTTGATCTTTGCATCAGAAAAAAAGGAGATTAAAACCTGTAGTTTTATTTTTAGCTGGGATAACCTGGCTTCAAAAGGCCGAATGGCTGGCGATTTTGATCATTATCTTGTCTGGAGCGACCTAATGAGAAGTGAACTCCTTCAGTTCTATAAGAAAGTTTCCAAAGAGCAGATCAGTATCGTAGGAACGCCACAATTTGAACCTTATGTGATGAATCAATACAGCAGTTCGAAAGAAGAGTTTGCCACTCGCTTTGATTTAGATAAAAATCTAAGCACCATTTGCTTTAGTTGTGGTGATGTCTCCACTAGCGCCAATGATCCAATTTATATCGAAACGATTGCGGAAGCTATTCAAACCAATCAATTAGATAAATCAGTAAACTTTCTGGTTCGTACATCTCCTGCGGAAGAGCCACACAGGTTTCGATATGTAGCGGAGAAATTTTCATTTATAAAATGGAACTATCCGCAATGGAAACAAACCAGGCAGGATCATGCAGAGCTTTGGTCCCAGCGTGTTCCTACCAAAACAGATCTGCAAGACCTGCGCATGATCCTGGAATATGCAGATCTTGGCATCAATATGTGTTCTACCATGAGCCTTGATTTCATGCTTTTCGATAAACCTATCATTAATCCGGTATTTGGGAATACGAAAAACGGACTTTATGATGATCAGCGATTTCTGAAATATGCTCATTATCAACGGGTCGTGGAAAGCGGTGCCGTAGCAATTGCTAAAACTGCTGAAGAATTGATCGAGGCGATAAATTTTAGTCTGGAAAATCCAGAGGCGAGATTAACAGCGCAACGCGGGCTTATCAAGCTGCAGATTGGCAAACCCCTAGAAAGTACCAGTGAAGGAATTGCAGAAGCATTAAAAACACTGGTATGAAGCAGGTGGCGGTAGTATGCAATTACAAATTGAATCCTTCCCGAATAGGCGGGATGGACCGTTTTTTCGTTGCTTATGATCGAAAATGTAAAGCGCAGGGATGCGTTGTCAAATGGTTTTTTTCTGGCGGTAAGCGATTTAGTTTTTATAAAGATCTGGATATCGAAATTTGCCCAGACTTTTCGGTAGAAAATTGCTTCTTAAATTTTCAGCGTAAAGAAAAGCGGGAATTTGACTTTATAGTGACTCATTTTGTAGAATTGTGCACGTCGTTTTTTAGAGAGGTTAAGAACAATGGGCAGCCTTATATCATTTCTGTTGATCATAACCCAAGACCCTTAAACGGTTTTCCAATAAAAAAGAGATTGAAGAATAAACTGAAAGGCAGGCTTAATTCAAAATATATCGATCGCTTTGTTGGAGTTTCAAATTATACGCGAGATCAAATTCTAAACGACTATGGTCACGGGCTTCGTTCTAAAACTGAAGTGATCTACAATGGTATTGACACAGGTGTTTATAAAAAACGTACTGAAGAAAACTTTGGAAAATTTATTGTGGCTTCGCATTTAAGACCTTCAAAAGGAATACAGGATCTGATCCATGCCGTAGCTATCCTGCCGACAGAATTTAAAAACATGATTGAAATCGATATTTTCGGTGAAGGTCCCATGGAACAGGAGCTGAAGGAGGTGGTAAAAAACAGTAATTTGATGGAGCATTTCAATTTTAAAGGAAGTTCACCAGATCTGCCAGATCTTTTTCAGCATTATTCTTATATGCTTCAGCCAACATATATGGAATGTTTCAGTTTATCTATCCTGGAAAGCCTGGCTTCCAACGTTCCGGTGATTACCACTCCGGTAGGGGGAAATACAGAAGTCATTGTTGCTGGACAGAATGGATTTATATTTGAAGCCGGAAATGTGCTGGAGCTTTCAAAAATGATCGAGGAAATACTTGCGAAAAAAAAGACTATTTCAAAACCTGTTCACAAAGTAGTGGAAGAAAACTATTATCTTGACAAAATGGTGGGCGACCACGCGGCCCTTTTAAACCTGTGATTCTAAATCATGCATATAGCTTACCTGACTCCAGAATACCCACATCCCCAATCTAACTCCTCTGGTGGTTTGGGAACAAGCATCAGTAATATGGCTAATGCCTTGATAGAAAAGGGTGTAAAAGTAAGTCTGGTAATTTACGGGCAGGAAACGGATAGTGCATTTAGGGAGAATGGTATTGAGTTTCATTTGATAAGACAACGAAAATATAAATTTGGAGGCTGGTTTTTTTACAGGAAGTATATCCAAAACTATCTGAATCGAATTTCCAGTGAGAACCAAATAGATTTGATAGAAGCTCCTGATTGGACGGGAATTACTGCTTTTATGGTTTTAAATGTTCCAGTTGTGATTAGAATGAATGGAAGTGATGCTTATTTCTGTAAGTTGGATTCTCGCAAACAAAAATGGAAAAATCGATTGTTTGAAGGATTAGCATTAAAAAATGCAGATGCACTGGTATCCGTCAGCAAATTTACGGCAGAAATAACCAGGGAAATATTTGATCTCAAAAAGCGTATTATCATCATTCCAAATAGCATTGAAGTTGGCAAATTTAACTCAGGAAATATGTCGAAAACCAACAATCAGGTCTTGTATTTTGGAACTATCATCCGTAAAAAGGGAGTGTTGGAGCTGGCAGAAATTTTTAATAAAGTGACTGAACAAAGACCGGATACTAAGTTTATACTTCTTGGGAAAGATAATATAGATGTCTTTGAAGGCAAATCAACTCTCGAGCTTTTTCGAGAAAGATTGACCGCAGATGCAACTCGAAATTTTTCACACATACAAGAGGTCAGTTATAGTGAAGTGATTCACTATTTACATTCATGTAGATTGGTGGTGCTGCCAAGCTTTGCGGAAGCTTTACCAATGACCTGGTTAGAGGCCATGGCTATGGAGAAAGCTTTAGTAACTTCAGATGTTGGCTGGGCACCAGAGGTAATGGAAAATGGAGTGACCGGTTATACCGTAAATCCAAAGGATCATGATAGCTTTGCTGAAAAAATTGTAAACTTTTTAGACAATCCTGAATTAAGAAAATTGATGGGGAGAGCAGCTAGAAAAAAAGTGGAGCAGGATTTTGCTACAGAAGTGGTAGCTCAACAGAATTTGGAATTCTATAAACAGGTTTTAAAAAGATCAACTAAGTGATCATTATCAGTCATCATAGGGCAGAGGAATTAGTTAGTGTGAGCAGAAATGCTGAGGAACTGAGCAATTTCACTGGTGATCTTACCCAGGTTTTCTGGCAACTCTGTGACAAATTTCCTGAGGATCTCATTATATGGAAAGAGGACAGCGTACAGTTTGAAGAGCATAATATTTCTCACATCTTCCCGCACTCTTTAATCATGGCGTCTTACCCTGTCGCGAATTATTTTATTGGAGATGAGATCGGCTATGTTGACCAACTTCCTTTTATAAATCCAAAGCTGGAGGTAAGATATCCAACCTGGAGGATGAGCACCGATGTTGGAGGTATCTACGGAAAAACAGCACAGCAATTTGAGGGTAGATTTAAACATATTAAAAGCTTTGGTTATTTACTAAATTCCATGGCGAAAACTGGTCAGCAAAATTCTCTTTTTTGTTATAGTGATCCGGCTCTCGTACAAAGTAAGCTAGAGAATAAAAAACTACCAACTCGAAATACTTCAGTTCTTTTCAGTTTCGTTGGTCAGCATTACAAAAAAGTTAGGCTTCTCATCTTGTTCTTCTGTTTTCTGAAATATGAAAGAAAGTTCCCTTTGATTTCGTTGCTGAAGGCTCTATTTAAAACATCTTATTTCCGCCTGAATGTAGAACTGCCCCAACCTAAGTTACCAGAATCCAACAACATTCCTGATTCAGAAATAATTGATGTGATCATTCCTACACTGGGCAGACCGCAGCACCTAAAAAATGTTCTGTTCGATCTCAGAAATCAGCAAATGAAACCTGAAAAAGTGATCATTGTTGAGCAGAATCCAAACTCTAACTCAAGTTCAGATTTGAATTATTTGAAAACGGAAGAATGGCCATTTCAAATCATACACCATTTTATTCATCAGACGGGTGCCTGTAATGCCAGAAATTTAGCATTGAAGGAAGTTAAATCAGATCTTGTTTTCTTTGCAGATGATGATATTCGGTTCAACGAGCGTTTATTGTATGACACTGTTCAAGAGATTAATAAGTATAATTTACCAGCTATTCATTTAAACAGTTTACAAGAGGGTGAGGAAGTAACTTTTCAAAAGATGAAGCAATGGGGAGGATTTAGTACATGTTCGTCCATCGTACGCTTTGAGTTCGTTAAGAAAGTTAGTTTCTCACTGGCTTTTGAACATGGATTTGGAGAGGATTATGATTATGGGATGAAATTGCGAAATCTCGGATGCGATATTATCTATCATCCTCAGATGATACTGAAACATCTTAAAGCTGGCTCAGGAGGATTCAGAGATGTTATGCAGGATGAAAAAATAGCTTCTTTTCAAAAGCCTAAGCCATCTCCAACATTTATGGTGTTGGTGAATAGACATTATAATAATATTATGCGGAGAGGATATAAAGTAAATTTGTTTTTAAAATTCTATTCCAGGCAGTCGGTAAAAAACCCAATACGGTATTTATCAGTGATGAAAAGAAGATGGGAGATAAGCGAGCAGAAAGCTATGGAACTGCAACAACAATCCAATTGCACAAGAAGATAGAGATGAACTTAGCAAAACTGAATTTTAACCTGATCGTTTGCACCTATAAAAGAGCAGAGTCCCTGCTGAGGTTGCTGAGATCTGTACAAACTCAGTCACTCTATCCAAATCGTATCTTAATCATCGATGGATCGCCTGATAATAATACGGCTAAGATGCTAGAAGCGAATCAAATTCTTAATCTTGAATATTTTAAGGTTGATGAACATGATCGAGGTTTGACCAGGCAGCGAAATTATGGAATAAAAAGACTTAATATAGATTGCGATATTGTTTGCTTTCTGGATGATGATGTTATCCTGGAGAAAGACTATTTACGCAAAATTATTGGAACTTTTATTCTTATACCTGAAGCTCTGGCAGTTTCAGGATATATCAGTAATGATGCAGACTGGCAGAAAGTTGAAGATGCTGATGAAACTGATAAAGACCTGTTTACCTACGACGGTTGGAGCAGAGTGGAAGGATCAAGGTTTGGAATGAGAAGAAAATTCGGGCTGGCTCCAGATAAAGCACCAGGAATGATGCCCGATTTTTCTCATGGATATTCGACTGCATTTCTACCTCCCTCGAATAAGATCTACGAAGTGGAAATGATGATGGGAGGAATATCTTCTTACCGGGTAGGCATCTTTAAAAAATTATCATTTTCAGAATATTTTGAAGGTTACGGACTTTACGAGGATGCCGATTTTTCCCTTCGACTGGCCAAAAAGGGAAAGCTTTTTGTAAATACTGCGGCCAGTTTAGAGCATCATCATGATACCGCTGGTAGGCCAGATGTTTTTAAATACGGTAAAATGGTATTGCGTAATGGATATTATGTCTGGCGTGTTAAATATTCCAATCCCTCTTTAAAAGCTACACTAAAATGGCATGCCACCGCTTTGCTGCTTACTAGCATTAGGTTCTCCAATGTTCTTACCTCAAAAAGTAAAAAAGAAGCTTTCTTTGAAGCTGCAGGTCGTTTAAGTGGATGGTTCAGTCTATTTATTAATGCCCCAAAACCTACAAGCTATCAATGAAAAAGCTTCTACTGGTCTTTTTTTTTATTATAGTTTCCGGAATATTATTTCTGAATTATAACTATCCCTTCTTTACAAGCAAAATTGGAAGATGGTCTGTAGGATTTTCTTTTGTTAGCGCATCTTTGGAAAAACCGAATATCGATGACAAGAATGTAATCTCTTATGCGGAAGTGGATACATTCCTGAATTCTGAAGGATATTATATAGCCGATCCTTTTTTCATCTATGAAAATAATACCTATTATTTGTTTGTGGAATTAAAAGGGCAGCGTAATGCAGATATTGCGCTGTTTACTTCTGCTAACGGTATGGATTATGAGTACGAAGGAGTAGTTATAGATGAGGAATTCCATGTTTCCTATCCTCAGGTTTTCAGGCATAAAAATAAAATTTACATGCTGCCGGAAACCAAGCAAAGCGGAAATGTTATGCTTTATAAAGCCATAGATTTCCCGACGAAATGGCAAATTTCAGATACCTTGATCAAAAATCGCAGATTAAAAGATGCAACAATTCTTTTAGAGAAAAATCTAATAGTAGCGGTAGGCGATCATATGAATCAGCTGTTTTTTGAGAGTGATTCGTTGCACGGGGAATGGAAAGAATCGAAAAGATTTGATGGTCCTAGGGGAAATGAAACTCGTCCCGGCGGCCGCTTTTTTAAGTTTCAAGATGATTGGTACTTACCTGTTCAGGATCGTACTTATGGTTATGGCTCAGGAATCTCGATCTACAAATTGAAAGAGTCTATGCAAACAATATCTTTAGAACTTGTAGAAAAAAGATTTTTACAAAAAGTACCAGAGGTGGAATGGTTCAATCGCGGGATGCATCATTTAGATATTCAACCAGTAGGAAACCGATATTATACGGTTTATGATGGAGATCGTAACCTGAATGGTGAGCAATCCTTTCAAATTTGGCGTACATTAAAGTATAATTTTTACGATCTTTTCAACTGAAAGTGGTTTATGAAATTTGCGATCATTACCTATATTGAACACGTTGCATATAATGGAAAATTTTATTCGTATGAACCTTATATGAGTGAAATGAATATATGGTTAAATGGGGTTGATGAATTTATGGTTCTGGCTCCAAAAATTAATCTCAAACCATTAGCTGGTGAAACCGCTTACATTAAAGATCCTGTGTTTACTGAGGTACCTTCACTCAATTTTAAAGGATTAACCAATATTCTATTATCACTTTTCCGGACTCCATTAATTTTGATCAAGATATACAGAATCTTTCTGGAAGCAGATCATATTCATCTACGCTGTCCTGGTAATATTTCGCTTTTAGCTTGCATCATTCAGGTCTTTTTTCCGAAGAAACCAAAAACTGTAAAGTATGCAGGAGACTGGGATCCTGAGTCAGATCAACCACTTAGTTACAGACTTCAGAAATGGATCCTGAATAATCGCTTTCTATCCCGCAACATCAAAGTTCTGGTGTATGGTAATTGGAAAAATCAGTCAGATAACATCATTCCCTTTTTTACTGCAAGCTTTTCCGAAGAGGAGATTGCTCCGGTGAATAAAGAATTTGATGGGACTTTAAAATTCATGTTCGTAGGATCCCTATCAGAGGGAAAAAGACCCTTAATTGCAATTAAACTGGTAGAGGCATTAATTTCACAAGGTGTTGACGCAAGTTTAAAAATCTATGGAAATGGGGTTTTACTGAAGGAGCTTGAAGATTATATAAAGAATTCAACGTTTTCAGAAGCTATTAGCATAGAGGGTTTTAGAAACAAGAAGGAGCTGAAGCAGCGTTATCGGGAATCACATTTTCTTGTTCTGCCTTCCAAATCTGAAGGCTGGCCAAAGGCAGTAGCTGAGGCTATGTTTTTTGGCTGCATTCCTGTTGCCACCAACGTATCCTGTGTTTCCTGTATGATGGGAGAAGGGGAAAGAGGTATTATTATTCCTGTAGATCTAGACCAGGCAAAAAAAATTATTTTGGATAAACTGGAAAAAAGAAATGAATTGAAAGTGATTTCAAAAAATGCGCAAAAATGGTCGCAGCAGTATACATTGGAACGATTTGAAACCGAGATCAGGAAATTTTTATGAAAGTTATACAGGTGATCGATACGCTGGATGCGGGTGGTGCAGAGCGAATGGCCGTAAACTGTGCAAATGCGCTTGCTGGTAAAATTGAAGCTTCACATATTTGCTGTACGCGTAGAGAAGGACTTCTTCGCAATGAAATCAAAGCTGAGGTTGGATTTCTCTTCCTGAACAAAAGATCAAGTCTTGATCTCTGGGCTTTCAGAAAATTACTGAAATATGTCAAAAAACATCAAATAAGTATTGTCCATGCTCATAGCACATCTATTTTTCTCTGTACTCTACTTAAAATTTATCTGGGTAGCAAAATCCGATTAGTCTGGCATGATCACTACGGTAAAAGTGAGTTCCTTGAAAATAGGCCGAAAACAATTTTAAAGTTATTGTCTGGGTATATCAATGGGGTGATCGCTGTAAATCAAAAACTGGCAGAATGGTCGAAAATTCACCTTGAGTGTTCTCACATTCAGGTAATTCGAAATTTTATTCTTCCGAAGACCAGGAAACCCCGAGGTTTTACATTACTCAAAGGTTCACCAACCGACTTTAAATTTATTTGCGTGGCGAATCTTCGTCCACAAAAAGATCAGATCTCTCTTATTGAGGCATTTGAAAAACTGGACTTGGGGAATGTAAGTCTGCATCTTTTAGGTAAAAACTTTCAGGACGATTACAGCGTGCGGGTTCTCCAAAAAATCGAAAATTCCGAGCTTAGGGATGCTATATTTTACTACGGAAGTCAGGTAGATGTCGATGCTTATCTTAATGAGGCCGACGTGGGAATTCTCTCCTCCATTTCTGAAGGATTACCCCTTGCTTTACTCGAATATGGTTTAGCCGGTTTACCTGCTGTTTATACCAATGTAGGGCAATGTGCCGAAGTAATGGGAGATCATGGAATCCAGGTGCCATCCAACAACCTTGCTGCATTATCTGCGGCAATGAGAGCGATGTATATGGACCCAGATTTGAAGCAGAAAGCCCTATCTTTTCGCGATCATATCGAACTAGAGTATTCTGCTTCCAAGAATGTGACGGAAATTATCGATTTTTACCAAAGTTCTTAATGTTGTAATAAATAAAGAATAATCAATTGGCGATCAAAAAAATAAATTATATGTCCTATTTACAATTCGTGCTAATGCATGTTTTGATAGGATTTGTAATTTATTTTCAGAGATCATCTGCTTCCATTTTACTGCTCGCTACCTGGGTGGGCTTGTTTTTCTGGATCATTTTAAAGAACAACCGGAATAATGAGGCGTTAATGGCAGCAGCTTATATCGCCGGAGCAGAGGTGTTTTACAGAATGAATGGAGCCATGATCTTCTATGAAACCGGTAAATACTCGGTCATTCTTTTTCTTTTAATTGGAATGTTTTATAAAGGCACCTCTTCTAAAACGGTACCTTTCTGGATCTATTTGCTGGTGCTTTTTCCCGGAGTGGTAGTGGCTTCTTTTACTCTCGATTATGATGTGGTATTTCGAAAAGCAATAGCATTTAATTTGAGCGGGCCTGTTTGCCTGGGTGTTTCCGCCCTTTACTGCTACTACAAAAAAATCACATTCGATCATTTCAACTATGTGTTGCTCTTGCTGCTGTTACCTTTGGTTGCTAACTTATCATACTTATTTTTCTATACCCCGAGTATTGGTGAAGCATTAATGACCGGAACCAATTCTAATTATGCCACATCTGGCGGGTATGGTCCCAATCAGATATCAGCTGTGATGGGATTAGGAGCATTCCTGGTTTGCACCAGGTTATTCGTTTTTAAGGACCGGGTCATGAATTTAGTAGATGTAATTCTATTGGCGTTATTTAGTTACAGAGCGATTATAACCTTTTCTCGAGGTGGTGTGCTAACAGCAGTCATTTGTATTGCTACCTTTATTTTAATTTTCTATCAGAAACAAAACAACTTTCAGAAAAGTTCACTTGCGAAAAAATTTATATTCTTACTTTTGTCGGCTGTAGTTATATGGAGTTTTACCGCCATTAAAACAGAAGGTCTAATTACCTACAGATATACGAACAGAAATGCTGCAGGTGAGCTAAAATCTGATATCACTACCGGTAGAGCTGAATTGATTGAGACTGAATTGCTGGCATTTTATGATAGTCCGGTGATTGGAGTTGGAGTAGGGAAGGCTAAAAAATTCCGTAGTGAAGAGGCTGGGACTGAGACGGCATCGCATAATGAAATCAGCCGATTGCTTTCAGAACATGGGATGCTTGGTCTGGTAGCTTTGTTGATACTTATTAGCGTTCCCATCGTATTTTGGACAAAATTTAAAAATAATTATTATTTCTTAGCATTTATGGCATTCTGGTTTTTAACCATTAATCATTCTGCCATGCGTATCGCCCTGCCTGGTTTCGTGTATGGCCTCGCCTTATTATATATAGTTGATGAAAAAAAGGATCCTGTACATAGGAAACGACTTGCGCATTAATAGTTTTACCGTTACATATATTTCTTTTTTCAGTAAAATGTTAAGGAAGGAAGGTTACGAGGTCAAAACTGCATCGACGCGATCCAATAAGGCTTTGCGACTTACTGAAATGCTTGGGCTGATCGCACGTTATAAGAATAGCACGGATATTGTTCTTATCGATACCTACGGAGCCCTGAATTTTTATTATGCTTATCTGGTTGGCAAGGCCTGCCAATTATCAAATCTTGAATATATTCCTATTTTACATGGTGGAAATCTTCCGGAACGACTGGAAAGATCTAAATCATTTAGTGAGAGTCTATTTGGGAATTCAAAGGTTAATGTAGCACCCTCGATGTTTTTAAAGGATGCTTTCGAAAAACATGGCTTTCAAAATACCAGGGTCATTCCTAACGCCATCAAAACGTCCAACTACCCGTTTAAAAGGCGGGATAATTTTCAGCCTAAATTACTGTGGGTAAGACGTTTCCAGGAGCGATACAATCCTATTATGGCTATCGAAGTATTGAAGATCATCTCTGAAAAATATCCACAGGCAAGTCTTTGTATGGTGGGCCCGGAAAAAGACGGGACGATGAAAACCTGTAAGAAACTTGCGGAGAAATATGATCTTGATGTTCGTTTTACCGGAAAATTAAAGAAGAAATACTGGTCCTCTTTATCTCAACATTATGACTTTTTCATTAACACCACCACCGTGGATAATACGCCTATAAGTGTTATAGAAGCTATGAGTCTTGGCCTGGTGGTAGTAAGCACGAATGTTGGTGGAATGCCACAGCTGATTGATCATTCCATGGACGGAGTCCTGGTGCAGGATCGTTCTGCTCAACAAATGGCTGTAGCTATTCAGGACATTGTGGAAAACCCGGAAGTAGGGGTATTACTCTGTAAAAATGCTAAAGGTAAAGTAGACGAATTTGACTGGAGCTGTGTAAGAGATGACTGGAATCAAGCTCTGGCCTGATGCAGAGAATTCTTTATATAGGCAACAAACTTGAAAAATTGGGGAGAACTCCAACGGCAGTTGATACCATACCAGATTTGCTCAAAGCTGAAGGTTTACAAATTGTATCGATCTCGACATTTCAAAACAAATTTCTGAGACTTCTAGAGATGTGCCTTTATTGTTTATTTGGTAACTATCAAAAGGTTCTTATTGATACCTATAGCACTCAAAATTTTATTTATGCAAAATTCTGCGGGAGTATAGCCAGGTTAAGAGGAAAAGACTATTATTTTGTTTTACATGGGGGTAATTTATCGAACAGGCTTAGGTCCTCTGGCACTTACGTAACAAATCTATTTCAGAAAGCCACAAAATTAGTGGCTCCTTCAGAGTACCTTTATCAGCAGTTTGATGAGCTTGGTTATCAGAATCTTGTTTGCATTCCTAATGCTGTTCCTCTTCAAAATTATACTTTCCGGCATCGAATCCATATTAATCCAAAATTGCTTTGGATTCGCTCGTTTCAAGAACTTTACAACCCCAAACTAGCCATTCTGGTACTGGAAAATTTATCAGATCTTTATCCAGAAAGCGAACTTTGTATGGTAGGACCTGATAAGGATGGGAGCCTGGAAGAACTTAAGAAGTATGTAAAAGAAAATAACCTGAAAGTTAGCTTTCCTGGGAAACTTTCTAAACCTGATCTAATTTCGCTATCTGTGGATTACGGCATTTTTCTAAATACCTCCAATGTGGACAATACTCCGGTGAGTGTAATCGAAGCCATGGCGCTAGGCCTTCCAGTAGTTTCGACGAACGTAGGTGGTATGCCATATTTAATCCAAAATGAAGTAACCGGTCTCCAGGTACCTCCAGGTGATTCTAAAGCTATGAGCGATGCTTGCATTAAATTGATATCTGAGCCTGAATTTAGCGCTCAACTAGCTAAAAATGCCAGAATCCAAATAGAGAACTTCGATTGGGAACGAGTTAAACACCAATGGCTGGATTTGCTAAGCTAAAAGTTCTATATTTATCGGCACATTACCAGCCCTGCCGCAATGTCGAAAAAGCCTATTTTTCATTTTGAAATCTCTGAGCGAAAGTTTCTATTAAAACTTTTCGATATTCTCTTTGCCTTACTTTCTCTTACTATTGTCGGAATAATTTTTCAGTTTGACTACTTCAGAATTAATTCTGATACCTGGACATGGACGCTGGTATTTATAGTTTATCTCAGTTTCTTCGGAAATGTTTTCGAACTTTATGATCTTCAGAAGGCAGATCGGTTTGACAGTGTGTTAAAAAACGTCCTGCTAACTACCAGTCTTACGGTACTGTTCTATATGTTAACGCCGTTTCTCACTCCCAGTTTGCCGGAAAACCGACTGCAGATTATCTTTTTCTTTCTTTCCGTAGCCATTTCACTGCTTATTTGGAGGTCTCTTTACATCAGCCTGATCTCAAGTCCCAGATTCTATAAGCGGGTGCTGGTGGTGGGCGATTCATTCGATATTAAGTTGATTGCTGAATCCCTGCAAAAAGCTGATCCTAATTATTTTGTAGTTGGTTATATCAATACCGATGAGACTTTAAAAACTGATATAGCCAGAGCAGATCTTTTAAGATTTGAAGTAGAAGAACTTGTGCAGACGGTCAAGGATGAACACATTAGTGAAATTGTTGTGACCAGTGCATTTCAACGTGGTTTGATGTTGCCGCTTTACAATCAACTAAGCACACTTCAGAAGCAGGGGTTTTCTATTCGTGATTATTCGCAGGTGTATGAGGAGATCACTCAGAGAATCCCGGTTCAAAATGTAGACAAGGACTTTTATCGTTATTTCCCCTTCAGTAGAAATCACCAGAATAAATTTTACCTGCTAGCCTTTCGAAGCTTTGATATCATTGTTTCCATATTCGGAATACTAATCGGAATAATTCTTAGTCCCTTTATCATCCTCGGAAATCTCATCGCGAATCGAGGAAAGACCTTTTACTTTCAGGAACGGGTTGGAAAAAATGGGGAGGTTTTCAAGATCGTAAAGCTGCGAACTATGAATAAGGATGCGGAGATTTCAGGACCACAATTTGCTCAGAAAAAAGACCTGAGGGTTACCAAATTTGGCCGATTCCTGCGTAGATCAAGGCTGGATGAAATTCCGCAGTTCTACAATGTGTTACTTGGAGATATGAGTTTGATCGGTCCCAGACCTGAGCGTCCCGTCTTCGTGGATGAACTTTCAGAACTTATTCCGTTTTATGATACCCGACATATCATTAAACCCGGCTTAACCGGATGGGCGCAGGTGATGGCTAACTATGGAGATTGCTATGACGATAGTCTTGAAAAACTTCAGTATGATCTCTACTATATCAAACATCGCGGAATCTTTCTCGATCTGAGTATACTTTTAAAAACTTGTAGTACGGTACTATTCTTTAGAGGACAGTAAAAGTTAGAGGTTGTCTGTTATAAGTTCTGGGTTGTCGAATGATTATTAAGTGTAGCTAGTCTGATGTTAGTTGTTTGTTTTCAGTTGAAGTGAAAATGGAAAGAAGCTGAAAACTTCCTTCTCACTTACGCAGGTCTTTTCCTGTTATATTTTACTACGGAAAATAAGAAGATGAATAGAGCCAGAAACTGGGCAATTCTTGCCAGATAATCTCCGTATTGCGAGTAAAAGGTAAGCTCATTCTGGATTCCTACTCGCCCTGAAATGCTGCCACGCTCCTCATAGGCCAGAGTTTTTAAAATATCACCACGGGAATTTATGATTGCTGAAATTCCAGTATTGGCGCTTCTTGCCACATATCTTCTATTTTCTATAGCACGTAAGCTCGCGTAACTTAAATGCTGCTGGTGACCCTGTGTGTCACCCCACCATGCATCATTGGTAATAATACTTAGAAAATTCGCTCCGTTTTCTACATACCCGGTTACATATTCTCCGTAAACCGATTCGTAGCAAATGATTGGTGCAGTTCCCAGAGAGTCCTCAAAATAAAGCACTTCCCGCTCTTCCTGCGTGGTTTTCATGGCAACCGTACCTCCAAGATCGATCATTACATCTCCAAGTATTGGTTTTAAAATATCCTGGTAGGGAAAATTCTCTACACCTACGACCAGTTTCGATTTATGGTATAATTGTAAACTATCTGAATGATCACTGATCATAAACGCCGAATTATAATCATCATACCAATCCTTAGGACCGATTCTATTGGATTGTCTACGGACTTTCCCTGGATCATTGAATCTTTCATACAAGGTAATACCTCCCATGAAGGATAATTCATCGTCCAGTCTGCTTATTTGCTCTCCATAAAATACTCCTTCAGAATTGATGAGGTTTTTCAACTGAGTGCCATCAGCAAAGACAGTTTCCGGAGCAATGATCAAATCTGTTTCTGGGGTCACAGCTTTAGCAGATAGTTCAAGTAGGAGCTCCCCGATCTTTCGATCTGTAGTATTATATTTTTCGGTATAAGGATTAATATTTGGCTGAAGGATGACCACATCTATAAATTCCTCAGGTTCCTCGTATGTCCAGTATAGGAACCCAGAAATTAGCATTGGAATACCAATAAGCAACAAGACCTTTACCGCGGCCCTTGCGATGATTGCTTTGTCTTTAAATTCACGATATGACAAAATGGATTTGAAAATCGCAATGTTCAGGACCCATACCCATAGTGTTCCTCCAAAGGTTCCTGTAAATTCATACCATTGAATCCATGCTGGAACTTCTGAAAATACGTTTCCAAGATTAAGCCACGGCCAGGAAAAGTCCCAGTTCAAGTGTATCTTCTCAAACACCATCCAGATGCTAATAAGGAATGCTGAAGCAGCTTTAAACCCAGTTCTCTTGGCTACAATATGATATAAGAGAAAGACTATAGACATTAAAAGCGAATTTGCCAGTACGGCGAAAACTCCACCAAATGGAGTCGAGTTGTAGATCCACCAGGTAGTTATCACATTCCAGATAAAGAAAGTGAGATAGGAAAGAGCAAAAACTTTCAGATTGACCTTGCTTTTAGAATAGTTGCGAATTTTAAATTCAGCATAAAGCAGTGGAACGAAACCTAGAAATATGAAAATTGGAAATCCATAAGTTGGCCAGGAAATTGCCAGAATGATCCCGCTAAGAAGCGCCAGAAGAAAGTTTTTCATAGATGCTGAAGTCTGCTCAAAAATAATAAACTTATACAGGAATCATTAAATTTAGCCGACTTGCTTTTCATATAACAGTATTTTTAGAGGCTTTTAAATTCAAAATGTTAGTTTAGTGGATTCTATTTAAAACAGTCAAATGGGCTTAAAAAAACATGTTCCAAATCTAATTACTTCTTTAAACCTGCTTTCTGGTAGTATCGCAGTTATTTTTGCTGTACAGGGAAACCTGGTGCTTGCTGCTATATTTGTAGCTGCAGGGATCTTTTTCGACTTCTTCGACGGGCTGGCTGCTCGTGCGCTTAATGTAAAAAGTGAAGTAGGACTACAACTGGATTCTCTGGCAGATGTCGTTACCAGTGGAGTAGTGCCGGGAATCGTAATGTACCAGTTGATCATTAAAGCTTTACCTTCGAGCGGTAGCTTATCTACCGACTGGAATTCTTCAGAATTTGATTTGAACCTGCAACCCTTCGCGCTTATTGGCTTACTAATTATTGTAGCTTCAGCCTATCGTTTGGCAAAATTCAATGTCGATGATCGCCAAACCGACTCTTTTATTGGTCTTCCAACTCCGGCGAATGCTTTATTAATTCTAAGTTTACCACTAATTCTTACCTATGAATCTGTTCCAATGATCAGTCAATTGATCCTGAACGAATGGTTTTTGGTTGGATTAACGATCTTAAGCTGTATACTTCTGAATGCGGAATTACCATTATTCGCGCTAAAATTTTCAGACTGGGGATTTAAAGAAAATAAATTACGTTACTTCTTTATCATAAGTTGCCTCTTACTCATAGTATTCCTGAAGTTTATAGCAATACCAGTAATTATACTGCTCTATGTAGTACTTTCAGTAATATCTAATAGAAAAGCAACAGCTTAGTTAAAGATCTTTTTCTTTCTAAGCTCGAAGTTCTGTCCAAGGTATACTTTACGTACCATTTCGTCCTCGGCCAGTTCTTCCGGCATTCCATGCTTTAAAATGCTACCTTCGAACATAAGGTAGGTCCTGTCGGTAATGGCAAGGGTTTCCTGCACGTTGTGATCGGTAATGAGAATACCTATATTCTTGTCTTTTAGTTGAGCAACAATTCTTTGAATGTCCTCTACCGCCACTGGATCGACCCCGGCAAATGGCTCATCTAAAAGAATGAAATTTGGATCTGTAGCCAAAGCCCTGGCGATTTCTGTTCTTCGGCGTTCACCACCACTCAAAAGGTCTCCCCGGCTTTTTCGTATATGGCCAAGTCCAAATTCTTCAATAAGCGATTCCATCTTCATTAATCGCTCTTTCTTTGAAAGTTTGGTAAGTTCCAGAACGCTTAGAATATTGTCCTCGATACTAAGCTTCCTGAAAACCGAAGCTTCCTGGGCAAGATATCCAATTCCGTGCTGTGCACGCTTGTACATGGGGAATTTGGTAATGTTCTGCTTATCCAGAATAATGTTCCCGCTATTGGGTTTGATTAATCCTACGATCATATAAAAAGAAGTGGTTTTACCAGCACCATTCGGTCCAAGTAACCCCACGATCTCTCCCTGATTAACTTCCACAGAAATACCTTTTACAACATTTCTTCCTTTATAGGTTTTGATCAGATTTTCAGCGCGTAGTTTCATAGTCTCAATTTATTCTGAATAAGCAGAAATTGTTCCGTTTTATTCCTGGGCTTCCAAAGCTTCCCAATATTCGTAAGCACGTCTTAAGTGAGGGATCACGATAGTTCCGCCAATAAGAGTACCAATGCTCAGGGTTTCCATTACTTCTTCCTTAGTGATTCCTTCATTATAACTCGCTTCCAGGTGATATCTTACGCAGTCATCACAACGCAATACTGTAGATGCAACCAGTCCAAGTAATTCTTTTGTTTTTTTATCCAGGGCACCTTCAGCAAATGCATTGGTGTCCAGGTTAAATATTCTTTTTATGATCTTATTATTATCACCAAGAATCTTATCGTTCATCTTGGCACGGTACGAATTAAATTCGTCCACTTGATTTGTCATAGCTTAACTTTTTAATTTTTCTTCTTCTTTTTTATACATGAACTTTGAAATGATAATACTCACTTCATAAAGTATCAATACCGGAACCGCAACAATGATCTGACTCACAATATCTGGCGGAGTAATTACTGCCGAAAGGATAAGTACGATCACCAGGGCATACTTTCTATAGGTTTTCAGGAATTGTGGTGTTACAATACCAACCTTGGTTAAGAAATAAATAAGTATAGGAAGCTCAAAAATTAATCCTGAAGCTATTACTGTTGTTCTTACCAGGCCTATATAATCACTTAAATCGAACTCATTTAGAACAATGTCACTTACCTGATATTTCCCAAGGAAGTTTATTGACAAAGGCGTGATCACATAGTAACCGAAAAGGACTCCTATAAAGAATAGCATGGAAGTCACAAAAATAAAGCCTTTAGCGTGTTTACGTTCTTTCTCATGCATTGCAGGAGCGACAAACTTCCAGAACTCATAAATAATGTAAGGGAATGCGATGATAAAACCTGCGGTAATGGAAGTCCAGATGTGTGCAGAAAACTGTCCACCCATCGTTCTACTTTGTATGGTAAAAGGAAGCTCTTGAAAACAGAACCCACCGTCAAAACCAAGCGCTTCAGAAACTTTGCATAACATACTATAGGACCAGAAATCACCTTTGCTAGGTCCAAATAATACAACATCAAATATGAAACTTTTCAGTAAAAAGGCAACAGTGGCTGCGATTACTACAGAAAGTACTGCACGAATCAAATGCCATCTTAGTTCCTCAAGATGATCTAAAAAAGACATTTCCGGTTCTTCCTGGGGGGCGATTCTTTCCATTATAAAATTCCTTCTCTTATTAAATTGTGCAGGTGAACAACACCCGTATATTTTCCGTTCTCGACAGCCAGTAGCTGTGAGATCTGGTTCTTCTCAAGAATTTCCATGGCCACAACAGCCAGAGTATCCTGTTCGATCGTTTTTGGATCGGCACTCATGATATCCCGTGCCTTTAATCCTTTTATTTCTCCGTGATCCTTCAGCATTCTACGAATATCACCATCTGTGATGATCCCGATGATTCTATCGTTTTCCAGAACTGCGGTTACACCAAGCATTTTTTCTGAAATTTCAATGATCACATTAGCCACATCGGTTTCCGCAGAAACCATAGGCACCATATTTTGAGATACGATATCGCTAACTCTCAAATATAGTTTCTTACCTAATGATCCTCCCGGATGATATTTGGCGAAATCTCTACTGCTGAAGCCTTTTAAATTCAATAAACATACAGCAATAGCATCACCAATAACCATTTGTGCAGTTGTACTAGTAGTCGGAGCGAGATTATTAGGACAGGCTTCCATCTCTACATAACTATTTAGAACATAGTCTGCCTGTTTCCCAAGAAATGAATCCTTATTTCCGGTGAGTCCTATAAGTACATTATGAAAATTCTTAATGAGTGGCACTAAAACCTTTATTTCAGGGCTATCTCCACTTTTGGAAATACAGATCACCACATCATTATCCTGGACGATCCCAAGATCTCCATGGATCGCATCTGCCGCATGCATAAAAATAGATGGAGTGCCAGTTGAGTTGAGAGTGGCCACGATCTTATTGGCGATTATGGCACTTTTACCAATACCGGTGACCACAACACGACCTTCAGACCTGTAGATAACTTCTACCGCCTTAATGAATTCTTCGTCAATGTAATTTTCGAGATTCGCAATTGCTTTGGCTTCGTTGGAAATGGTTTCTTTCGCTGAAGAAATGATTTGCTCGCTAAGTTTCAAATTAGATTAAATTAAGAATTGCAGGTACTAAAGAAAACCGTATATTTAGTTATACAAATGTATGTAAAATTGTAACACAATTGAATGGGTTTGACCGAAATTGATTTACACAAAGAACTGAAGAAGTACTTTGGTTTTAGTCAGTTTAAGGGGCTTCAGGAAGATGTTATCACCAGTATCGTAAATGGCCATGACACGTTCGTTGTTATGCCAACGGGTGGAGGTAAATCATTATGTTATCAGCTCCCTGCACTAATACAGGATGGAACAGCGATCGTTGTTTCCCCACTTATAGCTTTAATGAAGAACCAGGTAGATGCTATTCGTAGTATCTCTTCGGAATATGGTATCGCCCATGTTTTGAATTCCTCTTTAAACAAAACAGAAGTAAACCAGGTAAAAGCAGACATCGATAGTGGTGTTTGTAAACTTCTCTATGTGGCTCCGGAATCACTGACCAAGGAAGATTATGTGGATTTTCTGAAGCATCAGACGATCTCGTTCCTTGCTGTGGATGAAGCACACTGTATAAGTGAATGGGGACATGACTTCAGGCCGGAATATCGAAATCTAAGACATATACTTCAGCGTATTGGCGATAATATACCGGTCATCGGACTTACCGCCACGGCTACTCCCAAAGTTCAGGAAGATATTCTGAAGAATCTGGGAATCACAGATGCTAATACTTTTAAGGCAAGTTTTAACCGACCTAATCTTTATTACGAGGTACGGCCAAAAACCAAGAATGTTGATGCCGATATTATTCGTTTCGTTAAAAAGAACGATGGCAAATCGGGAATTATCTATTGTCTGAGTAGAAAGAAAGTGGAAGAGCTTGCTCAAACACTTCAGGTAAATGGCATTAAAGCCGTTCCTTATCATGCCGGCCTGGACGCAAAAACACGTTCCAGACATCAGGATATGTTTCTTATGGAAGATATCGATGTGGTGGTGGCAACCATCGCCTTTGGAATGGGGATCGACAAGCCAGATGTTCGTTTCGTGATTCACCATGACATTCCCAAAAGTATAGAAAGTTATTACCAGGAAACCGGTCGTGCCGGTAGAGATGGTGGTGAAGGTCATTGTCTTGCGTTCTACAGTTATAAGGACATTGAAAAACTTGAGAAGTTTATGAGCGGTAAACCTGTCGCAGAACAGGAGATCGGCCATGCACTATTACAGGAAGTGGTTGCTTTTGCTGAAACTTCCATCTCAAGAAGAAAATTTATACTGCATTACTTTGGAGAGGAATTCGATTCTGAAACCGGGGAAGGAGCAGATATGGATGACAATGTTCAGAATCCAAAGAATCAGCATGAAGCCAAGGATGATCTTGAGCTATTGCTGAAAACCGTTAAAGAAACAAATCAGTTATATAAGTCAAAGGAAGTGGTGCGCACGCTCATTGGAAAAAGCAATGCTGTCATTCTTTCTCATAAGACCGATGAACATCCTCTCTTCGGAAAAGGAAGTCACCAACATGCTGGTTACTGGATGGCACTTATCCGCCAGGCTTTAATCGCAGGATTTCTGAAAAAGGATATTGAAACCTACGGGGTGGTAAAACTCACTAAGCGTGGTGATGAATATCTGAAGATTCCGATGTCATTTATGATGACCGAGGATCATGTTTTTAATGATAGTACTGAAGAAGTCGTTGTACCACAAAAATCTGCAAATACTGTGGATGATCAGCTGGTAAAAATGCTAAAGGAACTTCGGAAGAAAGTTGCCAAAAAGAAAGATCTGCCTCCATTTGTGATCTTTCAGGATCCATCTTTGGAAGATATGGCTCTTAAATACCCGATAAGTATCGAGGAATTAGGGAACATTCACGGAGTAGGTGAAGGAAAGGCCAAAAAATACGGAGCAGATTTTGTAGATCTTATCTCTAGATATGTTGAGGATAACGAAATTGTAAGGCCTGATGATTTTGTGGTGAAATCTACAGGTGCTAATAGTGCTTTGAAACTATTTATCATCCAGAGTGTAGACAGGAAATTACCATTATCAGATATTGCTTCGGCAAAAGGTATGCAAATGCCCGAATTCATCAAAGAAATGGAAGCGATCGTCTATAGTGGAACCAAATTGAATATTGACTATTATCTCGATGATATTCTGGATGAAGATCAACAGGAAGAGATTCATGAATATTTTCTGGAAGCTGAAACCGATAAGATCGATGAGGCGATGGAAGAATTTGATGGAGACTATGATGATGAAGAATTGCGATTATACCGAATCAAGTTTATAAGTCAGGTAGCGAACTAACATAAAAACCCGGAATCTCTTCCGGGTTTTTTATTACAATATTCCAACTATTGATTCTCATCTAGAGTGTATATGCTATACTCAGGATCCATTGTGATGGTCTTGAATCTATAGTGAAACCACTATCGGCAGCAAGATTTCCACCCAACGCCTGGTTATCCTGGAAAGCTCCTTCATATCGAACATCGAAACCAAGCCTGCCTAAATCAAGACCTGCTCCTAATTGATATCCCACACTAATTTCATTTTCAACATCACCAATACTTAAATTCGTGTTTTCCAGCTCATTTTTCAGAATATATTGAAATGCCGGACCTGCTTTGATATTTAAAGGTCCTAGCACATTTACTCCTAGAAGTACAGGAGCATCTATCTTCTGAAGCTTATAATCAAATTGTGAATACTCGGTATTCATTTCTGTATAAACCAATTCCGGGCGTAGAAAGATTCCCAGTATTTCGAACTGACCAAAAAATCCTGCATGAAAACCGGTCTTGTTTTCTCCATCTTCAAACGAACTGCCAAAATCATCGGTTAGACGGCTAATAGATTCGTATTCTCCGGTTGCACCGTAATTTAATCCACCTTTGATCCCAAAACTTGCATCCTGTGCAGAAATATTCAGTGCACCGATCATTAGTGCAAACATCATTAACTTTTTCATAGATCTAATTTTATCTTATTTAAGGCACTATAACGCCATGGGTTTATGGTTTATTTCAGTAAAAGTAGAAAAGCCTTCCGAAGATAAACTTCAGAAGGCCTTATTATGTTGACTTCTATATTATAGAATTATTATTTTCTTTTAATAGCCTTTTCCGCAGCCTTTACAATAGCAGCAGCATTCAAACCATATTTTTCCATCAGTTGAGCAGGAGTTCCGCTTTCCCCGAAGCAATCTTCAGTCGCCACGAATTCCTGAGGTGTAGGGTGGTGAGAAGCCAGGGTTCTGGCAACACTTTCACCAAGGCCGCCAAGGAAGTTATGCTCTTCAGCAGTAACCACACATCCGGTTTTCTTAGCTGAAGCGATCACAGCTTCTTCATCAAGTGGTTTGATCGTATGAATATTGATCACTTCGGCACTAATACCTTTTTCATTCAGCTCCACAGCCGCCTGAATAGCTTCCCAAACTAAATGGCCAGTTGCAATGATGCTAACATCGGTACCTTCATATAGATGCACTGCTTTCCCGATCTGGAAATCCTGATCAACTTCAGTAAAATTAGCAACCTTTGGTCGGCCAAATCTCAGGTAAACAGGACCATCATAATCTGCAATCGCTTTTGTCGCAGCTTTGGTCTGGTTATAATCACAGGTATTGATGACCGTCATTCCAGGTAGCATTTTCATCAAGCCAATATCTTCAAGGATCTGGTGAGTTGCACCATCCTCTCCCAAGGTAACTCCGGCGTGACTTGCGCAAATCTTCACATTCTTTCCAGAATAGGCAACACTTTGACGAATCTGGTCGTAAACTCTACCGGTAGAGAAGTTGGCGAAAGTTCCTGTAAACGGAATTTTCCCACCAATGGTCATCCCTGCGGCCATCCCGATCATATTTGCTTCAGCAATACCAACCTGGAAAAATCTTTCCGGGTGATTAGCTTTGAAGTCGTCCATTTTCAGAGATCCGGTAAGATCGGCACATAGCGCAACCACATTTTCATTAGATTGGCCAAGTTCTGTTAAGCCATCTCCAAAACCAGACCTGGTATCCTTACTTCCTTTATTTATATATTCTTTCATGATATTCTTAATTTTGATTTTAATGAATTCGGCTTAGTAATCACCAAGGGTTTCCGGGTTCTGAGAAAGTCCTTTTTCCAATTGCTCGTCGTTTGGAGCTTTCCCATGCCATGCGTGCGTATGCATCATAAAATCGACACCATTACCCATTACCGTGTTCATTAAAATACAGACTGGCTTACCTTTTCCAGTTCTGGTTTTAGCTTCTTTAAGTCCGTCGATCACCTGTTGAAGATTGTTTCCATCTTCAATTACCATAACGTCCCAGCCAAATGCTTCAAATTTAGCTCTAAGATTTCCTAGCGGAAGTACTTTTTCTGTACTACCATCAATTTGCTGACCGTTGAGGTCTACTGTAGAAATTAGGTTGTCTACTTTATTTCCGGCAGCGTACATGATCGCTTCCCAGTTCTGACCTTCCTGCAACTCACCATCACCATGAAGGGTGTAAACAAGATGAGGATCATTATTCAGTTTTTTAGCCTGGGCAGCACCCAGAGCAACGCTCATTCCCTGTCCCAGCGAGCCTGAAGCAATTCTAACTCCAGGAAGTCCTTCGTGAGTGGTTGGGTGCCCCTGCAATCTTGAATCGATCAATCTAAAAGTATTCAGTTCTTCAACAGGAAAATATCCACTTCGGGCAAGTACACTGTAAAAAACCGGGGAGATATGACCATTGGAAAGAAAGAACAGGTCTTCTCCTTTACCATCCATGTTGAAGCTGGTGTTGTGATCCATAACTTCCTGGTAAAGAGCCGTAAAAAATTCAGCGCAACCTAAAGAACCTCCAGGGTGACCAGAGTTTACCTTATGCACCTGTCGCAGAATATCGCGGCGAACCTGAGTGACAAAATCTTGTAATTCGTTGATGTTTGGCATTTTATAATGTGTTGTTTTGTTGCCGCAAAAATAAGCGATTTAAAGCCTTTGACAAAGCAACCATACCCCAGTTATTAACTTTTTCAGCAAAATACTAACAGGCTCTGTGAACTCTGGCTTCCATTTGAGTTTTGAATGAGTATCTTTGCAGCGATTAAACGGAACTATGAAATGAGCCAATTCAAAACTTTTACTTCAATTCGAGTTTTTTTGGCGAATTGCATCCAACCGTTAAAGAACATATATTAAATACCAGATGAAATTTGAACTTTTATCTACCGATGCCGGTAGTAAAGCACGTGCCGGAAGTATTACCACAGATCATGGCAAGATTGAAACACCTATTTTTATGCCGGTTGGAACGGTAGCTACCGTTAAAGGCGTACATCAACGTGAACTAAAGGAAGACATCAATCCAGATATTATACTGGGAAATACCTATCATTTATACCTTAGACCACAAACTGAAATTCTCAGGAAAGCCGGTGGACTTCATAAATTCATGAATTGGGATCGAAATATCCTTACAGATAGTGGTGGTTACCAGGTTTATTCACTTTCAGCAAGGAGAAAGATCAAGGAAGAAGGTGTGAAGTTCAAATCTCATATCGATGGATCATATCATACGTTCACTCCTGAAAATGTAATGGAAATTCAGCGTACCATTGGAGCCGATATTATAATGGCTTTTGATGAATGTACTCCATATCCATGTGATTACAATTATGCAAAGAGATCTATGCATATGACGCATCGCTGGCTGGACAGGTGTATTAATCACCTTGAGAAAACGCCTGAAATTTATGATTATAAACAAACGCTTTTCCCGATCGTACAGGGAAGCACTTATAAGGATCTTCGGAAGCAATCTGCGGAATATATCGCAAATGCCGGAGCTGAAGGAAATGCTATAGGAGGATTATCTGTAGGAGAACCGGCAGATGAAATGTATGCAATGACTGAAGTGGTTACTGCAATACTACCGGAAGACAAGCCTCGTTATCTAATGGGAGTGGGAACACCAATTAATATTCTTGAAAATATTGCTTTAGGAGTAGATATGTTCGATTGCGTGATGCCAACTAGAAATGGACGTAACGGCATGTTATTTACATCCCATGGAACCATTAATATCAAGAACAAGAAATGGGCAGATGACTTTTCGCCAATAGATCCAGAGGGTGTTAGCTTTGTAGATTCAGAGTATTCTAAAGCCTATGTTCGACATCTATTTACTGTGAACGAAATGCTTGGCAGGCAAATTGCAAGTATTCATAATCTTAGTTTCTACCTGTGGTTGACGAGAGAAGCCAGAAAGCATATATTAGCCGGAGATTTCACACAGTGGAAAGATAAGATGGTAAAACAAATGGATAAACGATTATAATTCCGGAATTTGAAAATTCTCGATTGGTATATACTTAAAAGATATCTGGGAACCTTCAGTATGATGCTGTTGTTGTTCATTCCAATTGGTATCACTGTAAACCTTGCTGAAAAGATCGACAAGATCCTGGATAATGAAGTGCCATTTATTGAAGTCGCCTATTACTATCTGGACTTTACGATATATTTTGCAAACCTCCTATTTCCTATTTTTCTATTCTTGTCGGTCATCTGGTTCACTTCTAAACTAGCGATGAATACTGAAATTGTCGCTTTTTTAAGTAGCGGTGTTTCTTTCTATAGATTTCTAAGGCCTTATTTAATAGGTGCAACTATTGTTTGTGTTGGTGCATTGATTCTTTCCATGTATCTCGCTCCGCAGGCCAGTAAAGGTTTTAATGAATTCAAATACAGGTATTTAAAACACGGGCAGGAAACCAGGGAAACCAACGATGTTTACCGGCAGATCAATGACAATGAGTTCATCTACGCAAATCATTTTTCACCAAGTTCAAATTCTGCACGTAATTTTACGCTGGAACACTTTGAGGGCAATGAGTTGAAATTTAAGATAAGCGCTTCAAGTCTACGCTACAATCCAGAGGACAGTACGTACAGGCTTACTATGGCGGATAAACGAATTATTGGGGCCAGAGGAGATAGCATTTTTAACTATAGAACCCTTGACACGATCCTTCCATTTGAATTCGATGAACTTACTCCTGAATCTTATATTGCTGAAACATTAAATTATACCGAACTAAAGGAGTTCATCTCCAAGGAAAAAAGGAGAGGTTCGGGGAATATTAGCAGGTATGAAGTAGTGGCTTATAAGCGGTGGAGTATTCCTATTTCAGCTTTTATCCTAACAATTATTGCCGTTGCAGTATCTTCATTTAAAAGAAGAGGAGGAATGGGAGTGAACCTTGCAGTGGGAATATGCCTGGCCTTTATTTTTATCTTTTTTGACAAGGTTTTTGGAACCATGGCAGAGCAGTCTACCTTCTCACCTTTGATAGCTGTATGGTTTCCTAATATAGTATTTGGGATACTGGCTATCGTGCTTCTTATTCGCGCGAAGCGTTAATCCATATCTGTTGAAAATTTAAACTTTATCAGCCATTTCTATCCTTTCAAAGTTGTTATATTTGTGAGCTATTTAAATTAATAACCATAAGAAATATGGAGTATTTAGAATTTGAACAACCTATCAAGGAGCTTGAGGAACAATATGCAAAAGCCTGTAATATTGGACAGGAAAGTGATGTAGATGTTACGGCAACCTGCAAGCAAATTGAGAAGAAACTTGCTGAAACCAAGAAACAGATCTATAAGAATCTTTCACCATGGCAGAGAGTACAACTTTCCAGGCATCCTAATAGACCTTATACTTTAGATTATATAAACGCTATTTGTGGAGATACCTTCCTTGAATTGCACGGTGATCGTAATGTGAAGGATGATAAGGCAATGATTGGTGGTCTTGGAAAGATCGATGATCAAAGTTTTATGTTTGTTGGGCAGCAGAAAGGTTATAATACCAAAACAAGACAATACCGTAATTTCGGGATGGCCAATCCTGAAGGTTATAGAAAAGCACTTCGTTTAATGAAGTCTGCTGAAAAGTTCGGTGTTCCTGTAGTATGTTTCGTTGATACTCCTGGAGCATATCCTGGTCTGGAAGCTGAAGAGCGGGGGCAGGGTGAAGCGATCGCAAGAAATATTCTTGAGATGACGAGATTAAAGGTGCCAATCATCGTAGTGATTATTGGTGAAGGTGCCAGTGGTGGAGCTTTGGGAATAGGTGTTGGAGATAAAGTACTAATGCTGGAAAACACCTGGTATTCTGTGATCTCTCCTGAAAGCTGTTCTTCCATTCTATGGAGAAGCTGGGAATACAAGGAAATAGCAGCAGACGCTTTAAAACTGACTGCTACAGATATGAAAAAGCAGAAGCTTATTGATGAAATTGTGAAAGAACCTTTGGGAGGTGCTCATAGCAATCGCGAAGAGATCTTCAATACGGTAAAATCTTCAATTACCAAAGCATATTCTGAATTCAGAAACTTATCACCAGACCAACTGGTAGAAAATAGAATGGCTAAATATTTAGACATGGGAGTGTTTAAAGGCTAACTGCTTTATTTATACATCATCGTTAGAAAATCCGGCAGTCAAATTCCGGATTTTTTTATCTTATCAACACAAAATTGAAGTTATCAACAGGTGAATTGTTCATTACCTGTTGAGTACCTCAGGGCTTTCTACTTAAGATTGTCTTAACATTTTATTTACTTTCGTATCTATGGAAAAAATAAGCTCCCCCCAGAACATTACCTACAAAAAAACAAATGTGGTAAGCCTTGAAAAAGGTAAAGTCCCACCTCAAGCTGTTGATTTAGAAGAGGTTGTGCTTGGTGCAATGATGATCGACAAAAAAGGAGTTGACGAGATCATTGATATTCTGGTACCGGATGCCTTTTACAAGAATTCCCATAAATTGATCTATGATGCCATCAAAAAATTGTTTGATGCGTCTGAAGCGATTGACTTATTAACCGTTTCTAACCAACTTAAGAAGGATAAGGTGTTTGATAAGGTTGGAGGAGACTATTATCTCATTCAGCTTACTCAAAAGGTGTCCAGTAGTGCGCATATTGAATTTCACGCACGTATAATTTTACAGAAGTACATTCAGAGATCTTTAATTAAGATCTCCAACGAAATAATTGAGGAAGCATTTGATGAAGGTTCAGATGTGTTCGATCTTTTGGATTCAGCAGAATCCAAACTGTATGAAGTAACCCAGGGGAACATTAAGCGATCAACCGAAACTGCACAATCACTGGTGATCCAGGCAAAGAAGAAGATCCAGGAGATTTCCAACAAAGAAGGACTTAGTGGAGTTCCTTCAGGATTCGATAAACTTGATGATCTTACTTCAGGATGGCAACCTTCAGATTTGATAATTGTTGCTGCCCGTCCAGGTATGGGTAAAACAGCGCTTACCTTATCTATGGCCCGAAATATTGCTGTAGACCAGGGTTTTCCGGTAGCATTCTTTTCATTGGAGATGTCTTCAGTACAGTTGATCACCCGTTTGATCTCTTCTGAAACCGGACTTTCTTCAGAAAAACTTAGAACCGGTAAATTGGAGCAGCACGAATGGGAGCAATTGAATGTAAAGGTGAAAGATCTTGAAAAAGCACCTTTGTTTATTGATGATACTCCTTCACTTTCTATTTTTGATCTACGTGCAAAAGCCAGACGTCTTGCCTCCCAGCATGGGATAAGACTTATTGTTATAGATTATTTGCAATTAATGACTGCCGGTGGCGGGCAGAAAGGTGGGAACCGTGAACAGGAGATTTCCATGATTTCCAGAAACCTGAAGGCTCTAGCAAAAGAACTTAATGTACCTGTAATCGCCCTCTCTCAGCTTTCCCGTGCGGTTGAAACGCGTGGTGGAAGTAAACGACCATTACTATCCGACCTTAGGGAATCTGGAGCGATCGAGCAAGATGCAGATATTGTATCATTTATTTATCGTCCGGAATATTACAAGATCGAAGAGTGGGATGATGAAGAAAGAACTCCTACACAGGGTCAGGGTGAGTTCATTGTAGCGAAACACCGTAATGGTGGTCTGGAAAATATTCGCTTAAAGTTTATTGGAGAACTCGGTAAATTCGATAATTTAGAAGACTTTAGTTTCCCTTCTGAAATTCCTTCAAGTATGAATAGTGGAGATGGGGATGACTTCGGAAATTTCAATTTACCAAATCCTAGTGCAGATGAAGCATTTGGTAGCTCAATGAATAGCGAGGATGATGATAGCGATGTTCCATTTTAATGATCTTAAACTGAAGAATATCAGCAATACAGGACATTTAAAGAATATTATAAAAAGCAAAGTACTTCAAACTACTTTGCTTTTTTTGTATCTATTGGTTACCAGTTTTACCGCAAATGCCTCCAAAGTACTTATCCCGATGGATGCGAGTACACAAAATGATCATTTGAAGGCATACGGATTGGTCTATTTTTCCCTTCAGAAAAACTTCAAGGTGAACTGGCTGCTGAATTACAGAGGAGGTTCCTTTCTGGTCTCAGATCATCCGGATCTTCGGAAAGAATGCCAGATTCGTGGTGTGTCTTTTGAGATCATCAGTGATCAAGAAGCAGAAAGTATCCTTCAGGAAATAAGTAGTCCTTCCCAGAACATGGAATCAGTTCCACTGGAAAAGGCACCTAAAATTGCAGTTTATAGTCCTCAGGGAAATAAACCTTGGGATGATGCCGTTACTATGGCACTTAGTTATGCTGAAATACCATATACTACCATCTACGACCGGGAAGTTCTGGCAGATGGCCTGCTCTTATACGACTGGCTTCACCTGCATCATGAAGATTTCACCGGGCAATATGGGAAGTTTTATCGCAGTTTTAAAACTACTCCCTGGTATATAGAAGACAAGAAGGAAGCTGAAAGACTGGCGAAAGAGCTCGGTTATGCAAAAGTTTCAGAAGAGAAACTTGCGGTGGCCAGAAGAATAAGTGAATATGTAAAAGGGGGAGGTTTTATGTTTGCCATGTGTAGTGCCACAGATAGTTTTGATATCGCTTTGGCGGCAAATGGGGTAGATATCGCAGAAGCAATGTTTGATGGAGATCCAAGTGAACCGGCGTATCAATCTAAATTGGATTATGATCTCAGCTTCGCGTTCACCGATTTTATTTTGGAGAGAAGTCCGTTGGTGTATGAATTTTCCAATATAGATATGACTTCGAAACGACAGATGATCGAAAAGGAGAGTGATTATTTTACTTTGATGGATTATTCTGCGAAATGGGATGTAGTGCCAACCATGCTTACGCAAAATCATACCCGCCTGGTAAAAGGTTTTATGGGACAAACAACAAGTTACGATCCTGAAACCATCAAACCTGGTGTTTTAATAATGGGAGAATCTAAACTGAATGGCGAAGCTCGGTATATACATGGGGTAAAAGGCAAGGGATTTTTCACCTTTTATGGGGGACATGATCCTGAAGATTATCAACACAGGGTAGGGGATCCTAAAACAGAATTGCAGTTGCATCCAAATTCGGCAGGATACCGGCTTATACTTAATAATGTGCTATTTCCGGCAGCTAAGAAAAAGGAACAGAAAACTTAATAAAATTGAATGGAAATTTATCAGACTGAAATGCGCTTAAAACCACGCAAACGTGGTTTCCACTTAATTACAGATGAAATTTTAAATCATTGTTCAGAAATAGAAGACTTCAAATTCGGATTCTTGCAAATCTTTATCAAACATACCTCTGCTGGATTGACCATTAATGAAAATGCAGATCCAACTGTAAGAGAAGATTTCCGTAGTCATTTTGATGAGATGGTACCGGAAAATCAGGAGTATTATAGACATACTACAGAGGGTAGCGACGATATGCCTGCACATATCAAATCTTCACTAACCGGGCCTTCATTGCAAATTCCTATTACTAATGGTAGTTTGAATATGGGAACCTGGCAGGGCATATATTTGTGTGAGCATAGAAACTCTGGAGGATCGAGAAAACTTGTGCTAACGATCTATGGAGAAGAGGATATTTAAGATCATTTCCGGATTAGAAGAAAACAAAAAATCCCGCAATTGCGGGATTTTTCTATAAGAGAGTATAATTGTTTATTTTACTTTTTCTACAATTGCTTTGAAAGCCTCTGGGTGGTTCATCGCCAAATCGGCAAGAACCTTACGGTTCAATCCAATTTCACTGGTTTTGATTTTCCCCATAAATTGAGAATAAGATAATCCTTCCTGTCTGGCTGCAGCGTTAATACGCATAATCCATAAAGAACGGAAGTTACGTTTCTTAGCTTTACGGTCTCTGTATGCATAAAGCATAGCTTTGTCAACCGCATTTTTAGCAACGGTCCAAACGTTTTTACGACGTCCAAAATAACCTTTTGCTTGCTTTAAAACTTTTTTTCTACGTGCCCTTTTGGCAACTGAGTTTACTGATCTTGGCATATTTTAAATTTTTTTGTAGTAGGCGGTCGTTCACCGACACTTTCAACTTAAACTTATACTGTAGCACTATGCCCAGTCCAAGTGTTGCCCAACTCCATGGTTAAATAATTAATTAAACCTCAAGAGCTTCAATTTACTTTAACCGTAATTGAAGTTTGATATTTTGCTTATCTGCATCATGTACCAAAGTACTGTGAGTTAAGGCTAGCTTACGTTTCTTAGACTTCTTTGTTAAGATATGACTCTTAAACGCGTGCTTTCTTTTAATCTTACCTGTACCGGTTAGCTTGAAACGCTTCTTGGCACTGGATTTCGTTTTCATCTTAGGCATTACTGTCCTCTTTTTATAATTAACTCTCTTATTCTCTTATTTCGATTTCTTGGTGGGGGAGAGAAACATTGTCATTCTCTTTCCTTCAAGTTTTGGCATCTGTTCTACCTTTCCAAGTTCTTCAAGATCCTGCGCAAGTCTAAGAAGAAGAATTTCTCCTTTATCCTTGAACACGATAGATCGTCCTTTGAAAAAAACAAAAGCCTTTAGCTTTGCACCGTCTTTCAAGAATTTCTCTGCATTACGTTTCTTAAACTCGTAATCATGATCATCTGTATTGGGACCAAATCGAATTTCTTTAACGACTACCTTACTGGCTTTAGCTTTCATGGCCTTTTCACGTTTCTTTTGTTCATAAAGAAACTTCTTATAGTCCATTACTTTTACCACTGGTGGTTTTGCGTTCGGAGAGATCTCTACTAGATCAAGACCTTGTTCCTCTGCAATTGCAAGAGCTTTCTTTACAGGATATACATCCATCTCTACGTTATCACCAACCAGGCGTACTTCGTCTGCTCTGATCTTCTCGTTGATTCGGTGCTGCTCTTCTTTTTGTCGACCGAACCTGTTCGGTTTTTTTCTACGTATAGCTATGGCTTAAAATTTTAATTAAACTTATGTTTTGAAAGGCTTTAAGGTACTACTGATTTCTGTATTAATCAAATCTGCGAAATCATCGATCTTCATCGTTCCCAAATCTCCTTCACTATGCTTACGAACAGAAATCGTACCATCTTTAGCTTCCTGCTCGCCGACAATCAACATATACGGGAATTTGTTTACTTCGGCTTCCCGAATCTTCTTCCCGATAGTTTCGTTTCTATTGTCTACAAGGGCGCGAATTTCGTGATTTTCAAGTAAATTTAAAACTTTTTGTGAGTAATTTTCATATTTCTCGCTGAGCGAGAGAATAATAGCCTGTTCTGGCATTAGCCACAGTGGGAAATTACCACCTGTATGTTCCAGAAGAATAGCAATAAATCTCTCCATACTTCCAAAAGGAGCACGGTGGATCATGACTGGTCGATGTGACTCATTGTCACTTCCTTTGTATGTCAGGTCAAAGCGCTCTGGCAGATTGTAGTCTACCTGGATGGTTCCAAGTTGCCAGCTTCTTCCCAAAGCATCCTTAACCATAAAGTCAAGTTTTGGTCCGTAGAAAGCCGCTTCTCCTTTTTCAATCACATAATTAAGACCTTTTTCTTCCGCAGCACTTAAAATCGCCGACTCGGCTTTTTCCCATACATCATCAGATCCTATATATTTATCCTTCTTCTCAGGATCCCTTAGGGACACCTGCGCTGTAAAGTCGTCAAAGCCTAAAGATGAGAATACATATAAGGTAAGGTCAATTACTTTTTTAAATTCTTCATCCAGCTGCTCCGGCATACAAAATATATGCGCGTCATCCTGAGTAAAACCTCTAACTCTGGTTAAACCATGCAATTCTCCACTTTGCTCATACCTATATACAGTTCCAAACTCTGCAAATCTCTTCGGAAGGTCACGATAACTCCAGGAACTTGCATTATACATTTCACAATGATGCGGGCAGTTCATGGGCTTCAGTAGAAATTCCTCTCCTTCATTAGGAGTCGTTATTGGCTGAAAGCTATCTTCCCCGTATTTAGCATAATGACCAGAAGTCACGTAAAGTTCCTTATGACCAATGTGCGGACTTACGACCATTTCATAGCCTGCTTTCTTCTGAGCCTTCTTTAGGAAATTCTCGAGTCTCTCTCTAAGAGCTGCACCTTTGGGAAGCCATAATGGTAATCCCTGTCCAACTTTTTGGGAAAAAGTGAATAGCTCCAATTCTTTCCCCAATTTTCTATGATCTCTTTTCTTGGCTTCTTCCAGCAGAGCCAGATATTCTTTTAATTCTTTTTGCTTCGGAAATGATATACCATATACTCTGGTTAGTTGAGGATTGGTTTCATCACCTCTCCAGTATGCACCGGCAACACTCATCAATTTTACTGCTTTGATGATTCCTGTATTAGGAATATGACCACCGCGGCAAAGGTCTGTGAAAGTATCATGATCACAGAAGGTGATTTCACCATCAGTGAGATTTTCGATAAGCTCTACCTTAAAAGCATTGTTCTCCTTCTTGTAAAATTCCAGCGCGTCAGCTTTAGAAACTGAACGCAGTGCAAAATCATGCTTACCGCGGGAAATTTCCAGCATACGATCTTCGATCTTCTTAAAATCATTCTCTGAGATTTTTTTCTCTCCGAAGTCTACATCGTAATAGAAGCCTCTATCAATAGCTGGTCCTATAGTAAGCTTAGCTCCCGGGTACAGATCCTGAATAGCCTGAGCCATTACGTGAGAAGATGAATGCCAGAATGCTTTTTTACCTTCATCATTAGACCAGGTGAAAAGAACAAGATCGCCATCGGTATTTAAAGGTGTTGTGGTTTCTACAGTTTCATTATTGAACTTTGCAGAAATAACATTCCTTGCAAGTCCTTCGCTTATACTTCTGGCTACATCCATTGGAGTAGTGCCTTTTTCAAACTCTTTAATACTTCCGTCTGGCAGAGTGATCTTGATCATTATATACATATTTTACGAAGTTACAAAGATAAGGTGTTGAGTTTGGTTGCACAATACATACTTACCTATATACTATATATAGGTGTTGATTATCTCTTCGGAAATGTATTATGAAATTTTTTAGAATTAGATAATTCTGAAGTTCAGCCACTTATAAATAATCTTGTATTTATTTTATATTTTTCTTCAGAAAGCTATTGTGTAATTAAAAATGGGGTGTATATTTGCAGCCGCTTTGGCAGCAAGGCGTATGTTCGTTGAGAGTAGTAATGGTGGGTGATGTGAAAGGATCTGGCTTTAAATAATTAAATTAAAATTTTCAAATTTTAGTTTGGCAGAAAGGAAAAAGTTAGTGTATATTTGCAGCCGCTTTGAGAGCAAGGCGGGAGTTCACTGAAAGTTTAGTAAAGGGTAGGCTATTGTTGGTCTAAGGCTTAAAAATAAAAATTAAAATTCTTTAAATTTTATTTGGCTGGAGAGCAAAACTAGTTTTATATTTGCACCCGCTTTG